>DATKTZ010000020.1:0-47348 GCA_035530815.1 Acidimicrobiales bacterium
ATTCAAGAGAACGATGTTGAACTTGCCCAACTCCTTCTGCGAGCCGCCCGTGGCTCCGACGTGAGTGCGGAAATCGTGGAGCTCTTTAACTCGCGAAGATGAGCGAAGCACTTCTACCAAGACGCGGCAGACGAATGTCTACCGTTTTTTCATAGAAAACTGATGCGCGGGAAGTTTCGACTGATATTCTCTGTGGGAATTTGACACTGGCTGCAGCGGCTTAGGATTTTGCAGTGAACGACATTGTATTCTCTGACAGTTCATCCGAGTTGCCTCGTTCGGAGTTTGCGTTTCCTGGCCCACTTCGAGATCGTCTCATAGGTGCCATCCTCGACGGTCGCAAAGTGACGACTACGTCACTCGCTGTGGAGTACGACATCGAGCATGAGACCTTGCCATGCGTAGGTCAGCGCTCAATAGTGGTTGACTCCAATAATCAACCTGTATGCGTGATTGAGACGGTGGAAGTACTCATCGTTCCACTTGGCGAAGTGGGCTATCAACATGTAGTGGACGAGGGGGAGGGGCACGCGACGGTGTCTGAGTGGCGGAGGGGCCACGAGAACTTCTGGCGCAGTAAGGAAATGGTCGCTTCCCTCGGAGATGCGGCTCCTGCCCTCGACAACTCGACGCTTGTCGTCCTAGAACGTTTTCGGGTAGTGGAACGACTGCGCTCCACCGCCAACTGATTCTCCCAACCTCTCGACCATTGTGGTGAGTGAAGGTCCGTGAGATCATTAGAGCACTGGAGCGAGACGGCTGGGTACAGGTTCGACACAGGGGGAGTCATCGGCACTACCACCATCCGACGAAGCCTGGGACGGTGACGGTGCCCGGCGCGATGGGAGACGATCTGCATCGCGAGCTCCTCAGTAGCATCATGAGACAGGCGGGATTGAAAAGGGGAAAGCGATGATCGAGTACGCGGTCGTAATCGAGCGCTCTCCGAACAATTACGGGGCGTGGGTACCCGATCTCGACGGATGTGTCTCGACGGGCAAGACGCTCGAAGAGGTCAAGGCGAACATTGCCGAGGCCATTCAAATGCACATCGAGGTAATGCGTGAACATGGCGAAGTTGTCCCGCCCCCAACTGCACAGGTGGCGGTTGTGCAGGTTGCCTCGTAGTCAAAACTACTGACCTCAGAGTTCGCCACACGAATGTGTATCGACTGAGTCTCTAGAACGCAAGACCTCGCCCGACCGTTGGGTGTCGTGAAGGTACGAGACGTCATAGAGGCAATTCAACTTGAAGGCTGGTATCAGGTTCGCCAAACTGGTAGTCACCGACAGTTTCACCATCCAACACATAGAGCCTGCGTCACTGTGGCGGGCCATCCGAGTCGTGATCTGCCGGATTGGATTGTGAATAGCATTATGAAACAGTCGGGAATTAGTCGGAGGAAGAAATGACCGAATATACGATCATCATCGAAGACGCCGGCTCTAACTTCGCGGCCTATGCTCCAGACGTTCCGGGCTGCGTCGCGGCTGGCGAAACTGCCGATGAGACCTTGCAGTTGATGGAAGAGGCCCTTGCATTGCACATCGAGATGCTTCGTGACATGGGCGAGCCGATTCCGGAGCCTCATGTTCGAGCCGCCGTGGTTCAAATCGCGTCCTGAGCGAATCAGGCCATGTTGAGAAGTGACGTGGTCATCGTGCGCGAGGATGACCCTCGCTGCACCGAACTCGAGTCCAAGGGGTACGACGTCATTGGATACTCGTGGGGCGCGAACTTGCGATTTGACGATTCGAGTGACCTCACAATGTTTGACGAACGCGTACGACGGGTACGCAATGAAGGCTTCACTATTCGCGAATTGAGTTCCGATGACCTCGCAGGTGTTGCCGAGGTGGAGTTCGCGAATGTCGGCGACTACCCCCAGTCCGCGGCGACTCGTCACGAGATGCCCACTCTCGTGCACCTCGTTGGCATGGTTCATGAGGGGGTTCGCTTCTGGGGTGCGTACCTCGAAGGAAGACTGGTAGCGGTTACCAGCCTTGAAAGGATGGACCAACGTTGTAACACCAAGTTCACTTCAGTTCTCCGGGAGTACCGCGGACGAGGAATTGGTGTCGCAGTGAAGGCTGCTTCGATTTCGACGCTCTTCAATGAGGGCGAGCGGTGGTTTTCTACTGGAGGGGCTGCATCCAATGAGGCCAGTCTCGGCGCGAACAGAGCACTCGGCTACGTTTTCGAGCCGACGTGGCGAACTTATTCGATGACTCATAAACAGCAGCGTCAAGACTTTCTATGAAAAAAGGGTAGACCAACGTCTATCGATTATTAATAGAACGCCCCGGCGACGATTCACAGTAGTGTTCGCCCACGCCGCGCATTCTCCGTGATCCAACTAGACCTTGCGCCATACCGAGACATGCTTCTCGCTCTCGGAGGTGAACGGCTTGCCGCTCCAGTCTTCGACGCGGCTCTCCAATTCCATCCCGGCAAGTTGCGCCATCAAGTCGCACTCTGCGGGCCAAATGTAGCGGAAGTGCCCAACTCCGTACCGGATCGTTCCGTCCGGCTGGCGCGTGTAGTGGTGCGAGTTGCACCCCTGCGTCACGAGGTCGAACGTGTCGAAGCCAGTATGAGCCTCCGACACGTTGAAGGGCACCGCCACCTGGCCCGGGGGAAGACGTCGAAGCGGCGGTACGAACAACTCGATGACGAACCGTCCTCCAGGTGCGAGGTGACGTGCGGCATTGCGAAAGCACTGCACCTGTTCCTCTTGTGTCCTTAGGTTGGAGATGCTGTTCCACACTAGGAAAACCAAGCCGAACTCTCCGGGCACAGTCGTGGTGGCCATGTCGTCGACGACGACCGGGAGATCCGCCTCGCTGATCTTGGCCCTCAGACGCAGGGCCATCGACTCGGAAAGCTCCACCCCTGTGACAGGTACGCCGCGTCGCCGAAGCGGAATGCCGATGCGGCCGGTACCAATCGCGAAACCGAGGGCGGGCCTGGAGTCGGCTAGCCGAGCCAGAAATTCGACTGCAGGTTCCACCACCTCCGGTACGAACATCTCGGCGGCCTCATCGTCGTAGACCGCCGCTGTCTCCTCATCCCATACGTCACTACTAACCATTGGAAGAGAATACGACCTGTTAGGCGCCCGAACTCCGTCAGTAACACCAATGACTTTTGGGAGCGACGATGCGCTTGCTGGCGCCTTGGGTACGTGTATCACAGCACCCGCAATGCCGAGCACTTACGGGCATTAGTGGAGCATCGGAATCTAGCGGGGTGTGATCGTCGCGAGTAGGTCCCAGTTCGGCTTGCCGGCGTAGAGCAGAGCTCGCACTCGATAGTTGCGAAATGACCGGAATCCGAACGCCACACGTTTCACTCGCTTGGCCAAACTGTTCATCGCTTCAGTCGGTCCGTTCGCGATGTGGAGCTTGTGCCACGCGATGATCTCGTTGCGCCAGTGTTTCAACGTGCGACTGAGTGAGCGCACCTCGATCGGCCAACTCTTGTCAGCCATGTCGCGGATGAGTCCATCGATGAACTGGCCGGCGAGCTCGTGGTCGGGCACGGTGTACAGCTCGCGGACGGCCTCCTTCGCGCTCCAGGTCATCTCGACCTGCCCGTAGCGGTCGCCGGCGCGCACCAGTCCGAGCATCTTCTCGGTGCCGTTCTCGTCGAGGCGTTCGGCCGCCACGGTGAGCAGACGTCGTGCCCGATAGAGAGGATCGTCCTTGCGCCCGCGGTGCCCGAAGACTTCGATCTGCACCCGACGACGCGCGAGGTCGACCTGAGTGGTCGCGTGGGGAACCACGTGAAAGGGATCGGCGACCAACTCGGCGTGGGGCAACACTGCGGCGAAGACGCTGCGGTAGGTGGAGGAGAGATCCAGAGTGCCCGCGGAGACATTGGCGAGCCACTCTTCACCGCGCTCGCGCAGCCACGTTGTGGGCGCCTCGGCCCTTCGATCCGGCACGACGTCGAGCAGTTGAACTCGCTCCACGTCGACGATCACCGTGACGAAGTGTTGGCGTCGCCTCATCCCGAGCTTGACCATCAGGTGCTCGTCCAGGTCGATCGAGCTGACGTCGCCGAAGCGCTCGGGGTGATCGATGAGAGCTGTTCCGTAGGCGAGGCCGGCGTCATTCACGGTGTGCCAGTCACAGCCTAAGTGACCTGCGACCTCGGCGACCGTGCGGCCGTTCTTTCCGACTTCGAAGGCCGCCCAGCGTGCGGCGCGGTCGATCATCTTCAGACGCGGGGCCGCGCTCGAGCTCCACGTGCACCTCGGGAACGACCGCCTCGTCGTCGATGCCGAGTACTCGCACACCCTCGAGGTTGACGAAGAACGGGTTCATGGCGGTAGGGTCGGTGATCACGGGGGCTCTCTTTCTGTTGGCTTAGACATCGAACAGATTTGCAGAGCCCTCGTTTCACGTTCTCGTGCGCTGGGCTCTAGCATGTCCTGCGTGGCCGTCCCGGACCTCGACCTTCACAAGGTCCGCAAGTACGCCGCCGCGAAGGTGCCCGCGCAATTTCAGGACAAGATCCGCATGGAGGTCGACGTGCGCGGCAAGGCCGTCACGATCGTCGAGTGCCGGCCGCCGTGGCACGAGAGTCTGGGTCCCGAATGGACTCGCCACGGCGTGGCGAGGATGAAGTACGACGACGACGCCAACGAGTGGACCCTCCATTGGGCTGATCGCAACGGCCGATGGCACGGCTTTGATCTGATCGGTCCGGGCTCGATCGACGAGATCCTCAACGAGATCGAATTAGATCAAACGGGCATCTTCTGGGGCTGACTCGACCCCGCTCAAATCCGAAGAGCCCGTTTTCTAGGGGACTATTGAGCGATACACATTCGGCGCCGTACGTGTCCCAACTGAAGTCGCGGGGATACCAATTCGGTGTCTTCACCGACTGTTCAGTGGAGACGCCGCTGTCGTGGGCCTCATCATGGCTGCATGACGTGGTAAACGTCATCGCATTCTCTGGTGAACTCGGCGTGCGAAAGCCCGACCCTGAGATGTACTTTTCGGTCACTCGACGTCTTAGGGCGCAACCGGAGGAGTGCCTGCATATCGGGGATGGTGACAGATACGAATTGAACGGGGCTCGCGAACTGAGGATGGCAACCACGATGCTCGTTGAACCAAACTTGTTGGACGCGGACCGTCTCGTTGGTGTGAACGATTGGGACCGTGCCATCCTCAGCTCGCTAGCGGATTTGATCAGCGATTTGATTGAGTGAACTACTAAATCGGCAACTCATTCGGTGGGTCGGAAGACGAACGAGTGCCGATTCCTCATTGAGAATCCCAGAGGTTGCGGTAGCACCCAGGGCGTGCCCCACGTCGATTTCGTCTAGTCAATTCAGTGATCGAGCAGTGGGCCGAACCAGCGGACCGTCCGACGAGCCGCCTCAATGGCAGCAGCCTCCGTTGGGTATTCGTGGCCGGAGAAGAAACTGATCGGAGTCCAGACGCCAAGGTCTTCGGGGTCCCTGCGAAACTCCTCAAAGCCAAAGGTGCCATTGGGCCGAGAAAAGACGTCAAGGCAACGATCGGCGCCAAACGTCTGATAGCTCGCGAGGACAGACCAGGACGGGTCCAGCCGCGATGACATGGTCCTGATGCTATTGCCGATGGCAATTCAGAGCGGATGTGTTCCGAGCGTTGACACACCTCGAAAAGTGAGCCACCGAACCAGGATGGGAAAGTAGTCACCTGGAACACTGACCACTTATCAGGTATTTCTACTCATGCGAGGGTGAATCGATGCGTTCGATTGCCCAGTGGCTGGAGATCTCGCCAAACACGGTGACAAGAAAGTCGGTCGCTTCGACCAATCCACTGCGTAATGAATGCAGTCCGGCACTGACCTCGGTGTCGCCCTTCGTGCCTCGGGCCAGGTTGCTGATGTTGCAATATCCAAAGATGCCCGCTGTCCGCGTACAGGCAAACGTGTCGTACCGCGTACGGGCGAGCGTGTAGGTGGTCATCAACCCACGAGCCCGGGGTGAGTGCCAACCTCCTGGGTGTCAGGACCAACTGCCACCAAGGAGGGCGATCAGATGCAGTGCGACCGGTGGTCCCCGCCGGAGATGATCCCCCTGGGGACCGGTCAGTTCGGATCGCCGCCGGTGCTGGTCAAGGTTGCCTCGAACTCGCGCTTCATCTGCGCGCATGATCCCGTCGTTGACTTCCGGATCCGTGTCTGGAGATGTGGTCACTGCTGCGAGCATTCGGCGCTGTGCCGCGCCTGATGTTCTGGGACAACGAGGACGGCATCGGACGCAGCCACAAACTCACGGATCAGGTGACGTCCTTGGCCGACTTGAGCGTAGGGGTGTGGGTTCATGAATCATGCCGTCGCATGGCGGCACGAGCGGGCCATGGGATTCGAGGTTGGTGAACTTGCTAGCACACAAGGGCGAGCACCACCTGGTCGCGCAGTGAGGCGCGATCTATTCGGCGCGAAACCTAGGCGTGCGGTGGTTCACGGTGAGATTCGAGCGTGGTGTTGGAGACAACGGGACGTTCGAGTTCGTCCATTCTCGCGTAGGGCCCTCGCGCGGCACGTCACTCAGCGCTTGGCGCGGCGTCGGCTGTCGCGCAGGTGATGCGGAACCCGATCGCGAGTAGCCCGCGCACCGTGCAGAGGACACCCGTTGACTCTTAACACTGCCGTAATCTCAGAATACTGAGAAACTTCTCAGAAATAGAAAGTCGGTCCTTATCAGGGTGCTTGCTGGTAAGCACGGCGAGGAAATTGAAAGAACTTCAAGTTGATGATCATCCTCACATCGCGAATGTCAATTTCGTGATAAGAACTATCAACTTTTGAGGGGCCGCAGTACCGACAGACTTATTTTGGGGGAAGCATGACACTGTTTTGGTTGTCCGCTGGTTTCGGGCTGGTTACTGCATCAGTCTTGGCCATAGCGGCGGTGGGCTTGAGTCTGCAGTTCGGCATCACGAACTACATCAACTTCGCCTACGGGGACTTCATGGCACTTGGTGCCTATTTCACCTACGTCTTGAACGCCGAATGGTTCCACCTGAACGTGTGGATCGCGCTGGTGGGTGGGTCATTGTTCATGGGTGTGCTTGCGGTCTTTTTGAACCGTGTGCTGCTCAGCCCCTTCGCGAGGCGGTTCAGCAAGTCGTTCTACGTCCTCATCGTCACCTTTGGACTCTCGCTCATCCTCTTGAATTTCACGTACTCAATCTGGGGTGCCAACGTTCGCACCTACGTCATGCCGATCGAACAGGTCCTTCACATCGGCCCCTTCCTCTTGACGAGGAATCAGATCATCGTCATGGGTATCTCGGTGGTGCTGATGGCGCTCGTGCACGTGATGCTCAAGACCACGCGTCTCGGCAAGTCAATGCGAGCAATGTCCGACAACACCACGCTGGCCATGACGAGTGGCATCGACACCCGCCGGATCACCACGATCACCTGGTTCCTGTCGGGGACCATGGCCGGTCTTTCCGGGACGGTGCTCGGCATCACTGAAGGGAACTTGACGCCGGCGTCGGGCGAACTCTTTCTCTTCGTGATCTTCGCCGCCGTCATCGTGGGCGGCGTGGGCAGCATCTACGGAGCGATGGCGGGCGCGGTGCTAATCGGACTTGCAACTGAAATTTCGGCGGTCTTCATCAACCCGGCGTACAAATTGGACATCGCATTCGTCATCTTGATCTTGACACTGCTGTTTAGGCCGAGCGGATTGTTCGCGCGTCCGGGAAAGGGTTAACGCCATGTCGGCAATTTGGTTCTACGTCTTCACGCTGGTCTTCTTCCTGTTCGATTACTTCATCTTGGCGATGGGGCTCAATATCCAATACGGCGAGACCGGCATATTGAACTTCGCCTACATCGGGTTCGTGGCCATCGGCGCGTACGTGACGGGCGCAACCAGCATGCCGAACTCCGCTGGGACTTCGCAGCACTACATCCTCGGTCTAAATCTGCCCTTTCCCATCAATCTGATCCTCGGCGGTGTAGCGGCGTCACTCGTGGCGGTGTTCATCGCGCTCATCACACTGCGACGGCTACGCACCGACTACCTGGCGATGGTGCTGATTTCGCTTTCCCTGGTGCTCTACGACATCACGAACAACTTCATCCCCCTCTTCAACGGTGCCGATGGCCTCTACAACGTTCCCGAGCCCTTCGTTCATGCCCTGCACCTGTCGTCGAACTCGTTCGTGCCGTTCTTCGCAGTGTTAACGGGCGTGGTCTCGATGATCATGTGGTTCGTGATGAGTCGTCTGACCAAATCACCGTTCGGTCGCACGCTTCGAGCGATTCGCGACGATTCCGGTGTCGCCTCGGCGCTGGGCAAGGGAGTTTTCCGCTACCAGCTCATTTCGATGGTCATCGGCTCGTTCTACGCGGGTGTCGGTGGCGGGCTCATTATTCAGTTCGGCGGATCGTTCAATCCGACGGCGTGGCTGCCTGGTGAGACTTTCGTCATCTTTGCGGTCATCATCGTCGGTGGCGTCGGCAACAACGTCGGATTGCTCATGGGCGCACTGCTCGTCGAGACCCTGCTGATTCACCTGCCAGCGTTCCTGCCCGACATTCCGGGGCACCCGGGGATGATCCAGTACATCGATACGATCGTGATCGGCATCGTCTTGATGATCATGCTCTGGTTCCGTCCCCAGGGAATCGTTCCCGAACGGGCGCGTCGGTTCGACTGGCTGCTCGCACGTTCCGCGTCGGGACCAACGTCGTCGACCAAGGCCCAACCCGTCGTCGCCGCAGGTTCTTCCTACACCCCAGAGGATGCACAATGACCACGACCAACTTCACCGACACCGCGGCGAGCGCCGACGATTGGATCCTGCGCTGCGAGGACCTCACCAAGTCCTTCTTGGGCGTGCGCGCCGTGAACGGCGCTACCTTTGACGTACCCAAGGGGCTCATCACCGCACTCATCGGCCCGAACGGCGCCGGCAAGACGACCGTGGTGAACATGCTTTCGGGCGCAATGAGGTCCGATTCTGGGCGAATTCTGATCGGCTCAAACGATGTCACCCATTGGGAGAGTTACAAGATTGCGCGACTGGGACTGATGCGCACCTTCCAGCTCTCGCGTGAACTCGGTGGCTTGACCGTGCTCGAGAACCTCATGGTCGCGCCCAAGATTCAAGCGGGCGAGTCACTGCTCAATATCTTCTTCCGCCCGGGACTCGTCAAGCGTCAGGAGCGCGAGAACGTCCAGCGGGCGCTGGAGATCCTCAACACGTACGGGCTCTACGAACTCCGTGACAACTGGGCGCGTGAACTCTCCGGTGGCCAGAAGAAGTTGCTAGAGATCGCGCGTGGCGTGATGGCCGCGCCCAAGTTGCTGCTGCTCGACGAGCCGATGGCGGGCGTGAATCCCGCACTGATCGACAAGATCGGTGGCTACATCCTCGACCTCAAGCGTGACGGCGTCACGGTTCTCATGGTCGAGCACAATCTCAACGTCGTCGAGAAGATCTGCGATCACGTGATCGTCTTGGCCGAGGGCAAGACGCTCGCGACGGGTCGACTCAGTGAACTTCGAAACAACCAGGAAGTTGTCCAGGCATACTTGGGAGAGGTCATCAATGCCAGCACTCACAGCTGAAAACGTGTCGGCCGGGTACGGCCGGACACCGATCATCAACAATATCTCGCTTACCGCGGACGTAGGAACCATTACGACGATCGTCGGTCCCAATGGTGCGGGCAAGTCCACCTTCGCCAAGACCCTGGTGGGTATCCTGCGGGCCTCAACCGGTCGCATCCTGGTCAACGACCTGGACATCACCAAGATGCCGGGTCATCTGATTCCGCGCAACGGTCTCGTGTACGTTCCTCAGAACGACAACGTCTTTCCTAATCTGACCGTTCGCGAGAATATGGAAGTGGGGGGCTTCGCCGTCAAGGGCGATACCCAAGCGCGCATGGAAGAGATTCTGTCGGTATTCGTGGATCTGAACAAGGCGCGCGAGAAGAAGGCGGGCTTCCTCTCGGGCGGACAGCAGAATCTGCTGGCCATTGCGCGCGCGCTGATGGTCGATCCCACGGTGATTGTCTTGGACGAGCCCACGGCCGGGTTGTCACCGGCGTACACCGATGTCGTGTGGAATCAGATCGAGGCGATTGCCAAGGCCAACACCGGGGTTCTCGTGGTCGAGCAGAACGTGGAGCGCGCGCTCACGCACGCGGACTTCGTACACATCTTCGTGGCGGGAACCAATCACGTGCACGGCCCCGCCGCCGACATCGCCAAGCTCGACCTGGCCGCGATCTTTCTGGGTCGCGCGGAGGCCGCAATTTTGTAGGGTGGGAAACTCCCACATACGTGCAGCAAGAAACAAAAAGGGGGGAAGTTTAGAATGAAATTACTAAGACAGCAGAGGGGTCACACCGGAGGTGCGAGAACGATGTTGGTCCTCGCCATGGCGGCGTCGCTGGTCAGCGTCGGCATGACCGCTGGTACCGCTAACGCGGCCAAGAACACCAAGGCGAAGCCAATCATTGTGGGTGGCATCTTTCCGTTCACCGGGACCAAGTCGTTGCTCTCAAGTTGGGGTACGCACGGCGTGGCCACTGGCATCTATGAGGTGAACCACAACGGTGGGGTCATGGGGCAGAAATTGAAGTCCTCCTACGTGGATGACGCGGCGGACTCGGTGGACACCTTGCCGGCGTTTCGTAAGTTGATGATCAATCACCCGAAGGTCATCGTGGGTCCATTCTCACCGACGATCATGGCGATTATCAACCAGTTCCAGCCCAACAACGTGGTGGACATGATGATCGGTGGTTTGACGACTCTGGACACCATGAACAAGAAGTTCGTGTTCCGCACGACTTCGTCGGACTCGAACGAGTCGGTCGCCATGGCCGAGTACGCAATCAGCAAGGGGTACAAGACGGCATCGCTGATCTTCGACAACTCCGCCAACTCACAGGGTTTCGTCGCACCGCTCGAGGCGGCCTACAAGGCCCTCGGTGGTACGATCCAGCAGAACATCACCCTCACGCCGGGGCAGTCTTCGTACAGCTCTGAGCTGGTGCAGGCATTTGCTGGCAAGCCGCAGGTGATCTTCAACTCCGAGGACACCCAAACGGCCGCCACCTTGTGGTCCGACGGACAGTCGCTCGGTTACATGAGCACGCCGTGGATCGGTGACGACCTCCAGTCCGGAGCGGCGTACGCCCAGGCCTTTGGTCCGACCGTCCAGACGGATCTCACGGCCGCCCTGGCGGCAGCTCCGTCGGGTAAGGGTTTCAGCCACTTCCTGGCGGACTACCAGAAGGTGTTCCACTCGAACCAGCCGCTGCCCACTACGTTCAACGAGTACGACGCGGTGGTCATCTCCTCGCTGGCGATGACGATGGCGAAGTCGACGAACCCGAAGGTATGGGTCAAGGACGTGACTAAGGTTTCGAACCCGCCGGGAACCATGTGCTATCAGTACAAGACCTGCGTCCACCTCATCAAGATGGGCAAGCAGATCAACTACGAGGGCGCCGGCGGTAGTGACGACTTCAACCAGCACCACAACGTGTTCAGTGGCTTCCAGATGGTCGGCTTCGACTCGAGCCTCAACAACGTCAACAAGGCGTACATCTCTCCGGCGCAGATCGCCAAGGTGGTCGCCAAGGAGGGGTAGGCCGCATTTTGCAGTAGGTGGTTGTTCCTCGGTTGGATGACCGGTGATTCCCAGCACCGGTCATCCAACCGACGCGCCCGTGGCATACGGATTTTCCCCGGCCGTGGTGGATGCCGTGCCGCAACGAAGTCAATCGACCGCGAGGTCGCCGAGCTCATGTGAGGATGAAGTCTGTGTCAGAGTTGCTCGCTGGAAACCGGGTCTTGGACCTCACGACGGTGCTCGCGGGACCCTTCGCCGCGTATCAACTCGGTCTTCTAGGGGCCGAGATCATCAAGATCGAGTTACCGGGTACCGGTGACCTTGCGAGAGAGTTTGGGGATGACGATGAATTGAGGGACGCCGGAATGGCGCCGTCGTTCCTCGCCCAAAATGCCGGGAAGCGATCGATCACCGTCAATTTGAAGAGTGAAGCAGGACGCGAGGTGTTCACCCGATTGCTCGAAAGTGCCGACGTGCTCTTGGAGAATATGAGGCCGGGCGTCCTGGAACGTCTGGGCTTTCCGTGGTCACGTATCCATGAGATCAATCCCGAACTGGTGTACTGCGCGGTGAGCGGCTTCGGTCAGACCGGACCACTGGCGGAGCGGACGGCGTACGACCAGATCATCCAGGGTTTCGCTGGCATGGCCTCGGTGACCGGGGTGCCGGGCGGGGGGCCGGTGCGGGTGGGCTTTCCCGTGTGCGACACGCTCGGCGGGTTCGCCGCCACGATGGCCATCTGTGCGGCGTTGGCACGACGCATCACCGATCGGACGGGGTGCTTCTTGGACGTGTCGATGCTCGAAACTGCGATTACCGCATTGGGCTGGGTCCTATCTGAGCAGTTGATCGCTGGCCATCGTGCCACCCAGCACGGCAACGATAACGCGTCGTCATCGCCTTCGGGAACCTTTCAAACCGGCGACGGACCAATCAATATCTCTACCAACACCCAGGTCCAGTTCGCCTCATTGTGTCGCACCCTCGGATGTCCCGAGTTGATTGAGGATCCGCGCTTCATCACTCGCGGTGAACGAAAGCGCAATAGACACGAGTTGACTGCGGAACTTGAGCTGGCGCTGGGCGCGCGCTCCGCCGCGGAGTGGGAAGTCCTCTTAGCCGAGGTGAGCGTTCCCGCTGGCCGATTGCTTAGCGTTGAAGAGGCGTTGGAACAGGATCAGATTCGAGAGCGGGGGCTCGTCCACGAAATCGAGATTCCGCTGGACCCCCCACGCACGATCAAACTGGTTGGCAGCGGCATTCACGTGGATGGCGGGGTGCTGACGCCGACTTCGCCGCCGCCGCGTCTTGGCCAGCACACCGATGAGATCCTTCGTGAACTCGGCTACGCCGCTCAGGAGATCGGATCGCTCCATGATCAACAAGCCATCTAGACACACCCGCGTGGTCCAGGACAGATAGTCAGAGGAGAATCCCGTGTCAGTTGAACATTCGTACCCCCGGGTGGAGATCATCGAGGAGGGCATGCGAGAGGGAATGCAGATCGAAAGTGCCGACATCTCGGTGGAGAGCAAGATTCGACTACTCGATGCCTTGTCGCAGACCGGACTGAAGACCATTGTCGTGGGCTCCTTCGTGAGCCCCAAGTGGACCCCACAAATGGCGCACATCGACGAAATCGTGACGCGCTTCACTCCGGTGGCGGGCGTGCGGTACACGGCGTTGGCGCTGAACGAGCGCGGGCGCGAACGGATGAGCGCCTACATGCCACCGTTGAGCCCTTCGACCGAACTACCGCGCACGCTGGTGCACCTCTGTGACGTGTTCGTTCGTCGAAACACGAACCGTTCGCAGCAGGACGAGATCGCAGCGTGGCCCTCGGTGATCGAGCGAACCGTCGCCGAGGGGCACGAGAGCGCGGGAATCGGAATCAATGCCGCGTGGGGGTCAAACTGGCTGGGGCCGTTCGACGAGGCGTACCGGATGGACATGCTCGAACGGCAGTTCACGCTGTGGTCGGAGGCGGGTGTCACCGTAGACCGGGTGTGGATTGGCGATCCGATGGCGTGGAACACGCCCACGCACGTTGCGTCGCAACTGCGGGCCATCAAGGACCGCTGGCCACAGATTACGAAGTTCCACCTCCACCTGCACGACGCCCGTGGCTCGGCGATGCTCTCGGCCTACGAGGCGCTGCACGTGCTGGGAGCCGATGACACGCTGGTTCTCGACTCGTCGGTTGGAGGAATGGGGGGGTGCCCCTACGGGGGCCACGGACGCATGACGCGAATGATCCCTACCGAGGATCTGGTCGATCTGTTGAGCGAATTGGGCATCGAGACGGGGGTCGATTTTGACCGCTTGATCGACGCCGCCATTCTGGCTGAGGAGACGGTCGGTCATTCGCTCTGGGGGCACGTGTCCAAGGCGGGACCCCGTCCACGGGGGCGTCGGCTCTTCGCCATGGACATGCCCTTCATCGAGACCGAGCAGCAGGCACAGCATTTCCGCCTGGGACCGTCGGCTTACCGGGGAGCTCCGTCGCCGTGGTCCGCGCCAATCGAGTCGCCGTCGAGGGCGGCGATTGAAGCGGAATGGCCCGCGTTCGATGAGTAGATCGTAGGGCGGCGGTGCCTCGCACTCGAGCGACGAAGGGCGGCGAGGTCGATGCGTGGATGGGGAGCGTTCCTCCCGCGATGGTCGTGCGGGCGCGTTATGCCTTGCGAGCGAGGCGGGTGGTGCGACGGTGACGACGAAGGGGCAGAAGAGGATGGAATCGAAGGGGGACACGGAAGCGACCCAAACGACGGCACCGGTACGTTCTATCGAAAGGGCGCTGGAGATCGTTCGAATCTTGCGTGAGAATCGCGCCCCGATGCGTCTCACCGATATCGCGCGCGAGTCGGGGAACCATCTGGCCACAGCTCAGCGGATGGTCAACGTGCTGGTGCGTCACGGCTACGTGGTCCAGGAGAGGAACAATTACTCCATCGGCATCACCTCGTTGTTGAACGCGCACGCGTTCCTCGTCTCAAACAGCCTTATTCAGGTGGCCCATCCGGTGGTACAGGAGTTGGCGTCCTTCAGTGGGCTCGCCTCGTCATTCGCGGTGCGCGTCGGGCTCAAGCAGATCCAGCTCTTGCGAGTGTACGGTGTCGTGCCCCTGCCGTATCAACTGCCGATCGGCGAACCAATGCCGTTGCATCTCGGCGGGGCACGAATTCTGGCCGCGGCGCTGTCGCCCGAAGATCTTCAGTTACTGCTCGATGAGACCCCCGAGATTCGCCTCGCCAATGGGACCGTCGTGACCCAGGACGAGTTCATCAAGAGCCTGCAGGTCATACGTGAGCAGGGCTACGTGTGCGGCTATAGCCAGCGCGAACTCGGCGCTGGTTCGGCCGCCGTGCCCGTGTATGGCCCGGACGAGACGGTGGTTGCGGCGCTACAGCTCTCGTGGATCGTCGACGAGGTCGACGATGCGAAGATGGAGTGGTGCGTGACCGAACTCAAGCGGGCCAGCGCGGCCATCACTCGACGGATCCCGTGAGCCGGGTCGTTCGAGACGGGTTGCGCGAGCGGTCACCCGAGGAGCGACCATCGTGATCGATCACGACGTACGTGCGCACCGAAGCGAGGAGGTACTGGCTCGCGAGGACCAGTTGGCGTGGAAGATCGCTGAGGTGGCGTCCGAATCCATCGAGGTGGAACCCGAGGTCGCGGCGATGGTGATCAACCGCATCATCGACAACACCGCAGTCGCGGCGGCCTCGCTGACGCGAGAGCCGGTCGCGGTGGCCCGCGCCCAAGCGACGAGGCACCTGCTCGCACCGGGATCGACGATCGTGGGCGCGCCGACGGACCTGCGGGTTTCGCCGGAGTGGGCGGCCTGGGCCAACGGGGTCGCGGTGCGCGAACTGGACTTCCACGACACCTTCCTGGCGGCGGAATACTCACATCCCGGCGACAACATCCCGGCGGTCGTGGCCGTCGCCCAGCACGTTGGTGCCGCCCGTCACCTGTGCGGCGCGGACATCATCCGCGGTGTGGCGACCGCGTACGAGATTCAGGTGGCGCTGGCGCGATCGATCAGCCTGCACCGGCACCGGATTGACCACGTGGCCCACCTCGGACCCAGCGTGGTCGCGGGGCTGGGCTCGATGCTGGGACTCGATACCGAGACCATCTTCCAGGCGGTCGGCCAGGCGTTGCACACCACGACCGCCACCCGCCAGTCGCGCAAGGGCCAGATCTCCTCGTGGAAGGCGTACGCGCCGGCCTTCGCGGGCAAGGTGGCCATCGAGGCGCTGGACCGCGCCGTGCGTGGCCAGACCTCGCCCACGCCTATCTACGAGGGCGAAGACGGAGTGATCGCGTGGTTGCTGGACGGACCCGAGGCGAACTACACGGTGTCACTGCCCGCTCCGGGCGAGGCGAGGCGGGCCATTCTCTCGACCTATACGAAGGAGCACTCCGCCGAGTATCAGGCGCAAGCGTGGATTGACCTCGCGCGTACCCTGCACACCTCGCACCCCGAGTTGAGCGACCCGAGCAAGGTCGATCAGATCGTGATCCACACCTCGCACCACACGCACTTCGTGATCGGCTCGGGCGCCAACGATCCCCAGAAGTTCGATCCTGGAGCGTCGCGCGAGACACTGGATCACTCGTTGCCCTACATTTTCGCTGTCGCACTTCAAGACGGGTACTGGCACCACGAGCGCTCCTACGCCCGCGAGCGCGCCACGCGCGCCGACACGATCGCGCTGTGGCGCAAGGTGCGCACCGTCGAGGACCCCGAATGGTCGCGGCGCTACCTCGCCGAAGATCCGAACGACAAGGCGTTCGGCGGTCGTGTAGAGATCTCGCTCACCAATGGGGCTTCCATTGTCGAGATGATCGCGGTGCCCGACGCGCACCCCCTGGGGGCACGACCCTTTGCTCGCGCGCGCTACGAGGAGAAGTTCCGTGCGCTCGCCGGCGACGCACTCGGCACCGACGAGCTTGAGCGGTTCCTCGGTGCGGTGCGCCACCTGCCAGAGTTGTCGTGGAGTGAGTTCGACACCCTGCACGTCACGGCGCGCGCGGGGCTGTTCGAGGGCGTCACCGTGCGTGAGGGGCTGATCTGATGTTTCATTCCGACGTGACGGCCCACGAGAAGCGTGCTTCGTTGCGCGCCGGTCTCGCAACGGGCGATCTGCTCGTACTGCCGGGCGCGTTCAACTCTCTTTCGGCGATGTTGATCCAGCGCAAGGGGTTCGACGGGGTCTACGTTTCGGGCGCGGCGGTCGCCGCCGATTTGGGCCTGCCCGACATCGGCCTGACGACGCTGAGCGAGCTCGCCGGCCGCAGCGCGCAGATTGCGAGAATGACGAACCTGCCGGTCCTGGTCGACGCGGACACGGGCTTCGGCGAGGTGCTCAACGTCGCGCGTAGCGTCCAGATCCTCGAAGACGCCGGCGTGGCCGGGTTGCACATCGAAGACCAGGTGAATCCCAAGCGCTGCGGCCACCTCGACGGTAAGCAGGTGGTCGACGAGGCAACCGCGCTGCAGCGCGTGCGCAGTGCGGTCAGTGCTCGGCGCGACCCCGATCTGTTGATCATGGCCCGCACCGACATACGGGCCGTGAGTGGTCTCGAGGCCGCACTTGATCGGGCCCGCGCGTTGGTCGACGCCGGTGCGGACGCGATCTTTCCCGAGGCGCTCGAGGATCTGGGCGAGTTCGAGGCGATGCGCGCGGCCGTGGACGTTCCCCTCCTCGCCAACATGACCGAGTTCGGCAAGAGCGAGTTGTTCACGAACCGACAACTGGCCGACGTTGGCATGAACATGGTGATCTATCCGGTGTCGCTGTTGCGCCTCGCGATGGGTGCGGCCTCGCGTGCGCTGGACGTGCTACTCGACGAGGGGAGTCTCTCATCGGTGCTCGACCAGATGCAGGACCGCTACGACCTCTACGACCTCCTCGACTACGGTTCCTACGCGCACTACGACTCGTCGGTGTACAACTTCATTGATCCGGCCTGATCACGCGGCGGGCTCGCCGCGTGGCGTGCCACACTGGTTCGGTGAGCGATCGACTCTGGTCCGACGTGGATGACTACCTGGTCGAGGTACTCGGTATTGGGGATCCGGTCGTGCGCGACGCCCTGCGTCGAAGTGTCGAAGCGGGACTGCCCCCGATCAACGTCGCGCCGCACCAGGGCCGCATGCTCGAACTGCTCGCGCGCGGATGGGGCGCTCGACGGATTCTCGAGATCGGGACCCTCGGGGGCTACAGCACGATCTGGCTGGCTCGCGCCTTGGCGGGTGACGGGGTGCTCGTCTCGCTGGAGCTGGACGCGCGCCACGCGGAGGTGGCACGGCGCAACATCGATCAAGCCGGTTTCGCGGCGCTCGCCCAGGTGCGCGTGGGCCTCGCGCTCGACTCGCTGAGGTCGCTCGTTGACGAACACGCCGCGCCCTTCGACCTTATCTTCATTGACGCGGACAAGGAGAGTTACCCCGAGTACTTCGAGTGGTCGCTGCAACTCGCTCGTCCGGGCACTCTCGTGATCGCGGACAACGTGATCCGCGATGGGGCCATTCTCGATCCCGAGAACACCGACGCGCGGGTCGCGGGCGTGCGACGCTTCCTCGAGCGAGTCGGGCGTGAGCCGCGCGTGAGCGCCACGGCCGTGCAGACGGTGGGGGGCAAGGGGTACGACGGCTTCGCATTGATCTACGTGCGCGAGTAGTCTCGGGCGCTGGCGGACCTCGAAAACGGTCTTTCGGCCTTACGGCACCGCGCCGGTGGGCGCGACGAAGACGCGCTCGTGGGCCTACAGTGATGCTGATGACTTCAGCGGATCAGCCCAACAGCGGTGAGCGTGACGTGGCGGCTGGCGCGCACGACCAGCGCCGGGCCTCGTGGAAGCGGCCGTGGCGCTGGGTCACCGATTTCCTGTTCGAGAAGCCTCCGGGCTTCTACGCCCCGGTCATACCCAAGGGGGACGGCGCGGGCTCGTCGACCAGCGAGGGTACGCCGCCCAACTAGGCGAGCGGTTCCGTGTCGCGAGCCGACCGCTGTGCTCGGCCGGGGATCGCTACTATCGACCGGTGGCGCGCGCACTGATACTTGGCGGCACCGGGGCGATTGGGCGGGCGACGGCGCTTCGGCTGCTCGAGAAGGGTTGGCGCGTCGACCTCACGGGACGCAGCCCGCGGCGCTTCGACTCCGCGGTTCGTGACGCGGGGGGTCGCTACGTGTGCTCGGATCGATTCGACGATGCGCAGCTCGCCGCCGTGGTTGGCGAGGGCGCCGATCTGCTGGTCGACTGCGTCTGTTACAGCGCGGATCACGCCAGCGCCCTGGTACCCTTCGCCCGCGATGCCGACTCGACGGTGATGGTGTCGAGCAAGGCAGTGTACGTCGACGAGTGGGGGCGCCACTCGAATTCGACCGAGCCTCCCCGCTTCGACGGCCCGATCAGCGAGTCTCAGAGGACCATGGCGCCGAGCAACGTCGACTACAACTCGCGCGAGGGCTACGGCGCCAACAAGCTCGCCGCCGAGAACGTGCTGTTGGACTGCGGCGCGCCGGTTTCGGTGCTGCGCCCCTCGAAGATCCACGGCGTGGGCTCGCGACGTGCGCGCGAGTGGTACTTCGTCAGGCGCGTCCTCGAGCGAAGGCCCGTTGTCGTGCTGGCGGACCGGGGCCGCGGGGTCGACCATCCCAGCTCGGCGGCGAACCTGGCCGCCCTCATCGAGGTTGTCGCCGCCCAGCCGGGGCGTCGCGTTCTCAACAGCGCGGATCCCGACGCGCCCAGTGTGCTCGAGATCGCACGGGCCGTCGCGGCCGAATTGGGACACCAGTGGCGCGAGGTGCTGGTCGATGATGCGCCCGGCGGTGTCGGTCGCACGCCGTGGAGTGTCGCGCATCCCATTGTGCTCGACACCTCGGCCGCCCTCGCTCTGGGCTACCGGCCGGTGGGCACCTACTCGTCGACCGTGCGTGCGAGCGTGTCCTGGCTCGCCGAAGGCGCACTCGTGGATCGCTCGGATCTCGACGACGACTTCTTCGACGGCAGCTTCAACTACGCGGCCGAGGACGCCTACCTCGCCGCGAGCGGTTGAATCTCACCAAGAACTCGCCGGTCGTTTACTAGCATCGAGGGATGCCTGAGAACCGAGACCGCTACTCGCACGGACACCACGAATCGGTGCTGCGTAGCCACACCTGGCGCAGCGCCGAGAACTCGGCTGGCTTCCTCCTCCCGCACCTGCGACCCGGTCAGGAGCTGTTGGACGTGGGGTGTGGGCCGGGCACGATCACCGTGGACCTGGCTCGGCGGGTGGCCCCGGGGCGCGTGATCGGGGTTGATCTCTCGAGCGAGGTGATCGAGGTGGCGAGGTCGTCCAACGCCCCGCTGGCGCCCACGGTCTCCTTCGAGGTCGCCGACGTCTACGGCCTCCCCTTCGCCGACGGCAGCTTCGACGTGGTCTACATGCACCAGGTCCTCCAGCATCTCAGCAATCCGATCGGCGCCTGCGCTGAGATTCGACGCGTGTTGCGAGTGGGTGGCATCGCCGCCATGCGTGAGAGCGACTACGCCGCATTCGCGTGGGCTCCCGAGGATCCGCGTCTGGACCGCTGGATGGCGCTGTATCACGACATCACCAGGGCCAACGACGCGCAGGCCGACGCGGGAAGGTACTTGCCGGCGTGGGTGCGCGCCGCGGGATTCAGCGACGTCACGGTCACCTCGTCCACCTGGACCTACCAGAGTCCCGAGGAGTGCCAGTGGTGGGGCCAACTGTGGGCTGATCGCGTTCAGCACAGCAACTTCGCGGTGCACGGGCTCGAGTACGGCCTGACCACCGAGGCCGAACTCGCCGACATCGCCGACGCCTTCACCCAGTGGGCGAGCGATGAGAACGCCCTGTTCATCGTGCCCAGTGTCGAGGTGATCGCGCGACGCTGAACGCGCACCCGCGTGTTAGAACTTCTCCATGGATTCGGTACTGGAGCGGCCCGCCGTGCAGCGGGTCCGAGCGGCGCTCGAGCGACACGACATCCCCGCACAGATCCACGTGCGCGACGACAGCGCTCGATCGGCCGCCGAGGCCGCCGCAGCGCTCGGCGTGGGCGTCGGCCAGATCGCGTCGTCGATTGTGTTTCGCCTGCCCGACGGGCACCCGCTGCTCGTGATAACCAGCGGTCGCCATCGTGTGGACGCCGTACTGGTGGCCCAGGCGCTGCACGTTGAGCACCTGGGACGCGCCGACGCCGACTACGTGAAGGCGTGGTCGGGCTTCTCCATCGGTGGCGTCAGCCCGTTGGGCTGGGTGTCGGCGCACTCGTCGGGTACGACCGAGCGTGGCCGGCCGACGGAACTGACGGTCGTGATCGACGTGGCCCTGGCGGACTACGACGTCATCTGGGCGGCCGCCGGTCATCCGCACGCGGTGTTCCCCACGACCTTCGCCGCGCTGCGCGACGCGACCGGGGCCGAGGCCCTGGCGGTCGCACCCGACTGAGGGACACTGCGCATCGGGACTCGCGGCGCGACACCCTACGCTGGAGACGTGACGTCCTCGCACTGGTCGCGTTGGCACGAGCCCTACGACGATCCCAACTCGTACCTTTCGGCCCGTCTCGGAGAGGTTCAACGTCAACTCGTGCGAGCGATCGACCAGCGGCCGGAGGCGACGATCACGCTGACCTCGATCTGCGCGGGTCAGGGCCGTGACGTGCTCGAGGTGCTGGCCGCGCACCCGCGCGGGCGCGACGTCCGGGCGCGACTCGTCGAACTCGATCCAGCCAACGTTGCGGTTGCCGAGAGGTACCGCCGCGAGCACTCGCTCGCCAACGTCGAGATCGTGGTCGGCGACGCCGGTGCGAGTGACGCCTACCTCGGTGTCGTGCCGTCACAGCTCGTGCTGGCGTGCGGCGTGTTCGGCAACCTGAGCGCCGCGGACATCGAGGGAACGATTGCCTGGCTGCCCGCACTGTGCGATCGCGCGGCCCACGTCATCTGGACGCGACACCGCCGCGAACCGGACCGCACACCGTGGATCCGAGGGCTGTTCGCCGACGCCGGCTTCAGGGAGGTCGTGCTCGCCGCGCCGCGCGAGTGGATGTTCGTCGTCGGTACCCACCAGCTGGACCGGGAGCCGCCAGCGTTCGAGCCCGGTCGGCGCGTGTTCTGCTTCGTCGGCGAGGGCGAACGCCCCGCGTAGCGGCCAGCGCCGGCGGGCGCGAGCGATGGCACAATGTGGCCATGACGATCGTGACCGTGTTCCGCAGCCGTCTCCGACCCGACGTGGAGAGTGAGTATCGGCCCCTGGCCGCCGACATGAGCTTTCTCGCGCACTCGATGCCGGGCTTCATCGATGAGCAGTACTTCACCTCACCCGACGGCGAGCGGGTGACGATCGTATGGTTCGCCGACTTCGAGAGTCATCACGCCTGGTCGCACCACCCCAGCCACGTCGATGCCCAGCGGCGCGGGCGTGAGGAGTTCTACTCCTGGTACGACATCACGGTGGCCCAGGAGACTTATCGGCGCAGCTTCGAGATTGACCCGATCTAGTCACCGGCACCGATCGGTGGGGCATAATGTGGTCCATGTCCGCGCGTCGAGGTGACCACACGCTGCGCCTCGCCCCCGCCTCACTCGAGGACTACCGTGAACTGGCTCGTCGGCGACTGCCGCGCCAGATCTTCGACTACATCGACGGCGGTTCGTTCGCCGAGCGGACGCTGGTGGCCAACCGGGAGGACCTGCGCGCCATTCAGTTTCGCCAGCGGATCCTGCGCGACGTGAGCACGCGCAGGCTCACCACCACCGTGTTGGGCCAGGAGTTCGCGATGCCGGTGCTCCTCGCGCCGGTGGGCTTCGGTGGCATGTTCGCGGGCCGCGCCGAGGTGCTGGCGGCTCGCGCGAGCGAGCGTGCTGGCGTCACCTTCTGTGAATCGACGTTGTCGATCTGCGGCGTCGAAGAGGTGGCGGCGGCCTCGAACCGACCGCTGTGGTTCCAGTTGTACGTGATGAAGGACCGCGCCTACGCGGAGGACCTCATGGCCAGGGCGACGCGGGCGGGGTGCTCCACGCTGGTGCTCACCGTTGATCTGCCCGTGGTGGGAGAGCGGTACCGCGATGCCCGAAACGGCATCAGTGGCGCGCCGTCGCGTTACAAGAGCCTGCGCCGCGCTCTGGACATCGCGAGCCATCCCCGCTGGGTACGCGAGGTCGCCCTAGGCGGCAGGCCGCTCACCTTCGGTAACCTCGAGGGCGCGGTGCCCGAGGGTCGGGTGCCCCAGGACTTCCAGCGCTGGGTCGCCGGCCAGTTCGACCCCAGCGTCACCTGGGAGGACCTCGACTGGATTCGATCACATTGGAGCGGCCCCATCGCCTTGAAGGGGATTCTCGATCCGGACGACGCACGCCGCGCGGTTGACCACGGCGCCAACGCGGTGATCGTGTCGAACCACGGCGGCCGTCAGCTCGATGACGTGACGTCGACGGTGCGCGCACTGCCGGTGATCGCCGACGCGGTCGGCGACCAGTGCGAGGTGTTGATGGACGGGGGGATCCGCAGCGGCCTGGACGTCGTCAAGGCACTGGCCCTGGGCGCGCGCGCCTGTCTGATCGGACGGCCCTGGGCGTACGCGGTGGCGGCGCGCGGCGAAGCCGGCGTCGAGCACATCTTGCGGGTCATCCGCGAGGAGATGCTCGTCACGCTGGGTCTGACGGGTGTCAACGACGTGAACGAACTTGACGCGAGCGTCTTGATGACGCCCTGAGCGCTGGCGGTTGGTGGGCCTAGTCGGCGACCTCGATGAGGGTGACGGTGTTGCCCGCAGGGTCGGAGTAGATGGCTTTGCGCCCGGCACCCTCGATGTCCTCGACGGCCCGCGACGCCAGTCCGCGCTCGTTGATCGCGTCACTCGCGGCGCGCAGGTCGGCGACGGCGATGGTGATCAGGGCGTGATCACTCGGGTGCGCGTTGACCACGAGGTAGAGCCACGCGGTGTCGGTCACCTGCCACATGACCTCGTCGGCGCTCACGCTCATGTCGGGCGGGCGACCGAAGAAGCGTTCGTACCACGGCTGGATCAGAGCCAGGTCCCTCGTGGCTATCCCTGCGAAGAGCACGTCCATCGACATGGTTCCAGCCTGCCAGAGCGCACGGTGGCTCGCTCGGACGCATGGCTCACCCTCGATCGAGGCGCGGGTGCGACAGACTGGTGCCATGTACGAGACCCGTGAAGTGTCCCGCGGAACCACGACACTTATCGCGCGGCGCTGGTCGGGACCACCGGGCGCGCCCTGCGCGGTGCTTCTGCACTCGGGGGTCACCGATCAGCGCGGCTGGGAGCCCGTCGCCCGGGAGCTCTCGAGGTTCGCGACGGTCGTGACCTACGACCGTCGCGGGTACGGCGAGTCGGCCGCGGGGGAGGGCCCGTTCTCGGCGGTGGATGATCTGCTCGCCGCGGTGGATTCGTTAGGCCTGATCCAACCCTGGTTGGTCGGGAGTTCCATGGGTGGTGCGCTGGCCCTGGACGCCGTGATCGATGCCCCGAGCGACTTCGCGGGGTTGGTCCTGTTCGCGCCGGGAATCAGCGGGGCGCCCGAGCCCGACGAGGACGAGATCGAGCCCGAGGCGCTCGAGCTGTTCGCGAGGGTGCGCGAGCATCTGGCGGCGGGCGACCTGGCCGGAGCGAATCGCTACGAGACGTGGTTGTGGCTGGACGGACCGACGAGTCCCGAGGGCCGGGTCGGCGGCGAGGCGCGCGAGGCGGCACTCGTCATGAACGCTCCGCTGCTCGAACGTCCGGTGCCCGAGGGGATCGACGCGTCGCGCAGCGCGTGGGACCACCTTGAGGAGATCGCGGTGCCGTGCACCATCGTGTGCGGGGCACTCGACGTCGCTGTACAGGTGCAATGGTGCAAGGTGCTCGCCGAGCGGATCGCGGGCGCGCGGCTCGTGCAGCTCGAGAACGCGGCGCACCTTGTCTACATCGAACAGCCTTCGCTCGCCGTCGACTGCATCACGCAGGCGATCGCCGCGACGCCGTAGGGCGACGGCCTCAGCGCACCGGCCGACCAGTCAGGCGCGCCAGTAGGACGGCGGGCGCGTCGGCCTCGCGCATCTCTCGTTGCACACGTCGCGCGCCGTCACGGTATCGGGGATGGTGCAGGACCTCATCCACGGCGTCGCCCAGCCGCGAGAGCGCCGACTCGTGCGCCGCACTGTTCTCGTCGGCCGATCCGGAGCCGTCACCGAGCATGACTCCAGCCCCCGCCTCCACGACCAGGCGTGCATTGGTCGGCTGATCGGCGAACAGGGGCACCACGACCAGGGGCACCCCGCCGTCCAGGGCTGCGAAGGTCGTGCCGGAGCCGCCGTGGCAGACCACCAGGTCGGCCACCTCGAGCACCCGTGACTGATCCACCCACTGCACGGCGTGCGCAGTGGCGCCGAGCGCCCCCAACTCGTGCGGCTCCACGCCGGGGCCCGTGCTCACGAGCACGCGCAGGTTGCGGCGGGTCATGGCGTCGAGCGCGCGACGAAGCAGCGTGATTCGGGTCGCCGGTGCGACGGCGGTGCCGAGGGTCAGGTACACCAGCGGTCCCTCGCCCGCTGGCCACTCGGGCAGTGGCGCACCCGCGACCGGCGCGGACGCGCGATAGCGCATGGTGAGCGGGTAGGGCGAAGGATCGAGCGAGGCGGGAAATCGCGTCAGGTACGGCGCGGCCAGGATGCGAGTGCTGACCCCGGGCGAGCGTGCGTCGAGTGCCGGCGCGGCCAGGGTGGTGAGTACCGAGTACTCCGCCGCGGCGCTCGAGACGCCGAGTTGTGCGTGAGCCAACCCCATCCGGTCACACACCATCGCCGAGGAGTACTCACACGTCTCACGAATGACCAGATCCGGGTGCCACGACTCGACCACGGAGGTCATGGTTGGCGCCAGCGCGTCGGCGCACAGGGTCGCAAACCAGTCGCGCTCGATCATGGCCGAGGCCTCGGACCGCGGCAGGGATGAGAAGCGTGACCAGACCCGCTCGGCCTCGTCGGCCGACGGATCGTCACCGAGCACAAAGTCGAAGCCGCTTCGTTCGAGGCTGGCAGCGGCACGCCGCGAGCTGACGATCCTCACCGAGTGGCCGAGCGTCCGCCCTTCGCGCATCAGGGTGTAGAGCGGACCGAGGTGGCCCTCGCCGGAGGTGGACGCGAAGAGGATTCGCACGTCGCGAGGCTAGTGTCGTTGGCCCCGTGTCGGCTCAGGCGTCCTGGGCCGCCAGTCGGGCGAGGATGCCGTTGCGGTCGACGTGCGGTTCGTCCAGCGGGGCGAGAGCCGGGTCGAAGAATTTGTCCTCCAGCGCCGCGCCGCAGATCACAGGGTGAGATGCGATGTCCGCACTGCGTCGGTCGGACGGCTCGCCCGACGCCGCCCTGGATCGCGTCACACCCCGCGGGTAGGTTGCGCCCGTGGACGACACCATCCGAATCGGCTCGATCTCGCTCGATTGCGACGACCCAGCGGCGTTGGGCGCGTTCTGGGCGTCCCTGCTCGACGGTGAAGTGGCGTTCTCCAGCGACAACTTCGTCGCGGTCAGGACCGACGTCGTGTGGCTCTCGGCGGTGAGGGTCGACAACTACCGCGCACCCACTTGGCCCGATGATGACGTTGCCAAGCAGGTGCACCTCGATCTGGCCGTGAAGGACCTCGGGGCCGCCACGGTGCGAGCCGAGCGACTCGGCGCGCGCAAGCATGAGGTGCAGCCGCAACCGGATCGTTGGATTGTGATGAGCGACCCTGCGGGCCACCCCTTCTGTCTCTCGACCCAGATCCCCGACTGAGCTCGCGAGGGCGTCAACCGGCGGCGACCAGCGCCATGACCGCGCGCTGCGCGGCGCGCCGTACGCGAGCCACGTCATCGTGCTCGAGCGCACCGAGCGACTCGAGGGCTTCGTCGAGTCGTTGGCGCGCGACCACCTTGGCGGCCATCTCGCGAACGCGCCAGGCGGGGTCGCTGAGACGCTCGATCACGCGCGCGGTGGCGACCGGGTTCCACGCGTACAGGAGGGCGCGCAGCGCCCACACCTTGGGCCAGTAGCCCGACGCGCCGCCTTCGCGACCCTCGATGACGGGCCGCGAGGCCGGACCGGCGAGCACGTAGCCGAGTGCGGGGTCCAGGGGCTGGCCCGAAAGGACGTCGAGGCACGCGCTGACGAGCTCGCGGGTGCCGACGCGGGCGCACTCGCTCAGGATGCTCTGTCGAGGGGTCTGCCCCCACGTGGTGGCCACCGCACAAGTCTGGCAGCGCCAGCGCCAGCGCCGCGCCACGAGATCGACGACCCCGCGACGCGTGACCGGTAGTCTCGGCGGTGATGACCGATTCGACGACACCGGGGCCGGCACGCGATGGCTTTGATGACGCGACGCCCTTGATCGGGGAGATCGCACTGTCCGAGATGGGAGGCGACCCGGTGTGCTGGGCGCACCTGCTGTGCCCGTCGTGTGGCGCCGTCTTGGGTGCTGATTCGCAGCACGCTCCCGGATGTGACGAGGCGGTCACGGGCGCAGAGGGCTGATCGAGGACCGCAAGGACCCATGGCGTAGCGCGCGCACTCCTACACTGGGCGTGTGGTGCGACGGCGAAGACGGGCTGGCGCGCGAGCAGTGATCCATTGAGGGAGTCATGAGCAGACAACGCGGCAGGAGCGAGCGTCAGCGGATTCCCCAGCCGCTGATCAAGCGGCGTATCGCCTCGGGTCGGGGTTCGACCGAGCAGCCCAACGTGACCAACGACGGTCGCGCCGCGTTGACACCGACGTTCTGGCTCGCGGTATTGGCGACGGGCGTGGCGACCGGACTGTTCGGGGACTTCTTGATGTGGGTGCTCGCGCTGGCCGAGAACTGGGCCTACCACTACCACTCGGGCAGTTACCAGGACGCCGTCGCGGCCGTGTCGGGGGCACGTCGGGTCGCGTTCATCGTGTTGGCGAGCGTCATCGGCTCGATCGGGTGGTACTTGATCCGGCGGTTCCTGCGACACGAGCGGGCCGAGATCGATGACGCCCTGTGGACGGGCAGCGGCGAGCTCTCGCTGCGGCGAAGTGCGCTGACCTCGGTCGTGTCCGAAGTCGTCATCGGCATGGGCGCCTCGATCGGCCGTGAGGCGGCGCCCAAGCTGATGGGCGGCGCGTCGGGCAGCGTCATCGGACTCTGGGCGAAGCTCACGGTTGAGCAGCGGCGACTGCTCGTGGCCTGCGGCGGCGGGGCCGGACTGGCCGCCGTCTATAACGTGCCCCTGGGCGGTGCGCTGTTCACCGCCGAGGTGCTCTACGGGACCCTCGCCCTGCCGGTCGTGCTGCCCGCGCTGGCGTGCTCGTTCGCGGCCACGCTCGTGGGCTGGTTGTACCTCCCCAACGGCGCCACCTACGCCGACATACCCGCGTACCACTTCAGCGCGTCGTTGATGGTGTGGTCGCTGCTGGCCGGCACGGTGGTGGGGCTCTTGACGGTCGTCTACGTACGTCTCATCGGCTGGACCTCGCACCACCGGGCCTCGGGCGTCTCGATCTTCTGGGTCATGCCGATCGTCTTTCTCTGTGTGGGCGTGCTGGGCGTGTGGTACCCCCAGCTCTTCGGCAACGGCAAGGACATGGCACACGAGGCCTTCCTGGGCATCGGCGGCGTCGGCGTGCTGTTCGCGCTCTTCGCACTGAAGCCCCTGGTGACCGCCGCCACTCTCGGCAGCGGCGCGGCCGGCGGCGTGTTCACACCGTTTCTCAGCACGGGGGCCCTGCTCGGCGCGCTGCTGGGCGTGCTGTGGTCGCACCTGTGGCCCGGCACGCCGGTGGGTGCGTTCGCGCTGGTAGGTGCGGCGGCCATGGTCGGCGCTTCGATGCAGGCGCCCCTGGCGGGTCTCGTGCTCGTGCTCGAGATGACCCACAGCGGCTTCTCGCTCATGATCCCCATGATGTGCGCGACGGTCATCGCCACCATGCTCGTGCGTCAGATCGATGGCTACTCCATGTACTCCGCGCGGCTGCCCGAATTGCGCGAGTAGGGGGCGCGCACCGACGCGAGGCGCTCCCGTGAAAAGATGGAGCCGTGTACGTTCCCTCTCATTTCGCTCAAGATGAAGAGTCCGCCTGGGATATCGTTCGCGACGCCGGTGCCGGGATGCTCGTCATCGCCGGCACCAAGGGACTCGCGAGCGTGTTCGCGCCCGTCGTGCTCGACGTTGATCGGGCCACGATGCGCTCGCACATCGCCCGGGCCAATCCCTGGTGGCGCCAGGTGCCACCCGACGGCGAGGTGCTAGCGCTATTCGTCGCGGCGAGCGCCTACGTCAGCCCGACCTACTACCCGAGCCTGGCTCGCGAGCCGGCCACGGTGCCGACGTGGAACTACGAGATGGCCGAGGTGCGCGGCCGGGTCATCGTGCACGAGGAGCCTGAGTGGACGGCTCGCCAGGTGCGCGCGCTCACCGACCACTTCGAATCCGACCGCGACCCGCGCTGGAGTGTCGATGACGCTCCCGCGCCCCACATGGCGCGACAGCTGAAGGCGATCATCGGTCTGGAGATTGTCGTGGATTCCATCGAGGGCAAGTCCAAGTTGTCCCAGAACCGACTGGTGGAGGATCGCGAGGGGGTGCGCGCTCACCTGGCCGTGGGCACCCTCGGTGAGCGCAACGTCGCAATTCGGATGTCGAGATGAGTGACGTTGCGGCCTCGGTGCGCCGAGGGGGCGCCGACGACGCTCCTTCGTTGCGGGCGATCCGCCTCGAGGCGCTGGCTGACACGCCCGAGGCGTACGGTACGACGTACGAGGAGGTGGCGACCTGGCCCGATGCTCGCTGGCGCGGCGCCGCGAGCGAGTGGGTCTTCTTCCTCGGCGAGCACGAGGGGGTGGTGCGCGGCCTGGCCCGGGGCGGCCACCACGACCTGCACCCGGGCACGCACTGGCTCTACGCGATGTACGTCGCGCCCGCGGCCCGTGGCGGCGGACTCGCGCGCATGCTCGTGGACGCGGTCGCGCAGTGGGCGAGTGGCGAGGGCGCTCGCGCGATCCACCTGCACGTCGGTTCGCAGGTTCCTCGCGCGAGGGCCTTCTACGAGAAGATCGGATTCCGGCCCACCGGGGAGGTGGGTACGATGGGCAGAGGTGGCTCGATGCGACTCGTGACGATGGTGAAGGATCTTGACTAGCGAATCGGTAGAACACTTCCACGTTGAGCGCGTTTCCTCGCGGGTGCTGCACGACCTGCGCCGGCGGGTGCTGCGCTCGAACAACCCCGAGATCTCGGTGGCGGATCCGCGCGACGAGGACGAGACCTCACTTCACTTCGCGGGATTGCTCGGCGACCGGGTGGTGGTGAGCGCCTCGTTCTACCCGTGCGTCGCGCCGATGAATCCCGAATTGGCGACCCATCAGTTGCGCTACATGGCCACCGACTTCGACGTGCAGGGATGCGGCTACGGCGCACGCGTGCTCGAGGTCGCCGAGAGCGAGCTGCGCGCGCTCGGTACTGAGCAGGTATGGGCTAACGGCCGCGACACCGCGCTCGGCTTCTACCGCGCCACGCGATGGCAATGCGTCGAGGGATCCGAGCACCTGAGTCCGGAGACCCAGCTGCCCCACACCGTGATCTACAAGGTGCTGGTGAAGCACTGAATTCCCTGTTCGCCCCCACGGCGTTTACTAGGTTGGGCTGATGCGAAAACCCGTCATTGCCGCCGCGGTGGCGCTGATCGTACTCGTGGTCGGTGCGCTCATCGCCTGGCCCCACCTGCACACCACCGTCGCCACCACCACGGTCCCCACGACCACCACGACGGTCGTGCACTACCCCGACGCTCCGCTCACCGGCCTGAGCGACCCGACCGGCGTCTCGTTGAAGCGGCCCGCGCTCACCGTGAAGGTCGAGAATACCCCCGAGGCGCTGCCCCAGTGGGGCATCGATCAGGCCGACGTCGTCTACGAGGAGATCGTCAATGGCGGCATCACGCGTCTGGCTGCGGTATTCAACTCGCACGCCCCCGCCAGGGTCGGTCCGGTGCGCTCGGTGCGGCCCACCGACCAGCAGATCGTCTGGCCACTGGGGGGCATCTTCGCGTTCTCGGGCGGGGCACCCTACGCCGTCCAGAGCATCTCCCAGGCGCCAGTCAAGCTCGTCGACGAGTCCAGCGCGGGTGCCGCGATGTTCCGCGATCCCACCCGCTACGCACCGCACAACCTCTACGCCGACGCGACCAAGGTCTTCGCCCTCGGCGCGACGCTGGGGGCCACCCCCGTGCCGCCGCCGGCGCTGTTCACCTATCGCGGCACCGGCCGGTCCGCGACCGGCCCCGTGGCTGCCAAGTTCGTCGTACCCTTTCCGAGCGAGTACGCGGTGACCTGGACGTGGGACACCACGACCCACGGGTGGGACCGAACCCTGTTCGGCCAACCCATCGTCACCGGCACCAACGTGCGCGTGTCGCCCAAGAACGTGATCGTGATGTACGTCAACTACGTGAACGGCGTGGGTACGTTCACCTCGTACGCGAACTTGCAGGGCACGGGTTCCGCGCTGGTGTTCACCGACGGACACGAGTTGCACGCGACGTGGTCTCACGGCACCTCCAAGTCCAGCGTGATCACCTACACCAACGCGGCCGGCCAGCCGATTGCCCTGACTCCGGGCCAGACCTGGGTGGAGTTGTTGAACACCGGGGTGCCCCTCAGCGTGACGCCCTAGCGATCGCACGTGGTCGCGCCCGAGACCTAGGGTGAGTGACGGGTTTCCACGTCAACGAGGTACCACATGTCCCTTCAGCGCCAACTGCTCACCACACCCGACGGGCGCGTCCTCGAGGTCGCGAGCGCCGGCGACCCGTCGGGGCCCACCGTGGTCGTTCATCACGGCAGCCCGGGCACGGCGACGATCCTCGACGTCTTCGCGGCCGCGGCGGCGCGCGACGGCTGGTTCGCGATCGCGCTCACGCGGCCGGGCTACGCGGCGTCATCGCGCGCCGAGGGCCGCACCATTTCGTCGGTGGTCGGTGACGTGCGTGTCGCACTCGACGCACTGGGGCGGGTCGCCTACGTCGCGGTCGGCTGGTCCGGCGGCGGACCGCACTCGCTGGCCTGTGCCGCGCTCGACGCGCCGCGCTGCGTGGGCGCGTGGTCGATCGCGGGCGTGGTGCCCATCGACGTCGACTTCGACTGGACCGCCGGTATGGCGCCCGAGAACGTCGAGGAGTTCTCGCTCGCCCTGGAGGGCGGACCGCAGTACCAGGAGCACATGGTCGCCGCCGGCGCGCAGTTCGCCACGGCCACGCCCGAGAACGTCATTGAGATATTCGGAGGACTCCTGTCCCCAGTGGACCGCGAAGCTCTCGCCGACGACCGAGCGCGCGCGGCGCTGGCGCGGGCGTGTGCGGACGCCTTCAGCACCGGCTGGCACGGATTCTTCGACGACGATCGGGCGTTCCTGTCGCCCTGGGGCTTTGACGTCCAGGACATCGCCGTGCCCGTGGCCGTGTGGTACGGCGACCAGGACAACATGGTGCCGCCCACCCACGGGGCGTGGCTCGCGAGCCATATTCCAGGCGCGCGTGAGGTGCACCTGGCGAGCGAGGGCCACGTCTCACTGGTCTCGAGGCACCTGGACCGACTGAGCGCGGAGATCCTCGATCTCTGGCGCGGCGAGGACCGATCATGACACTGACACAGCGACCACGGGAGCGACCATGCGTCTAGGCAATCTTTACGGCCCCGACGCCACCTTCCTCGGCGTGCCCGCGGCCGACCCCGCTCACGAGGAACAGTGGATCACGGCCGGCGCGGCCATCATCGGTGCCCCCTTCGACGGCGGTACGTCGCACCGCGCCGGGTGCCGTTTCGGGCCCCAGGCCATTCGAATCACTGACTACCTACCCCACGACGGTGCCCGCCCGAGCCTCGCGCTCGGGGTAGACGCGCTGGTGGACCTGGGAGTCGTGGACTTGGGCGACGTCGAGATGCCCTCGGGTGACACCGAGCGCTCGCTGGCCGCGCTCGACGAACTGGTCACCCGGGTGGCGCGAGCCGGAGTCATCCCCGTCGTGCTCGGCGGGGACCACACCATTGCACTACCCGACGTGACGGGTCTGGCCCGCCACGTGGGTTGGGGGCGGGTCTCGGTCATCCACTTCGACGCTCACGCCGACACTGGCGATACGCAGATGGGCTCGCTCTACGGTCACGGCACGCCAATGCGGCGCCTGATCGAGTCGGGGGCGTGCCGCGGTGATCGATTCTTGCAGATCGGGCTGCGCGGGTACTGGCCCGAGCCCGAGACGCTGGACTGGATGGCCGCCCAGGGTATGCGATCGTTCGAGATGAGCGAGATCGTCGATCGGGGAATGAACGCGGTGCTCGACGAGGCGCTCGCGATCGCGGCCAGTGAGTGCGATGCGATCTTTCTCTCGGTGGACGTCGACGTCGTCGACCCCGGGTCGGCGCCCGGGACGGGGACCCCCGAACCAGGGGGCCTCACCAGTCGACAGCTGCTCGACGCGGTGCGCCGCATCGCGATGGAGGGCAACCTCGCCGGCCTGGACGTGGTGGAGGTCTCACCCCCCTACGACCACGCCGAGATCACGGCGTACCTCGCCAATCGCGTGGTGCTCGAAGCGCTGGGCGGCATCGCGTGGCGTCGCAAGAGCGAGTCGGGCGCCGCGGTACGGCGCCCGAGCGATCCGCTGTTGAAGGACCGTTAGTCGCGCATCGACTCGAAGATTCGCCGCACCAACGCGTCGTCGGTGTCGGGGTGTAGGAACGCGAGGCGCGCCACGGTCTCGCCCTCCCACTTGGTCGGCGTCACGAAGGCGATCTGGTCGCGTAGTAACTGGTGGCTCCACCGGGTGTAGTGCTGGTCGTCCCAGCCCGTGCGGCGAAACAGCACGACCGAGAGGCTCGAGGGCCGCACCAGCTCGAGGTAGTCGAACTCGCCGAGCATCGCCACGGTGCGTCCGGCCAGGTCGATAGCGGCCTGGACCGATCGCTCGTATGCCTTGGTGCCGTTGGTGACCAGCGAGTACCAGAAGGGCAGGCCGCGCGCGCGCCGCGAGAGGTGGATCGCGAAGTCCGAGGGGTTCCACTCGTAGGCCTCCTCGTCGCTCGAGTGCAGGATGTCCAGGTAGCTGGCCTGCTGGGCGAGGACCTTGCGCGCGACGTGCGGGTGCCGGTACACGAGGGCCGCGCAGTCCAGCGGGGCGAAGAGCCACTTGTGGGGGTCGACGACGAAGCTGTCGGCGTGGCGGATGCCCGAGAGAAACTGGCGGTGCGTGGGCGAGAAGAGCGACGCACCACCGTAGGCGCCGTCGACGTGGAACCACAACTCGTGCTCGCGCGCGTAACTGCCCAGTCCCTCGAGATCGTCGATGATACCCGCGTTGGTGGTGCCGGCGGTGGCGACCACGCCGATCACGGTCTCGGGGTGCGGATCGTTCGCCAGGGCCTCTTCGAGGGTTGCGCGCGTGAAGCGGTGGTCGTCGGGCTCGACCATCAGCTCTTCGACACCGAGGACGTGCAGCGCCTTGCCGATGCTCGAGTGGGCGTCGGACGAGATGGCGAAGCGCAGGGTGTGCGCCGCGAGGTCGGGGCGTCGCGCGCGACCGACGTCGCGACCGACGGTGAGCCCCGAGAGGTTCCCGGTCGAGCCGCCCGAGACGAAGGCCCCACCGGATCCCTCGGGCATCTGGGCGAGTTCGGCGAGAAAGGAGAGGGCCTGATTCTCGGCGATGACGACCCCGGCCGACTCCAGCCAGCTGGTGCCGTTGAGACCCGAGCAGGCCACGACCATATCGAAGAGCAGGGAATTCTTGGTGGGGGCGTTGGGGATGAAGGCGAGGAAGTTTGGCGCGTCGATCGACACCACCGAGCGCGCGAGCTCGTTCTTGAAGAAGTTGAGGATCTCCTCGGGCTGGTGGCCCTCGGGGGTGATGAGACCCGACAGGTCGGCCATGGGCTCGGGGATGAGGCTTCCGTAGTCGAGTGGCACCGGACTCATCGACAGCCGCTCGCGGCAGTAGTCGAAAATCGCGTCGGTGAGTGTGGCGTTGTACTCAAACATCGGGTCTCGCATTGCGCCAGCCTTTCCATTTTGGTCCCTTGCCATCGTAGGCACTGGGGTGGGGGTGCACCGGTGCACAAAAGTCGGTCGCGGCGAGCAAAGTAGTATCCCGTAATGGCATCAATGCGCGTGGGGTATCTCGGGCCGGAGGGGACGTTCTCCCACGAGGTCGTCTCGACGCTGGCGCAGGTGACGCCGGTGGCCTGCGAGACGCTGGCGGACCTGCTCGCGGGCGTCGCCGAGGGCACCCTGGACCAGGGGCTGGTGCCCCTGGAGAACGCGATCGAGGGCACGGTGTCGGCGACGATCGACGGACTGGTCTTCGACTACGACCTGTTCATCGAGCGTGAGATTGTCCTGCCCATCCGCCTGCACCTGCTCGCGCGGCCCGGCGTCGCGCTTGAGCAGGTCACCACGGTGTGCAGCTACGTGCACGCGCTCGCCCAGTGTCGGCGCTACCTCGCGCGCCTGGGTGTGCGCACCGAGCAGACCACTTCGACCTCCGAGGCGGCGCGTCGAGTGGCGGCGAGTGAGGAGCCGTGGGCTGCGATCGGCTCGTCCAAGGCCGGTGAGATCTTCGGTCTGACTCAACTCGTGAGTGACGTCGAAGACCACCGCGACAACGCCACGCGCTTCGTGCTCGTGGGCCGCGACACGATCGCGCCGGTGACCGGGCACGACCGCACGACGATCGTGTGCTTCCAGGACGCGGACCGGCCCGGCTCGTTGTACGCCATCCTGGGACGCTTCGCCGCGCGCGACATCAACCTCACCAAACTCGAGAGTCGCCCCACGAAGAAGGGGCTGGGGGATTATTGCTTCGTCATCGAGTTCGAGGGCCATATCGCGGACGAGGTCGTGGCCGACTGCCTGGCCGATCTGCAGGCGCACCTCGCTCGGGTCAAGTTCCTCGGCTCTTACCCCGTGACGGGCGAGGCGGCCGCCGATCGACGCGAGGAGGTGGCCGCCGCGCGCAGCGAGGCCCGTCGTTGGATCGACGACCTGCGTTCTCGGGTGCAGCCCTAGTCGGGAGGCCGAACGGTCTTGGACCACTGGGTCCGGACCACGGTGCACCGCCCGGTGACGCCGCCAAAATATACGCAGTGTCGACATTGAAATTGGGAAGAGTTTGACAATCTCCACGGGTCATTTGCACAGAGAACACTAAGGCTGTGACCGTAAGGTGGAGGAACCGTGAACGAGATTCCCAACCCCAAGCGCCAGTACCTTCGAGCCGACGACCGGCGTCTGGCGATCCTGATGGCCGCCGACGAGCTGGTCGCGCGCGAGGGCCTGGGTCAGCTAAACATCGTCGGCGTCGCCGCCCAAGCCGGCATCAGCCGCCAGCTCATCTACCGGCACTTCAGCGATCGTAACGACCTGCTGCTGGCGCTGGTCGAGCATCGCTTCGCGGCCATCGAACACGCCTTTGATGATCACGTCGTGAACTTCTCGAGCGATCCGCGGCGACTGGTCGAGGCGCGCATCCGCAGCGCGCTCGAGCTGCCCCTGCGTGACCAGCACCTGGTGCGCAGCGTCTTCAGTGGTATCGACCAGCTCCAGCCCGACCTCGCCCAGAGCATCTCGTTGCTGCGTCATCGCCTGATCAACCGCTGGGTTCGCATCAACGGTCCCGAACGCGCCAACGATCTTGAGTTCCAGGCCAGTATCTGGTCGATCTTCCACGCGTTGTTCGGCCTGTGGGACTTCACCCAGAGCGGGCTCATTGACCACGAGACTGCGCTCGCCATCTTGATGCGCTACGCGGACGCGCTGCTCGGGTTCGTGCACCAGGGTTCGACGCAGCGCGAGGGCGCGGCCGTGTCCTGAGCGGCGACGGCACCGCCCGAGCGGTGGTCTTTGGCGGAGGGAGTGGGATTCGAACCCACGGTGGGCAAGCCCACGCCGGTTTTCAAGACCGGTACATTCGTCCGCTCTGTCATCCCTCCGAGGAGAGACTCTAGTTGACGGCCCGCCTAGGCCTTCTTGTGTAACCGCGCGCGGTTGGCCCGATCCAGGACCACCTTGCGTAGCCGGACCGACTTCGGCGTGACCTCGACGGCCTCGTCATCGGCGATGAACTCCAGGGCCTGCTCGAGTGAGAAGACCGTCGGCGGCGTGATGCGCTCGGTGTTGTCGCTGCCCGACGCGCGCATGTTGGTGAGCTTCTTCTCTTTGGTCGGGTTGACGTTCATCTCGTCCGAACGCGAGTTCTCGCCCACGATCATGCCTTCGAAGACCTCGACACCCGGCCCCACGAACAAGACGCCACGCGCCTCGAGGTCGATCAGCGCGTTGGCGGTCGTGTAGCCGCGTCGGTCGGCCACCAGCACGCCGTTGCGGCGGCTGCGGATCTCGCCGAACCACGGGGCGTAGCCGTCGAAGTTGGAGTGCATCATCCCCGCACCCCGGGTCTCGGTCATGAACTCGGTGCGCATGCCCACCAGCCCTCGGGCGGGAATGCGCCACTCCAGGCGCGCCCAGCCAGTGCCGTGGTTGACCATGTCGAACATCGTTCCCTTTCGGGTGGCGAGCAGGGTGGTGACCGCGCCCACGAACTCCTCGGGCACGTCGATGGTGACGTGCTCAACCGGCTCGTGCACCTTGGCGTCGATCAGCTTGGTGACCACCTGTGGCTTGCCGACCGTCAGCTCGAATCCCTCGCGTCGCATGGTCTCGATGAGCACGGCCAGCTGCAGTTCGCCGCGACCCTGTACCTCCCACGCGTCGGGGCGTTCGGTCGTCAGGACTCGGATGGACACGTTGCCCACGAGTTCTTTGTCGAGACGGTCCTTCACCATTCGCGCCGTCAGCAACTTGCCCTCGGTGCCCGCGAGGGGCGACGTGTTGATGCCAATGGTCATCGAGAGACTCGGCTCATCGACGTGCAGCGGCTCCAGGGGAATGGGGTTCTCCGCATCGGCCAGGGTTTCGCCGATGAAGATGTCCTCAAAGCCCGCCACCGCCACGATGTCGCCGGGACCCGCGCTCTGGGCGGGGATGCGCTCCAGCGCCTCGGTGATGAACAGTTCGGTGATCTTCGCGTGCTCGGTGGTGCCATCGATGCGGCACCACGACACTCGCTGGCCCCGCTCCAGGGTGCCGTTGATGACGCGGCACAGGGCGAGTCGTCCCAGGTAAGGCGAGGCGTCGAGGTTGCAGACCAGGGCCTGGAGTCCGTGGCCCTCCTCGTACTCGGGCGCCGGGACGTAGTCCGCGATGGTCTGAAAGAGCGGGGTGAGGTCGCCCGAGGTGTCCTCGGCGCTGAGCGAGGCCCAGCCCTGGCGGGCGCTGGCGTAGAGGATGGGGAACTCGATCTGGTGTTCGTCGGCGTCGAGGTCCAAGAACAGGTTCTCGACCTCGTGGACCACTTCGGCCACGCGCGCGTCGGGCCGGTCCACCTTATTGATCACCAGCACCACCGGCAGTCGGCGCTCGAGGGTCTTGCGCAGTACGAATCGGGTCTGGGGCAGGGGCCCCTCGGCGGCGTCGACCAGCAGGATCACCGCGTCGACCATGGCGAGACCCCGTTCGACCTCGCCGCCGAAGTCGGCGTGACCAGGGGTGTCGATGATGTTGATCGTGAGGTCCCGCCACTTCACTGCCGTGTTCTTGGCGAGGATCGTGATTCCCTTCTCGCGCTCCAGGTCGCCTGAGTCCATCACGCGGTCGGTGAGCTCTTCGTGGGCGGTGAATGAGCCGGTTTGGCGCAGCATGGCGTCAACCAGCGTGGTCTTTCCGTGGTCCACGTGGGCAATGATCGCGATGTTTCGAAGGGAGGAGCGTAGTGTCATGACTGAACCACGCTAGTGGTCCGGGGCCGATGCTCCGGCTCACGCTGCGCGCGCGGTGCGCCGACGTTCGAGCACCACCGCAGCGCGCACCAGGTCCCGGGCGCCCGCGCGAAGGTCATCCATGGTCCCGTCAACGGCCAACATCACGCCCGCCTCGGGCCAGATGCCGATGATGCGCGCGGCCGCGCGGCCCTCGCGGTGCGCCAGGGCGTCGATCGTGAGGTCGCTGCGCAGCCCAGGACCAGCACTTTTACCGGGGCTGGCCAGGCGAAAGCGCACGAGCACCCGCAGGTCGCCCTGCCCGACGACGAGGTCGCGGCGCCCGCGCAGCGTGGTGCGAGCGCTCGCGACGTCGTAGTAGGCGTCGCTGTCGGCCACGCGCCAGTCGAGCTCGAGGTGCTGGGTGGTTTCGACGACGTGGGTCGCCCAGTTCACGGCCTCGGCCACGACGGCGCCGCGCTCGCCCGCGGAGGTAGCCGCCAACCAGTGTTCGAGTGATCCGGGGCGGGCGTAGCCGGCGGCGGCTCGCAAGAGTTGATCGGTCACCACGTCGCGCACCGCGTCGGCCAGACTCAGCGAGGAGTTCACGCGCGTTCGACGCAGCGCGGCGTTGCCCAGCAAGCGGCGGGCCGTGCTCGAACTCCAGCGGAATCCTGCGTCGATCACTCCGGCGCGCTCCACGCTCCACGCGTCAAGGCGTCGGTGTGCGGTGCCGGCAACGGCTCGAAAGCGGGCGCCGAGCGCTCGGCGGTGCTCGTCGTCGAGCGTGCTGGGTGTGTCGGGCGCGGCGACGATCAGCTCGTGCAGTTGCTCGTCATCGAGTCGCCGGTGCACCAGGGTCGTCACGCTCGCCCCCACTGCGCCCCCACGGCTTCGAGCACGTCGTGCGCCGCACGGTTGAGCAGGTCATCGTCGACGTCACTGGTCCACAGTTCGCCGGTCGCGCTGGAGAAGCTCGAGACGCGCAGTGGGGGGATCGAGGTGCGCAGCGTCTGGACCAGGGCGTGGTAGCGCAGTGTACGTTCGGCGTCCTGACCGAGTGGTGAGGTCGACAGGTCCAACAGGGCGACCGACGCCACGCCGGACGTGGTGCCCACCATGAGATCCACCAAGTCGTGCAAGAGGACCCGCCCGCCGGCGAGGCGTTGGGACACGCGCAGCGCACTGCGCGGCATCCACGACGCCGGGATGTCGCCCAGTGCCCGGCGTAGCGTCACCGCGTGCGCGCTTACGTCGGCTTCGAGTCGTGCGCGGTCGTCCGAACTCAACTGGTCGAAGCACGTGACCAGCGCACCGCGTGCGTCCAGACGCCACGCGGCCAGCGCGTCGGCGAAGGGGAACTCCGGCGTCACGCCCACGCTCGCCAGACGCAGCACCTGGTGCACGAGAACGCCTCGAAGACGGCCCAACTGCGAGGCCATCGAGTCGATGACGGGAGGATCGCGGCGCAGTGTCGATGAGCGGATGACGATTGGCACGTCGGGGTTGTTCGCACCGACGACGTCGTAGATTCCGTCCTCGAGCAGGGCGCGCAGTCCGCCAGCCCGGGTGCGGTCGACCATCGGTCGTTCGAGTGGGTCCCCGCGCAGGGTTTCGGCGACGGTCGGGGCGTGCGTGCAGATCGTCATGCATCTACTGTTGCGCTCGGCTGTGACACGCTCTAGCGTGACCACGTGTTCATCGTGGTCTTCACCTTCTTCGTGCTCGCGGTCGTCGTGCTGAGCGTGCTCACGCTGCGCTGGGCGATCGGGCGCGACCACCTTCGGCGCTCTTCAGCCGCCGAGGATCAGTCCGACAACCGTTCCTGAAGTTCCTTGATGGATCGGTCGAGATCCGCAATCGCCCGCTCGAGGACCGCCAGACGGTTGGCGAGCGTCTCGTCGACGCGCTTGTCGACGCGCGCGTCGACCTGCTCACGCAGGCGCGCGTCTAGCGAGTCCACCAGGGGCTGGGTCAATTGACGCAACCGATCACGCAGATCGTGCCCCTTTGAGTCGTTTTCGGGTTCGTCGCTCACGTTGTCACCCTACGTGGGAGACGGTGGGCAGTAGACGCCCGCGTTGAACTGCAGGGTGTTGAACTGGCCGCCCCAGGGCGGGTTGAGCAGGGTCTGTTCCTGGTTGAGCAGTGTGGTCGCGGGCGTGCAGACCGCGTTGAACGCGATGAAGCCGCGTACGTTGGCGCCGCTCGCGCCGGCAACGGGCACCGGGCCCCCGTAGCCGAAGGCCACGGCCATGAAGACGGGCAGCGGCTGGCTGGCGAGCTTGTAGTTGCGGTATTCGGACTGGCTGGCGTAGACCCCAGCGTTGAGGCTGGGGTCTACCGACGTGATGCCTTGGGCCCAACCCTGGAGCATGGCGCTCCAGTAGGTGCCGTAGAGGGCGATCGTCGCGTTCGACGCGCCCGCGGGGGCGTCGAGCGCCGAGTGGTTGTCCGGGTAGCCCTCGGGGTCAAAGATCACCCAGTCCGGTTTGAGTCCCACGCCCAGGGCGCGATACTGATCGATCTGGCTGGCCACCCAGGCGCCCGCGGCAAAGCCGTGGCCGTAGTAGGTGGCCGCGGTTTGGGGTTCCTTCTTCATGGGACCGCTCACCGTCCAGAACGACAGCCAGGTGACGCGCTTGTGCGCGTTGTAGATGCTCTGACCCATCAAGAAGTCGGGCGAGGTTGCGACGCTCGTGGCCGAGGTGAAGCCCACCCAGGGTGACGACGTGGTGCCGAGCCCCCCGGTCTCGCTCAGAATCGGCCAGCCATCGCTGACCGCCTTGGTCCACTTGGCGCTGGGTATGGCGTAGACGCCGACGCCCTGGGGCGGTGGTGCGCCGATGCCCGCCGCGAACAGGTTGAGCGTGGGGCCGAGTTGCAGGCCGGTCACCACGCCGGCGACGGTGCGCGCGGCGCTGCCGGCGGTGACCGAGACGTCGGTGGCGGTCCACGAGGTGATGCCGTTCGCGCTGGTGAGTGCGAAGAGGTCACCCCAGTTGGCGGCGGCCCCCGCGATCGTGATCTGTTGGTCCGTGGCGCTCAGGTAGATCGCACCACTGAGCGGCGGCGCCCCTGCGGTGGTCGCGGTGACGTTCAGCGCCGTCCAAAACGATGGCGTGAGTGGCGGGATCGTCGTGGGTGTTGGCGCGATCGTGGTCGTGGGCGGTGCCGTGGTCGAGGTGGAAGTGGAGGTCGTGGAGCTCGTCGTCGTCGTGGTCGTCGTGGTCGTCGTCGCGCCGGCTGGGAAGTCGGCGATGGGCGAGGCGAAGAGTTCCACGTTGCCGTTCGCGCCGAGCGCGCCGACGTAGACGCTGTAGGTCGTTGCCGCGCTCGCGAGTGGTCCCGACGACAACCTCGGGCTCGACGTGGCCCGCGTGAGGTCCTGCGCGACCCACGCGCCGCTGCCCACGGCCGTCTCGGTGTAGAGCTCGAGGTGCCCCGCCGCCGTGGTGGTCACTACGGCGGGCAGCGGCGTCGCGAGCACGACCGGGTCGGCGATCGCGGTGCCGGTGTGGGTGAGCTTGGACACGTCGACCGGTGGGGCGCTCAGGTACGGGATCGGCTGGTTGAGGTCCCACTGCAGCGTGAACACGGCGATCGTGTTCTTCGCGGTGCGCACCGCCAGGGTCGCGTTCTGGCCGGTGACCTGGATGCTCGCGAGTCCGGTGCCGGTGGCCGCCGTGACGCCCGTGATGGCGCTCAGGTCCGTGCTCACGCGAGGCCGCCAGGCGATGTCGTGATGGGTGTGCAACCACAGTGCACTCACCGGATCATTCGCGCTGAGCAGCTCGAGATCGCCGGTGGCGCTCACGTAGAGCACGTCGACGTTGCCCCACGGGTCGAAGAAGGGAATCGGGTCGGACGCGGGGGCCTGCGCGTCGATGTAGGGGGAGAGGTCGGTCCACTGCCCGGCACCGGTGAGGCCTTGGGTGTAGGTGGCGATGTGCGACTGGGTGGTGCGGTACGCCAGCACACCCTCGGCGGCGTTGGCGGCGGCGTGGGGCCCACCGAGCATCGTGGTGTTATTGATGGCGCTCTCGAAGGACACCGCGTTCCACGGCAGCACGCCGGCGCCCGAGTTGACGAACTGGAAGAGCGGCAGTCCGGGCGCTCTCGACGGGTTGGACACGGATGGCGTCGTCGTCGTGGTTCCCGGCGTGGTGGTCGTGGTGGTTGTGCTTGTTGTAGAGGACGTCGTGGTGGTGTCGGCGTGCGAGGCGGAGGCCGACGCGAGAACGCCGACCAGCAAAAGCACTGTCAACAGCACGGTTCGTCGAAGTTGCACTCGGGTCCTCACGGTGGGCGAGATGGCCCAACTTTTCTCGGAATCTCTTTCGTCAGTCTAGGTGCGCTCACTTTGAAAACACTGTCGTCGTAACGAGAACACAACCATTCGCGTACGTGTCGCTACGCGAGGGTCCTCACCGATGACGGCGCCGAGCGCGCTCCGGGTCCCGCGGCGCTCAGTGCACGCACCACGACGCGGTAGGTACGGCCCTTGGCGAGTCGGTTCACCGTGACAACTTTGCTCGCCGCGGAGAAGTTCAGCCACGTGGCGCCGCCGTTGATCGAGTACTGATAGGCGGTGACTGCGCGCGAGCCCCGGTTCGTTGGTGCGCTGACCCTCAGGCGGAATCCCGCGACCAACGGCGTCAATTTCGTGATACGCGGAGCGCTGGGACGCGCCGAAGCGGATTTGTTCACGAAGTGCAGCGTGTGCGAGTAGATGGTCTTGCCCTGGTAGGACACCGTCACGTCGACCGGACCGGCGCTCGAGGCAAAGAAGGTGACGGTCGCGGCTCCGTTCTGATCCGTGGTGATGCTGTAGGCGGCGTTACCGCCGGGGGCCTCGCTCGAGTGGTCGTTGTCGATCAACACGACACCGTTGGTTCGCGTGGCGGCGATCGCCACGAGTGCGCTCGACAGCGGCGTGCCGGCGGCACTGCGCAGCACCATCGAGAGCGAGGGCGGGGTGCCGCCCACGGGAGGACGATCACTGGACAGTGTGAACGTGCTCATGGTGGGCGAGGACGCTTGGGGGCAGAGCCCGCCCATGAACGTTGTCGGGTTAGGACTGCCGAGACCCGAGGCCATGTCGTAGCCCGTGCCCGCGCTGTACTCGCCCAAGCCGAAGAGGTCGTTGTTGCCCGTGGTGACGTCAATGAAGCCGGTGGCGGCCATGGCGTAGAGAGCGGGGTTGATGAAACCCAGACGACCCTGTCCGCACCGCTGGGCGGCGACGGCGACCACGGCACTCATGAGCGGCGAGCCGATCGAAGTGCCACCGATGGCGCCCCAGCCGCCGAAGTACTGGATGAAGCCGGTGCCCGGGTCGCCCATGACCGAGAGATCGGGCACCATTCGCATGGTGTCGGTACTGGTGATCCCCGTCGCGATCTGCCACGAGGGCCGCGACCATAACGTGGACAACCCGCCGCCGGCGGCGCCACCGTGGCTGCCCGTGCCGTCGTTCCACACCGTCTGAACGAGTGGACTGACGCCCGTCACGCTGAGTCCGCCCACGCCCGTGACGTAGGGCTGAGAGGCGGGGTCGTCGACGGCGAGCGCGTTGTTGGTCACACCCGCGCAGTCCGAGGACCCGTTGTCCCCACTGGCCGCGAGGACCGTCTGACCCTGGGCGGCCATCTGTTCGAAGATGCCCTGTTCGGCCTGGGGACTACCGCTGGGGTCGGACTCACAGGTGCCCCAGGACGTGGTGATCACCGACGCCGTGTTGTCGTCGGCCATCTGTTGGTAGGCGTCGAGGGGGCCGGCACCCGAGTTCGGCGCGGAGTAGACCTCGATGGCGGCGCCCGGCGCCAGTCCGGCGGCCTCTTCGATGTCCAAGGTGGCCTCATCGCTGCTGGGCCCCGTGCTACCCCCGTCCACGGCGACGTCGCTGATGGCGGGGTTCTCGCCGTAGCAGTTGAAGTAGGTGTGGAGGTCGGTGACGTTGTAGGGGCCCAGTTCGTAGACGCCGATGGTCTGACCCGCCCCGTTGAAGCCCTGGGCGTAGGCGCTGTTCAGCCCGTAGAGGAGGGCTTGTTGGCCGAGGGTGTACCCGCCCAGCGCGTTGGGCGCGTTGGTCGAGGAACTGCCGGCCGAGGGGCACACCCCCGGGGCGCTCGTGTGAGCCGTGGCGCGTGGGGCGCTTGCGCTCGCGGGCGGCGTCACCGACGTGAGCCCGGCCACGGCGCTCACGTCGTGGGCCAGGGTGGCGGGCACGCTGGCCGGAGCGCTGAACTGGGCCGCTAGCGAGCCGTTGGCCCGTCGCACGGTGACCAGCGACGTATCGAGTGCGTGCGCGATGGCGGGCGTCGAACCGCTGACGTGCAGGAGGATGTGTCCCTTGCTGAGCGCTCCGGGGTGCAGTCCGTAGCTCGCGAAGTACGAGCGCACCGCGTTCACCGAGTTGGCGCTGGCGCCGAAGCGCGCGGCGAACTGGGCCGTGGTGAGAAAGTGGCGGTAGTTCGCCGACGCCGGATTCGAGATGGCCGCGAGCAGCGACGTCAACTCGGTGCGGTGACGCTGGACCAGGACGACATCGAAGGACGTGGTGAGGGGTGTGTCGACCACGGTGACGTTGCGCGGCAGCGCCACCGCGTGCGCCACCACGACGCGGGGCTGGCTGGCGAGCGCGGTGGTTGCGGGGAGGGTCAGCGCGCACAGCGTGACGCCCGCACTCATCACGGCCCATAGTGATCGCGCGGAACGACGACTCATTCCCTCAGCCTACGAAGGATTCAAGGGTGCGATGTCACCAGGTCGCGGCGGCCGTTGGCGGCTCACTACTTGCGGGGATAGCCGGCCGCCGCGAAGCGTGCGGACAGGTCGCCGCACTCGTCGCACACCGACGTGGGCACCAGGCCAAGGCGGATCAGCCACCCGAAGACGGTGCAGCCGAGACAGAAGCCGGCGAACGCCTCGAGCGATGCGGCCAGCGCGAGTGGTACCAGCAGCCAGCGTGCAAGTGACCACCCGGCGCCCCACCACACGAGTGAGGCTGAGACGGTGAGGGCGGCACCGATGCCCTGGGCGAAGCGCTTGGGGGGGCCGGGCACGAACTTCTGCCAGCGGGTCAGGCGCGGACCGGCGACGCGAACCGCGAACTGGCCGAGTGGCGAAAGGGTCGGGCCCGTGGCGAGGCGCGCGAGGAATCCGTAGGTCAGCGGAATCAGCACCCACGCGCTGCTCGTGAGGAGAGCGAACATCGACATGCAGACCACGCCCAGGGCGACCGTGCGCGCGGAGGCGTCATTGACCGGGTTTGGAAAACTGAAGAGCCGTTTCATTCAATAAATCCTAGTGAAATTGTTGAGTATTCGCTACCTCACTGCTGCAGGGCGAGGTGGATGGTGGTGATGACCCCGGTCGCGACCACCAGCACGCGCACCCAGGAGGGCGAGAGGCGCTCGATGAGCCGCGTGCCGAGCCAGCCGCCCAGTAAGGTGCCGGCCATCAACATGTAGACCGCCTCGAGGGCGAGGTGGCCGCGCACGATGAAGATCACCGCCGCCACCGAGGTGATGAGGATCGACAGGAGATTGCGCAGCGTCTGCAGCTCGTGGATCTCGTAGGGCAGCGACACGGCCATGACCGCGAGCAGCATGATCCCCACGCCCGCGCCGAAGTATCCGCCGTAGATCGAGATGAGAAAGATCCCGACGTAGAGCGTCCAGCGCCGAGCGGGGTGGGTGTGTTCGATGTGGGCGAGGCGTGCGGTGATCCGGGGCGCCAGCGCGAACAGAAGCGTGGCCGAGCCGATGAGCCAGGGCACCACCCGCTCAAAGGTCTTGGGCGATCCGATGAACAACAAGGTGCAGCCCACGACGGTGCCGGTCACGCACGGGACGATCAGGGTTCGCGCGAGTTCTCTGTGCGTTGCGAATCGCCCGCGCGAGGCGCGAAGCCCGCCCACGAAGCTGGGAACGACACCCACCGTGGACGAGACGTTGGCCTGGAGTGGTGAAATGCCCATGGCGAGCATCGTGGGGAACGAGAAGAAGGTGCCGCCACCCGCGATGCCGTTGGCAATCCCGGTGAAGACCCCCGCCGTGAAGAAGATTCCGAGCCGCCACCCCAGTGCGAGTGACGTGGCGATCATCTTCACTACTCTACGAAGGTGTCATGGGACCCATTGTTATCGGATAAGACTCAGGACATGCGTTGGCGTGCAATAGCGTTGGGGGCGTGTACCTCTTGAGTGGCGAGCTGATCGTGCCCAACGACGCGCCGCGCGACCTCATCCGCGCCGCGGGCGGCATCGTCATCCGCTGGGTCGGCGGCGCTCGCGCGGAAGTGGCCTGTATCTACCGCGAGGCCCGTGGTGATTGGACCTTTCCCAAGGGCAAACTCGATGACGGCGAGACCTTCGAACAGGCCGCTCTGCGTGAGGTGCACGAGGAGACCGGCATGCGGTGCCGCATCGCTCGCTTCATCGGCACCACCAACTACACACACCGAAAGGGTCGACCCAAGATCGTGGCGTACTACCTCATGGAGGTGGACGAGGGGGAGTTCGCGCCCACTGAGGAGGTTGACGAACTGGTATGGCTGGCCCTCGAGAGCGTGCGCGGCCACCTCACCTGGGATCGGGACCGCGAACTCTTCGATCTGGCCATTGGCTTTCCCGAATTGAGGGCGCACGCGTCCTGAACGAGGGCGCGTGAGGGTCCCAGGGGAACGCGCCACCGTCGCGAGACTGGGTTTCCGCGCGCGGCGCCGAGTCACTAGGATGGACTCACTGGAGAGGTGGGTGAGTTCGGTTTAAACCACATTCCTGCTAAGAATGCGGCCTGTTAACGCGGGCCCGAGGGTTCAAATCCCTCCCTCTCCGCCACCAACACCGAGCGCAGTGCGCTCGGTGTTGCCATGTTATGAGGA
>DATKTZ010000021.1:0-68397 GCA_035530815.1 Acidimicrobiales bacterium
TCCCTGCGGCCGGACTCGTATGCACTGATCACGCTTTGGGCGACGCTCGCACGACGTGCAACATCGGTCTGCGACAGCCGGGCGCTGACACGTGCTCGTTTCAGGAGATCTCCGGTTCTGCTGTCCTCGGGCTTCGCCATACGATTACCCTAGTACGTATTGTCTATGAGCAGAAACCGAGATTAGAGAAATTCCGGTTGACGTCCCCTGAAGTGGTGTAATTTCCTCGGTCCGTCATGAAGACGGGCCACCGGAGTATTTCTTGATGTGTCCATTGCAAGGCACGAAAGGAATACTCCGATGACCCACCATGATTTTGACCTATCCGAGGTGCTCGGCGCACTTCAGAGTGACGAGAGCGGCGACCTCGTTCGCCAGATGGTCTCGTTCCTCTACCAAGTCCTGATCGACGCCGAGGCAGCCGAGCGAGCGCAATTTATCAATGCAGCGCAAGGGCTGTGGGTAACCGACGCCGCATTCAGCACGACTCGTCACGGCTATACGCTCGGCATACGGTTGAGTCCCCCGGCAGGTTTCGACTCACTAACGCCGGGAAGTCCGACCGCAGTGTGCCAGGTCCGACACGAGGGCCACGGGGCCTACCAAGCCAGTGCGGATATTCCGAACGGTGCAATGGGGATTTCCTTCGCATTCCCCCAGGATTTTCTTCCCCTTGATCATTCCCGGGCCCTCATGTGGCCCCTGCCATCGGGACAATTCGAAATCGACTGGGAACTAGGGGTCTTGGGTTACGCCACGCGCCATGCATTCACCGTCGACGATTACGGACAACTGGGGCACCCGTGACCTACCCCATTGTCATCGGACACAGCGCCAAGATTTCTCCTCGTTTTTGCACTTCACTTGCTTCATTTATCATGTGACACGCGTGCACCGCGTCAGCTTATAGGGCCAGTGAAGAGCCCTAGTTTCCAAAATTCCCGAGTTTTTCCCATGTGTATCTTCGGATTAGGAATACGTAAGTCCTTCGGGGCATTCTAGCCCGAAAACCCTTTATTTACTTGGTTCTTGCTGACCTGCACTGAGGGCTGCCCCGCGATTGCCCCGCCACTAAATGCCAGTGTTTGCCACTACGTGCCACTGGGCTACGGGGCAGGGACGGGGCGGCCAAGTGGAGACCACCAGCAGTTCGGGCTCTACGATGCGCAAGACCGTCCAATGGAGAGAGCGTCGAATGATCACCGCAGATACGGCATACGCCATTGGCATGATCAGCGTTCCCGTGGTCATTGCGGTGCTGGCGGTCATCTGGTACGCCCGTCGTGGCTGGCCGCGAAGTTTCGTGAAGACGGGGTTATTGAACGAACCGGGCTCATCGTGGCGTAGGTGGGTTCGCTACGCGCTCTCGGCTGTGCTCGGCTTCTACATCTTCGGCCAGACCGCGTACTTCACCCTCAGCCACACCGGGCACTCGGCGGCGTATAACTGGGTGATCAACACTGCCCTCTATGCCGACCGCGTGGGTAATGACCTGACATCCCTAAAGACGGCGGAGACAGCACACTCGTTAGTTGGGGTAAACAACGCGTGCTCCAATGGCGTCACCGACGTCCAGGTCTTGGCGAGCAAGCCCATGGCCCCTGACGCGCATCTCGAAACTCTGTACAACAAGTGGCTCGTGGACGCTTTCTATATGTTCTCGTACTGCCAGAATGCGTCATCGAACCTGGCCCAGTATCAATCCGCCGCTGGCGTCACCGACTGGAATAAAGCGATGTCCTACGCGCTAAAGGCTGACAGCATGCACCGCGAGATGGTCACGTATGGCTCAACGCTGAACTAAGCGCGAGTGGTGACCAACGGTAGTGCTCGTTCACCTCGAAGCGACTACCGCACTCGCAGCGCCAGATGGGGCCGGGGCAGTAGAGCGGGATAGCCCGACACTCCGAAGCCCAGGTAAGAGCCTCGTACCTATGCGCTTCGGGTGGGCTGCACTTGTGTGGTGGGGACTGCGGCCGGCCGATGGAGACCTTTCTTAGTCCGTGTTTGATTGTGTTTGGAAGCCCGACCAAGCAGAGGTAATAGCGACGCCTGGTGTCCACCGCTCCAGAGCTTTCATAGAGCAGGATGAAGTCCGTGACACTTCCGGGCGGCAATCTTTCGACCGCCGCAGGACTTCACTTGGCTTCGGATCAACTACAAAGGCATCTCTCGGTCAGACATGGTGGCCTCAATTTGGTTGGCGCGTACTCACCAGTTAAGCGCGCGCCCGAGAATGCCAGCGGCCTCGCGATCGCGCTCCGGTAGAGCGTGAGCGTAAAGGTCCAAGGTCATAGTTGCACGAGCGTGACCGTGACGCTCGGCCACCGTGCGAATGTCAACACCCGCGGCAATGAGCGTCGTCACCGAAAAGTGTCGAAGATCATGAAACCTAAACGACCAGCGCTTCGCTGGTGCCAGATCGTCGCGAGTTGCTTTCGGCTTGGCTTTTTGAAGTCGATTAATCGCGGGCCCTTCCATCTTGCGACAGAGGCTTCCAAACCGGTGTGTAAGCGTGTCAGGGTTCACTGGCAATGCGCCATTCGCGTTGTACGAAAGCACGTACGGATTGTCGTCGAGTGGTGATTCAGCAATCTCTGCCAGTTCAGCGGCATAGGCCCATCGAAACTTCAAGACGCGAACGCACACCGGGTCAAGCGCGAGATCCCGCGAAGCGTGTGTTTTCGTCGGGCCAATATGTTGTTCCCCGCCCGCAACGGTGAGGCTCTTCGAGACTTTCACTCGACCCTTAACGAGGTCAATGTCGCTCCACCGCAACGCGACTAATTCGCCGCGGCGCATGCCCGTTAAAGCGGCAAGTCCAATGGCCGTCGCGAGTACCGGGTCGAACTTTTCGGCGGTACTTACGAGCTTCACAAGTTGCTCGGGTGTGGGCACCACCATCTCTCGACGCACGAGTGACGGTGGCGTGGCGCGGTCAGTGGGTGCGCGGTCGATCCAGTCCCACTTGACGGCTTGTCGAAGAGCAGCGCTCAAGATCGCGTGGTATTTACTAACTGTCGCGGGCGACAGACCCTCGGCGAGCCAGTCGCCGTAAGCCGCGTCGATCACGTCCGGCTTGAGGCGGTCAAGTCGAAGATGTCCAAGACGAGGGCGCAGTCGTTTTTCGATCTTGGCGCGGTTCTCATAGATCGTGCGCGGTCGTTGACGCTGGTTTGTCTCGGAAAACTCGAGCCACTTGTCCAATAGTTGACCAACCGTCGCTGTCGTCCGATCAAATTTTCCAGACTCAACCTTCGCCACGAGTGCCGACAGTGCCTTCCCTGCGGCCTTTTCAGTCCCAACGAATGTTTGAGTGGCCCTCCCGGGTTTTCCCGTCGCGGGATCGTTAGAAATGAACACTCGGAGTTCCCAATGCCCCGGAGAACGCTCACGCATCGTTCCGGGCCTATTTTGACCAGTCCTAATCGCCACGTCTGGAACCTACCATTCGTGGAGCAATACTGGGGTAATGCTATATGGTCAAAACCTATTTCTAGGCTCTGACCAGGGTGGGCGCTGGGGGACTCGAACCCTCGACCTCAGCCGTGTGAAGGCTGCGCTCTAACCAACTGAGCTAAGCGCCCGGACCAACAATCCTAGTGGGTGCAGGCCTCGTGCACTTTTGGTGCGACGATGTAGCCTTCTTCCTGTGCCAGACAACATTGAGTCCACGCCCGATCGGACGCGTCGGGGACGGACGCGACGCACCTCGGCCGTCTCTCGTGATGTCATCATGGGCATCGACAACATTGAGCGCGGTTTTTCCTACGTCGCCGGTGCCCTTGCCATGGTGCTCGCACTGATTCTGAGCCCTCATCTCTTCAAGAACACCTGGGTGACCGATCAAGCCAAACCATCGGCCACCAACACGTGTCCAGCGAACTTCCACCTAGTGAACAAGGTCTGCGAGTACCACCACCTCACGCACCCCTCGGACTGGCTCCTGGAATTCCTAAAGATCTTCGTTATCGGCTTGGCGATCATCCTCTTCGCTTGGTGGCGCAAGCGCGCGGGCGTGGCTTTTGCCAGCCTGCTGCTCGGCCTCGCGATCGGCGCGGTGGGCCTGCCATTCCTCTTCCTGGGCGGCTGGCTCGTGATTCGGGCCCTTCGCCTGCAAAAGTACGGTGACGCGACCTTCAGCGGCTCCTCCCGACGCGCCCGCGAATTGGCCAATGAACGTCGACAGACGCGTCGTGCTCGTGGCGGCGGCGCCACCTCAAGATCCAAGTCCGCGGATTCCTCTTCGCCGTCGTCCCCGGCGCCCTCAAAGCGCTACACCCCCAAACAGCGACCGCGTCGCCGCTAGGCAATGGCCAAACTCGGACTGGACTACTCGACGAAGTGGGGACGGGGCTACGTTGCCCGATTTGTTCGCAATCTGCTGCACACCTTCTACGTCAAACCGTACATCCGCTTCATCTCCAGCCTCGAGGTCCGAGGCGCCGAGAACATCGCCAACAAGGGACCCTACGTCTTTGTCGCCAACCACACGAGCAATCTCGATACGCCACTCTTCCTGAGCGCGCTGCCCGTGCCACTTCGTCGACGCACCGTGGTCGCGGGTGCCATGGACACGTTCTTCATGGACGCTCGCACGGCGTTTCGCACGGTGCTGCTCTTCAACGCCATACCAATCGACCGGCACAAGATCAATCGACGCAGCGCCCAGCAGGCGCTCGAGGTGGTACAGGACCACTGGAACCTGCTGATCTACCCCGAAGGAGGACGCTCACCCGACGGGAACCTTCAAGAGTTCAAGGGAGGCGCCGCGTACTTGGCCGAGCGAGCCAACGCAACCGTCATTCCAACCTACATTCACGACGCCGGCTATCTCCAAGGACCCAAGTACGCCAAAGCACCGAAGTTCGTCAACCAGATCAGTCGTCGACGCCACAAGGTCATCATCGCCTTCGGCCCAGCTCTGCACGGCGAACCCGACGAGAACGTTCGTCGCTTCGGCGCCCGGATCGAGGACGCGGTCGTGCAACTCGGCCGAACGGTGAGCGGCGACCCCTCCTACGGCGTCACTCGCTCGAGCGAGAACTGAGCGTCGCCACCCGCTCGGCGTAAAGCCGGTCCGCCACGCTCGCCATCGGCTCAAGGTCGGTGCCCGCGAGCGAGGCGAGTATCTCGTCGGCCAGCCACGGATTCATCGCCAGCACCGGACCGTGCGCGTAGGTCCCCCACAGGGTCGAAAGCCGAAAGCCGTCAACTCGTCCGTCGTTACCCTGGCCGCGCACCATGGTCCCCAACGCCGGCACTCCCTCGCCCAGCACACTGTGGCCGCCGTGATTCTCGAACCCCACGAGCGGTCGACCCCCCACGTCCACCACCACCTCGCCCACCGACCGTCGCGCACCACGCCGAGTGACCAGATCGACGAGGCCGAGTCCCTCGTATTCGTCGTTGCCCTCGACGCAGAACGTGCGTCCGAGTATCTGCAGGCCCGCGCACACGGCCAGCACGCTTGCGCCGGTGCGCACCCGCTCGACGAAGTCGCTGCGCGCGAGCAAATCGCACGCCAGGCGCTGGGGTCCGTCCTCCCCGCCACCTAGCAGGTAGATCGAGGCGTCGGGCACCTCGTCGTCCATGCCCACCACCGTGACGCGCGCCTCGATCTCGCGTCGGCGAGCACGTTCAGCGAGCACCAGCGCATTGCCGGCGTCGCCGTAGGTGCCGAGCAGCTCGGGGTACAGCATCACGATGCTCAACACGGCGTCGACCTCGCCATCCAGTCACTGAACGCGGTGTAGTTGGCAATCAGTGACACCGGCGTCGCGCCACGCGCGATCTGCGACTCATCGTCCACCACCACGAAGTCCACGCCGGCGTAGTCGAGCCGGGTCGCCAGATCGAGGCGCCGCTCGCCCCAGCACCACACCCGTCGACCGCGCAGTTGCTCGAACGGGACGTCGTAGAGCCACGACGGATCGTGTCCGTCGGCGACCCGGGCGTTGATCGCGACCCATACGTCGCCCGGCGCTTCGCGCACGCTCGAGATGATCGCACTGAATCCCGCCGGGTTCTTCGCGAGCAGCATGCGCAAGGTGCGCCCGTGCCACTCTCGCTGACCAAAACGCCCGGCGACGCTGGCGAGAGTGCCGATGGCCGCAGCCGCGTCGTGCACGTTGACCCCCAGCTCGGCCAGTGCGGTCAGGGCCAAAGCGGCGTTCGACTCGTTGAAGGCGCCCGGCAGCCCGAGATCGAGGGTCACCGACTCCCCATCGATCTCGAGCGCGTCGTCGAGCACGGTGGTGCACGACGACGGCTTGGCGAATCCGCACGAGCAGTGCCACTCACGACCGGCGTGGATCAACGGGGAGGTGCACACCGGGCACGACCGCGCATCGTCCAGCCACTGCTGGGGCACGTCGCACCAGCGCACGTGGTGCGCGTCACGCGCGCTATAGACGACGAGGGGATCGTTCGCGTTGGCCACGACCGTCAGATCCTCGCTCGAGAACTCGCCCAGGCACGTGCGCCATCGCTGGGCCAACTGACGGACTTCGTTGGCCCGGTCGAGCTGGTCGCGCGAGAGATTCAAGAGCACCACGACTCGTGGCTGGGTGCGGGCGACGACCTCGGCGAGCCATGCTTCGTCAACCTCGAGCACCACGCGATTCTCGCGCGAACCGGCGAGGGCCGCGACGTGGCCCGCGGGCATGTTCGAGCCCGTGCTGTTGGTCACGACCCCCTGACCCCAGCCGCGAGCGATCATGGCGGTGGTGGTGGTTTTGCCATTGGTGCCACTGACCAGGAGTATGGTGCGACCCCGGGCCAATTGCGCAAGGAGATCGGGGCACATCGCCAAGCCAAGATTGCCCCCGACCACGGTGCCGGCACCGCGGCCGCTGACTCGCGAGAGCCAATTCAGCGTGCGCAGCGCCGCCACCGCCACTCGGGCACGCGGGGAAAGGGCCGAACTCACTGGCCTTACGCTAACAACCCGGAAAACACAAAAGGACCAACCAGGGGGGATGGTTGGTCCTTTTGCAAAACCTTGGTTCCTCTGGAAGGGGGGTTCCAGCAGAACAGGCTGAAACCATTATGACGGGTGACGGCGTATCAATCAAGTTGATAACACTGATACCTTCCATCTGTAACATAGATGGATGGACATACGCCAACTCGAAGCCCTCGTTGCAATCGCGGACCACGGCACCTTCTCGCGCGCGGCCGACGCCCTGGGCACGGTGCAGTCGAATATCTCCAGTCGAGTCGCTCGCCTCGAGGCCGAACTCGGAACCGAACTCGTCGACCGCTCCAACGGCACGGTGAGCGAGTCTGGGGCGCTCGTGGTGCACCGGGCTCGACGGATATTGAACGAAGTAGGAGCGATTGCCTCGGACGTCTCGGAACTCAACGCCGATATTCGTGGTCAGGTGACCCTGGGCATGATCGGCACCGCCGGTCGCTGGATCATCCCGATGCTCTTACAGGCCCAGCGTGCCTCGTACCCGCACATCGCTCTGCGCATCATCGAGGGATCCAACTCCGCACTCGAGCCCCAGGTCGTCAACGGCCAGCTCGACCTGGCGGTGTTGGCCTGGCCCGTGCTCGCCCCCGAATTGACCAAGTCCGATCTGTTCAGCGAGGACCTCGTCCTCATCGTCGATCGTGACCACCCACTGGCCCTGGCCGGTTCGTCCGTGAACTTCCAGACACTCGCGCAGTACGAGCTCCTGTTGCCACTGCCGGGAACGACCCTGCGCCGTGAACTCGACGACGCGTGCCGCCAGCACGGCGTTGAACTGCGTCCGCTCATCGAAGTAGACGGACTGCGCACCATCGCATCACTGACATTCGATGGCCACGGCCCGTCGATTCTGCCGGCCACCATCCTCTCGCACCACCTCACCGACAAGTTCGTGCCCGTGCACATCGAAGGCATGGCCAAGCGACGCGTGAGCCTGGTAACCCGCAGGTTCGGCTTCCCGGCCGCGCCCGTGCGCGCGATCGACTCGTTGATGCACAGCGTGGTCCACAACGCGGTGAACGCCCCCGAAGGGGTGTACATCCCGACCGAGTCACTTCTGTAAGAGTCAGTAGATGGCGCACGCCCCGACCAATCTCGATATCGCCAGACTCATCGCGCGGCGCGACCGCGCCTTTCGCGCCATCATCCGCGAAGTTGGTCCCCCACCCACCCGGCGCCGCGTCGGGGTCCAACAGCGATTCAGCGATCTGGCCGAGTCGATCACCTACCAACTTCTGGCCACCAAAGCCGCGACGACCATTCACGCGCGTGTTCGGATGCTCTGCGGTGGTGAGGTCAGCGTGGCGAACGTGCTGGCCCTCGACGTCGCCCAGCTGCGCGACGTGGGTCTCTCGCGTACCAAGGCCGAGGCGATGATCGAACTGGCCGAGTCGGTTCGCGACGGTCGCGTGCGAGTCGATCGACACGGTCACATGAGCGACGAGGAGGTAATTCGCGACGTCACCGTGGTGCGCGGCATCGGACCGTGGACCGCACAGATGTACCTCATGCACACCCTCGCGCGTCCCGACGTATGGCCCAGCGGCGACTTCGGTGTTCGACACGGCTGGAGCGTCACCCACGAACTCGATGAGATGGTGAGCGAGGCCGAACTCCGCGAAGCCGGCGCGCAATTCGAAGGTGTGCGGTCCGCCGTCGCCTGGTACTGCTGGCAGGCGGTCGATGACCGCACGCGGGCCAACTAGTCTCGCCCTCATGCCACTGCTGACCCTCAACGACTTCGAGCGCGACGCCCTCGACACGCTCACGGCCTACGCGACGATCCCGTGCCTCTCACCCATGTACGACGCACAGTGGTCCGAGCACGGCTACCTCGACCAGGCGGTCGAACTGCTGGCCTCGTGGGCTCGCCAACGGCGTCTCGCTAACGCCGAGGTCAGTGTGCAACGCCTCGACGGGCGCACTCCCTTGCTGATGATCACCGTCGAGGAGAGTGGACCGACGCGGGGCACGACCGTGCTCTACGGACACCTCGACAAGCAGCCTCCCCTGGGGGACTGGTCCGAGGGATTGGACCCCTTCACCCCGGTGCGCCGGGGTGACCGCCTCTACGCGCGCGGAGTCGCCGACGACGGCTACGCCGTGTTCGGCGCCTTGCTGGCCCTCGAGGCCATGGAGGCCAACGGCGTTTCGCACGGGCGCTGCGTCGTGCTCATCGAGGCCAGTGAGGAGAGCGGGAGCCCTGACCTCGAGGCCCACCTGGACGCGCTGGCCGATCACCTCGGTGATGTGCAGCTCATGATCTGTCTGGACTCGGGTGCGCTCAGCTACGACCGACTCTGGGTGACCACCTCGCTGCGCGGCGTGGTCAACGTCGAACTCACGGTACGCGTGCTCAGCCGCGGGGTCCACAGCGGCTCGGCCAGCGGCGTCGCGCCGTCCTCGTTTCGCGTCCTTCGCCAACTGATCGAGCGCATCGAGGACTCGGGCACCGGCGAGATCCTGCTCGACGAGCTGCGCCCGGTGATCCCCGACGCCGCGCGCGAGGCGGCGCGCGCGACCGCCGAGGAGTTCGGCGACGTCGTTGTGGACGAGCTTCCCTTCCTGACCGGCGTCGACCCCATGGGCGCCTCCGCCCAGGAGCGCATCCTGCGTCGCTCGTGGTACCCGACGCTGTCGGTCGTAGGCATGAGCGGCATACCCGAGCCCGAACGAGCCGGCAATGTGCTTCGTCCCTACACCGAGGCACTCTTGTCGATTCGCCTCGCGCCCAACACCGACCCGGCTGTCGCCTGCGACGCGCTGGCCCGGGTGCTCAGCACCGAGGTGCCCTCGAACGCTCAGGTCGAGTACGCCTTTCACCCGGGTGGCGGCTGGGTCGCGCCACCGCTGGCCCCCTGGCTGGAGGCGGCGCTCGAGGCGGCCTCGCTCGATGCCTTCGGACGCGCGCCCGGCTTCACCGGCGAGGGCGGCTCCATCCCCTTTCTCAACTCCCTGGCCCAGCGCTACCGCGACGTGCAGTTCGTCGCCACCGGCGTGCTCGGACCCGACTCCAACGCTCACGGCATCGACGAGATGCTCGACCTCACGATGGCGGTCGGGGTCATCAACGCAGTGACAGAGGTGGTGGGCGCATTCGCCAAACACGTGATGGAGGACGCATGACACGCCAAGTTGACCTCTGGGTGGACCCCGTCTGCCCCTGGGCATGGATCACGTCTCGTTGGCTCCTCGAGGCGGCGCGCGTGCGCGAACTCGACGTGCGCTTTCACGTCATGAGCCTCGCGGTCCTGAACGAGGGGCGCGAACTGTCCCAGGAGTATCTGGACTTCCTCGCCACCGCCTGGGGTCCGGCACGCGTGCTCATCGCCGCCGAGCAGCGACACGGGAATCAGATCGTAGAACCGCTGTACTCGTCGATGGGCGACCACCACCACATCAAGAGCGAGCGCGACATGGACGCCATGATCACCAAGTCCCTGGCCGCCGTCGGACTCGAGCGCGAGCTCGCCGACGCCGCCCACAGCACCGATCACGACGAGGCCCTGCGTGCCAGCCACCACGAGGGCATGGACGCGGTCGGTGACGACGTGGGCACGCCGGTGATCCACGTGGGCGACGTTGCGTTCTTCGGACCAGTCATCACGCCCGCGCCAAAGGGCGAAGCCGCCGGCATTCTCTTCGACGGCGTCATGGCCGTCGCGGGCACGCCCGGCTTCTACGAACTCAAGCGCAGCCGCTTTAAGGGCCCCGACTTCTCCTGAGCCGGCGACGGTCTCGTCGGCCCGGGTACTCGGGTCAGCTTCGCGGCACTTCCTTCCAGGGAACGTCCTTATCGCTGCGCGGTTCGCCAGGCAGACCGAGCACGCGCTCGCCGATGATGTTGCGCATGACCTCGCTCGTACCACCCTCTATCGAGTTTCCGCGCATGCGGATAAAGGCCTTACGCATGTCGCCGCCACTCATGGCCGACTCCACCGGGCGCACCTGGGGGTAGTTGGAACCGTAGAGCATGCCCTCGGAACCCATCAGGTCCACGCACAGCTCACTGGTGCGCTGGTTCTCCTCGGCGAAGGCTAACTTCGCCACCGAACCCTCCGGGCCCGGCGTGCCGGCCTTGCGCAGGTCGCTCGCACGCCAGTTGGTGAGACGGGCCACCTCGTTGCGCACCCACGACTGGAGCAACTCGCTTCGAACGGCCATCGCGTAGGCGTCGTGACGATCCAACCAGTTCTTGCGCCAGATCTTCACCGCCTCACCGATCAAACCGGACCCCCGTGGTGGCACCGTGCCGCCAATGGACACTCGCTCGTTCATCAGGGTCGTGATCGACACACCCCAACCCTCGCCCACTGCACCCAGGCGCGCACTGTCGGGCACGCGTACCTCATTGAAGAAGCACTCATTGAACTCGGCTTCACCGGTCGCCTGATAGAGCGGCCGCACGTCGACCCCCGGGGCGTGCATGTCGACGAGGAAGGCGGTGATGCCCTTGTGCTTGGTGAGATCGGGATTGGTGCGCGCAATGAGGAGTCCGAACGCGGCCTGGTGTGCGAGCGTCGTCCAGACCTTCTGGCCGGTGACGATCCACTCGTCACCGTCGCGCAGGGCCCGCGTGGCGAGGCCGGCGACGTCCGAGCCGGCGCCCGGCTCGCTGAACAACTGGCACCAAATCTCCTCGCCGGTGAACAACGGGCGCAGGTAGCGCCTGCGCTGCTCCTCGGTACCGTGGACCACGATGGTGGGCGCCACCATGCCGTAGCCGATGACGTTGCGGCCCGCGGCCGTGGGCGCACCGAGTCTGGCCAGCCGGCGCAAGGCGTGCAACTGGTCGGCGGGAGTGCCACCGAGCCCGCCGTGGCCCTTGGGAAACTGCACCCACGCGAGTCCACGATCGAACTGCTCGCCGAGAAAGCGCACCGGGTCTGTACTCGCCGGGGGAAAGGTCGCGACCAGCTCGTCGATCAACTGGTCAATCTCTTCTGGGGTGGTTGCCACTTCATCTCCTCGATCACAACAAGCGATGGTCGAATACTACGCAGCACGTCGGGCGCGTTCGCGGCGTTCTGGCACCGTGTCCGAGGGGCCGTTGCAGCACCGTCACGGGTCGATCGACGCCGACACCTCGAGGCCAGCCTCAAGGCGAGCTCGGCTCAGCGAGCGAGCGGATCAGGCAGGGCCTGACGAACCTCGTTGCTTCGCTGATTGAGCGCGCGCGCCCGCTCGCGCGCGTCGGGTGAACCGCAGACCTCCAACCAGTTCGCGAGCAGCAGGTAGCCGTCTTGGGTGAGCACTGACTCGGGGTGAAACTGCACGCCCTCGAGCGGCGCGGTGCGGTGACGAAGTCCCATGATCAGCGACCCCGCGCGTGCGGTGACCTCGAACTCGGCGGGCAGCGACATCGCCTCGACCACGAGCGAGTGGTAACGCCCGGCCACGAACGGCCGCGCCATGCCGGCGAAGACGCCGTGACCTTCGTGCTCAATGGCGCTCGAACGCCCGTGCACCAGTTCGGGCGCGGCGACGATTCGGGCCCCGTAGGCTTCGCCGAGCGCCTGATGACCAAGACAGATCCCTAGCATCGGCACGTCGTAACGCCCGCAGTAACGGATGATCTCGAGGCAGTTGCCCGCTTGACGGGGATGCCCCGGTCCGGGCGAGATCAGCACGCCGTCGAAGTGACCCGCCAGCAGGTCATCCGGGGTGACCTCGTCGTTTCGTGCGACTTGCACGTGCGCGCCCAGTTCACCCAGGTACTGCACGAGGTTGTACACGAACGAGTCGTAGTTGTCGACAACCAGTATCGACGGGCTGCGCACCATGGGAGCATCCTAGAAGGTCCGTGCGCAGAGTCACTAACCTTGCGGGAATGTCCGCGATTTCGTCGAGTGACTTTCTCGCCCTGGTCACCGAGGGTTACAACGTCATCCCGCTACACGCGACGCTGCAGTTGGATCGCGAGACCCCCGTCTCGCTCTATCAGCGCTTCTCTCCGCAGCGGGCGATCTTCCTGCTCGAGAGCGCGGCCCTGGGTGAGACGACCGGGCGCTATTCGTTCATCGGACTCGACCGACGTTGGCGCGTCACCACCGACGGATCCGTCACGGTGACCATCACACACGGCGAGGAGCCGCCGCCCAACCCCAGCGCCGGCCCGCTCGAGGTCGTGCGCGAACTGCTGGGTCGCTACCGCGCCCACCAGCCGAGCGAACTGCCGGATTTCTTTGGCGGTGCCGTCGGCTTCGTGAGCTACGACTACGTACGCCGCCTGGAGCGTCTCCCGCGCGCTGACGAGCCCGACTCGTGGCCCGACGCGGACTTCTCGTTCCCCGGGGCAGTCCTGATCTGCGACCACCTGCGCCACTCCACCACGGTGGTGGTGAACGCCTTCCTCGCCGACACCGAGCCTCTAGTGGCGCTCGAAGAGGCCACGAAACGCCTCGACGACATCATCGACGTGCTTCTCTCTCCCCCGCCCGCCAGCGATCCCGCCACCGAACGGCTCGTCGCTACTGCGCCCTCGATCTATCGCGACGTGAACGTGCGCGATCTCGCTGCGGGCCTGTCGAACTTCACCCAGGACGAGTACGCCGACATCGTGGCGCGAGCTCGCGAACACATCTACGCCGGCGACATCTTCCAAGTCGTTCCGAGCCAGCAGTTCCGCCGTCGCACTTCGGTCGATCCCCTCACGCTGTATCGGGTGCTGCGTTCACTCAATCCGTCGCCCTACATGTACCTGCTAAACACCGGCGACAGCCAGATCGTGGGCGCCTCACCCGAAATGCTCGTGCGCGTGCACCACGGAGTGGTGAGCACCCGGCCCATCGCCGGCACGCGCCCACGCGGCGCTGACGACGAGCAGGACTTGGCGCTCGAACATGAAATTCTCCACGACGAGAAGGAGATCGCCGAGCACGTGATGCTCGTCGACCTCGGCCGAAACGACGTGGGGCGGGTCGCCGAGCCCGGCACCGTTCGCGTCGAGCGGCTCGCACACGTGGAGCGCTTCTCGCACCTCATGCACCTCGTCTCACAGGTCTCGGGCGATCTACGCGAAGGCCTCGACGCCTTCGACGCGTTCGACGCACTCTTTCCCGCCGGCACCCTGACCGGTGCGCCCAAGGTGCGCGCGATGCAACTCATCGACGAATTCGAGTCGGTACGTCGCGGTCCCTACGGCGGGGCGGTGGGTTACTTCGCCCTGAGCGGCAACGCCGACTTCGCGATCACGATTCGCACCCTCTCACTGCGCAACGGTGTGGCCACCGTCCAGGCCGGCGGCGGCATCGTCGCCGACAGCGAACCGGAGTTCGAGTACCGCGAGTGCATCAATAAGGCCTCGGCACCGCTGCTCGCGCTGCAGATCGCCGATCCGCTCTAGCGCTCAAGCGACTCCGGTCGGCGCTGGGGCGCACTCTATGCTGGGCCTTGGCAGTGACCTACCAAGGAGGTAGCTGCGTGGCTACTGAGAGCCCCTACGAGCACTGGCGGCGCCACTACGACGCCCAGCGCCTACGACCGAGTGACTTCACCACCATGTCGGGCATCGATCTCGAGCCGGTCTACGGACCCAGGGACGGGAAGTTTCCCGGAGTCTTTCCCTACACGCGCGGGGTGCACGCCTCGATGTACCGATCTCGGCTGTGGACGATGCGAATGTTCGCGGGCTTCGGCACCGCCTCGGACACCAACGCCCGATTTCGCGAGATCATCGACGCCGGTGGCACCGGACTCTCAACCGCCTTTGACATGCCAACCCTGCTCGGACTCGACTCCGACGATCCAATGTCACTGGGCGAGGTGGGTCGTTGCGGAGTGGCCATTGACTCGTTAGCAGACATGCGCGATCTATTCGCGGGAATTGACCTCGCGCACATCACGACGTCGATGACAATCAACTCACCCGCGGCGATCATGCTGGCGCTGTTCATCGCCCAGGCCGAGGAAGCCGGTGTAGCGCGCGAGCAACTCGGCGGAACCCTGCAGAACGACATCTTGAAGGAGTACCAGGCCCAGAAGGAGTTCGTCTTCCCACCTCGCCAGTCGATGCGTCTGGTGCGCGACACCATGGCCTTTACCGCCCGGTCGATGCCCAAGTGGAACTCAATCTCGATCTCGGGCTACCACATTCGCGAAGCGGGCTCCACGGCCGCCGAGGAACTCGCGTTCACCCTGGCCAACGGCTTTGCGTACGTGGAACTGGCGCGCGACGCCGGCATCGACGTCGACACCGTGGCGCCACGACTCTCGTTCTTCTTCAACGCCCACATCGACTTCTTCGAAGAGATCGCCAAGTACCGGGCCGCGCGTCGAATCTGGGCGACCTGGATGCGCGAGCACTACCACGCGCTCGACGAACGATCCTGGCAGCTGCGATTCCACACCCAGACCGCCGGAGTGTCGCTCACCGCCCAACAGCCCGAGGTCAACATCGCGCGCACCGCCATCGAGGCACTCGCGGGTGTGCTGGGCGGGACCCAGTCACTCCACACGAACTCCATGGACGAGGCCCTCGCCCTGCCGTCGCCCAAAGCCGCGCGCATCGCCCTGCGCACCCAGCAGGTCATCGCGTACGAGACGAACGTCGCCCACGTCGCCGATCCCCTCGGCGGATCCTGGTTCGTCGAGGAGCTCACCGACGAGATGGTGCGTCAGGGCGAGGACATCGTGCGCGAGGTGCTGGACATGGGCCGCGGCTCGATGCTCGAGGGCTGCATCGAGGGCATCGAGCAGAACTGGTTCCAGCACCGTATCGCCGAGTCGGCCTACGCCCTCGAGCGCTCGTTCAACGAGAAGCGGCGCATCGTGGTGGGCGTCAACGACTTCCTCGAAGGTAACGACGACGACGACCTGTCGATTCTTCGCGTGACCAATGCGGACGAGCGACGTCAGGTCGAGCGCCTGCGCGAAGTTCGCCAGGCGCGCGACGACGATCTGGTGCGCGGGGCGCTCGCGCGCCTAGCCCACGACGCCCGCGATGCGCAGGTGAACTTGATGCCCGCGCTAATCGACGCAGCCCGCGCCTACGCGACGGTCGGCGAGATGATGGCCACCCTGGCCGAGGTCTTCGGTCGCCACGTGGAGGTGCCGTCACTGTGACGGTGCGCGTGCTGGTCGCCAAGGTCGGTCTCGACGGCCACGACCGCGGCATCAAGGTTGTGGCGCGACTGCTGCGCGACGCGGGCATGGAGGTGGTCTACACCGGGCTCTTTCAGACCCCCGACACTGTCGCCGCGGCCGCCATCCAGGAGGACGTCGATGTAGTGGGACTCTCCATGCTCTCGGGCGCCCATCTCACGCTTGCCCCACTGGTCGTGAAGGCGCTGCGCGATAGGGGTTCGGACATTCCGGTCGTGGTGGGTGGGATCGTTCCGACCAACGACGTCGACGAGCTCAAGTCCCTCGGCGTCGCCGACGTCTTCGGGCCTGGTGCCAGCGCCGATCAAATCGTGCGGGCCGTCACCTCACTCGTCGCCGAGCGCGACTGACCCTTCACCACTCGGGCGTGCCGGCAACAGCACGAGCACGAGCAGCGCCGCGGCGCCGACGATGACAGCACCAACCGTGAAGGAGAAGCCCATCGCCTCGACGAACGACCTACGCGCCGCGTGCGCGAGCTGGTCACCGAGTGGTCCACCCGCGCCCTGGGCCACGGTGATGGCCCCGCCGAGCGAGCCCACGGCAGCCCGGGCAGCCGCGCGAGGCACGGCGTAGTGACTGAGGAGTGCGGTCATGGCCTGCTGGTAGCGGGTGTTGAGCAGACTGCCGAGCACGGCGACGCCCAGAGCACTGCCGATCTGCAACGCGGTGGAGTTAGTCGCCGAGCCCACCCCCGCCAAATCGAGTGGCACCGAACCCATCACCGAGTCGGTGCACGGGGCCACAGCCAGTCCGGTGCCGATGCCGAGCAGAAAGAACGCCGGCAGCGCGCTGACGTAGGTGGACTGGGTGTCCAGTGCAGACAGCATCGCCAGCCCCGCGGCGATCAACACCATGGCGACAACGACCACGACCTTGGTACCCACGGCACGCACCGCGATCGACGACGCGCCGGCCACGACGACCAGGACGACGGCGATGGGCGTGATGCGAAGTCCCGTGGCCAGTGCGCTGTAGCCGAGGCAGAACTGCAGATACTGGGTCAGCAGAAACATGGCGCCGGCGAGCGCGAAGATGGTGAGGCCCAGTCCCGCCATCGCCACCGAGAAGCGCCGTGCTCTGAAGAATGACATCTCGAGCAAGGGGTGTTCACTGTGGCGTTCCCAGAGCACCAGCGCGCCGATGACTCCCAACGCCCCGACAAGCGACGCGACAATGCCCACCGAGCCCCAACCGCGGGTGGGCCCTTCGATGATGCCCCACAAGAGCAGACCGATACCCACGAGCGATGCGCCAGCCCCCACAAGGTCCGGGGGTGCGGCGAGGTGGTTCTTCGAATCGGGGATGATGAACAGCGCCGCCATCCCGGTCACCAGGGCGACGGGGACATTGATCAAGAACACCGAGCCCCACCAGTAGTGCGCGAGCAGCCACCCACCCACCGTCGGGCCAATGGCGAGTCCGAGACCGTTGGTCCCCGACCACAGTCCGATCGCCCGCGCTCGTTGCTGGGGCTCGGTGAACACGTTGGTCAGGATGGACAGGGTTGACGGCATGATGGCGGCGGCGCCCACACCCATGAAGGCGCGAGCGCCAATCAGATCGTGCGGCGTTCCCGCGAAGGCCGATAGCGCCGAGCCGACACCGAACGCGGCCAACCCACCCACGAAGACCCACTTGCGACCCAGATGATCGCCCAGTGATCCCGCGATGAGCAGGAGCCCCGCGAGCACTATGACGTAGGCATCGACGATCCACTGCAGTTGACTCGAGGTGGCGTGAAGCGTCGCGACGATTCGTGGCAGCGCAACGTTCAAGATCGTGCCGTCGAGGTTGATGACGAGCACGGCCACGCACAAGACCGCGAGTATCGCGCCACGGCCGGGCGTAACGTCGAGCGCCGTGGCGACTTGGTCGTGCGCGACGCGCGTGCGGGCGCGGTGCGCGCTCACCGTCGAGCGCCGCGCCGGGGCGCTTCCTCGACGACCGCGACGCTGGCCGCGTTCGCGCGTGGCCACAATCGCTCCCCCAGGCAACTGACGTACACAGCGCACGGTACCGCGCTTGTGAACTCGTGCTCGTAGGGGATAAAGTCCCAGCGGTCACACTTCCGGACCGTACAACGGCTCCGGAACTGCCGCTCGGCGCCGGTGAGCCACGGCGCCGCGCGCCAGGACCATAGACTTATGTGTCGCCAGACCAAGATGTACGCCCGTGGTAGTGAACAGGCTTTCGTGATGACCAGTGCAACATCGAGCATTCGCGCCAACCCGTGGCTAATCCAGGGGGGTATGGGCATCGCCATCTCCGGGTGGCCCCTGGCGAGGGCGGTCGCGCGCGCCGGCCAACTGGGCATCGTGTCGGGTACCGCCATCGACAACGTCTTCGTTCGCCGCCTGCAGGACGAGGGTATTAGTGATCGCCTACACGCCGTGCTCGATCGCTTCCCGGTACCGTCGATCGTGGAGCGAGCGGTGCGCCAATTCGCGAGTACCAAGCGGGCAGTGGGCGACGCCTACCAGAACCTTCTCATGTTGACCCACCGCAGTCCCCAGCACTCACAGGACCTGTTGGTGCTCGCGTCCTTCGTGGAGGTCGCCATGGCCAAAGACGGCCACGACGGGCTGGTCGGCATGAACCTGCTCACCAAGGTACAGCTGCCGACCGCCCCCACCCTCATGGGCGCGATCCTGGCCGACGCTGACTACATCGTCATGGGAGCGGGCGTGCCCACCCACATTCCGGGCACCCTGGTACGACTCGCTCAGGGTGACGAGGTCGAGATGCCCCTGGACGTCGCGGGTGCATCGTCGCAGGATTCAGTGCGCACCGTGCGCTTCAACCCGACGCGCTACCTGCCCACCCACGCCCTGCGCAAGCCGAAGTTCCTCGGCATCGTCTCGTCCCACGTTCTGGCGACCGCGCTCGCCAAGCGCAGCAACGGACCGGTCGACGGCTTCGTAGTCGAACGACCTTCGGCCGGCGGCCACAACGCTCCACCACGCGGCAAGTTCACTATCGATGACAAGGGCAATCCCGAATACGGCGAGCGCGACCGAATCGACTACGAGGTGCTGGGCCAATTGGATCAGCCCTTCTGGATCGGCGGGGGCGTCACCACGCACGAGCACGTACGCGAAGCATGGGACCTGGGCGCCACCGGCGTGCAAGTGGGCACGCTGTTCGCGTACTGCGACGAGTCCGGCATGGAACCAACGCTGCGCGCCGAGGTCATCGACACCGCCAGCCACGGTGAACTCGAGGTGCTGACCTCGCTGCGCGCTTCGTCCACCGGCTACCCGTTCAAGGTGGTCCAGATCGAGGGCACCATTGCGGATCCCGAAGTCTACGAAGCGCGCGCGCGCAAGTGCGACCTGGGCTACCTTCGCGAGGCCTTCGCCAAGTCCGACGGCACCGTGGGCTACCGGTGCGCCGCCGAACCGGTGCGCGCCTACCTCCGAAAGGGCGGCGAGCTCGCCGACACCGTCGACTGCGCGTGCCTGTGCAACGGACTCATGTCCGCCTGCGGGCTCGGTCAGGTGCGCTCGGACGGCACCACGGAGCCGCCGATCGTCACCAGTGGCGACTGCATCAACGAGATAGCGGTCCTCGCGCGCGGGCGCGGCCACTACAGCGCGCTCGAGGTCATCGAGCGACTGAGCGGCACCGCGACCACCGACGGGGCGAGCGACTCGTCGCAGTGCACGGGCGTCGCCCTAGCCACGGCCTAGATCCGTCGCGTCCTCGAGCCGGCTCGGCCTAGCCTTGACCGTGTGCGAAGCGTAGGGTCGCAGCGCCCGTCTCGAATCGGCCGTTAAGGTGGCCATACTCTTCGCGTTGCTCACCGCGCTCGCCAACGCCTTCGCCGTCACGGCCCAGCACATCGCCAGCACCACCCGGCGCGAGACGACGACGACCTGGCGACTGGTGATGGCACTCGCGCGCCATCCCCTGTGGCTGCTCGGCTGGGTCGCTATGGCAGGCTCGCTCGTCTTCCAGGCGCTCGCACTGCACTTCGGACCGCTTTCACTCGTTCAACCCTTCCTCGTGAGTGAACTGCTCATGGCACTCGTCGCTCGCCGTCTCTGGCTGCGCCAGCGCATTCGCGCGATCACCTGGTGGAGCGCGGCGCTCGCCGGCGCCGGGCTGATCGTCTTTCTCATCACCACCGCGCCGAGCGAGGGCCCAACCGGGCCCTCGGCCCTGGCGTGGCGCGCGGGGGTGCTCGGGTGCGTGCTCGCGACCGGTGGGCTCGTCGTGGGTGCGCGACGCGGCTCGCCCTCGCGGCGCGCGGGACTCTTCGCGAGCGCGACCGCGATCATGTGGGCGCTCGAGGCGACCTTCATCAAGGCCACCACCGCCACGCTGGTCGATCACGGAGTTGTCGCGATGTTCGCGCACTGGCCCATCTACGCGCTCGTCGTGGGCGGCGTCATCGGCCTGCTCTGCGAGCAGGCCGCCTTGCACGTGGGGCCCCTCAAGGTGTCCCAACCCCTCATTGTCATCGTGGACCCCCTCGTGAGCGTCGCGCTGGGTGTCGGTCTCTACCGTGAGCACCTCCAGGGTGGAGTGGCGCGCACCGTCCTCGCCACGCTCGCCTTCGCCGCGATGTGCGCGGGCGTGGTGGCCCTAACGCGCAGCGCCCCACCCACCATGCAGGCCGACATCCCCCACCTCTAGCGCTACTGGGCGAAGTCCTCTTCGCGGTACTCGTTGGTCGGGCGTGCACCGGCGTGGTGCTGCTCCGCCGCGCGCAGCTCAACCCGGCGAATCTTGCCGCTGATGGTCTTGGGCAGCTCGGCGAACTCCAATCGCCGCACCCGCTTGTAGGGCGCGAGGCGTTCGCGACAGTGGCGCAAGATGTCACCCGCCAACTCCTTCGAGGGACTCTGGCCGGCGACCAACGCAACGTAGGCCTTGGGTATCGCGAGACGAACCTCGTCGGGCGCGGGCACCACTGCGGCCTCGGCCACCGCCGGATGCTCGATGAGCACGCTCTCGAGTTCAAAGGGGCTGATGCGGTAGTCGCTCGACTTGAATACGTCGTCGGTGCGCCCCACGTAGGTGATGTAGCCGTCCTCGTCGCGCCGGGCCAGGTCACCCGTGTGATAACGCCCCCCGGCGAAGGCCCACTCGTTGCGTTCGTCGTCCGATCCTTGCGCGGTACGGTAGCCCGCCATCACACCCACCGGGCGTTGGGGCTCGCAACGCACGCAAATCTCGCCCTCCTGCGCCACCTCGCCATTGGTCGGATCGACCAGGTCGATGGCGTAGCCGGGAATCGGACGACCCATCGAGCCGGCCTTCACCTTCTGGCCCGGCGAGTTGCCCACCTGCACCGTGGTCTCGGTCTGCCCGAAGCCGTCACGAATCGTGAGGCCCCACGCGCGCTGCACGCGGTCGATGACCTCGGCGTTGAGGGGCTCGCCCGCGCCCACCAGTTCACGCAACGAGGTCGACCACGACGACATCTCTTGCTGGATGAGCATCCGCCACACCGTCGGTGGCGCGCAGAAGGTCGTCACCTTCGCGTCGCGCAACACGTCAAGCATGGCGCGCGCGTCGAAGCGCTCGTAGTTGAACAGACACGTCGTCGCCCCCGCGATCCAGGGCGCGAACACGCACGACCACGCGTGCTTGGCCCAGCCGGGGCTCGACACATTGAGGTGCACGTCGCCCGGCTGCAATCCGATCCAGTACATGGTGCTGAGGTGTCCCACCGGGTAGCTCTCGTGCGTGTGCTCGACCAACTTGGGTAGCGCCGTGGTGCCCGACGTGAAGTACACGAGCAGCGGGTCGTCGGCGCGAGTAGGCCCATCGGGGACGAAGTTCTCGGGGCTCTGGGCGCTGTCGGCGTAACTGAGCCAGTCTCGCGAGCCGGGACCGGTGACCACCCGCAGGTACGATCCCGGGACCTCGTCGAAGCGAACCGTGATCTCCGGCCGGGTGATCACCGCCCCGGCGTTGGCGCGCGACACTCGGTCGGCCATGTCCGCGGGCGTCAGCAGCGTGGTCGCCGGAATTAGCACCGCGCCCAACTTCATCACCGCGAGGGTGGTCTCCCAGAGCTCCACTTGGTTACCCAGCACCACCAGCACCCTGGTCCCGCGGGTCACCCCGTGCGACGCGAGCCAGTTGGCGACCTGATTCGAGCGTCGCGACAACTCGGCGAAGGTGTAGGAGTTGTCGGTGCCGTCGTCCTCGATGATTCGCAGCCCCGCCTGGTCGGCCTGCTCGACGGCCAGCACCGCGTCGAACCAGTCGAGGGCGAAGTTGAAGTGCTCGAACCGCGGCCACTCAAATTGCCGGTACGCCGTCTCGTAGTCGGTGCGCTGGGCGACGAGGAAGTCGCGCGCCGCACGGAAGGTCTCGGTGGGTATGGTCATGAGCGGACTCCTGAATTCGCGGCGCGCCTCGTGGCGCGACCTGGTGCAGACGTGGGCACGATCTCTCCTTCCCATTGTCCGGCGCGATCCGCCGGTTATCGGTGATCTCCCCTGTGACGCCCACGGGCGGCGTCGTTGAATAGTTTGCACCAAAACGACTGATGTCGTCAGCGCCCGTCGAGCGACGGGCCCGACGAGTCCGACGCGCTCCAATTTCCTTCGCAGCACGAGCGGTCGACACGCTCGTGACTAGGGTAACCGTGATGGGTGCCAGTCGAGTGACGCGCGACATCACCGCGCACGACGCGGACAGTCGTTGCAAGTGAACCGGACTCTCTCGGCCCTGCGTTCGTCGCTGACAATCGATACGACGCTGCTGGCACCGGTCGTGGGCGCCATCACGGCGATTCCGGTCGTGGGCGTCTTCGCCGTGGCCCTCAGCCTGCACAATGTCACCGCCGCCATCGCGATGGCCGTGGGCGCCAACCTGGTGGCGGTCGTGGCCCTGGTCGGAGCGCCCAAGATCTCGCTCTCGCTAGCCGCGCTCGACGCACTCACCATGGGAGTGTCGAGCTTCGTGGGCACCGCCACGGGCACGGCCACCTGGCTGCACGTCGCGGTGCTCGTGCCGTGGTGCTTCGCGGCGGGCATGCTCGTCGTGTTCGGCCAGACCCAGGCGGCCATCGGCACCCAGGCCATCATCGCCTTCGTCGTGTTAGGGCGCTTCCACGGCTCGCTCGCGGTGGCCGCGCACCTCAGCGCGTACGTCATGGCGGGCGCCTTCGTCGAAGTGGCGGCGCTCGTCGTGCTGCGCCTGCCACCCAGCCTGCGCTTTCAGCGCGGTCGTCTCGCCAACGCCATGGACGCCATAGCGGAGTTGGCGCTCCTCGAGCCGAGCCGCTCGGCGATCAACACCCTGGGGGTCGTGGATGAAGCCGAACGCGCCCTGGGTTCGCCAGCGCTCTTCGGTCGCACCGACGTGCGCGACCTACGCGCAGTGCTCGACCAGGCTCGGCGCGTACGCCTCGAGTTGACCACACTGGCGGGTCTGCGCGGACGCCTGGAGGAGTTGGCGGCTCGCAGTGAGGTCGCTGCCCTCAACGCGTGCGTGCAGTGCGCGGCGCACCTGCTCACCCTGGTGGGCAACGACCTGCGCCGCGGAGTCGATGAGTCCGAGTGGACGAGGGCCCTCGAAGACTTTCGTACCGAACTGGCCGCGTTGCGCGATGCCTTCACGCGCCACGATGACGCCCAGATCATCGCACGCCAGTGCGTCACCCATCTCGTCGCCATCGGCGGACAGCTACGCAGTGCCCACAGCCTGGTGACCGAGAGCCGGCTCGTGGACGGACGACACGTGTGGCGACCACGCTTGCCGGCATTGCGCGCGCCCGACGTCGGCCGCCTCGCCTACGACTTGGACCTGCTGCGGTCCAACCTGCACCGCCGCTCCGCCGCCTATCGACACGCCATTCGCCTCGCCGCGGCGGTGCCCGCCTCGGTGCTGCTCGCCTCGTGGTTCTCCCTCCCGCGCGGGTACTGGCTGCCCTTCGCGGTCGCGGTCATCTTGAAGCCCGACTACTCCACCTTGTTGAGCCGGGGCGTCGGGCGTATCATGGGCACCGCCCTGGGCGCCACGCTCGCCGCTCTGGTCGTGAGCACGCTGCAGCCCTCCCTGGCACTCAGCGCGGTGCTCGTCGGCGCGTGTGCGTGGGTCGCCTACTCGACCTGGTCGGCCAACTTCGCGGTCGCCATTGGCTTCATCACCGCCCTGGTGCTGGTGCTGTTGACCACCTCGCTCGCCGACCCCGCACGCACCGCGCTCGACCGGCTCATCGAGGTCTGTCTCGGCGGCGCCGTAGCGGTGACTGCCTACCTGGTGTGGCCCACGCCATCGCGCGCGGGCGTGACCGAGGCACAGTCACGCCTCTTTGGTGCACTCGCGCAGTACCTCAAGTCGGTCCTCGCGCTGGTGGGGGCGCGCGCCGTCGACACCGGCCTCGTGGTGCGCCGCTCGCGTGACTCACGAGTCGCCTTCGCCACCGCTGAGGCGGCCGTGGGCCGCTCGGTGCTCGAGCCATCGAGCACCCGCATTGCCCCCAACGAGGGGCGCAGCCTCCTGGCCGCGGCGATGCGAATCCTGCGGGCGGCCCACGCGCTGCGCATCGATGCCGAGCGCGGCGCCACCGTGAGTGACTGTGAGGAGCTCGAGCAACTTGGCGGCGCCTGCGTGGCGTCACTCGAGGGCCTGGGCGAACACTTCGCCGGGGCGACCCACGAGGAGCCGACTGCTCTGCGCGACCTCTACCTAACGCTCGAGCCGCGACTCCTTCAACGCGGCGCCGCACCCTCGATCGGTCTTCACCTGGATGAGCTGGTCAACGCCATCAACACCGCGGCACTCTTGGCACACCCGTCGCCCGCAGCCGAGCGCGCCTAGCGCAACGTGAAGTGACTTAGTTCCCTTGAAAAGCCGACCGAAATAGGGAAGGCTGGCGTGAGGGCGGAGGATCGGAAGACCACATGCACCGAATCGTTATCTTAGGTGCCGGCACCGGCGGAACGCTCGTCGCCAACCGGCTCCGGCGTCTACTCGACGAGAGCGACGCGTCCATCGTCTGTGTCGATCAAGACGACAGCCACGTCTACCAACCCGGCCTCTTGTTCGTGCCCTTCGGCCTCGCGCACACCGAGGATATTGTGCGGCCCCGTGGCCGCCAGTTGCACCGAAGCATCGACTACCGAATCGCCACCATCGAGCGCGTCGACCTGAAGGCGCGTCGCGTGGCGCTCTCGGACGGCTACCTCGACTATGACGTCCTGATCATCGCCACTGGCGCCGTGCTCGCCGTCGAGGAGACCGAGGGTCTCCTGGGCCCCGGCTGGATGGAAAAGGTGTTTACCTTCTACACGCCCGAGGGGGCGGGCGCACTCGAGGCCGCACTAAGCGTGTTCGACCGGGGACATCTCGTGGTGAACGTGGTGGAGATGCCGATCAAGTGTCCGGTGGCCCCGCTGGAGTTCTGCTTCCTCGCCGACTGGTATTTCCGCGAGCGCGGCATCCGCAGCCGGGTGGAGCTCACCTACGTGACGCCCCTGGACGGCGCGTTCACCCAGCCGGTGGCGGCGCGCCACCTGGCGGGCATGCTCGAAGAGCGAAACATCGAATTGGTCACCGAATTCAACACCGGAGAGGTGGACGGCGAGGGCGGGCGGTTGATCTCCTACGACGAACGTATCGTCCCCTTCGACCTGGCGGTGGTGATACCTGCGCACAATGGTGCCAACTACGTGAGCGCCTCGGAGGGACTCGGCGACGCGCTCGGCTTCATCGCCACCGATCCGCACACCCTGCAGTCGACGGTGTCGCCCAACGTCTTCGTACTGGGTGACGCGGCGAGCCTGCCGATCTCCAAGGCTGGCTCGGTCACCCACTTCGAGGGCGACACGGTCGCGAAGAACGTCGTGCACTTCTTACGCGACGAGACCCTCGACGCCTCCTACGACGGCCACTCGAACTGCTTCATCGAGACCGGCTTCTCCAAGGCCATGCTCATCGACTTCAACTACGAAGTGGAACCCGAGACCGGCCACTACCCGGGCACGTTCGGCCTGCCGCTGCTGAAGGAGTCACACCTGAACCACCTCGGCAAGCTCATGTTCCAGTGGCTCTACTGGCACAGCCTCTTGCCCGGGCGCGACATCCCGGGAATTCACAGCACCATGCCCCTGGCGGGCAAGGATCTTCCCGAGCGAGCGAAGGAGGCACCGTGAGTATCGAGACCATCGCCGGCGTGGCCGTGTCACGCAACGAGGAGGGTTTTCTCACCGATCCGAGCCAGTGGACCGAAGAAGTAGCGGTCGAGTTGGCGCGGCGCGAAGGCATCGATCCACTGACCGAGCGTCACTGGAAGGTGATCCGCTTCATGCGTGCCCAGTACGAGGCTCAGGGAGCCGGACCGAGCGTGCGCGTACTCGGAAAGACCTCGGGCGTGCCGATCAAGGAGTTGTACCAACTCTTCCCCAAGGGCCCCGCCAAATTGGCGGCGAAGATCGCGGGAATCCCCAAGCCGCGCGGCTGCATTTAATAGCACAAGGGAGCACACATGAACGAACCAATCCAGAAGGTATCGATCATCATCTCCAAGGGCTCGCTCGAAGGCATCTATCCGGGCCTGATCATGGCTAACGGCGCGCGCGCCGAGGGCATGGAGGCGAACCTCTTCTTCACCTTCTTCGGCCTGGACGCCATCCACGCCAAGCGTCTCTCGCACATCAAGGTCGCCTCGGTCGGCAACCCGGGCTTGCACATGGCAACGCTGATCGGGGCGTTGCCGGGGATGTCGGCCATCGCCACGCACATGATGGAGCACAAGATGCAAGAGTTCGACATACCGAACCTCCCCGAGTTCATGGACATGATCGCCGACACCGGTTGCGGCCTCTACGCCTGCAAGGCCTCGGTGGACCTGTTCGGATTTGAGAAGGCCGACTTCATCCCCCAGGTCCAGGACATCATCACCGTGGGCGAGTTCTACACGAAGGCGGCCGGCGGCCAGATCATCTTCACCTAGGACCTCCGCCGTCTGCGTCCGGACGAACACTAAGGTCAGGATGAACAATGAAGCGGAGGCACCATGTTCAAAGGCTTCAAGAGTTTCCTGATGCAGGGGGATTTGATCGTGGTCGCCGTTGGCCTGGTCGTCGCGTTGGCTTTCAGCGCACTCATCAGGTCCTTCACCGACTCAATCATCACTCCACTCGTCAACGCCCTCGAAGGTGCCAACCCGACCACGCCAGGTCTGGGCTGGAACATCAACGGCCAATTCGTCGACCTCGGCGCCTTCATCTCGGCCGTCGTATATTTCTTGATCTTCATGGTGGTGATCTACTTCGTGCTCATCGTGCCCTACCGCGCCTACATGGCCAAGAGTGGCACCACGGTGTTCGGCACCCCAGAGTCGCCCCCACCCACCAAGACCTGTCCCGAGTGCCTTTCGAGTGATCTACCGGCGGCGGCGACCAAGTGCCTGCACTGCGCCAGTGTTCTAAGTTGACGAGTTGGACCTCGACGACGCGATGGCCGGGTTAGAGCTTCAGAGTGCCCGAGATCGTGCCCGTGAACGACGGGGTCTGGGTCCCACTGTCAACACCGGTGATATCGAAGGAGCCCGAGAACTTGAGAGTTCCACTGGCTCCAGCGAACTTGCCGGTGCCTTGGGTGACCTTGGCCGTGCCGTGAAGGGTCACCGTACCCGCGCCCTCGGGAGCGTTGGCAGACGACGAGACCACTTCGAGTGCGAGGCTGCCCTGCGAACTCGAAATCGTACCCACGCCCGTAAACGAGAAGTTTGAATTCGTCGCAGTGCTCGGCACCTGACCTGAAGCATTCAAGGTGCTCGCACCGAGCACGGAGCTCGTGCCAGTGCCCTGAATCCCCGAAATCGTGGCTGAGGCGGACGAACCGCTGTTCACGATGAGCACTTTCATGGTCCCGTGGTAGGTACCCGAGAAGGCCACACCAGTCGACGTGGTGGTCGTGGTCGGCCTCGTGGTCGCCGGACCCGCAGGTCGAGTCGTGGTGGTTGATCGCTTCACCGTGCTCGGCGTGCCCTTGGAGGTCGTGGTCGTCCCCAGGGCGAAGGTGATAGGTGCGGTGGCCGTGTCTGTACCACTCGCGTTACCCGCACTCAGCGCACACGCCGCGAGGTCTGATGCTCGGGTGCCGCACGTCGCGGTGCCGACCGCACCCGTAACGACCCGGAAGGAGGTGCGCGGCAGCACACCATTGGCCGAGATGGTTACCGACGTAGCGGTCGCGATAGCACAACCGCTCTGGCCTTTCGCGCTACGCAGACATTGGACTACGAAGACCTGGTCGTTGGGCACGAAACCCGAACCCGTGACCTTCACCGTCACCCCGTTGGTCAGGCCAGTCGACGGCGACACCGTCAGGTGCGCACTCGCGGACGTCGCCGCCAAGGTCACGGCGTTCGAGGTCGCGCTCGCGCTCACTCCGTTCTTGTTCTTGGCCACCACGGTGAACGTGTAGGACGCCGTACTCCGCAAACCCGTGATCGTGCACTCGGTGCTCGAAGTGGTACACGTCCGACCGGACGGGTGCGACGTGACTATGTATTCGGTGATGGGCGCGCCTCCGGTCGAACTCGGTGCGCTCCAGTGCACCCGGACCGTCGAAGTTTGAACGCTCGCGTGCACCGAGCGCGGACGAAGTGGCACTGATGAACTCGTCCCCGACGTGCTGACCACTATGGCGATCACGGCAATTAGAGCAATCGCTACTGCGCCCAGCAGCAACGGACGTGTCCACGTCTTGGTTTTCATCGTGGTGGTCCTCTCGTCTATCCCCTCCTACACTCCGGTCTAGCAAACCGCAGCGGGTCACGAATCTCCCGCGTGAAACGCGCGTCACGAGTGACTACAGGGGTCAAAACACGCCGACGGCACCTCTCTCGACTCGTGATCCGTCACCAAAACGCTGGCAGTTCTGACAGCGTTCGTTCTGCGAGGGTCCGATCGTCCATAATGGAGTGATGAACCTCGTGTCCAAAGCCCAGCACTGGCTTTGCGACATGGACGGGGTGCTCGTTCGCGACGGCGCCATGGTCGAGCGTGCTGACCAGTTTCTCGCGCGCCTACGTGAACTTGATCGACCGTTCCTGATTCTCACGAACAACTCGCTCTACACCCCACGCCAACTACGCGATCAGCTGTCGGCAATGGGCCTCGCCATCGACGAAAGCCAGCTTTGGACCTCGGCTCTCGCAACCGCCCACTACGTGCACACCCAGCGCCCCCGCGGCTCGGCCTTCGTCATCGGGGAGCCCAGCATGCACGAGGCGCTGGCCGCTGTGGGGTATCGCGAGGACCGTGAAGACCCGGACTACGTCGTCCTGGGCGAGACCCAGGAGTACTCCTTTGATGATTTCACGACCGCCATCAGGTTGATCGACAAGGGAAGCCACCTCGTGGCCACCAACCCCGAGCCCACCGGCCCCTCGGCCGAGGGTTCCTTGCCGGGCTGCGGCGCAATGGCCGCGCTTATCGAACGGGCCACGGGGAAGCGCGCGTACTTCGTCGGCAAGCCAAACCCCGTCATGATGCGCGAGGGTCTCAACATCCTCGGCGCGCACCACTCGAGCACCATCATCGTGGGCGACCGCATGGAGACCGACATCCTGGCTGGGGTCGAGGCCGGCATCGACACGATCCTGGTGCTCTCGGGTGTGGCCCAGCACGCCGAACTGGACCGTTTCCCCTTCCAACCCTCGCGGGTGATCGACTCAATCGCCGACCTGATCGACGAACTCTAGGCCGATCGATCCCGCGAGGCAACCGCCGCGCTCGAAGAACTCTGGTCCAACGCGGTGAGAAAGGCGTTTGCCCAGTCGTACACGTCGCGGCTGGCGATCTTTCGACGCATGCGCGACATGCGAGAGCGCGCCTCCTTGGTGCCAACGCGGACCGCGGACTTGATACCGTCCTTCAGGCCGTCGAGGTCGTGGGGGTTGACGATGAAGGCACCTCGCAGCTCCGAGGCCGCGCCGGCGAACTCGCTCAGCACCAGACGTCCGGTGAGGTCCGCGTGGGCCATGACGTACTCCTTGGCCACGAGATTCATACCGTCGCGAAAGGGTGTCACGATCATGATGTCGGCGGCGAGGTACAGCGCGAGCAGCTCGTCGAAGGGCATGTTCTGGTGCAGGTAGTGGATGGCCGGACTGCCCAGCAATCCGTGATCGCCATTCATCTGGCTGACGGCCTGCTCGAGGAGATGGCGCTCGCGCTCGTAGTGCGCGTCGGTCTCGCGACTGGGCACGGCCACCTGGACCATCACGTCCTTGCCCGGGGTCAAGACCCCGTCGGCGAAGAGCTCGGACAGGGCCCGCGTACGCTGGAGGATGCCCTTGGTGTAGTCCAATCGGTCGACGCCGAGCAGCACGAGCTCGGGATTCCCCAACTCTTGGCGGATCTCCTTGGCCCGCGCGCGGATCTCGGGGCTTTGGACCATCTCGTTGATGTGCGCCACGTCCACCGAGATCGGGAACGCGCCGACGCGGATCTCGCGACCGTCGTATTGCAACGCGGCGTCGGTTCCCGTGGCGCCCAGCATGCGCCGCGCCATACGCGAGAAGTTCGCCGCGGCCAGGGGCACCTGGAAGCCGACGAGGTCCGCCCCCATGAGGCCGGTGAGGATCTCGCGGCGCCACGGCAACTGCATGAACAGCTCACGCGGCGGAAATGGAATATGCAAAAAGAAGCCGATCCGCACGTCGGGCCGCAGCCGACGCAGCATCTGGGGCACCAGTTGCAACTGGTAGTCGTGGATCCACACGGTGCCGCCCTGGGCGACCGACTCGGCGACTGCGGTGGCGTAGCGCAGGTTGATGCGCTGGTAGGCCTGCCACCACGATCGGTGAAAGGCCGGTGCGCGAATCGCGTCGTGGTAGAGCGGCCAGAGCGTGGCGTTCGAAAAGCCCAGGTAGAAGTCCTCGTACTCCTGAGCCGTGATCTCGATGGCGCGCAGCCCCATTCCCTCAAAGCTCGGCGGGGGCGTCATGCGGTCCGAACCCCCGGTCCAACCGATCCACAGCCCGTTGCGCTTCTGGAGCACCGCGGTCAGGGCCGACACCAGGCCGCCGGGGCTGGGCTTCCACTCACCGTCCGAGGGAACACTCGTGTACTCGAGCGGAAGTCGGTTAGCGACGACGACGAAATCGACTCCGTCCGGGTTCCTCCTCGAGGTGGGCTTCCTACGTGAGGTCGCTTCTTCGAGCGGAGCGGGAGACTGGTGCATGGTTAGTACCTGGCATCAAGCCTAACGAACCTCGCCCGCGCGTGCCGAAGTCCGTACGTGCACTGCAATGTCGCCGCCGCGGGGCCCCCACGCGTCGCACGTGCGCTCGCGCACGAGTCGCGCTAGCTCAGCGTGGTCGGTGTGATGGTCAAGCGGTCCTCGTTGCCCGCGGCGCCCCACCAACTCGGAGAGCCAGCCGAGTCGAAGGTCGCAGTGCTCGCGCGCTGTTCCGCCTCGATCACGTGCAGCACCGCGTTGATCAGCGCCAGGTGAGTGAGTGCCTGGGGAAAGTTGCCCAGGTGACGGGCGGTGGCGGTGTCGATCTCCTCGCCGAAGAGCCCCAGCCCGCTCGCGGTGCCGACCAACTTCTCGCAGTGGGTCCGCGCCCGATCGAGTTCACCGATCTCCACCAGCGCCGAGACCAACCAGAATGAGCACACCGTGAAGCTGCCCTCGGGCTCGCCACCGATGCCGTCGTCGGTCAGCGCCGACTTGTAGCGGTAGACGAAGGGTCCGTCGGCGAGATCGTCGGCCACCGCCAGGACGGTCTTCCTGATCCGTTCGTCGTCCGAGGGCAAGAACCCGAGCATCGGCAGTATGAGCAGCGAGGCGTCGAGCTCCTCGGAGCCGTAGTACTGGGTGAAGTAGCCGTCGTCGTTGAGCGCGTTCTCGCAGATATCCGCGTGGATCTCCTGGGCGGCGTTCCACCACGCGTCCGCGCGGTCCTTCTCGCCGCGCAGCGCCGCGAGGCGCGCGCCCCGGTCCGCCGCGACCCAGCACATGACCTTGGAGAAGGTGAAGTGCTTGGGTTCGCCGCGAATCTCCCAGATGCCACGATCCGGATCGCGCCAGGACGTGACCGCGATCTCCACCGCCTGGATCACGGTGCGCCAGGCCCGTTCGCTCAGCGAGTCGCGCGAACGCGTGTGCTCGAAGACGCAGTCCACGATGGCGCCCAGGATGTCGAACTGGCGCTGATCGTACGCGGCGTTGCCGACGCGCACGGGCCGACTCCCCACGTAGCCGGTCAGGTGCTCGAGCTCAACCTCTTCGAGCGGGTCGGTACCATCGACCGGGTACAGCACGTGCAGGTTGCCGCGCGCATTGATGTGCGCGCCGTTGGCGGTGCCGTGGGGTTCGAGGACGTCGCCCAGGAACGCAATGAAGTCGTCGGCCTCGGTGTCAAAGCCCAGCGCGTGCAAGGCGCGCAGGGTGAACGCCGAGTCTCGGATCCAGGTGTAGCGGTAGTCCCAGTTGCGGTTACCGCCGAGGTTCTCGGGCAGCGACGTCGTGGGTGCGGCGAGCAACGCTCCGGTCGGTGCGAACGTGAGGCCCTTGAGAGTCAGCGCGCTGCGCTGGAGCAGTTCGCGCCAGGGATGGTCGGGGAATCGCCCGCTGTCGATCCACCCTCGCCAGAACCGGCTGGTCTCGGCCCGGTAGGCCTCGACCTCGCCCTGGGACGCGGGCGGCGGGGCGTCGGTCCAACTCAGCACGGCGAACGAGGACTCCCCCTCGGTCAAACGGTGGCGGGCGCGCACGGCGCGGCCCTCGATGCCAAAGCGCATGTCACCAGTCAACGAGAGGCGCAACTGGTCCGGGTTGGTGGTGACGACCTTGTTGTACGAGGGGCCGTCGTACTTCCACTCGGCGTCTTCGCGACCGTAGTTGAAAGACGGTTCACAGTTCAACAAGATGTCCACCTTGCCGTGCAGACAGGTGGCGGTGCGAATGAGCACGTGGCGTGCGTCGAAATCGCCCGGAGTTCGACGGTGCAGTTCGGACCGCTCGCTCGTGCGGTACCACGGACCGACGGCCAAGAAGTCGTTGATCACCAACCAGCCACTTCGGGTTTGCCAGGTGGTCGCCAGCACCATCGTGCCCGGCACGTACTGACGGTGCGCGGGCACCGCGCTGTCGACCGGCGCCAGACGGAACGAACCGGCCGAGCGATCGAGGATCGTCCCGAACACGCTCGGATCGTGGGGCTTGGGCAAACAAAACCACTCGATGGAACCAGTGGGCGCGACGAGCACGCTGTTCTCACAATCGGACAAGAACGCGTAATCGGCAATGGGCGGAAAGATGGTCTCCAGGGCTTCCTGATTGGGCCGCACTAACAGGGTCGGATCCGTGAGCCGGCTGGGACCGGGCGACGCCGAGCGTAGCGGATGGATACCCGCCAAACGGGCAGAGCCGCCCGCAAACATGTTCGGTTCGCTACTCAAGTCAACCCTCTCGCTATCAGTCATCGCACCGCGAATCTTCCTTTCCCATGCTAGTGATGGTGTTCGTCAAAGTCCCTTCATGCCGGTCCCGCGCACTCGCACCTCGCCGCAACGACGCGAGCTCCAAGGTGAACACCCTCGTCACCGTCCGGACTCGTCCGGTTCCACGCTGTCAGACCCCGTGGCTAGGGTCGAACGCATGTTCGCTCCAGCCCGAGAACTCAATGCGCGACAACGCGAAGCCGCCAACTTCCCCGATGCCCCACTACGAGTGATCGCGGGTCCCGGCACCGGCAAGACGACCACGCTCACCGCTCGCGTGCACGTACTACTCGAACGCGGCGTGGCCCCTGAGCGCATCTTGCTCCTCACCTTCACGCGTCGTGCGGCCCGTGAGATCCTGGGACGCGTGCGCGCCTCTCGCGGCACCGATGACGTACGACGCGTGGCCGGCGGCACATTTCACTCTCAGGCGCACCACACACTTCGCCGTCACCACGACGCCCTCGGGCTGCCCGAAGGTTTCGGTGTGCTCGACCAGGCCGACGCGGCCGACCTAATGGACCTGGTGCGCGGCGAGCTCGGCATCGTGAGTCGAGACAAGCGACTTCCGAAGAAGTCAACCCTCACCGCCCTGTACTCGCGTGTGGTCAACACGGCGACGCCGCTCGCCCAGGTAATGGGCGAGATGACACCGTGGTGCGCCGAGCGCGCCGACGAGGTGGCCACACTCTTCGGCGCCTTCGTGGCCCGCAAGCGTACGTTGGGTCTGCTCGACTTCGACGACCTGCTGCTCTATTGGCGCGAGGCGGCCGAGGACGCGGCGCTGGGTGCGACCCTCGGCGCCGCCTACGACCACATATTGGTGGACGAGTTCCAGGACGTGAACCGGGTGCAACTCGACGTGCTGGTCGCGCTGCGCCGCAGCGACCCCCGGGTGACACTCGTGGGCGACGACGCCCAGGCGATCTACGGCTTTCGCGGTGCCTGCGCGCGCTACCTGCTCGATGCGCACGCGCACTTCGCGGGCTTGACGACCATCACCCTCGAGCTCAACTACCGCTCGTCGGCCGCGATCCTCGCCGCCGCCAACGCCCTCGCCGCCGATGCCCCCGAGGGCTTCTCCTCCCACTTGCGCGAGGCCGTGCCCGTACGGGGGGCCCGCACCCCGCAGTTGATCCATTGCCGCGACGAACGCGACCAGTGCGAGACGGTCACCGATCGAGTGCTCGAACTCTATGAGCAGGGCGTGGCGCTGCAGCGCCAGGCCGTGCTGTTTCGCGCGGCCCACCACAGTGGCGAACTCGAGATCGAGCTCGCCCGGCGCCGGATCCCGTTCGTCAAGTACGGCGGACTTCGTTACCTCGAAGCCGCGCACGTCAAGGATCTGCTCGCGGCCTTTCGCCTCACCGACAATCCGCGCGACGAGATGGCGTGGTTTCGTCTACTCCAGCTCCTGCCCGGAGTCGGCCCCGCGACCGCCCGTGCGGCGGTCGGCGCACTGCGCGACCTCGACGGAAGGATTCCTGCGACCCACGACGAGCTCGCGCCGCGCATTGCGGCGCTGGCCGCGACGCTGCCCGACGAAACTCGCGACGTGGCCGAGACACTGCTCGCAGCATTCGTCCGGCACCGCCACGAGACACTCTCGGTACACGCCGAGCGTCTGCGCGTGGCGATCTCTCCGCTCATTCAGGGTGCGTACGAGGACGCCACGGCGCGCCTGGAGGATCTCGGCGCTCTCGTGGCAGCCTGCGATCAGGCCACCCGCTTGAGCGACGTCGCTGCCGAACAGTCCCTGGAGCCGCCGGCGTCGACCGGTGATCTGGCCGGACCACCGATGGTCGACGAGGACTGGCTAGTGCTCTCGACCGTCCACTCGGCCAAGGGGCTCGAGTTCGACGCAGTCCACATCATCCACGCCGCCGACGGCAACTTCCCGGCCGACATGGCCCTCGGCTCACTCGAGGGACTCGAGGAGGAGCGACGACTCTTCTACGTCGCGATCACCCGCGCTCGACGCGACCTTGCGCTCTACGTGCCACTGCGCTACCACCACCATCGCGTGCGCGACGATCACTCGTGGGCCCAGCCCTCGCGCTTTCTCAGCGACGGCGTCCGTTCGACGCTCGCGGACATTCCCGTGTCGGCCCCCAATCCGCGCGAGTCGTCGCCTTCGGGTCCGGCCGCCATCGACGGCGCGGGTGTCGTCGCACGTCGGCTCTCGGAGCTGTGGTGAGCGGCTCCTCGGGCATCGATGGTCGTTGCCGCTGTGCGCAATCGCTGGTGCGATGCCCGTGGTTGCACGCGGAGGCTTGTTAGCATTTCGCATGCGCCTCGTGTCCTGGAACGTCAACGGCATTCGAGCGGTCCAACGCAAGGGACTCTTTGACCCCTTCGTCGCCGAACTCCAGCCCGACGTGATCTGTCTTCAAGAGACGAAGGCCGAACAGGCCCAGTCGGACTGCGCACTGGACGGCTTCGAGGAGTACTGGCACTCAGCGACCAAGAAGGGCTACTCGGGCACGGCGATCTTCTCCAAGCACACGCCGCTACGCGTGACGCGTGGCTTACCCGCCCACCTGGTGCGCAAGTTCGAACTGGCCAGTGACCCGTTCGGCAATCCCAACGACGAGGGCCGAGTGGTCACCGCCGAGTTCGACGACTTCTTCTTGGTGACCGTCTATACCCCCAACGCCAAGGGGGATCTCGGGCGCCTGGCCCTTCGCCACCAGCGTTGGGACCCCGCCTTCCACCAGTACGTGCGTTCGCTCAAGAAGAAGAAGCCGGTCGCCATCTGCGGTGACCTCAACGTTGCCCACACCCCTGACGACCTGGCGAACCCCGCGTCCAACGCCGGCAAGGCGGGCTACACGACCGAGGAGCGTCTGGGCATCGAGAAGTTGCTGGACGCGGGCTTCGCGGACTCCTTTCGCCTGTTCACTCGGGGCAATGGCCACTACACGTGGTGGTCAAACTTCTCAGGCGCACGCGCACGAAACGTGGGCTGGCGCATTGACTACTTCTTGGTATCCCAGGACCTGGTGCCGCGGGTGCGGGCCGCCGAGATCCACTCCGACGTGATGGGCAGCGACCACTGCCCGGTCAGCATCACCCTCGACCTCTGATCGGCGCGACTCAGTCGTCGTCGTCGCGTCGTCGCTACTTGGTAATGCTGGTGGTGACCGAGACGGTGACCGCCCGACCGGCCAGGGCGCTCAGCGACGCGGCCAGGGTTGACGCGGACGGGGCGGCCGTCGGACCGGCGAGGATCACGCCCACCTGGTCGCTGTTGATCGTGATCGCGAGGATGATCATGGCGTTGTCCTTGCCCAGTGCGCTGGTCAGCCACTCTTGCACCAGGGGGCGCACCTGCTGGTCACTCAGCACCAGTGTGCTGGCGCTCGCGGGCGACGTCGCCTCCGCGGTCTGAAACCACTGCACCCGAGCGGCGGCGTCGCTGCCGAGCACCCGCACGAGGCGATTCGAGAGACTTTGGGTCGCTGGAGGCGCGACCGACCCTTGCACCTGGACGGTCACCTCGTGGCCCTTGATGCTCACCCCGGTCACCTTGAGCGACGGATAGGACTGCAGCCAGTTCACGACCGCCTGGTTCACCGCCTGGGAGGTCTGGGCCTGGCTGGCGATCCTTAGCGACGTGACGGTGAGCGGCACCGCCAGGGTCAAGGCGGCCACCGCCGCGAGCGCAATGCCGATGCGGATGCTGACGGGCGCCGCGCGCAGGCGACCGGTGGGCACGAAACCGCTCGCGAGCAGTACCAGCCATCCCACCAGCACGATGGCGAGCAGATTGACCGAATACAACAGCAGTGCTCCGCTCGCCAGATCCGTCCGCCCGATGGCCAGGGTGAAGCCGATCACGCCCAACGGCGGCACCAGCGCCACCGCCACCGCCACACCAGGCAGCGCTGCCGACACATCCTCGCGCACCGTGGCGTAGGCGCCCGCGGCCCCCGCGGCCAGCGCGACGAGTAGGTCGCGCAGGTCGGGGCTCGTGCGAGAGAGGACCTCGGGGGTGAGCACGCGGTCCGCCGAGGGCAGTAGCAAGGTGAGCACCCACGCCAGGCCGATCGAACCCACCGAACCCGCGACGACCGCGAGCACCGACCTGCCCAGCCATTTGGGCCAGGCCAGGGCCAGCGCCGTGGACACGCCGAGCACCGGCGTCATCAGCGGCGCGATCAACATCGCACCAATCACCACGGCCGTCGAGTTGAGCGACAGACCCATCACCGCGACCACGATCGAAAGGCTGAGCATCACCCCGTAACGAAACCACCAGTGCGCCCAGTCACCGCTGGCCGGGTAGAGCGTCGCGAGGATCCGGCGCCGATTCTCCTCGTTCTTCACCGCACGTACCCGGTGGTGGCGGCCGGCTCGGTCACGGTGCTCGATCGGTATCGTCATGGCCTATCCCTCGCCCACGCGCGGCGCACAGCGTCGGTTGCCGACGCCATCCCCTGCGTGCACACCGTCGCGTCGATCGATCGCTCCGGACGTCTCGGTGCGCGACTTCGATCGGCGACGACATTCATCTCTGGAATCTACGCCACCACTCTGGTGCGACGGTCACGGCGATGTCACCGCCACCTCGGCTCCCCGCGCGTCAGCGTGATGCGTGGCGCCAGCGAAGCACGTCGAGGACAGGCGGCTACGCTCGCCTTGTGGACGCGCGACTCGAAGCCAACCGCGCGAACTGGAACGACCGCGTGGCCGTGCACGCGAACTCGCAGTTCTACGACGTCGCGGGCTGGTTGCGCGACGCACCAGGCCCTGCGTCGCGCGAACTCGAGGCCCTCGGCAACCCCGCGGGCCTCTCCCTGGTACACCTGCAGTGCCACTTCGGCATGGACACCCTTCGCTGGGCTCGAGTCGGCGCCACGGTCACCGGGGTCGACTTCTCGCCGGCGGCCATCGACGAAGCCACAGAACTCGCGAGCCGCGCGGGGCTCGCCGAACACGCGACGTTCGTGTGCGCCAACCTCTACGACGCGCCCCAGGCGCTCGCGGGCCAACGCTACGACGTGGTCTACGTGAGCCTCGGCTCACTGTGCTGGCTGCCCGAGGTGACCGGGTGGGGTGATGTGGTCGCGCAGTTGACGGCCCCCGGGGGCCGGGTCTACGTGCACGACGTGCACCCCTTCACGGCGAGCTTGGACGACGAGGGCGAGCGCGTCCACTACAGCTACTTCGAAGAGCCGGATCGTCCCATCGTCGTCGACAGTGACCAGACCTACACCGGCGACGTCGGACTCGCGGCCACTCGCACCTACGAGTGGAATCACTCGCTCAGCGAGATCGTGACTTCGCTCACCCGCCACGGTCTGGTCATCGACGCGCTCGACGAGCACGACTGGACCGTCTTCGCCCAGTTCCCGTGGCTCGAGGAGCGCTCCCCCGGCCGCTTCTCGATCAGCGAGGGTCATCCGCGTGTTCCTCTCAGTTTCACCTTGCTCGCCCACGCTCGGCCCTAGTCACTGGTGCCGCGCATTTTCGCGCTCGTCGTGCCATAGTCAATTCGTGAGAGTGTCGCTCGACCAGCGCCTTCGCGCGGCCACGACGCCAACGAAGCACGGCGCGATCTTCACGGATCTGGTCCAATGAAGTTGCGCACCATTGGGTCGTTGGCGCTGGCGGGCACCACGCTGTTGGCCCTCGCTTCGACCAGCGCGCCGTCGGCCGCGACAACCTCGTCGTCCGCTCCCCGCGCACCCCACCGGGCGCGCAGCCGCGTGGTCACGACCGGCCACGCCTACGCCGCGGCACTGTCGGCGACGATGCCCCTGCCCGGTGGCGCAACGCGACTAGCGACGCCCCTCGCCTCCCTGCACCCGGTGACCGGGGGGTTCGAGTTCGCCCACCTCGCCGATATCCCGCACTACTACGTGCTCAACTCGCCCATCAACGTGACCGCGTGGGCCGAGTCGCGCTTCCCGCCACGGGACCTGCAGGGCTCGGGATCCACCTACGACGGAGGCCTTCACACCTCGGTGACCTTCTCGGTGCTCGAGCGCTGTCACGACCGCCGCGCGGCGTACTGCGCGGTGACCTATAGCGCCGAGACGCTGTCGGCGGGCCGTCAGGAACTACGCGTCGACACCGCGGTCGTGTGGACGGCCGTGCACGTGGCGCACCTGCCACGCACCGGCGTGGTCACCCTCACCGGCTACGACCATCTCTCGCTGATGAAGTCACCTTCGGACCCGGTCACCGTGACCCTGAGCCGAACTCAGACGGACCTGCTTCGCGAGGCCATCGCGAGTCTGCGCGGCTCCCCGGGCGGACTCTGCATGGAAGACACCACCCTGTACACGATCACGGTGCGCTCGAGCACCGACGCCAAGGTGTTCTGGTCCGCCGTCGCCGACCAGTGTCCCGGCGAGCTCGTCGTGTCGCGCCCCGGATCACGCCTGGTGCTCAACGGCCGGTCCTGCCGACTCGAGTCGCTGGTGAGCAGCTTCCTCCCTCCGGGCCGGGCGCGAGCAACCAAGGAAGGGCTTAAGGGGTGCGAGCCCTTGTGACATCCAGGTCCGGGGCCCTCACGAGGGCAGTTCGATCCGACCGTTCACGCGACGAGGAATCGACAGCGGGTTCGCGCTCCGCAACGCCGGCGGCAGCAGTTCGTCGGGCACCGACTGGAAGGTGACGGGCCGTAGCCAGCGCTCGATCGCCGCGGCACCCACCGAGGTAGCCCACGGTGCCGTCGTCGATGGCCACGGACCGCCGTGGTGCATCGACCAGCTCACGCCGACACCGGTCGGATAGCCGTTGACCAGTACCCGTCCGGCGCGCTCGGCCCCCAGCTCGAGCAGCCAGCGCGCGTCGGGGTCATCATCGCCCAGATGTGCCGTGAAGGTGAGCGCCGGCTCGGCGGCGAGCAGTGCGGTGCGCAATTGCTCGCTCGACGCGTAGCGCACCACGATGGCCGCCGGTCCGAAGCACTCGGCGCGCAGGGCCGCCTCGGCGGCGAATCGGGTCGCGTCAACCTCGAAGAGTCGGGCGGAGGTTCGCGCGCCCTCGCCCAGCGCGCCACCGTAGAGGAGCGTGGCGTGCCCCTCGTGCTCGAAACCGAGCGCCCCGCGACGAAAATTGTCCGCGATGCCCGAGCTCAGCATTGTGAACGAGCCCGAGCTCTCGAGCTCGGCCGCGAGCGCGCGCACCAACTCGTCACCCGAGGACCCGGCGGGCACGAAGAGCAGACCGGGCTTGGTGCAGAACTGACCAGCGCCCAGGGTGAACGACGCCGCGGCACCGACGCCGATCTCGGCCGCACGCTCGTTCGCGGCGCCCTCGGTCACGACCAAGGGGTTCGCCGAGCCGAGCTCACCGTAGAACGCAATCGGAGTGGGGCGGGCGTTGGCGCGCGCCCACAACGCCTGACCGACGCCCGGCGAGCCGGTGAAGCCCACCGCGGCCACCTCGGGCGCGTCCACCAGCGCCCCCCCGGCCTCCAGTCCGAAGACCAGGGACAGGGTGTGCTCGGGGGCGCCGAGGCGCGCGGCCGCGCGCGACAGCGCCGCGAAGGTGGCGGCGCTGGTTGCCGGATGCGCCGGGTGCGCCTTGATCAGCACGGGACAGCCCGCCGCCAGGGCCGAGGCCGTGTCGCCACCGGGCACCGAGAACGCGAACGGGAAGTTGGAGCTACCAAAGACCGCGACGGGGCCGACGGGGACGCGCACCCGGCGCAGGTCCGGCAGGGGGCCCATCGGCGACTCCGTCGCTTCGTCGATCGACGCCGCGAGGAAGGAACCGTCGGCGACAACGTCGGCGAAGAACCGAAGTTGGAATGCCGTGCGGGCGAGTTCCCCGCGCAAGCGCGCTTCGGGCAAGGCGGTCTCGTCGCCGGCGATGGACACGAGTTGGGACGCGTCGTGCACGAGCTCGTCGGCCATCGCTCGAAGCAGCTCGACGCGCCACGTGAGCGGCCGGGCGCCCAGCGCATCCAGCGCGCGGCGGGCGTCGCGAGCGGCGTCGTTGACCTGCTGGGGAGTCGTCTCATCGATTTCGAGCGCTCGGGTATCGCCGGTGGCCGGGTTGGTTGAGGTGATCTTCATCGTGCTTCCTCTCGAAGGTGCTGCACGGCCGCACCGCGATGGCCGGGCCTAATGGTGGTGACGTCGTGCCCGCACAGCGAGGCGAGAGCGAGACGGTCGTACTCGTCGCCAATGAAAGCGACATTGGTGGGCGAAAGGATCTGCTCGCCCGACCACTCGTCGAACACGAGGTCCAGGCCCCCTTTGCGCGTCCAGCGCCAGAGCTGATTGGGTTGATAGCACGAGATCCACAGTCCACCCTCGCCGTCCAGCGCGAGACCGTCGGGCACGCAGCGCTCCATGGCGATGACCAGTTCCAGGGGGCCGCCGTCGATGTCCATGGCGCTCACCCCGGGGGCCGAGGACTCCACCACCCACAGCGTCGTACCGTCGAAGGCGAGACCATTGGCGAACGCCACCGGGCGCGGCGAGACGTCGCGCGTCGTTCCATCATCGTCGATCGCGAGCACGCGGCCCGTCGCCTCGAAGAACGAGCCCGAGTCCGAGACGTAGAGTCGCCCGTCGGGGCCAAAGGCCGGATAGTTCGGGTACGTCACGGGATCACCGAAGGGCCGTGGTGTCATGGTGGCATCAACGCGCCACACGCGATGATTGCCCGGGTCGCAGACGAACAGATCTCCCTCGCGCCCCAGGGCGAGTCCGAGCAGCACGCCGCCCTCGATCGTCGCCGCAGTCTCGACCGAGCCGTCAAGCCCGATCCGGTAGACCTGGCCCGCCTCGCCCCCGGCCCACACGCAGCGTCGCACCGGATCCCAGCACACGCCCTCGACGTGATCGAGTCCGCTCGCGAGCACCCGCAGGTCGAGTTCGGGTGACACCGTCCCGCTCATGGGTGACTACGCCGCAGGCTCACGCCAGTATTCGCGTCAAAGAAGTGCAGTCGCTCCTCGTTGAGGCGCACGCGAAGCGCGTCGCCCACCGTCACGCGCGACTGGGGCCCCATGCGCGCGACCAGTGCGGGCGGTCGCGACACCACGAGGTCCGCGTCGTAGGCGACGCTCGTCGCCTCGTCGCTCGTGCCTTCGAGCGAGAGATGGACGAGGATCTCGGACCCCAGCGCCTCGCGGCGCTCGACCCGCGTCGCCAGCCACGGACCCCGGTCTTCGTCCACGATGTCGATATCCTCGGGGCGCACGCCGAGCACGATGGTCACGCCGTCCCCGCTCGGCAGGTCGTGGGTTGTGACGTAGCGCTCGGGAATGCTGAGCCGCTGGGTCCCCAGGGCGATCGCGAGACGACCGTCGACGAACTCGGTGCGCGCACGCAGCAGATTCATCGGCGGCGCTCCCATGAAGCCGGCGACGAACTCGTTGGCCGGGTGATCGTAGAGCTCCTGGGGGGGCGCCACCTGTTGAAGCCGACCACCACGCATCACCGCCACGCGATCGCCCATGGTCATCGCCTCGATCTGGTCGTGAGTCACGTAGACCGTCGCCACGTTGAGCAAGCGCTGGATGCGGGCGATCTCGAGACGCATCTCGACGCGCAGCTGAGCATCGAGGTTCGAGAGCGGCTCGTCCATCAAGAAGGCCTGGGGGCTTCGCACGATGGCCCGGCCCATGGCGACGCGCTGGCGCTGACCGCCCGAGAGTGCCTTGGGGCGCCGTTCGAGGTACTCGGTGAGGCGCAAGATGGCCGCCGCCTCGGCGACCTTGCGCTCGATCTCGCCCTTGGACTCCTTGCGGATCTTGAGCGCGAAGCCCATGTTCTGGGCCACGCTCATGTGCGGGTACAGCGCGTAGTTCTGAAAGACCATTGCGACGTCGCGGTCCTTGGGCAGGACATTGTTCACCACTCGCCCACCGATCGACAGGGTGCCCGAAGTGATCTCCTCGAGTCCGGCCAGCATGCGAAGTGCCGTCGTCTTGCCGCAGCCCGAGGGACCGACGAGCACCATGAACTCCCCGTCCGTCACGTGCAGATCGAGTCTGTCGACCGCGGTGACGTTGCCGCCGAAGACCTTGGTCACCCCGTCGAAGGTGATCTCTGCCATTACATACTCCCTTGTCGTGTCGTTGAGTCGCTCATCGGTCGATCCCCATCGTGAGGCCCTTGACCAGGTAGCGCTGAAAGATCAGGTAGACCGCCATCGCGGGTAGGGCGCTCACGAGCGACCCGGCCATGAGGGCGGGAATCGAGGTGGTGCGGCCCGCGGCCAACACCGCGAGACCAACGGTGATCGGACGCTCCGAGGTGTTCTGGATGAAGAGCAGACCGACCAACAGGTCGTCCCAGATCTGGATGAACTGCAAAACGGTCACCGTGGCGATCGCGGGAATGGCGATGGGCACGACGAGGCGCCACAGGGCGCCGACGTAGCCCAGGCCGTCTACGATCCCCGCCTCGATCAACTCGTCCGGCACGCCGCGAAAGTAGGTCGCGAACAAGAAGACCGAGAACGGCGTCCCGAGCGCCGCGTAGACGAGCACGGCGCCGGTGTAGCCACCGGTGAGGCCCAGCCGGGTGATGTTCACGAACTCGGGCATCAGGATCGCCTGCAGGGGTACCATCATCGCGCTCACGATGGCGAGGAAGATAACGCTCGAGGCGCGAAAGCGCAGCTTGGCGAACGCGAAGCCCGCGGGCAGTCCCACTGCGAGGATGAGCGCGATCGACACCGCACAGATGATGGTCGAGCTGATCACCTCCTGGACGATGGGAATCGTCGAGGTCAGGGTGCGCCAGCTCGACCAGGAGAAGCCGTGACCCGCGAGGAACTGATTCTGGGACTTGAGGCTGTCGACGACCATGACCCAGAACGGATACAGCATCACGATGGCCACGGCGCCCATCAGTACGAAGAGTGCGCCACGGCGAACGCGCCGGCCCCTCGAACGCGTCGCGACGGGCCCGGCGCTCTCGGAAGTTCGCTCAGTGTCAGTGATGCTCATTCGTCCGATCCGATCAGTCGCAGCTGCACGATGCCCACGATGGCGGTCAACACGAACAGGATGAGTCCGTAGAGAGCGGCCGTGCCGAAGTCACCCTGAGCGAAACCCGTCTGGTAGATGAGGAACTCCATGGTGGTGGTCGCGTAGCCCGGCCCGCCGCCGGTCATCACGAAGATGAGGCTGAACAGGGCCGAGAACAGGGCGATGACGGTCATCACGAAAGCCAGCTGGATGAAGCGGCTCAGGTGGGGCAACGTGATGTGGCGAAACACTCGCCACCGGCCCGCTCCGTCGATCCGCGCGGCCTCTTCGAGGCTGGGGTCGAGCGTGGCGAGACCGGTGAGAAAGAGCATGGTGTTGGTCCCGATCATCGTGAAGACGAACGTGATGCCGAGCGCGCTGAGCGCAGTCGACTCGTAGCCGAGCATGTTGGTCGTCACGTGCGAAAGGCCGAGACCGTGAATGATCGAGTTGAGCGTGCCCTCGTAGGCGAAGAAGCGCTCGGCGACGAGGCCGAGAACCACCCACGAGATGGCCGTGGGCAAGAAGTAGATCGAGCGAAAGATCTTCCAGCCGGCGACCCGCTGATGCAACAAGAGGGCGATCAGTAGCGGCAGCCCGAGCGCGAAGGGCACCGCGAGCAGGAGAAAGGCGTTGTTCTGGAGCGCCGTCCAGAGATTGGGGTTGTGAAAGGCCTGGGTCCAGGTGGACGGGCCGATCCACGTCGAACTGAGTCCGTCCCACTGGGTGAAGGAGTAGTAGATCGCCTGGCCGATGGGCACCGCGATGAGCGCCACCACCAACACCATGGCCGGCAGCGCGAACAGCGCGCCGGCGAACTGGCGCCGGCGGCGCAGCGTCATGCGCCGCGGCTTCGCGCTCAGGGTGGTTGTACTCACGTGTTGCTACTCCTTCGAATTGGTGTACTGCGCGGTGTCCCCACCGCGCGTGCGCGCGGTGGGGACACCGGGGAATCAGCCCGCAAACCTCTTCGAGCTGCGTTGGGCCGCCGGCAGCTGCTGCCAGGCCTGCTGCATGTTCTGCAACGCCGACAGGGCCGACTGCTGGTTCGCCAGCACCGCGGGCAGCACCTTGTCCGCCGCGTTACCGACGTTCACCTGAATGAAGTTGTCCATCATCGGGTACGGCGTCATGTGGTCCTTCGTGACGAAGTTCAACATCTGCTGGTTCACCGGGTTGGACGTCGTCATGCCCGAGATGTCGGGAATGAGGCCGGCCTTGTTGATGATGGTTCCCGCCTGCTTGGTGGTGAGGAAGTCGAGGAACTTGAAGGCCGCGGCCTTGTTCTTTGAATTCTTCAACACCGAGAAGCCGTCACCGGGGTACTCAACGACGCCCTTGATGGGCTTGGTCGAGAACGGCGGCACGAAGGCGGCCACGTTCGAGCCCATCTTGCCGGTGTACTGGGCCGTGTCCCACGTACCGTCGACGAGCATCGCCGCCTTGCCCGACTCGAAGGTCTGGATGTTGTTGGTGCGCGTCAGCACGTCGTTGTTCGTGTAACCGAGCTTCTGCAGCTTGGCCCAGTTCTGGAGCTGGGTGACGTTGGTCTTAGAAGTCCAGGGGATCGACCCGTCGTAGAGGCCCTTCCAGCTCGCGAGCGAGTGCGCTCCGATCATCAGGTAGCTCATGTCGTACCACGGATAGAACTCCGTGCTGATCGCCTGTCCGCCGTTACCGTAGACCATCGGCAGCACGCCGACCTTCTTCAGCTTCGCGCAGTCGGCGTACAGCTGGCTCCAGTCGGTGGGCACGCTCGTGATCCCGGCCTTGGCGAACAACTTCTTGTTGTAGTAGCCGATGTAGAACTGCGTCTCCAGCGGCATCACCAGCGGACCATTCTTCGCATTGAAGTTCGGTGACTCCCACTGCAGATTCTGCATCTTGGCGAGGTCGGCCGCCGGAACATTGCCCTTCAAGTTGGCGAGCAGGTTCTGGTACTGCAGGTCGAACACACCCGTCCACATCACGGCGAGGTCCGGCCCGTTACCCGAGATCTGCGACGCCTGCAACAGCTGGAAGTAGTTCGTTCCCGGCTGCGCCACATCCTTGATCGTGATGTTGGGATTGGCCTTCTCAAATGCCTTGATCAGGGCCTTGGTCGCGACGGCGTTCTGCTCGGTGCCGTAGTTCTGCCAGAGGGTCAGGCTGACCTTGCTACTCGCCTGGGCGGCACCGCTCGCAAAGAACGTGCCGGCGAGCACCAACGTCGCGACGATGGCGCTCACCCCTTTAGTTCGGATCTCTTTCAACGTCACTCATCCCCTTTAACTACCCGGGGCCCACCTTGAACCCCCGTTCTTGCCGGGCCAATGCCCCTCAAGATCTGCCCACCACTGGCTCGTCGAGCTGGGGCGTCGCCCCTGCCGCAAGGGCCAGAAAGTCGAAATCACAGCCCGCCGGGGCCTGAGTCACGTGTCGCCGATACAGCGCGACGTAGCCTCTCGAGGGCCCCCCGGTCGCCCCCGCTTCGTCGCGGCGACGCTCGAGTTCCTCGTCGCTCACCTCGACGTGCACGGTGCCCGCGTCGGCGTCCACCTCGATGAGGTCGCCGTCACGCACCAGTCCGATGGCGCCGCCGACCGCTCCCTCGGGCGCGACGTGCAGAAAGACGGTGCCGAAGCTCGTGCCGCTCATGCGCGCGTCGGTGACGCGCACCATGTCACGCACCCCGCCAGCGAGCAGGGGTTCGGGGATGTCGACCATACCCCACTCGGGCATGCCGGGTCCCCCCACCGGTCCCACGCCGCTGAGCACGAGTACCGCATCCTCGCGCACCTGCGCCCCCGGCCCCGTGCGCTCGGCGAGCTCCTTCGCACCGTGCATGACGTAGGCGGGTCCGCGGTGGCGCAGCAGCGCCGGTGTCGCGGCTGATCGCTTGATCAACGCGCCATCGGGGGCGAGGTTGCCGCGCACCACTCGAAAGGCGCCGGCCGCGTCGACGGGATCGTCCAACGAGCGCACCGGTCCGTTGGCCGCTCGAGCCCCCTGCTGGAGCTCGCGTGTGGTCGAGCCGTCGGCCAAGCGAACCGATCCCTCGACCAATGCTCCGAGCTGTCCCAGCACCGTTGGCACGCCGCCCGCGGCGTCGAGATCCTCCATCAGGGCCGTCCCGGTGGGCTCGAGGTCCACGAGCACCGGCACGCGCCGACTCAACTCGTCGAAGGTGTCCACCGCGACGGCGTGCCCGAGGCGGCCGGCCATGGCGGTGAGGTGAATGACGGCGTTGGTCGAGCCCCCGAGCGCGCACAGGAGAGCCGCCGCGTTGGTCACGGCCTCGGGGGTGACCTGGATCGCGGCGCTCGCCCCCTCGCCCACCAGCTCGACGATGCGTCCGCCGACGCGTCGGGCGACCTCGACGTGTCGCGGATCACCCGCGGGTATCGACGTCGATCCGGGCCAGGCCAGGCCGAGGGCCTCGGCGATCGCGCCCATCGATGACGCGGTGCCCATCGTGTTACAGGTGCCCCGGCCCAGGGTGAGCGCGTCCTCGAAGGCGCGCCAGCGCTCGTCGCTCAGCGCGCCGCGACGACGCTCGTCCCACATGCGCCACAGGTCGGTGCCGGTGCCGACGCGCCGTCCCTCGAAGTGGGCGGCCGGGCGCGGCCCCGACACCAGCAAGAGGCACGGGAGATTCGTGCTGAAGGCGCCCATCAACGCCCCCGGTACCGACTTGTCGCACGCGGCGAGCACGACGATGCCATCGAGGGGCTGGCTGCGCAGGGACTCTTCGATCTCCATCGCGAGCAAATTGCGATACAGCATCGAAGTCGGCTTCATAAGGTCCTCGCCCAGTGAGAGCACCGGAAACTCGACGGCGATGCCGCCCGCCGTCGCAATGCCTTCACGTAGAGGCGCGAGCAGGTCCGCGAGCGGCTGGTTGCAGGGGTTCAGGTCGCTCGCCGAGTTGGCGACGCCGATGATCGGCCGTCCGCCGGCGGCGTCGACCGCAGCCCCGCCCATCTTCAACGCGACGCGGCTGTCGAGGGCGACCTCGTTGTCGCCTCGCACCCAGCGGTCGCTGCGCAGGGTCATGGCTCGGGGACTCCGATTCCCTCGGCGCCGGGCTTGGACATCACGAAGTCACCGCCGATGTCGTTGAACGTGTCAACCGCGATCGCGGCGCGGCGTACCTTCTCACGTACGTTGTTCACGACGTCGTCCATCACCTGGGCTCCCGCCGGATAGACGGCGCGCGCGTTGCGGAGCCCGAACTTCGCGTACAGCGGCGCGGCGACGGTGACGAGTTCGGCTAGCTCGTTGCCGCGCACCATGCCGCCCATCGCATCGGGGGCCTCCACGTAGAGGTCGATCGGCGCGCCCGAAAGGGCGCGGATCTCGGTCAACTCGGTCAAGTTCATGTCGCTCGGCACGTTGACCGTGGAGCCGCCCAGGGCCACCAACTGGCGAAAGCTCACCGGGTTCGAGGGCGCGAGCACGGCCGAGATCTTCCACACGATCGACCGGGGCAGCTCACCGTTGGCGACCATGGCCGCGAGAATCTCCATGAGACCCGTGTCGGCGATCAGGAATCCGCGAATGCCCAGGTCCGCCGCGCGCAGGATGTCTTCGACCGCGTAGCGCAGGTGGTCCAGGCCGCGCAGGCGGCCATTCAGTAGTGCTCCGTCAGGGCTGCGCACCCCACCTCCGACGCCGAACTCCTCACGCGGACCCACGAAGAGGTTGACCTCGAGGCCTTCGTCCGCGCCGATCCTGGCCATCTCGGCGAGCTCCGCCTTGGTGAGCAGCATCGCGCCGCTTCCCTGGGAGACGCGATGCACGGTCAGATCGTGGCGCTGAGCCTCTTCGACCACGGCGCGCAACGCGCTCGGATTCTCGACACTGGGGATCTCGATACGCACGTGCGCCCCGTCGGCGAAGCGGTGAGCGCTGGCCCGCGGCTCACCGAGCGCGCCAACGTAGCGCCCGAGCACCTCGGTCCCTCGAGGACTGCCCGTACCCCTGACTGAATCTTGTGTTGTACTCACCCAACCACCTTCACTCGCTCGTCTTCATTCCCCGACACCGTCACCAACTCGAGACCACCTTCACCCACCAGATAGGTGTCTTCGATCTTCGCCCCGCCGCGCAGGCTCGGATTCCACGCCACCGCGGTATTGACCTCGCAGCGTAGGTCCCAGTACGCCGAGTCGCTCTGGCCGGGTGCCAACTCGAATTCACGCTGCTCGAACGCGATCGGACCGCCCTGGTAGTGCTCGCGCCACGCGCCCTCATGGCCCGCGAGCCGGTAGCCCTCAGCCAGGGCGCCCACCGCCTCGCCCCACGAATGCGCGGGAGTGGAGGCGTCAAGCACGCCAGCGTGGACCCCCTCGAGTTCATTGACGAGCGCGATGATGGGGTCATCAGCGCGTCGCACCGCGAGTCGGGTCGCCGCGACGTGCAGTCCGCCGCGACGGGCGACCACCACGGCCATCACGGCCTCGTCCAGCGTCGCGCCGATTGCCAGGGGGTGGCGCAACGTACGCAGGCGATCGTCGCCGCCAACAATAAGACAGACCGCCTTGGCGCCGACGCGTTCCAACTCGCGCGCAACCTCACCGGCCACCTCGAAGTCCGTCGACGTGCCGGGACGCCACGAGTCGATGCCGCGTTCCAACGCTCGAGCAGCGTCGCGTCCCAATTCGCGCAGGTCGTCGCGTTCGCCGCTCGAGAGGACCATCCGCGTCGCGACGATCTCTGAAGTTGCGTCCACGCCGAGCGCGTCACTGTCACACAGCACCCGCGCGACATCGCGACCCAGACGCTCGGCAACGACGTCGCGTGCCGCCAACGGTTCGAACCACGGAACGCCGACGAGCTCCCAGCCCATCGAGGACACGTCGAAGTCGCCCGCCAAGCGGGGCGCCTCGATCTCGGTGGTGATGAGCATTCGGCTGTCGTCGGTGACGAGCGCCCACACCGGGTCCAATGGCGCGGTGATGTCGATGGGGTCCGAGAGTCCCCCAGTGATCCAGTTGACCGAGCCCGGGCGCGTCATCAGCACCGCCGACGCGTCGTGGCGCTCGCGCAGCGCGGTGGCGCGCACGAGAGCGTCGACGAGTCGGTCGTCGATGGATTGCCGCCTGTTCGGCATTACAGAACGCTTGTCGGTAATAATCACGACATCCAAGCAGGTCTAAGGACGCGCGTCAAGCGATGTGGTGGCAAAGTTAACAGAATTGCCGTATTGTGTTGTCCTGTGCCGAACAATGACGCTTTTGATGATCGCTACCGTGTCCAATCGGTCGCCCGAGCAGCCACACTCCTGGAGTTCGTAGCCGACGCCGGCGCACCCGGACTCGGGGTCACCGAGATGGCCCATCAGCTCGGCGTGGCCAAGAGCACCGCACTCGCGCTCGCGCGCACCCTGGCGGCGGCGGGACTGCTGCGGCCCCTCGAGGTGGGTGCGCGCTACGGCCTGGGGCTCAATCTGCTGCGCCTGGGCGATCTCGTCGGCCAGCAGACTTCCATTGGCGAACTTGGACTCCCGACGCTGCGCGAGTTGTCGAGCGCCACCGGCATGACGGCGCGGCTCGCGATGAACGAGCATGGCTACCCGGTCTTTCTCGAGCGTGTCGACGGCGGCGGTTCGATCCGCTTCCACGCTCCCCTCGGTCAGCGCGAAGCACCCCACTGCACCGCAGCCGGCAAGGCGATCCTGGCCCAGATGAACAACGACGAGATACGCGCGCTGATCACCGAGGCGGGCATGAGAGTGCACACGCCCAAGACGCTTCGCACCCTCGACGAGCTCTTGGACGATCTCGAGCGCGTGCGTCGTGAGGGCTTCGCCGTCGATGACGAGGAGGAGGCCGAGGGCGTCTTCTGCACCGGTGCCGCGTTCTTCGACCACCAGGGTCGATGCGCGGGGGCACTCAGCATCACCGGGCTCAAGGTCGACGTCCCGCTTCGCGAGGTGCAACGGCTCGGTCTGGTCGTGAAAGAACACGCCGCGCGCATCTCGGTAATCCTCGGAGGCGTGCGAAGGAGAACAACCCGATGAAGGCACTGGTAACTGAACCAACCCAGGGGCTGCGCCTCCTCGACGTACCCGAGCCCTCGTCGCGCGACGGCGAAGTCGTCATAAGGCCGCTGCTCGTCGGCGTGTGCGGTACCGATCTCGAGTTGATCGACGCCACGATCGATCCGGCGTACGTCACCTACCCTCTCGTACTTGGTCACGAGTGGGTCGGCGAGTTGGTGGGCGACGTGGAGGGTCTCGGCGAGTCCGGTGACCACGTCGTCGTCGAGGGGATCATCCCCTGCGGTGTCTGTGACGCCTGTCGCGTCGGCGACACCAACCGCTGTGTGACTTACGACGAGATCGGCTTCACCCGTCCCGGCGCGCTGGCCGAGCGCGTCGCGGTGCCCGCCCACTTGGTGCACGTGCTCGATGGCAGTGTCGCCCTCGACGATGCGGCCCTGGTCGAACCCATGGCCGTCGTGTGGCGAGCCCTCACGAGACTCCCCCTGCGCGAAGGCGCTCGCGTGGCGATCATCGGCGACGGCACCATCGCCCTCCTAGCGGCGCACATGGTCCGGGTCTTTGCACCGAGCGAGGTGGTCGTGATTGGACGCCGTGCCGACCAGGCGGATCTCGCACGACTGGCGGGCGCCGACCGCTTTACGACCGAGACGCCCGAGGGATCGTTTGATCTGGTCATCGAGGCCGCGGGCGTCGCCGAGGCCACGATGACGGCGATCGGCCTCGCCGCCCGCGGGGCCACCGTTACCCTCCTCGGACTGCCCCCCCACGGCGCGACGGTCGAGGTCGGCCCCGACGATCTGGTGAACAACGACCTCATCATCCAGGGGAGTTTCTCGTACACGCGCAACGCCTGGCGCGACGTAGTAGCCCGCCTCAACGAAGGGGTGCTTCGACCTTCCTTTCTCATCACTCACCGCTTCACCATCGATCAATTCGATGACGCCTTCTCGGCCCTACGCGGAACGAGGGCCCCCAACGGACCCCGAGGCAAGGTTGTCATCGACCTTCGCTGAACGTGCTCGTTCGATTCACGTAAGGGCAGGTCATCCGCTATTTCGAACTACCCAGCCCCTAAGGTGCAGAGATGAGTTGGATCTCCCCCGAACCACCCGAGGATGCTCCCGGACCCGATACGGGTGACATCCGCCCAATGCTGCAGGGCTACCTCGACCACTACCGACGTACCCTGCTTCGCATCTGCGCCGGGTTGAACGCCGAGCAGTTGGCCCTACGCGCGATCCCGCCCTCTTCACTCTCTCTGCTGGGTCTCGTTCGCCACATGACCAAGGTCGAGAGGCGCTGGTTGCGCAATCGTGTCGCCGGCGAGGACGTCGCACCGTTGTACCCCGGCACCGACGAGGACTTCGACGATCTCGACCCGGACGACGCGGCGAGGGTGATCGCCGCGCTGCCCGCCGAATGGCAGCAATGCGACACTGCGGTCAAGGACGTCGCACTTGACCACGTCGTCGAGGTGCACGGACAAGAGGTGTCACTCGCGTCGATCTACATCCACCTCATTGAAGAGTGGGCCCGCCACTGCGGCCACGCCGACCTGATTCGCCAGAGCATCGACGGCGTCACCGGTCGCTGATTCGCCCTCACGACGAACCCGAACAGTGACGCTGAGCGTGTTCAGATACTCGGCGTGCGCCCCGAGAACACCTCGAGGAGAAGCTCCGTGTCGGCGTTGCCGCCGCTTTGGATGACGCCCACTCGCTTGGCCCGCATCGCGTTACGCTCCGCCATCAGCCCGGCAAGTGCGAGGGCGCCCGCGGGCTCGGCGACGTTGTGGGTGGTTTGAAAAAGCACCCTCATGGCGTCGGCCGCGTCATCCTCACTGACCGTGACGATCCGCGCCGCACCTGCAGAGATGAGCGCAATCGCCTCGGCGTTGGGAATTCGACACGCGACTCCGTCAACGAACGTCGGAGCGCTCTCGGTGCTGATCACCCGTTGAGCGGCAAATGATAGAGCGGTCGCCGGGGCCTCCTTCGCGACCACACCGATGATCTCGGTATTCAGCCCCAGCAGATCGCGCACGTGGATGAGACCGCTGATGCCCGATCCCATTCCCACCGGCACGTAGACAGTGTCAAGTTCCCCCGCGGCGTCGAACAGCTCCTTCGCGTAGGTGGCTACACCGAGCACCAGATCAGGGTGATACGCAGGGACCATCTCCAGTCCACGTTGGATGCTGAGTTCGCGTGCGTGCTCCGCAGCGGCCTGGAAATCGTGGCCGTGTTCGATCAACTCCGCGCCAAAGCCCCTCATTGCCGCGTTCTTGTCGAGACTGTTGCCCACCGGCACGACAATCGTGACGTCAATCCCGGCGGCCCGGCCCGCGTAGGCGAGACTCTGACCGTGATTGCCACGAGTGGCCGAGACGACTCCGTTCACCTCGGGACGTTCGTTACGAAGTCGTTCGGCGTAGACCAAGCCGCCTCGCACCTTGAACGCGCCGGTCGGCGTGTGGTTCTCGTGCTTCACCCACACTTCAGCGTCGGCCAAGTCGCAGAGCAGGGGCCACACGTATTGAGGTGTGGGCGCCATGTGCTGAGAGACAATGCTTGTGGCCCAGGCGAGTTCCTTCGAATCGAACGGCATCGGTCCACACTAGCGGGCGGACCACTCGGCTCTCGTCGACGACCTGACCCACGACAACCCCCTCGTCAGTGACAGACGCGAGCAATGTGAAGGTACCTCGCAGGTACTGAACCGCCCCGAGTTTCATAGAGACTCTGACCTGCCCCAGGCTTTCCTCGGCGGTTCAATCTTCACACTCGTGCCGGACAGACGTAACGCAACTCTTCAATCAAAACGAACGAACTACTTCACTTACGAAACGCTAAATAACCGTGCAGGTCACTCGTTGAGGCCGGTAATGGTTCCGAGAAGACTCTCGACGGTGAACTCGCTGGTCGGAGCGTCGCGTGCCACCTGACCCAGCCGCAGCACAATGATCCTGTCAGTCACTTCGAGCACGTGAGGCAGCGTGTGCGAGATGAACAAGACGCAGAGGCCATGTTCGCGCGCCGACTTGATGACCTTGAGAACCTCGGCCGCTTGACGTGCCCCGAGATGGTTCGTGGGCTCATCAAGGATTATGACGTGTTTGGCCCAGGCGATGGCCCGCCCGATCGCCACGGCCTGACGCTGTCCGCCGGAGAGCTCTGACACCGTACGGCGTGTGTTGGGGATCGTGATGCCAACTCTGACTAGTTGTTCCAGGGCCTCGCGTTCCATTGACTTCTGGTCGATCACGCCAAGACGGCCCAGAAGTCCCTTGCGTCGCGTCTCGCGTCCAAGAAAAACGTTGGCGCCGATGGTGAGATCCGGTGCTAGTCCAGAGTCCTGGTACAAGGTCTCGATGCCAGCCTCCATCGAGTCGTGTGGCGAACGCCAGTGACGCGGCACACCGTCGACGATGATCTCGCCCGAGTCGGGAACATTTACCCCCGAGATGGTCTTGATCAGCGACGACTTGCCGGCCCCGTTGTCGCCCACCAGCCCGATGACTTCGCCAGCGTAAGCCGTGAAACTCACGTCATGGAGGGCTTCGATGGACCCGTAGTGCAGATTGATGTTTCGCAGCTCCAAGACGGGTGTGCGCTCCGGGGCTTGAGTCATGTCAGCCTCCGCGAGCGGCGCCGAAACGTCTGCAGTAGCGCCGCGACCGCAATCAAGGCACCGACCACTACTTGAATCCAGGTCGGCGGAACGTTGATGAAGATCAATCCGTCGCTCACTACCGTCAATATCGCGGCCCCAAGCATCGTGCCCGCCCAGCGGCCCACGCCCCCGATCAGCGACGCGCCCCCGATGACCACGGCCGCGATCGCCACGAGGTTGGCGGAATTGGTCACGCCGGTCGTGGCCGCGCCGGAGCCGGAACGGATGTAAAAGAACATGCCCGTCAATCCCGCCAGCACGCCGGCCAAGACGTAGACCGAGACGAGATGGCGGCGCACGTTGATTCCGGCTGCGCGCGCGGCGAACTCGTTCGAACCGATGGCGAAGTTGTAGCGCCCGTAGGCAGTCAAGTGGAGTACGAGACCTAACAGAACCGCAACCACGAGCACGATCGCCACCAGCCAGGTGATCATTCCGAACCCCGAGGCGCTCCAGTAGATGGCCCCGGGGTTGTAACCCACCGGAGCACCGTGGGAGATGACCAGGGCCAAGCCCGCGCCGACGCTGTAGGTAACAAGGGTTGCGACAAACGGTACCAAGTCGAAAGCCGTGATAAGGAGCGCACTAAAGCCGCCGGCCACGGCACCGATCAAAGCGCAGGCCAGCGTCCCGGCGAGCAAGACGAGGCCCTGATTGACGTGATGGCTCACCAGTGGTTGTATCCAACCGGCCGCAACCACCCCCGAGACCGCTGCGGTTGAGCCCACGGCCAGGTCTATCCCGCCAGCCGTAATCACGTAGGTCTCAGCCAAGGAAATGAGAACGAGGCCACTGAAGTCAGTGAAGAGGTTCGAAAACTCGCCAACGTGGAAGAACAGAGCGTTCCGTGAGCCGAAAAAAATAACGAGTGCGACCAGCACAATGAACAAGACGAACTGCTGGTTCGTCAGAATACGCCGAACCAGTGTGCGCGACTCGTTGTGCTCCGGGGTGGCGGCCAGATCGGTACTAATGCTCACCGACCTCCTTAGGTGGTGTCAGTCGACTCTACCGAGGGGGCGAACTGGGCCGGGTGCATCGCACCCGGCCCAGTTCGTAGGAGAGCTAACTCGCGACGTACTGGTACTTCGACAAAATTGATGCAGGCGTCTTCGGCGTCAACGTGATGTTGGGCAACGTGTGCAGGTGCGGGACTTTCTTGTGATTCAGTGCCTCGACCGCGTACTTGATGATCAACTTTCCCTCAAGGGTCGGCTGCTGCGAGATGATTGCCGAGAGCGAGCCGAGTCCACCGGCCACCATCGAGGCGATGTTGGAGGCGTAGGCGTCGTAGCCAACAATCTTGATCTTCGCACCGGCCGCTCCGGAAGCCTTTACCGCAGCCGTCGCACCTTCGGCATCAGTACCATCAACAGCAAAGATACCGGCCAGGCTGTGCGCGGAGATGTCCTGAGCAAAGGCCGACTGGGCGACCGACGGCTGGGACTGGCTGACCACATCGTTGAGCAGTGTCATGTTCGGATACTTCGCTTTGACCTCAGCTTTGAATGCGGCCACGCGAGCAGCGTCAGTCGAGGTGGTTAGCGACGAGACGCCAATAGCCACGTCGCACTTTTGAGCGCTGGTGCACTTGGACGAGTAGTTCATCGCCGAAGCCAGTGCGTCAGCGGCGGCCTTGCCACCCTGGGTGTTGTTACCAGTCACCCACGAAGTGATGTTCTTCTGGTACGAAGAACCCGAGTCGACATTGAAGACCTTGATGTGTGACTTCACCGCGCTCTTGATGTAGGGATTCAGCGCCTTAGTATCAGTCGGCGCGATAATCAACGCGTTGGGCTTGAGGGCCAAGAGCTGCTGAACAACCGGAATCTGTGTGGCCGGCGAGTAGTCCACGGGGTCTCCCTGCCAGATCAGGTTGACGTGCAACTTCACAGCCTCGGCGTGGGCGCCGACGTACATCGACTGGAAGAACGGATCAGCTTCGGCGCCGACTACAAAGGCGATCGTGTACTTCGTCTTCGAGGCGGCGGCTACAGAAGCCGTCCCTCCGACGAAGATCAGCGAGGTCGCCATCAGAGTTGATGCGAGTGCCGCTCCCTGCATCAATCGCCATGGACGTGACTTCATGGTTTCCTTCCCCTTCTTCTCAAGAGACCCCCCGATTCCACCTTGGTGTCGTTGGTCCCTGCAGGACCATATCGGCCTCTGACATCGTTGTCAATTCATTTTCGGATGAAATTCAGGACCATAAATCTCCCCTGATCCACGCATAATTAACCTGGGCACAAGTACTTCGAAGCGGGTTGGAGCGTCAGTGTCGTCGATACGTGCGAAGAGCAGTTCTGCCGCGAGTTGACCAATGGTTTCCAGATCCTGGGCCACCACCGTAACCGGCGGGTCGAGGACGTCGGCTAGGTCAAAGTCGTCGAAACCGACCAGGGCGACGCGCTGTGAAGCGCCAGCGTCACGTAGGGCGTAGACGACACCCATCGTGAGCAGGTTCTGGCTCGCGAAGAACGCTGTCGGGGGGGCCTCGCGGGCGAGCAGGTGCGTCGCGGCCTCGCGGGCGGCTTCGACTGAGCGCAGGTCGGTGACCACGAGATCGTGATCCACATCAAGACCGGCCATCTCTAGCGCCTCGTAGTAGCCCGCGAGTCGATCCTCTGCCGTGGTGATCCACATGAGGTCCCCCAGAAAGGCAATACGCGAATGGCCGTGCGCGATGAGGTGGGCTACGGCGTGACGCGTCCCCACTCGCGAGTCGACCACCACCGCGTCAGCGCTGATGCAGCGTGGCGGTCGATCGACGAAGACTACCGGGACACCGACTTGTTGTTCGTTCGCCAGATAACTCTGGTCGTTACTAGCAGGAGCGATGATCAATCCGTCGACACGATGGCGCGACATGGCCACCACTAACTGACGCTCGCGCTCGGGATTCTCCTCGAGACTCGCTGCCAGAACCGAGACGCCGCGTGCTCGGGCGCTTTCTTCAATAACTCGCAGGACCTTTGCTGAGTACGGGTTCGACAGGTCCTCCAAGAGCACCGCAATCGTCGACGAGCGCCGATCAAGGCGTCGAAGTGCGCTGGCCCCCAAGTTCGGCTGGTAGTTGAGAGCACTGATCGCGGCACGCACACGCGAAACGAGTTCCTCCACGACACCGGGCTCGCCGTTGACGACCCGCGAAACCGTCTTGACCGACACGCCAGCGTGATGCGCGACGTCCTTCATTGTCGCTCGGTTCCGCACGACCCGGGCTACTGGTTCGCTGGCCACACCACCTCCTTCAAGCACACCGGCGAGCCGAGACTACGACAAAGTTCGCCAACGCGGCCACTGGGAACCTTCCAGTCCCATTAGGCGAGGGCGGCATCAACGCCCAACGCGAAAGCGCCAACCACCCCGGAAGCGATGCCCAATTCTGGGGCGATTATGTAGCGGTCGAGATCGCTAGTGAGCTCAAGCACGTCGAGGTAGCCATTTAGCTGTTTGTGCACTTTGGTCCGGACGCGCTCGATTAGTCCGGGTACCGCCATGACACCACCACCAAGAATGATCACTTCGCACGACGTGATTGTTGTGACGTTGACGACCGCATCACTTAGGTAGTCGCTCTCTAGTTCCCACGCCGGATGGTCTCCAGGTAGTTGGGGGCCTCCCGTGCGGTGCCAGCGTTGCTTGATTGCCACGCCACAGGCCAAACCTTCAAGGCAGTCGCCGTGGGACGGGCACGTCCCTGCAAAGTCGTCACCCGCGCGCCGGCGTACCACCATATGACCGAACTCAGGGTGCAGCAGACCATGTACGGGACGCCCACCCACAACGAGACCGCCACCGATGCCGGTACCCACCGTCATATAAACAACAACTTCCTTGCCTCGACCGGCGCCCCAACGATATTCAGCGAGAGCGGCGGCGTTGGTGTCGGTATCGAGACCTAGCGGCAGGCCGTCAAAGTGAGCGGCCACAGTCTTGGCCCAGGAGAAATCGCGCCACAGCAACTTCGGTGTCGAAGACGCGATCGCTCGACGCGCAAAGTCAATGGGGCCGAAGGAGGCAACGCCAATCGCCGCTAGGGGCGTCTCGGCGTGGCGCTGCTCGAACCAATTCATAACGCGGTTCATCGTGTCTTCGGGCGTAGTCGTCGGGATGACGTAGCGCTCGGCGTCTCGCACCTCCTGCCAAGTCCGCCCGACAGCCAGCACCATCTTGGTCCCGCCCGCCTCAATCGCCCCGATCATCGTCTCGCTCACGTCGTCTCCTCGACGACCTCGACACTAGGTCCACTGCACCTCGAGTCCTGCGTCTACGTCGATTCACGCCGCTCAGAACGGGTGCTTCTTTCCGCCGTACAGGGTGTTCGTCAGATCATTCCTTCGAATCACCGTGCCGGATTCTGAACACTTACTCGGACCAACGGACACATTGCTGTCCCCTCATTTAGGCTCAGATTAAGAGTCCCCCCGCAAGCTCTTGACAGTCACCTTCAATTCTTCTAACTGCGCTCGCAATGCATCTTCTCTCGCAAGGGACTCGAGCTGTTGCTGCTTCAGGTACTCGTTCAGTTTGTCGAACCCCTCTTGGAAAATCGCTCTCGTCGCTTCGTCCCAATCCGGATGATCCTCGCCGGTGACTTCCCGCTCCCTGGCTTGCTTCGCCTCCAATCGTTCCGTCAGCACCTCCTTGGGAGGCAACGGTGGGGCGAATGCGTCGGCGACCAGTAAGACCGAAAATACTATTCCGGACATCGCTAACGCTGGGGGGAATATGGCACTCAGCACACTTGCTGCAAGTCCTGCCACGGCCAGTACTTTCCCGCGGGCGACCGGGTTCGATACGAACGCCCTCAACCTGGCTCTAAACGAGCCCGGAGTACTCAATCTTGTTACTTGCAGTTCCCAAACGGGATCCGATTGGAGTGTCGCCAACTGTCTGCGAACTTCAACTTCACGATTGTCGTCACCGAATCGAATGCGATATTCGACCGCTGCCGCAGCTGCATCTAGTGCGAGCTGTACTGCATCTAAAGCCGCGATCGTCTCTCGGAGACTGTCGGTTTGCCCCGAAATCTCAATCGATATTTCATCAAACTCTTCGCTCGGCTCTAGCACTTCGAAGAACGGATGACCCAGTTGATACGCCGCTGATCCCTCGGGAGTACCGAATCCAAGAAGCGCCGCGGCAAGTTCTACGACATCGGATCGACGGTCTTTCGTGACCACGGCGGAATTGTAGCCTCAATAGATCGGCCCCGTGCGAGATCTTCCGTAATTGATTAACGGTCTAGTCAACTGGAGTAACAATACACGTGAAGCGCTTCAAGAGACGGCGCCTCACCGGGCCAGCAGTCCAATCGTGTCGGAGGTCCGATTGAACGGGACACCCTTCGTTCTCTACAACATAAACAAACAGGGCGAGTTCAAGGTGTCGAACTCTGGCAAGCTGCGGAGCCGCAAACGTTGGGGATCACCCCAGTCGCGAGGAACGTGGTGATCTGAGTGAGGCCGGCCACGTTGTTGTGGCGGCCGTCACTATGAGGATCGGCTCCATAGGTGGCTCCAAAGGGCGCGAGGTTGTTGGTCGGCGGTGTCGGCGTGCCGTAGTCCCAGAGCACCAGTCCAGCACTAGCAGGCTTCGTCTGATCCAACGCCGTCAGACCCCACTGCGGATCCACCGGCACATTCGTGCGAGGCGTGGCGCCAAAGAATGACGCGTTGAAAGCCGGCTGATGGTTCTGAGCACCGATGGTCCGAGCGAGCATTTCGGTGGCAACGTTGGCCACTTGGTGGTCACCGTAGTTCTCGATCATGAAGACCTGCTTTGCGGGTATGCCTGGGTACGGATTTGAGGTCAAGTGTTGAGCGTAACCGTCGTTCTCGCCCTGGTCCCAGATCAACTGGGCAATCTGCCAGACGATCTGCTGGTCGACCGGATTGGGGTAGGCATAGTTGAAGTACGGTGCAAACAGGCCATAGTCGACCGAGCGATCGAGCAGCAGACCGCTGTAATCCATTCCACCCACGCCGAGGACGACTCTGGTCCACTCTGTTGAAAGCGCCGAAGCAGCGCCGCCCATGATGCCACCTTGGCTGTAACCGAGATAGGCGCACTTGCCGACCTGAAACAGCGCATTGCCACTGCTGTCTTGGAAGGCAGCGTTGGAGACGAAGCCGTCGGGGGAGTTGATCAGCCGGCCGAGGAACTGGAAGTTCAACAGACCCTGGAGCATGTGATCGACCGAAGTATTGAACCCCGACATGTCCAATAGGTTGTTCACGAAATTGGGTATGTCTGGCTCCGAGAACCCAACGTAGTTCGTTGCGCAGCCCATCGTGTTGTCAGTGACCAACGCGGAGAAACCGCTCCATTCGACTTCGTGAGCGCTGCCGAAGAGTCCGTGGCCAAGCACCAGAGGCTGCGCGGGCCCCTGCGCTTGCACGGTTGAGGGCATCACGCACACGAAGTTTGCCGTCCAGGTGAGGTTGCCGTTTATCGCTGGAGCGCCAAAGCGATCCGTGTTCAGGACCGACGACGCGGTGGTGTCTTTCAAGAACAACGGCACCTGAAAAGTCCCCTGTACATCGCGAACGCCTCCAATGGTCGTGTCGGAGGTGACGCTGTAGTCCGGTGCGAAGTCCGCCATTGGCGTCGTCGACCTGCCAGCCGCCGGGCGGTGATGGGTTGCGAGCCACTGGTAGGCGAGCTTGTGCATTGTGAGCGCGGGCCCGGCGATGCTCAGGGCGCTCGCGACGGTGAAATCCCAGGCCTGATACGGCACAGTCGAGCCCAACACCGAGGCCAGGTCGTTCTGGATGACCCACTTGATGTGTGCACCTCGCGTGAGTGGCGTGAGAGTGCCAGCGAGCGCTGCTGTCGTTGAGGGAAGAGGGGCGATCAAGTTCCCGCCAGTGTCAACCAGGTTTCGGAGCGCGACGGCATACCGGTGTCCCTCAGTCAAAGCTATCGCTGGGTGAATGAGCAGAAGCTGTTCAGCCGTGTTCGTAGTCTGTGCGTCCAACTCAGCAAAGTAGGGCACCCGGGTGTGAGTCACAGTGTCAAGGATCACGATCGGTGAGTCTGGTGCGAGAGAAAGACCAATGTTTGTTGAGGTCGCGATGTTGGACTTGGCCAGATCGAGGTTCGGGACATAGGTCATGATGGTCGAGCCGGGTGAAAAGCCATCACCCTGGTTCTCCGCAGTTGTATCGACGTGGACGCCTGCGAAGTTGACCGGGTCTACCTGAGAAGAGATGTTGAGCTGGCGGCCAGTGGCCGTTTTGTTCGACGGGATCGTGAACGCATCGTTAGGCCACGGCAAGAGACAACTATGCCTGGCCGGAGCCGTCATCAGGACGTCGCAGCCGCTGACGGCCGCGTCGGGCATTTTCGATGCTGACGCAGCGCTCGATACAGGTGCGGAGACGTTCACCGCGACCAGTGACAAGGTCACCATGAGTACAGGCGTCATTAGGGAGGCTGCCCTCCGCGTCCAACTCCGAATGATCATCTTGTAACCCCCCCCCATGTTTTTCGTCACAAGAATGTGACCTGTTGCGACATTTTCATCTAACGTGACGGTTGTCAACTGGACTCAGCCAAAATTACGGCTGAGACTGTTGTGACTCAGCACAACCTGGACCGGAGGTCCACGAAGTGACAGATGTCGTTCGACGCTTCACCGATCAGTCCAAGGCCCTTGCCCGCGACGTGCTGGCTCACTGCGTGGAAGAAGTTCCCTTCTACCAACTGCTGCCCAGCGAGCAACTGCATGGTGAGATTCTCGAAGTGATCGAAGAGAACCTTCGGCTATTGGCACGAGGACTGAGCAGCGACCAGGTACCTACCCGGGAAGAGTTGGCCCTCGTTGTCGCCTCGGCCACCCGTCGAGCTGAGGAAGGCGTTCCCCTCGACGCTATCCTCGCCGCCTACCACGTCGGAATAAGAGTGTGCTGGCAGACCATCACCGCTGACACCACGCCCGAAAACCTTCCTGAAGTTCTTGCCGTCACCGATAACTTCTTTCGTTACCTTCAAGTCTTGAACACGGTGGTCGCGACCGCATACCACGAAGAACGCCAAGCGATATCTGGCGAGGAGCAAAATGCCCGCCAGGCCCTCGCCTCAGCCCTCTTGGCCGGTACCCCTTTCGGTGACCAAACGGCCCACCTTGGTGTATCCCTACCGAAACACTTCGATGTCCTTTGCGTGGCGATCGGGGCCCACCCAGACGAGACTGATGGCGGTCCCGGCACCGCCATCGCGGCACGCCGGAAACTCCGTCGCGTTCTGGCCGAACTCGATCAGTACTCACTCCAACCGGTGCTGAGTGTGCTCGACCCCAGTGGCGGAGTCATTCTGCTTCCCTGCACCTCCCAAACCCAACCAGGCCCACAGCCGAGGCGTCTGATCAGACGCCTCGGCCAGGCGGCTGATGCACCCGTCACGGCCGGCGCCGCAATCGCCATACCCGACGACACGCCCACCGCAGCTCGCCAGGCTGGCGAGATCCTCGACTTGGTGCTTCGCACCGGTCGCCCTCCCGGTCTGTACCGACTCGACGACGTCCTGTTGGAGTATCACCTGACTCGGCCGAGCGACGCCATCTGCGCTATAGCCGCACTGCTCGAACCGCTCAACCCGTACCCAGCGCTCCTCGAAACCCTAGAGGCCTACATCGCTGCAGGCCTGGATCGACGCGCAACGGCCGCCGAGATGCACATACACCCGAACACCGTCGATTACCGCATCCATCGTGCGACTGCCCTCACCCAACTCGATCCCCAGCAGCCGGAGGGACTTCTTCACATTGCCGCTGCCCTAGCAATCCGAGGTAAAGGTTCGGTGAACCCGTAGTCGACCCTTTCCGGGGGTTATTCGCCCTCTCCCGATCCCGACCGCGCACTTTCAGTGTCCTGTGAGCCGCTCCATTGCCACCTCCCTTTCCTAACACCTCTCGTTTTCTTCCAACCCGGTCTGGCCATCACGACTCCATCCGCGTATCTCGCGCTCCTCGTTTCGCATGCTTCTCATCTCCTCGCCCCTTCTCTCGTTTCAGAAAGTTGTCTCACACGTCTGGCACTTGAGGTCCGCAGTCGCCAGACGGCGACAGTTGTGGTGAATGCAGGCGCCTTCGACATGATGACGATTCGACGCCTCAGCATCGGAGCGGGCTACAAGTACCTGCTCAAATCCATCGCCGTGGGCGCCGGCCGGAGGGTGCCGACAAGTCGGAGCTCGGTCGCTACTACAGCGAAAGCGGCACTCCCCTGGGGGTCTTTCTGGGCTCCGGTCTCGTCGGCCTCGACAACGGCCGGCGCGTGTCAAGTCTTTTGAGACAGTTCTTGATTCAGTTCAGTGAGTTAGCGACCTCCTTCACCGGTCGGTTGATCCACGCGACGGCCGTCGAGAGGCGCAGCGCCGCCAAGTGTGAACGCAGCAGTTGGTAGGTGGGGTTTACCGGCACCCAGGTCGAAGAGATCGCCATGCTCGAACACCACGACGACGACACCTGGACCCTGCACGTGCGCTCACCAGAGGGCGAGTGGGAGGTGTTCTTCGACGTCGCCGAACACCGGCCATTCGACGTCATCCTCAGTGAACTACGCGACGATCCCAGCGGCTACTTCTGGGGTTAGAGCGCGATTGCGCGCACGCCCGCACGACGACGACGACGTACTATCTCGTTCAGCCGGAGGTTGTTCCTACACCACTTGGCGGGACTTGATCTGACATTGCGTCATGGGTACGTCCATAACCGCCTCGCCAAGCAATGTCTCGAGCTTGCTCAAGCCCTCTCGATCGTTGCCACGAAACTTGTATATCGATTGTCGTGGATCGCCCAGTGCAACCACATTGCCATTTGGCTTCAGCAAGGTAACTATCAATTGCTGCTCCGCTTCAGTCAGATCCTGGAACTCGTCGACAATCACGTGGGAGTAGCGTTGGGGTATCCATTTCAGCGGAGGAACCCTGGTCAGAGGGTGCGCCACGGACGCTGGGCGATCGGGCGCTCCACGCTGCGCGCTCGAGCGTGTGAGGTCGGCGGTGTGGGCATCTTGGTGTGCGTGCGCGGAGCTGCCGAGAGCAGGCTCCGGTAGGGCATCTTGGAGTGCCCGACGCAGACCTCGAGGAGGCGTAGGAAGAGCAGGCCGCGGTGCTGGCTGCGCCGTCGGTTGTAGCGGAAGCTGAACTCGTCGAGGTAGAACTCCAGGTGCTCCCAGCCGACGGCCCCCTGGTGGGTGCCCATCAGCCAACGGCGCACCAGGGCGATGACCCGGTGGGCGCTGGCGAGGGGGTCGGTGCTCTTCTTGGTGCGCCTCTTGGGGTTGACGCGGCGCTCGTGGGTGTAGAGGCCCGTGGCGACCAGTCGGGTCGCCCACGCGCCGTCAGAGACGATGTGCGAGCCGGGCTCGACGTTGGCCTCGACGAAGAGGCGCACGCTCTCCTCGGAGCGGTCGCGGATGGGACGCAGCCGGCAGCGCCCGGTGCCGTGGTCGGTCATCTCCACGGCCACCGCGACCGGGACTTTCACGCCCTTCTCCATGCCCGAACCACCGACGTTGACCCCACCGAAGAAGAACTCGTCGACCTGGACGGTCCCCGAGAGCCTCTCTTGGGGGCGGTCCGAGACCGCGGCCCGGAACCGCGTCAGCATCGTCCAGGCGGTCTGGTAGCTCCCGAGCCCCAGTTGGCGCTTCAGGGCCAGCGCACTGATGCCGCCCTTGTCGGTGGCGAAGAGCCAGGCGGCGTGGAGCCAGATCGTCAGCGCCGTGCGCGTGCCATCGAAGATGGTGCCCGCGGTCACGCTGGTGCGAAGTCCGCACGCCGAGCACTCGTAGCGCCCGTCGGCGAGCTCCCAGCCCGCGCCACCGCACACCTCGCCGGTCTCCTCGACGACACCGGGGCACGTGAAGCCGTCGGGCCAGCGCAGCCACTTCAGGTAGTCGCGACAGTCCGCGTCGGTCGAGAACCACGAGAGGAACTCACTCAAGGTCGTGGGGTAGTGGAGTGACGCCTGGGGTGCGGACTGGTGGTTCGCGGCCACCACCGGACGCTACCTCAGAACGGCCCGGTTACTCCGCTGAAATGGATACCCTAATTCTGCTGAGGGTTGAAGAGGCGGCAATTCTCCTTCGACTGGGCAGAACCCAGACTTACGAACTCGTCATGCTAGGCAAGATTCCAAGCGTCAAGATTGGCCGTCGTCGGTTGGTCGTGCGAGACGGTCTCAAGATCTACATTGCGGCACTTTTGCGAGAGCAGATATAGAACTAGCGACTACCTTCGCCCCAGAGCATCGCTCCCATTGCCTGCGCTGCTTCTTCCCGATCTGGATCCAAGATGTGGCCGTACACGTCTGCCGTCATCCGGATTGAGGCATGACCCAAGACTTGGCTCACCACTTGAAGCTTGACCCCCTGAGCCAGCATGAGACTCGCTGCCGAGTGGCGAAGCTCATGAGGATGCCACACGCCAAGCCCCGCATCATGACAGATCTTCTGGAACTCCCGGTACAGGTTACGAGGATCAATCGGCGTGCCCACCGAACTAGTGAAGATGTGACCAGAATCAGCCCAGGAGCTTCCGAGCGCCTGCTTCTCGAGTTGTTGACGCAACTCGTGTACCAGCAGAAGTTCCAACATCGGCGCCGGCAGGTTGACGGCCCTTCGGCTGCGCGCCGTCTTTGTATCCGATACCACGAGCTCGCCACCCTCGCGCTTGAGTTGGCGACGTACGCGGAGAACACCCGACTCTCGATCGAAGTCCTTCCACATCAGACCGAGCGCTTCCCCACGCCTCAGACCGGTCGACAGCATAAGAATCCACAGGGCTTCGTTCCGTCTCCCCTCTAAGTACTCAATGAGCTGCTTGGCCTGGTCCGGCGTCAGTGTCCGACCCTCCTTGCGAGCCTCCCTAGGGGCCCTAGACAACGTGGCCACGTTTCGATTTACGACTCCCCAGCGAATGCCCTGATCCAGACATTGTGCAAAGACTGACCGAATCCGCCGCACGGTGGAGACTGAGAGTCCGCCGTCCAACTTCTTTGAAAGAAGTCGGTCGACGTCGGCCACCCTGAGATCGACCACCTTCTTGTTCCCGAGCGTGGGCAAGATGTGATGGTCGGCCACGGACTTGTAGTTACTACTGGCGGCCAGACCCACCTGGTGGCGCAGTATGCCGCCCCGTGGCGTTCAAGTGCATTCGCCTAAATTCGAAAGGCCATACGTTTCAAGGCCTTTAGTTCAAGTCTGTTTGCCAGCGTCCTCCCCGATTCAGATCATTTGCTGAAGTTTTTGCTGACATTTTGGCACCTGAGTGAGGGTTCAGGTCGGGGGGCCGAGCCAAACATTCTGCGACTGGCGAGTACTCCCGTGGTTCCCTCACTGATAGACGTCACGTCGATGCCCGACAGTGACTACTACAACCAGCAGCACTCCGTCATCGATGGTGTAGATGATTCGGTAATCGCCAACCCTAAGGCGATAGCCATCTCGTCCTCGAAGGGGCCGAGAGGCCGGAGGGCGCGGATCTTGAGCGAGGAGTGCTATCGCCCCTTGAATTCGAGGTTGCGTCGAACGATCTATCTTGCGAAGTTCTCGAAGTGCAGCTGGCCGAAATTCAATTCGGTACTCGCTCATGGCCAGCCAAGATCACTCTTCACCTGCTCCCACGGGATGTTGCCTCCCTCTTCAGTAAGCGCTGCGTCAAATGCGATCACGTCTTCGGATTCCTCCAGCGCTTCGAGCATCTGGTCATAGTGTTCCGGGCTCACCACAACTGCCGCACGTCGTCCGTAGTGTTCAAGCTCCACCGGCTCGGAGTGCGACATCTCGACGACCTCAGCGAGTCGTTCGCGGGCCTTGCTGACTGAAATTTTCACCATGGCAGTATTGTACAACATGATTAGTGATTTCGTACATCATGGCGTCTTAAGCTCGGTAGATCGAAGCGGCGGTCCTTCCACCACGCGCTGGCGGTTTACGCCGAGTGCGCCCTAATTGGTGTCGGGGGCCCGGTTCGACAGTTCTGTCACCTCGCATTGGTGACTTGAGTCGGGGCTGTTCTGTTGTCAGCGGGTATGTGGTGACAAATTTAATCCGGGGCGTTAGGATTGCCAATAGTGTTCGATTGATTTGGTTGGCACTAACTCATCTGGGGCCCGAAATCGTGGCTACTTCTATAGAGGGCGAATTTCTCGCACCTCTGTGAGGAGCATCATGAAACTGCCAATTGACACCGGATCAGTGAAGTTCGCCGCGGCCGGACCCGCAAAACCTGTTCCTGACTACGAGACTTGCGTTATGGACGGCCACGT
>DATKTZ010000022.1:0-3369 GCA_035530815.1 Acidimicrobiales bacterium
CTAGCCGTTCGCGCCATCATCGGACAGCAGGTCTCAGTCGCTGGCGCTCGCACCGTTGCCGGTCGCCTCGTTCTGGCCGCCGGAGAAGCATTGCCGGAGGCCAGAGGCCAAATCACACACCTCTTCCCCACGCCGTCTGCGCTCTTGAGACTCGCGAACGATGACCCGGAAGCATTCTCCATGCCGACGAGTCGCCGCCGAGCGTTGGTGGCGCTGGCCGAGGCGGTCAACAACGGCGATGTCGTCATTGACCCGGGGACGGACCCCACCGAACTGCGTCAGTCGCTGGTAGCCCTTCCGGGCATCGGTCCGTGGACTGCCGAGTACGTGGCCATGCGAGCTCTGCGCGATCCCGACTCCTTCATGTCCACCGATCTTGGCATCAAACGAGCGATCGCGACACTCGGCGTACCCCTGAATCCGACCCAGCTTTCGACGCTCAGCGACAACTGGCGGCCGTGGCGCAGCTACGCCATGGCCCACCTCTGGTCAATCCCTGTTTCGCCGACACCAAAGAAAGACAGGAAAACGAAATGACACCCGCCACGTTCACCTCGACCGTCAACACACCTATTGGTCAACTCATTCTCGAAAGCGACGGGGACTTCCTCACTGGCATCTGGCTACCTACCTCTCATCGGACATCGACCGGCCACCGCTACGATGCGCCGCCCGTGCTCGACAAGACCGCCGAGCAATTGGATGAATACTTCGCTCGCGAACGCAACTTCTTCGACCTGCCCACGAAGCTCGAAGGGACCGAATTCCAACGCGAAGTGTGGGCCGAGCTCTCGCGTATTGCCTATGGGAAGACCATCACGTACGGTGAACTGGCCCGTCGAGTTGGTCGCCCCCAAGGATTTCGCGCCGTCGGACAGGCCAACGGGAGAAATCCACTACCGATCGTCGTGCCATGTCACCGCGTCGTGGCGAGCAACGGTCTCGGCGGTTACGCGGGAGGTCTCCCCATGAAGCGGGCCCTGCTCGAACTCGAGAGTGGTACGCCTTGACCAGTGGGCACGTCGACCCTGACGGTTGCGTCAACCACCTCGTATCGCCCCATGGTCTCGTTGTCAACACAACTCAGTCGAGACGTGCTGCCATGAGTGCACTACGGCAGCCGGTTCACCAGCCAAACAAGCTCCCCAGAGCATCGCGGTTCGCACCTGTGCCTAAATGAATCGCAGCGCTCGGTTCGCGTCGACCCCACAACGCGAGCAGGCGTGTCGCGGGTTCGAGGTAGGCATCGACGCGCCTGTCGTGCAGAGATTCGGTGCGAACGTCGAGAACGCCGTTCACTCGAGAAACAATCACGTCGTCGTAAGGCTCGCTGCGAAGTACGACCAGAAAATCTTCGAACGGGTGCTTCGCGGTGCGTAATCGATTCTCGAACGTCTCCGCGAGTACGGGCATTTCCGTCAGGATCGTAATCGCGTGCACCGTCAGCTCAGGTTGAGTGAGCATGTCCCATCCGACCTCGTCGCGACCGACGATGTCCCAGCGGTGCAGGGCGCGCTCACTGCGCGAGTGCGTCACAAACTCGGCGGCGTGCATCGGTCTTCCCGTGAACAACACCACGCCATCGGTCTGCGCACTGAGACGGTCACGCGCCCGTTTGGCGCGTTCAACCTGTTCGAACAGAAGGGAGCGCAGTAGTCGATCGTCCATTGCACGAAACGGAGCCTCGCGCTCGTGGAATGGTCGTGTGGCGCGCGGCGCGTCGCCCGCCAGATGACTCTCGATCAAGTCGGCAATCTCCTGCGAACCGGCCGCTAGGTGCGCGGTGATCTCGTGAACCGTCCAGCCCTGACAGGCCGTCAACCGGGAGGGCCGAGAGGACATCAGCGTTTCGACGAACTCCTTTCCTTCATCAATAACGGGTGTCCGGGTGGCATTGTCAGTAGTCTTCATTCCCTCAAGGTACGGCCTCGTACACACAGTGTCTGGCGGAAATCAGACACGACGTCTCTTTCGGACAGTGATTCATGGCGAGCGTCGGCTCCTGTCGAAAATTGGACTTGCCTTACCGAGTCCGCAGACTCAGCCAAGATGTCGTGAGCACGTAATCAGCGACGGCAACGTCATTGCTCGCTTCGCAAGTCCTCCCGTCAGTCCCAACAACGGTCCTCAAAAGATTGGATTGATCGAATTTCGTTTTTCCACGCGAACGCGAGTCGTTCGGAGAAGTGCGAGAGACGACGCCGTCACCGGACCGCTGATCGCGCCACCGCGGTACTGGCAAAGACATTCGACCTCTCTAAGTCAGTACCGTTGTGAACTGCATCAACCCATTCGCGTGTCGTGCTCACCGCAGCGAAGCGCGACTGCAGGACGAGCAGCACCGCTCGGTGGAGTTCCTCTGCGCCGAGCGAGCCCTGTTGATTGGCCATCGCCAAGGTGCCGGTCGCGTCGGAGAGGAACTCGACCGCCATACCACGGTGGAGGGCATCGCGAGCAGTGGATTCGTCGCAATTCTGCGTCATGTAACCGACGATGACGATGGTGTCGATGGAGCGAGCCTCTAGCCATGGAGCGAGGTCGGTACCGACAAAGGCAGATGGCAATGTCTTTTCAACGTGATGGTCGTAACTGCGGCTCGTCACGACCTCGTGCAACCCATAACCATGACTCCCCTTGGCGAAAATTGGCGAGGATTCTGGAGCCACTTGCTGGACGATAACGACGGGCATGCCCAATGCCACTGCGGTGTCGATTGCCACACCGATGTTGACCAGGCTCTCGCTGAGTTCGGGGTACGCGATAGGGAGATTTCCTGATATGTACTCGTTCTGTACATCAATAACTACCAGTGCACGATTGCCCATTATTCCTCTTCGTCGGAGAAGGTCTGATACGACATTGTACGGTCGAGTGACAGCGAGGAATCTCCAAGTTCCTCGGTATCCGTGACGAAGTCAGATGTCAGCTCCAGTCCCTCGGCGGTTTTTCACGCATTTCATTCCTGGTAGGTCGAGCAACGAACATCGCCATGTTCTCGGTAGCGAGTTCGCATCGGCGCAATAGTGACCTGCAATGATTGACGAATGCCCGACCTTCGCGATCTACTAGCCGCCACTGCAACACGAGTCGCTGACTACCGCGAGAGAACAGACGAACTACCTGTCTTTCCCACGGTCGATCTCGGCGAGGTGCGCACCGCGCTCGGGTCCCTACGTGATGGGCCAACCGCGGCCAGCACCGTGATCGACGAGTTGGTCCAAATTATTGAACCCGCGCTCGTGGCGACGACCGGACCGCGCTACTTCGGATTCGTGACCGGTGGGGCGCTCGACGCCGCGACCGCGGCGGACATGCTCACGACTGGCTGGGATCAGAACGCCTTCAATGCGGTGATGTCACCTGGGGCGG
>DATKTZ010000023.1:0-35600 GCA_035530815.1 Acidimicrobiales bacterium
GGGAGTCGAACCCGCGACACCACGATTATGAGCCGTGTGCTCTAACCACCTGAGCTACGCCGCCTGGCGAGCCCTCTGTCGGGATTGAACCGACGACCCCTTCCTTACCATGGAAGTGCTCTACCACTGAGCTAAGAGGGCAACGCGTCAAAAAGAGACGCGACGGGGAATTGTACTCCGAGCAAGCCCATTGTTTCCAACTGAACCCAGAGTACCCTGTAGGCCATGAGAACCCGCCTCGTCGAGATCGAAGACGCCCAGGCGCTCATGAACATCTACAACCCCGAGGTTATCGAGGTCTCGGTCAGCTTTGACCTGGTGCCTCGCACGTTGCTCGATCAGGAGGCCTGGATCCGGGCCCACCAGGCCACCCATCCGGCCATCGTGGCGATCAACGAGAGCGACGAGGTGGGCGAACTCGGCGCGCGCGGCGAGCGAATCCTGGGATTCGCCCTGGTGTCACCCTTTCGCGAGCGCCCCGCCTACGCCACGACGGTCGAAAACTCGGTCTACGTGCATCGCCAGGCCCGCGGTCGCGGCGTGGGCGAGGTCTTGTTGCGCGAACTCATCGTCACCGCCCAAGAGTCGGGGTTCCACTCGCTCATCGCGCGCATCGTGGGCGAGAACGAGGGCTCGATCCGCCTGCACGAGAAGTGCGGCTTCACCCTGGTCGGCACCGAGATCGAGGTCGGCCGCAAGCACGGCCGCTGGCTCGACGTCGTCGAGTACCAGTACGTCGTCCCTGATCGGGACTAGACCCGCACCTCCGCGGGCTGCTCGGGCCAGGACCACTGGGTCCAGCGCCCCATCGGCAGCACTAGCACACCGCCCAGGATCGCCACCGCCACCGCGATGAGCAGGGGATTGGAATGCACCAGGCCCGCGAGCAGGGCCCGCCCGCCCGGCAGCCCCACGAAGGGCCCGGTGATCGACATGGCCAACAACCAGAAGTGCTCGCGTCCCTGGTAGCTCGCCGCGAGCAGGATGATCCCCCACGCCAGGTACCACGGCTGCACCACCGGGCCCAGGACCACGAGCAGCAACAGCGCCACCCCGAGCGAGCGGACCCAGCCGCGACGCTCGGCGTGCCAGAGGAACCAGAGCGCGAAGGCGCCCGCCGCCGCGAAGCCCAAGAACCGGGTGACCGAGAGCACCGACGCGGTCGAGACCGACGAGCCCAGCCCGTGCAGGAGGTGGCTGATCGCCAGGCCCAGCGCCGTCGCGGGCGCCGCCCAACTGCGCACGGTGCCATTGGAAAGCAGGTTGCGCACCCAGCCGAAGCCGAAGCCCGCCAGCCACGTCCACACCCCGAGGGTCAGCGCCGCCACCCCCGTCGCGATGGCGATCGGCCGCCATCGCTGTCGGAGCGGGGTCCCAACGCCCATCCAGGTCCAGGCCACGAAGGCCAGCCCGTAGGCGGCGGGCGCCTTGATGGCGGCCGCGCACGCGCACAGGACCAGGGACCAGACGAGTTGGCGACGCAGCGCGAAGGCGACCCCCAGCACCAAGAAGCCGGTCATGATGGCGTCGTTGTGGGCGCCGCCGATCAGCGTGAGCAGCACCAGCGGGTTGAGGGCGCTCAGGACGAAGGCCTCGCCGGGATCGCGGTGCATCGCGCGCGCCGCGAGGGTGATGCCGTAGCCGATCATGACCACCGCGGCCACCTCCAAGAGGCGCAGCCCAACCACCGTCGCCAGTTGGTTGTGTCGGGTGAGACGGGCGATCGACCCGTCGAGGAACAAGAAGAAGGGGCCGTAGGGGGCCGGCGCGTTGACCCACAGCGGGTCCACCGGGTTCACGTAGGGGCTCGAGCCCAAACTGAACGGTCCCAGGATGTAGGGGCTCAGATGGTGACTGGTCATCTCGCCCTGGGCCGCGTAGCTGAACACGTCACGCGAGAACATCGGCGGCGCCACGAGCATGGGCGTGGCCCACAACACGAAGACCCACCACAGGGACTTGAGGGGCGCCCCGCCGTGCAACTTCACCACCTCGGCCAGTCGCAGCCACACGCGCATCAGCAACAGCAGCCCGCCGTAGACGAGCACGATCGACAAGAGGAGCTTGGTCTCGCTCGGCGAGCCCACCGGGTTGGCCGATGGTTCGCCGAAGAACCAGGTCTTGGTCATGTTGAGCTTGTAGGGCGAGTTGGTGAACGATCCACCCGCGAGAATGAGCGACGTGGCGAGCAGGCCCAGCAGCGCGGGCTGCCACAGGAAGTTCCAGCTCTCGAAGGGTCCGGGCGTGAAGCGACCGAGCGGGGTGTAGCGGCGCTCAAGCAGCTGCACGCCGCTCTCGAGCTGCGCAATGGTGCGCTCGTAGGCGTGGCGCACGCCACGCGCCCACGACGTCAGTCGTTGCACACCACTCCTTTCGCCACTAACCAGTGCCACCGTAGTTCGTCCACCAGATTTCGGGCAGGGCCAATCCAACCGCTTGGTTGGATTGGCCTTGGTGGGCCGGGAGGGATTTGAACCCCCGTAGGCAAAGCCGTCTGGTTTACAGCCAGATCCCATTGGCCGCTCGGGCACCGACCCGCCGAGCATCCTACTTGCCCGCGACGGCCCTCCACCAGCGCGGGCCCAGGCTCTACGATTTGGTCATGCCAAGTTTCGACATCGTCTCCGAAATCGACCTCCAAGAAGTCCGCAACGCCGTCGACCAGGCCAACCGGGAGGCGTCAACGCGCTTCGACTTCAAGGGCACCAACGCCGTCATCGAGATCGGCGACAAGGAACTCACGCTCAGCGCCTCGACCGAGGACCGACTGCGCGCGCTCTACCAACTACTCGAGGAGAAGCTCGTGAAGCGCTCGGTCTCGCTCAAGACCCTCGACGCGGGCAAGATCGAAGAGGCGAGCCACGGCTCAGCCCGCCAGAAGGTCTCACTGAAGGCGGGCATCTCCCAAGAGGTCGGCAAGAAGATCAACAAGATGGTCAAGGAGCTGGGCGTGAAGAACCTGAGTTCGTCCGTCCAGGGCGACCAGGTGCGCGTGACGGGCAAGCAGCGCGACGACCTGCAGGCGGCGATCGCCCACTTCAAGGCAGCCGACCTGGACGTGCCGCTGCAGTTCACCAACTTCCGCGACTGAGCCAGCAGCGCGCCGCGCTGGCTAGATGCGCGACTCCTCGGCCGTGAGGTGCTCGTCCATCTCTTCGAGCGTGTGGTCGTGGAAGATCCGGTTGAAGACCATCATCTTCAGCATCCAGAAGAGTCCGAAGCTGAACAGGTTGGTGAACGAGACGAGCGCCGTGTTCACGATGTGCGCCCACTGGTGCTCGCGCACCTGCTCGCGAGCCCAGGCCGCGCCGAGCATCGAGACGCCGATACCCAGGAAGGACATCGACCAGAACGGCACAATCTCGCTGAGGAAGTGGCTGCGCCCGCGCTTGCCCCACGTCCAGGTGCGGTTGAGGTAGTACGAGGGAAGCGTGGCGATGAGGTTGCCAATCACGGTGGCCCAGATGACGCCCTTGACGATGTGAAAGCCGTACAGCACCGAGATCGAGGTGAACGACACGGCGGTCGACACGACCGAGACCGAGGTGAAGCGCAGAACCTTCTTGCCCTCGTGGGTCCGGGCCCACGCCAACAGGTCGCGTAGTCGCTTCGGCACGAGGTTCAGCCTACCCGGCGCGGCCGCGGGGGACGGGGGCAACGGGTGCAAGAATGGGCGGATGTCCGCTGCCCTCGATCTTCTCGTCCAATTGCTCGACCTGGAGACCATCGAGGTCAACACCTATCGCGGCAAACATCCCGAGGAGGAGCGACAGCGGACTTTCGGCGGCCAGGTCGCCGCCCAAGCCCTGATGGCGGCGGGGCGCACCGTCGCGCACGGCCAGGTGCACTCGCTCCACTCGTACTTCTTGCGACCCGGTGATCCCACCTTCCCGATCCTCTACGAGGTGGACCGGATCCGCGACGGGCGCAGCTTCACGACCCGACGCGTGGTGGCCATTCAGCACGGCCGAGCGATCTACAACATGCAGGCGAGTTTTCACAGCGAGGAGGTGAGCCTCGAGCACCAGTTCCCGATGCCCGACGTGCCCGGTCCCGACACCATCGCCCCGCTCGCCGAGCGAGTCAAGAACGCGGGAGTGCCCCTCGACGAGTGGTTCAAGCGCCAGCACCCAATCGACCAGCGCTTCATCGGCGAGCTCCCCTGGAGCCCCCAGCGTTCCAGGGACCCACACCAGCAACTGTGGATCCGCGCCGACGGCACGCTGCCCGAGGACCCCCTGCTACACGCCTGCGTGGTCACCTACGCCAGCGACATGAGCCTCTTCGACGCGATCCTCGCTCCGCACTCGGTGCGCTGGGACGACGGTTCGTTCATGGGGGCGAGCCTGGACCACTGCATGTGGTTTCACCGCCACGTACGAGCCGACGAGTGGCTGCTCTACGACACCGACTCGCCCATCGCCCACGGCGCCCGCGGTCTCGCGCGCGGCTTCTTGTTCAATCAGGCCGGAGAGCTATGCGTCTCCATGGTCCAAGAGGGCCTGACCCGGGTGGTGGACCCGACCAAGCGCCACGGCGAGTCGTAGAATCTTGCGATGGATCTACGCACCAGCATTGACGCCTATGACGAAGCGACCCAGCTCTTCTTGCACGACGCCGGTCGGGTCGACGCGAGGCATCTGGACCGTCACGTCGAGGGCGGCTGGTCAGCACGCCAGATCATCCACCACGTGGCCGACTCCGAGACCCAGTCGTACCTGCGGCTACGCCGCCTGCTCGCCGAGCCGGAGGGCTCACTCATCCAGGGCTACGACGAGGCGGCCTGGGCGCGCTGCAGCGCGCTGGGCTACGAGGACCTGCCCGTGGAGAACTCACTGCGCGTGATTGCCTCGGTGCGCGCGGCCTCCTCGGACGTGCTGGGCCGACTCGTCGCGGGAGACCTCGATCGCTGGGGTGAACACTCCGAGTCGGGCCGCTACACCCTGCGCGCGTGGCTGGACAACTACACGCGCCACCCTCGCGACCACGCTGAACAGCTGAACGAAGCGGTGAACGCCTGAGCTAGTCGCGCTGGTGCATGGGCACGTAGTCGCGTTCTTCGCGCCCGATGTAGAGCTGGCGGGGTCGGGCGATCTTCATGTCCTGTTCCAACAGCTCCTGAAAGTGTGCGAGCCAGCCCGAGGTGCGCGGGATAGCGAACAGCACCGTGAACATCTCGGGCGGAAAGCCCATGGCCTGATAGATGAGGCCCGAGTAGAAATCCACGTTGGGATAGAGCCGACGCGAGATGAAGTAGTCGTCCTGCAGGGCGATCTCCTCCAACTTGAGCGCGATGTCGAGCAGCGGATTCTTGCCGGTCACGCTGAACACGCTGTCCGCGGTGCGCTTGATGATCTTGGCGCGCGGGTCGTAGTTCTTGTAGACGCGGTGACCGAAGCCCTCGAGCAGGGTCTTGCCCTGCTTGACGGTCTCAATGAAGGCGGGGATGTTCTCGATGCTGCCGATCTTGGTCAGCATCTTCAACACGGCCTCGTTGGCGCCGCCGTGACGCGGTCCGTAGAGCGCGGCTGTCGCCGCGGCCGTGGCGACGTAGGGGTCGCCATGCGACGACCCGACCGTGCGCATCGCCGTCGTGCCGCAGTTCTGCTCGTGATCCGCGTGCAAGATGAACAGGACGTCGAGCGCACGCGAGAGGACCGGGTCGGGCTCGTAGCGTGGCTCGGCGACCTTCCACATCATGGACAGGAAATTCTGGGTGTAGCCCAGGGTGTTGTCGGGGTAGACGAAGGGCATGCCCACCGAGAAACGGTGCGCCGCCGCCGCCAGGGTCGGCATCTTGGCGATCAGGCGCACGATCTGGCGGTGCAGGTTCTCCGGGTCATTAATGACCTTGGCGTCCTTGTAATAAGTCGACAGCGCGGCGATGGCCGAGACCAGCATGCCCATGGGGTGCGCGTCGTAGTTGAAGCCCTCGAGGAAGCGCTTGCGCACGTTCTCGTGGATGAAGGTGTGGTAGGTAATCTCGCGCTCCCACTCGGCCGCCTGGGTCGCCGTGGGAAGCTCACCGTGGTTCAACAGGTACGCGACCTCGAGGTACGTCGAGTGCTCCGCGAGCTGCTCGATCGGGTAGCCGCGGTAGCGCAGGATGCCGGCCTCGCCATCGAGGTAGGTGATCGCCGACTCCGCCGCGGCGGTCGACATGAAACCCGGGTCATAGAACCACACACCGGGCACGACCTTTGAGAACTCTTTGGCGGCGATGCCACCGTTCTCGATGGGGATTTCTCGCGTCTCACCGGTGCGATTGTCGGTAACGGTAATGGACTGCGTCACGATTCCTCGCTTCATTTCTAGGGGGCAGGTCCATCGTAGGCGAACTCCACGACGACTACCCCTCGCTACCCGTTGCCCGAAGGTGAAAGCTTTACGGTGTACACGCGCCTGCTCACCATCCCCGCCGCCGCTGGCGCCCCCGTCGCCGACACGGTGAGCGTGGCGCGCTCGCCAGCCACCGTCGCGAAACCCGACGGGGCGAACGCGTAGGACTGCTGCGGGCCCAGCGTGGTGGTGAGGACCTGGTGTTGGGTCGCCAGCGGTCCGTTCGATGGGACCAACGTCACAGTCACGACGACGGGCTGGGTGACGTACGCGGCGTTGGTCACCGTGATGCCCAGGTCGACGGTGCTGACCGGCGGCAGGAGTAGTTCACCCACCGGCGCGGGCAACGCGTCCGGCGTCACCTCCAGGGCAGTGATACCAATTCCCCTGGTCAAGCCCAATGACGGAGACGAGGTGAGGTTCGCGATCACCGCGGCGACGTTGAGCCGGGCCACCGACGAGCTGAGCGCGTTGAGGTGTACTAGACCCGGCTCTTTGACCAGCGACCAACGCGCGCGGTTCCACTGCGCGTCGCTTTGTTGCAGTGACGCCTGCGCGGCCGCCGGCGCGATCGTGATGCCAGGGGTACTGAGCGCGGGCAACGTGAGCGCGGTTGTCACCGCGCTCACGAGTGCCTCGTAGTCGGCAATCCTCGTCTCGATCACCTGGGCGATCACCCGGTTGACGTGATGGGCAAGCGTCGGTCGACGCAACAGTTGCGCGTCGGTCGTCCACCGGGGGAACTCCTGGACGATCTGACCTAGTCGGGCGTCGAGCGTCGAGCGACTCAGCGACTGCCCGTGGCTCAGCAGGTAGGCGAGGTGTCCGTCGACCGCGTTCTCACGGGTTAGCAGCGTGTTCGCCAGGACCCCGAAAGATCGATTCTCGCTGCGACGTGGTCCAGTGGCGGCGTGCGCCGCGCGGCTCACGTCGCGCGCGAAGACGAGCACGAGCAACGTCGCGATCACCCCGATAGTCAACAGCACTGAGTGTCGTCGGCGCTGAGCGCGAGTACGGGCCACGCCCGTAGAACTTACTCACTGGCCCAAGTTCGGCCCGGTCGACTACTCCTCGTCGCCGTCGAGTTCGAGGATCTCCGAGGCGCCCTCGGCCAGCGGCGTCTCGGGTCCGATCCCCCACTTCTGCTCGTTCAGCCGGGTCGTGAACTCATTGACCTCACCCAACTCGGGCAGCGGCTTGGCTCGCGGTGCGCCGCCCAGACCCCGCAGGCCCTGAGCGGCCGGGATGAGTCGGGCCTCGAAGGAGCGCAGCATCTTGTTGTACTGCTGGACGCCGTCGTCGAGGGACTTGCCCATCTTGGCAATCGGTTCGGCGACGAGGCGAATGCGATCGAAGATGGTCTCGGCGACCTGGAGGATCTGCTCGGCGTTCAGAGTCGCCTCGTGCTGGCGCACGACCATGGCCACCGACCAGAGCAACGAGAGCAGGTTGGTGGGACCCACGATCAGCACCCGCTCCTTGGCCGCGTACTCGTGCAGTGTCGTGTCGGCGTCGAAGGCCGCCGTGATCGCGAAGTCGCTCGGCACGAAGCAAACGACGAACTCCGGGGCCGGGGTGATCACTTCCCAGTAGGACTTGGCGCGCAGGGTCTTCACGTGCCCGCGCAGCGCCCTGGCGTGCTCTTCGTAGAGGACCCGACGCTGCTCCACGTCATCGACGCCGAGGGCACTCTCGAAATGGTCGAAGGGGAACTTCGCGTCGACCGCGATTCGCGCGCCGTTGGGCATCTTGACCACGCAGTCGGGGCGGAGCGAGGCCCCGGCATCGGTGAGCCCGGTGACCTGCAGGTCGTAGTCAATGTTGCGCCGCAGGCCCGACCGCTCCATCACGTTGGCGAGTTGCACCTCACCCCAGTGACCGCGCTGGTCGCCTCGTCCCAGCAGCTGGTTGAGTCGGCGGGTCTCCTCTTGGGTCTTCAGCTGCGCCGCGAGCAGATCGTTGGCGCGGTTTCGCACATCGGAGAGGGCACCCGTGTGCTCCTTGTCGAAGTCACTCAGACTCCTCTTGTACTCATCCAGCAGCGCCTCGAGGGGCTTCAACGTGAGGTCGAGCTTGGAGTCGCGCTCGCGCAGCACCTGCTCCTGGGACTGGTTGAACTGCTCCACGGTCTGAGCGAGCACCCGGTTCGACAGGTTCTCGAAGGTGGTCTCGAGGTTGCGTAACGCAACCTCGTGTTCGCCGCGCTCGCGCGCCAGGTTCTCGTTGGCCTGGGCCAACTGCGTCGCGTGCACCGCGACCTCGCTGCGCGCCGCCGCCACCTCGTCGCGCAGCGACTGCGCGTGTCGCGCCGACCACACCCACGTCGCCAGCGCGCCCAGCACGACGCCCAGCACGCCACTCAGCACTCCCGCCATCGTTCGTCCCTTCCACGGCTACGCCCACCCTAGAGAACCCGTGTCACACGCGGGTAGCCTTTGGCCATGCCCCGCCTCTTCGCTCGCAGCGATCGAACGAACCCCCAACCGGTCATCGACGTCGACCTGCCCATCTTGCCCGAACTGCGGCCCAAGACAGTACGGGTCTTTGCTCTGGTAGGCGAGGCGATAACCGAGGCGACCCACGCGCTGCTCGCCAGCGACCGTGAGCTGGCCAAGCGCGTCGTCGAACACGACATCATCATCGATGAGCTCGTCGATGAAATCGTCGAGAATGCCGAGACCCAACTGCTGGACAACCCCACGCTCGACCTGGCAACGCGCCAGGCGTTGCTGACGCTGCTGCGCGTCCTGCCCGAGGTGGAACGCAACGGCGACCTGGCCGAGCACATCGCGCGGCGCGCGGCGCGCGGTCTTGGCACCGAGATGTCACCACGTAGTCGAGGGCTGATCGAGCGCATGGGCGAGGTGGCCTCGACCATCTGGCGAGAGGCCACTGACATCATCATCGACGGCAAGTTGGAGGCCACGGGCGCCATCGAGGACATCGACGACGAGCTCGATGACCTGCACGTGTCGCTGACCGCGGAGCTCACGTCGGGTTCCATGGCCCTGCCCGTGGCCGTCGAGTTGGCACTGCTCGCTCGCTTCTACGAGCGCTTCGGCGATCACTGCGTCAACCTGGCGCGGCGTCAGATCGGCCGCGACGGTGCGGATTAGCGCATCGCGAGCAGCGCCTCGGCGATCTGCACTGCGTTGAGAGCGGCGCCCTTTCGCAGGTTATCCCCGCACAAGAAGAGCGACAGCCCGTTCTCCACGGTCTCGGCCCGGCGGATGCGTCCGACGTAGGTGGGGTCGAGTCCAGTGACCAGGCGCGGCGTGGGTAGTTCGTGCACCACGACGCCGGGCGCGCCCACCAGGAGAGCCGTGGCCTCCTCGGGCGAGAGCGGGTGCTCGAAACTCGCCGTGATCGAGAGCGAGTGGCCCGTGAACACGGGCACCCGCACGCAGGTCGCGTCGACCAGCAGGTCCGCAATGCCCAGGATCTTGCGGCTCTCGTCGCGCAGCTTCTGCTCCTCACCGGTCTCGAGCGAACCGTCGTCGACGATCGACCCGGCCATCGGAATGACGTTGTGCGCGATCGTCGTGGGGAACTTCACGCCGGGCTTCATCGTGAACGCGGCACCGTCGAAGGTCAGCACGCGCACGTCGTACTCGAGGCTGGCTTCAAGTTGGTCGGCCAGTTCGTCGACGCCCTCGCGGCCCGCGCCGCTCACCGCCTGGTAGGTGGAGACGGTCATCGAGCGCAGCCGCGCCGCCTGGTGCAGCGCGTTGAGCACCGGCATGGCCGCCATGGTCGTGCAGTTCGGATTGGCCACAATGCCCTTGGGGATCGAGCGCAACGCATCGGCGTTCACCTCGGGGACCACCAGGGGCACCTCGGGATCCATGCGCCAAGCCGATGAGTTGTCGATCACTACGGCGCCCGCAGCCGCCAAACGCGGCGCGATCGTCTTGGACGACGTGGCGCCCGAGGAGGCCAGAGCGATCTCGATACCCGAGAAGTCCGCCGTAGCCGCGTCCTCCACCTCGATCGACTCGCCGTTCCAATCCAACTTCGAGCCCGCCGACCTCGACGAGCCGAAGTAGCGAATCTCGTCCACGGGGAACTGGCGCTCTCGCAAGATGGCTCGCATAACGGTGCCGACCTGACCGGTGGCCCCAACAATGGCAATTCGCATAGTACGAGTCTAGGACGGCGTCGCGTCTAATCCGAAAGCGGTGTGCAGATGACGAACCGCGTCCACGACCCGGTCGGCCCGGACCACGCACGAGATGCGAATCGAACTCGTCGAGATCATCTCGATGTTGATCCCGTTAGCCGAAAGCGTCTCGAACATCAACGCGGTGACCCCCGGGCTCGACTTCATACCCGCGCCCACCAACGACACCCGCCCGATGTTGTCGTCCGTCGACACCTCAGCGGCCCCGATCATCTTCTGGACCTCGAGGCACGTTGTCCGTGCGGCGTCCAGATCGGTCTTGGCCACGGTGAACGAGATGTCGGTGAGACCGTTGGCCCCGGTGTTCTGGACGATCATGTCGACATTGATGCCGTGATTGGCGAGTTCGCGGAACAACGTGGCCGCGATACCGGGTCGGTCGGGCACGCCACCCACGGTCACCTTGGCCTCGGACGTATCGTCGGTGATGGCCGTGACGACGGCTTCTTCCATAGTGGGGTCCTCCTCCACAATCCAGGTTCCTGGTTCCCAGGTGAAACTCGAGCGAACGTGCAGGGGCACGCCGTGACGGCTGGCGAACTCGACCGAGCGCAGCATCAGGACGCGGCCGCCGGTGGCGGCCATCTCCATCATCTCGTTGAACGAGACGCGCGCCAGGCGACGAGCCTTCGGCGCGACGCGTGGGTCGGCGGAAAAGACCCCACTGACGTCGGTGTAGATCTCGCAGACGTCCGCCTTCAGCGCCGCGGCGAGCGCGACGGCCGTCACGTCCGATCCCCCACGGCCCAGCGTCGTGATGTCACGCTCGGTCGAGACACCCTGAAATCCCGCGACCACGGGCACCAGTCCGGCGTCGAGCGCTTCGCGAATCCGATCGGGTCGCATCTCGAGGATCTTTGCGCGAGTGTGCGAGGTATCGGTGATGATGCCGGCCTGGGATCCGGTGAACGACGCCGATTCGACGCCGCGTGCCGACAACGCCATGCACACGAGCGCCATCGAAATTCGCTCGCCAGCGGTCAAGAGCATGTCCAACTCGCGCGGTGGCCTCGTTGGCGATACGTCGTCGGCCAGGTGGAGCAACTCATCGGTGAACTTACCCATGGCCGACACCACGACCACGACATCGTCGCCCGCCTGGCGGGTTCGCGCTACGTGATCGGCGACCGCACGGATGCGCTCCGCGTCGCCGACGGACGTGCCGCCATACTTCTGAACCACCAGTGCCATGACCCAAAACTAGTTGACGGTGCAAAAGGGGCATCATCGGGCAGGTAATGTCGCACCCATGGCTACTCCCAAACGCGAACGTCAAAAGGCTGCCCGACGTCAAAAGATCGAACAGATGCAACGCGCGGCGAAGCGTCGACGCTCCATTCGCCGTGGCTCCTTCGTCGCGCTCGCGGGCGCGGTCGTCGTAGTGTCGGCCGCGTACCTCTTCTCGGGCCACTCGACTCCGTCCCCCACGACGCTCGCCTCGACGACCACCACGGCCGCCCCAGCGCCGGGCGGCATGACCCAGGCCCAGGCCAACGCCGTGGCCGTGAAGGCGGGTTGCCCCGCGTCGACCTCGACGCGCGTCAACACGCTGCAGTGGAAGAGCGCCCCGGCCATGTCCATCAATACCGCCGCGACCTACTACGCCCACTTCGTCACCACCGCGGGCCCCTTCGTCGCCAAACTCGATGCCTCCAGCGCCCCGGTGACGGTCAACAACTTCGTGTTTCTCGCCGAGCACAAGTTCTACAACTGCGTGATCTTTCACCGCGCGATCCCCGGCTTCATGATCCAGGGCGGCGACCCCACCGGTACCGGCACCGGCGGTCCGGGCTACACGATCGCCGACGAGTTCCCCAAGGCTGGCTCACCGACGTACCCGCTCTACTCGCTCGCCATGGCCAACACGGGCGCCGCCCACACTGGCGGCAGCCAGTTCTTCGTCGTCACCGGTGCCAGCGGCGAGACGCTTCAGCCCAGCTACTCACTCTTCGGCCAGGTGGTGAGTGGCTTCAAGGCCGTCAAAACCATCAACGCGGCGGGCAACCCATCCAGTTCCTCCAACGGGGTTCCTCCCATCGTCACCCACCGCATACTGTCGGTCACCGTCACCCATTCCTAGGAGAACCATGAGCGACCTCATCCCCAACCCCGACGGCTCGAGCGAACGACGCCAGCACTTCGACGCGCCACCGCCGATGATCATCGACCCGTCCAAGACCTATTCGGCGACCATGGTGACCTCCAAGGGCACCCTCGAGATCTTCTTAGACCCGGGTGCGGCGCCAGTCACGGTGAACAGTTTCGTCTTCCTAGCGCGCTGGCACTACTTCGACGGCATCATCTTTCACCGCGTGATTCCGGGCTTCGTCCTCCAGGGCGGGGACCCCACGGGCACCGGCACCGGCGGGCCCGGTTACCGCTTTGACGACGAGTTGCCCAAGGCCGGGCGCTACGAACTCGGTTCGTTGGCCATGGCCAACGCCGGCCCGAACACCAACGGCTCGCAATTCTTCGTCATCTCGGGCCCCGACGGCATGCGCCTACCGCCGCTCTACGCGCTGTTCGGCAAGGTGGTCAAGGGCCTCGATGTGGTCCAGGCGATCAACGACGTCGGCTCTCCTTCTGGCACGCCGCGCGAGCGCGTCGTGATCGAGTCCGTGACGATCAGGGAGTCCTAGAGCGTCACCTCGAGGTCGCCGCGAGTCGCCACGGTGTCCTCGCCGCGCACGAGTCGCCACGTCGCGTCCTCGCCGACGAGCACGCCGCGCGCGCCGAGCACGACGAGGGTCACCTCGGGCGCCAGTAGCCGACGCGTGCGCGTCAACTGCTCATCGCTCGCCGCGGTGGTGATCGCGACGCCCCGACGGTAGTCGAGGCCGTTCGTGGGCGCCCCGCCGCGTGGGTCGATCATCACCTCGCCCAGGACACCAGCGACCGCGCCGATCGCGACGATCTTCGCCGCACCCCGGATTGCCTCACCCAAGGGCGTGTCGCGCCAGGTCGCACGCGCGTGCAGCGGCGAGCCATCACAGAGCACCACTAGATCGGCCTCGCCCACACGCCGTGCGAAGTAGTCCTGCGCGCTGGCCGCACGATCGGTCACCATTAGCGCCTCGACGCGCACATCGAATTCGTCGAGCACCGTCGCTACCGCGATCGCGGCCCGGTCCGCGCCAGTGAAGGCGGCGGCCGTGGGCACCACGACCACGTCGGCACCGATCGCGAGCGCCCCGAGCGAGGAATCCCTCAAGAGTTCGCCCAGCGCGACCAACGAGCCAACGGCGAAGGTCGAGGTATGCACCCGCTCAGTATTCCAGCCCGACGACCGCGTTACCGAACAGTAATGTTCTTGGATGAACTTTCAAAGGGTGGGTGTGCTCGGTTCGGGCATCATGGGCAGCGGTATCGCCGAGGTGGTCGCTGCGACGGGGGCCGAGGTGATCGTGCGAAGCCGTTCCCAGGACTCCGCCGACGCGATGCTGGCCGTGCTCGAGCGTTCGCTCGCGCGTCAGGTGGAAAGAGCCAAGCGCACCGCAGAGGAGGCCGACGCCCTTCGCGCCCGCGTGAGCGCAACCTCGAGCCTGCACGATCTCGCCGACTGCGACCTGGTCATCGAATCGGTCGTCGAAGACATCGAAGTCAAGAGGGTGCTGTTCAACGAGCTGGACCGCGCCGTGCGCCACGACGCGATCCTGGCGACCAACACCTCCACGCTCTCGGTGATCGAACTGGCCATGGAGACCTCACGTCCCGAGCGAGTATGCGGCGTGCACTTCTTCAACCCCGCGCCGTCGATGACCCTGGTGGAGGTGGTTCGTCCGTTGTGCGCGAGCGACGAAACCATCGAGATGGTCACCGAGTTCGTGCGCGCGTGCGGCAAGGACCCCGTCGAGGTGAAGGACCAAGCCGGTTTCGTGGTCAACGCCCTGCTGTTCCCCTACCTCAACAACGCGGTTCGCCTCCTCGAACAGGGCGTGGCCACCAAGGAGGGTATCGACACCGCCATGAAAGGCGGGTGCGGCTTTCCGATGGGGCCCTTCGCGCTGCTCGACTTGGTGGGGCTCGACACCTCGCTCGCGATCCTCAACGCGCTCTACGCCGAGTTTGCCGATCCGAACTTCGCCCCGGCGCCGCTGCTTCGTCGAATGGTGAGCGCCGGCACCCTCGGTCGCAAATCGGGCAGCGGCTTTTACGACTACCGTCAATAGGACCAAGGTAGGGGGAATATGGCGCCACGCTCGAAGCCCTGGGTGATGCGGACGTACTCGGGTCACTCCAGCGCCGTGCGATCGAATGAGTTGTACCGGGCGAATCTCGCCAAGGGCCAGACCGGACTGTCGATCGCCTTCGACCTGCCCACCCAGACCGGCTACGACCCCGACGCGCCGGCCGCGACGGGCGAAGTCGGCAAGGTCGGCGTGCCGGTGGCGCACCTGGGCCACATGCGCCAACTCCTCGACGCCATTCCCCTGGGCGAGATGAACACCTCGATGACCATCAACGCCACCGCGGCGTGGCTGTGGGGGCTGTACCTGGCCCTCGCCGACGAGCAGGGCGTCGAGCGCTCCCGCCTGCAGGGCACGACCCAGAACGACATCGTCAAGGAGTACCTCAGCCGGGGCACCTACATCTTCGCGCCCGGGCCCTCGCGTCGGCTCATCATCGACATGATCGCCTACGCCATCAACCACGTACCCAAGTGGAATCCGATCAACGTCTGCAGCTACCACCTCCAAGAGGCCGGCGCCACCCCCGTCCAGGAGATCGCCTACTCGCTGGCGACCGCCATCGACGTGCTCGACGCCGTGCGCGATTCGGGCAAGGTCACCCCCGAGCAGATGCCCCACGTCGTCGAGCGAATCTCGTTCTTCGTGAACGCCGGCGTCCGCTTCGTCGAAGAGGTAGCCAAGATGCGGACCTTCACCGCGATGTGGGACGAGATCTGTCGCACCCGCTACGGGGTGGATGACCCCACCATGCGGCGCTTTCGCTACGGAGTGCAGGTCAACTCCCTCGGGCTCACCGAACAGCAGCCCGAGAACAACGTGCAACGCATCGTGCTCGAGATGCTCGGTGTCACCCTATCGGCCGACGCGAGGGCGCGCGCGATCCAGCTGCCCGCGTGGAACGAGGCCCTGGGTCTGCCGCGTCCCTGGGATCAGCAGTGGAGCCTGCGCATGCAACAGGTACTCGCCTTCGAGAGCGATCTGCTCGAGTACCCCGACATCTTCGCCGGCTCCCAGGTGATGGACGCCAAAGTGCGCGAACTCACCGTGGGCGCCCAGGGCGAGCTCGACGACGTGCTCGCCCTCGGGGGCGCCTTCGCCGCGATCGACGAGTTGAAGAGTCGGCTCGTCGCGAGCCAGGCCGAGCGCGTGGCCCGCATTGAATCGGGTGAACAGATCGTGGTGGGCGTGAACCGCTTCGCCGAGACGGCCGACTCCCCCCTCACCGACGCGTCGATCGAGCCCATCATGACCGTGGACCCCGCGATCGAGCGCGAGATCGTCGCCGAGGTGGCGGCGTGGCGCGGCGCCCGCGACCAGTCGAGGGTGGACGCGGCACTGGCCGAGCTCGCGCGGGTGGCCACGAGTGACAACCCCGACGACAACATCATGGTGCCCACCATCGAACTCGCCAAGGCGGGTGGCACCACGGGCGAGTGGGCGGACGCCCTGCGCGCCGTGCTGGGCGAGTACCGTGCGCCCACGGGCGTACGCGCCGGCGTGGCGAGCCGGGGCGAGCAGTTCGCCGAACTCGTGGCTCGCTCCAAGGCGATCACGGAGCGCCGCGGCGCGCCACCCAAGATGCTCATCGCCAAGCCCGGTCTCGACGGCCACTCCAACGGGGCCGAACAGATCGCAGTCGCCGCACGCGATGCCGGTTTCGAGGTTGTCTACCAGGGGATACGCCTCTCACCCGAAGAGATCGTGGCCACGGCGCGCGACGAGGACGTTGACATCGTCGGCATCTCCATCCTCTCGGGCTCGCACCTGGCCATGGTGCCCCGGGTCCTCGACGGACTGCGCGACGCGGGTGTCGAGGCCAGGGTCGTCGTCGGTGGCATCGTGCCCGAGGGCGACGCGTACGCCCTGCGCGAGGCCGGCGTGAGCGCCGTCTACACGCCCAAGGACTTCGCGCTGGCGGGGATCATGGACGACCTGCTGAGCATGGTGGAGGCCGCTACGGCCCCCGCCTAGGGCGCCGCTGGTCGTAGGGGCCGTGGTTGAACCAACGCCCGCTAAATCGCCACGCCGGGGTGCGCTCCAGCGGCCGCGCGAGCGCACGCACGCTGAGGACCTCTTGGGCCGCACTCACCAGGACCGCGAGATCCTCGTCCGAGAGGGTCGGGCGCGGGGGCAGGCCGTGGGTCACAGCGGGACGTTGCCGTGCTTGCGCTTGGGCAGATCCTCGCGCTTGGCCCGCAGGAGATCGAGCGAGCGACTCAGCACCATGCGCGTCTCGGCGGGATCAATAACGTCGTCGATGAAGCCGCGCTCGGCGGCGATGTAGGGCGTCGCGTAGCGCTCTTCGTACTCCTCGATCAGCGTCGCGCGCAGAGCGTCGGGGTCATCGGACAACGACAGATCGCGCCGGTGCACGATCTCGACCGCCCCCGACGAGCCCATGACGGCCAATTCGGCGGTCGGCCACGCGAAAGCGAGGTCCGCACCGATCGACTTGGAGTTCATGACGACGTAGGCGCCACCGTAGGCCTTGCGGGTGATGATCGAGATCCGCGGCACGGTCGCCTCGCAGAAGGCGTAGAGCAGTTGGGCGCCGTGGCGGATTATGCCGCCGTACTCCTGGTCGACGCCGGGCATGAAGCCCGGCACGTCGACGAAGGTCACGATGGGCACGTTGAATGCGTCACACGTGCGCACGAAGCGCGCGGCCTTCTCGCTCGACTCGATGTCGAGCACACCGGCGAGGATCTGCGGCTGATTCGAGACGATCCCGACGGTGTGACCGTCGATGCGCGCGAAGCCGCAGGTGATCTGCTGAGCGTAGGTGGCGTGCACCTCCATGTAGTCGCCACCGTCGACCACGGCCGTGATGACCTTCTTCATGTCGTAGGGCTGGTTGGACGACGTGGGCAGGAGGTCGCGCAGGCTCTCGCAGAGCCGATTGGGGTCGTCGCCGGTCATGATCCTGGGCGGCTCCTCCAGGTTGTTCGAGGGGAGGAAGGACAAGAGGTAGCGCACTTCGTCCAGCACGCTCTTCTCGTCGGGCATCACGAAGTTTGCCACGCCCGACTTGGTGGCGTGGGTCAGAGCGCCGCCGAGCTCCTCGAGCGTCACGTCCTCACCGGTCACCGTCTTGACCACATCGGGGCCCGTGATGAACATGTGGCTCGTGTCCTTGACCATGAAGATGAAGTCGGTGAGGGCCGGCGAGTAGACCGCGCCGCCCGCGCACGGCCCCAGGATTACCGAGATCTGGGGCACGACGCCCGAGGCTCTGGCGTTGCGGATGAAGATGCCCCCGTAGGAGTGCAGCGCCGCGACGCCCTCTTGGATGCGCGCGCCGGCGCCGTCGTTCAGACCGACAATCGGCAGGCCCATCGAGGTTGCCAGGTCCATGATCTTGTGGATCTTCTCGCCGTGGGTCTCACCGAGGGCACCGCCGAAGACCGTGAAGTCCTGGGAGTACACGCACACCTTGCGCCCGTCGACCGTCCCGTAACCCGTGATGACCCCGTCGGTGAGCGGACGCGAGTCCTCCAGGCCCATGCCCGAGGCCACGTGACGGTTCAACATGTCGAACTCCTGGAACGACCCCTCGTCGAGCAGGTACTCGATGCGTTCGCGCGCGGTCAACTTGCCCTTGGCGCGATGGCGGGCGATGGCTTCCTCGCCACCGGCCATGCGTGCCTCTGCCTTACGAGCGTTGAGCTCGGCCAAACGTTCCGCCATTGAGTGCTCCATGAACACAAAGGCTATCCAAGCGCGACGGACGCGGCACCGGCGATGATCCCCGACGCGGCTCTTTCGCGCACGACCGACCTAGGCCGACTCCTGTACCAGCTCGATCAGGGTCCCAAATGACGTTGCGGGATGCACGAAGGCCACCGTCGTGTGCCGCGAACCCGGTCGCGGCACCTGGTCGATCACGCGTCCCCCAGCGGCCTTGACCGCCTCCAGAGCCTCGGCGCAGTCGCGAACCCGGTAACCCACGTGGTGCAACCCCTCACCCCTCTTGTCCAGGTACCTCGCCACTGGCGAGTCGGGGCTCGTCGGTGTAAGCAGCTGCAGGTAAGAGTCGGCGACGCGAATCAGCGCCTCTTCCACCGCGTCGGACTCGACGAACTCTCGATGCTCGACGCGTGCGCCCAGCACGTCGCGGTACCAGGCGATCGCCGCCTCGAGGTCGCGCACGGCAATCGCGACGTGGTCGACCTCGGTCAGTAACGAGTCCATGCCTACTCCTTGTCGTGGCGTCGAAAGATGCTGAGGCGCCCCTCGCCGACACGCTCGCGCAACTGCGGGTTCGACACACCCAATCCCTCGCGTTCGGCCACGCACAGGATGGCGATCTTGCCCTCGTGACGGTTGTGGTGCATCTCGTAGGTGGCCTCACCGGTCTGTTCGAGATCGAACACCGCCGAGAGCGGCGGCACGACCTTGCCGTCGATCAGTGTCTGGTTGGCCGCCCAGGCCTCGCGGTAGTTGGAGAAGTGCGATCCCTTGATGGTCTTCAGCTTCATCCACAGGTGGCGGTTGTCGTACTCGACCATGTAGCCACTGGTCGCCGCGCACGTGACGATGGTGCCCGCCCGCTTGGCGACGAAGACGCTGGCTCCCATGGTGGAGCGACCGGGGTGCTCAAAGACAATGTCGGGATCGTCGCCGACCAGCGCGCGGATGTCCTTGCCGAGTCGGCGCCACTCGGACTCGTCTTGGGTGTGTTCGTCCTTCCAGAACCGGTAGTCCCTCTCACGGCGGTTGATCACGTGCTCACAGCCCAGCTCGCGTAGCGTCTCGACCTTGGATTCGCTCGAGACCACGCCGATGGGGGTACCCCCCGAATTCAGCACGTGCTGCACCGCGAAGGAGCCGATGCCCCCCGACGCCCCCCAGATGAGCACGCGGTCGCCCTGGGTGACCGGCGCGCCGTTGCGCGAGACGAGCATGCGGTAGGCGGTCGAGTTGCACAGAGCGTTCACGGCCGACTCCTCCCAGGAGAGGTGGGTGGGTTTGGGCATGAGTTGGTTGGCCTTGACCAGGGTGATGTCGGCCAAGCCCCCGAAGTTGGTCTCGAAGCCCCAGATGCGCTGGTTGTTACCCCGCATCGAGTCGTCGTGACTGCTCGGGTCCTGGTCGTCGACGTGGTTGCACTGCACGGTGACCTCGTCGCCGACCTTCCAGTTGCGCACCGCCGAGCCGGCGCGGATCACCACGCCCGCGGCGTCCGAGCCGATGACGTGGTAGTCGAGGGCGTGCCGGCGACCCCAGTAGGACTCCTTGCCCAGCCGGTCCAGAAAGTCGAACGTGGACAACGGCTCGAAGATGCTGGTCCAGACCGTGTTGAAGTTGATCGACGACGCCATCACCGCGACGAGCACCTCGTCGGGCGCCATCTCGGGCAGCGGCACCTCCTGGATGTGTAGGCTGCGCCGCGGGTCCTTGTCCCGGCTCGCCAGGTCCTCGAACATGTGCTGCTCCTCGCGGCGCACGACGACGGCGCGGGTCGTGGCCGGCAGCGCAGTGGCGGCGAGTTCCTCGCCCGAGGCGCCCGAGCGAACGGCGTCCAGAATCTCACTCATCTGGGCGAGGTTAGCGGTCGGGGGACGATTTCGTCAGTCCTCACCTGAGAAATCCCCCGTCCTGGCGCGCCAACTTCGAGCGTCGCGGGTCCTTTGCCCCGGTGTGGGCCCCCGCGCGCAGGGTCTATCGTGACCGGTAGTTCTTCGTTTGCAGAGACTGGAGTCACCATGCCACGCAGTGTCATCGTCGCGGGAAGCCGCACCCCCATCGGAAAGCTCTCGGGCGCCTTCGCCTCACTCAGCGCGCAGGATCTCGGCGCAGCCGCGATCAAGAGCGCCCTCGAGAGGGCCGGCGTCGAACCCACCATGGTGAACGCCGTGTTGATGGGCCAGGTCATCCAGGCCGGCCAGGGTCAGATCACCGCCCGCCAGGCGGCGGCGAAGGCCGGCGTCCCCATGACGGTGCACGCCACGACAGTGAACAAGGTGTGCCTCTCGGGGCTCCAGACGCTGTACCTGGCCGACCTCATGATCCGCGCGGGCGAGGCCGACATCATCGTCGCCGGCGGCATGGAGTCGATGACCAACGCCCCCTACCTACTCCCGGGCGCGCGCGCCGGCTACCGCCTGGGCGACCAGAGCGTCGTCGACTCGATGATGTATGACGGACTGACCTGCGCCTTCGACCACTGCGCCATGGGCCTGGCCACCGAGCGCTACAACGGAGGGCGAATCACCCGCCAGCGCCAGGACGAGTTCTCGGCCCGCTCGCACCAACTCGCCGCGGCCGCCATCAAGGACGGCAAGTTCGCCCAGGAGATCGTCGGCGTGTCGGTACCCCAACGCAAGGGCGACCCGGTCCTGGTCGACACCGACGAAGGCGTGCGCGCCGAGACGACGGCCGAGTCGCTCGCCAAACTGCGTGGCGCCTTCGAGAAGGACGGCACGATCACCGCCGGCAACGCGTCACAGATTTCCGACGGCGGCGCGGCGCTCATAGTCATGTCCGCCGAGCGCGCCAGCGAGCTCGGACTGACGCCCATCGGCGAACTCGTGAGCTATGGGCAGGTCGCCGGGCCGGACACGTCGCTGCTCCACCAGCCCGCCAACGCGATCGCCCAGGCGTCGGCCAAGGCTGAACTCGACGCGAAGGGCTTCGACCTCTACGAGATCAACGAGGCGTTCGCCGCGGTGGGCCTCGCCTCGGCCGACGAACTCGGCATCGACGAGGCCAAGATCAACGTGAACGGCGGCGCGATCGCGCTCGGCCACCCGGTGGGGATGTCGGGCACTCGCCTCGCGATCACCGCGCTCTACGAACTCCAACGCCGCGGGGGTGGCGTGGCCGCGGTCGCGTTGTGCGGTGGCGGTGGACAGGGCGACGCGGCGATTCTCCGCTCGCTCTAGCCCCGGGCTCGAGCACCCTCGCGGGCCATCAGTCAGGCACGTAGGTCGCCACCAGTTCGTAGGTGGCGAGGCCGACGGGTCGATCGTCGGGCAGGGCGAACACGTAGGCGCCCGCGAGCGGGAAGCGACCTTGTCGGATGTCGAGCGTCGGCTCGATTGCGAGCGTCGCCGCCACCTCGGCCACGGTGGGATTGTGCCCCACGACGAGCAACGATGAGGTCACCGGATCGATCGACGCGAGTTCGAGGAGCAAGTCTTCGGCGCTAACCTCACGTCGCCCGTTGTAGATGAGTTCGCTGTAGTCGCGCGCACGCACGAATGGCGTGCCCTTGAAGGCGCGCTGATACGTCTCCTTGGTGCGTCGCGCCGCGCTCACCAGCGCGACGGTGGGACCGAACCGGCCCAGCTCCGTGGGGTCGGTCGCCCACTCGCGCAACTGGCGGCACTGGTCGCGACCACGCTTGGTCAACTCGCGCTCGAAGTCGCTCTGGCCCAGCGCGGCGGGCTCGGCCTTGGCGTGACGGACAACGGTGAGATAGCGCACGGGCCAAGTTTCGCACCAACCGAGTTACCGCGGACGCCGCGTGGTTTAACGTGCTGAGGTGCACGCTTCGCTGAGCTACCTGCAGGCCATCATCATGGGCGTCCTCCAGGGGATCTCGGAGCTCTTCCCCGTCTCGAGCCTGGGCCACAGTGTGCTCATCCCGGCCCTGCTGGGATGGCACAACCTGGTCAACAGCCAGTCGGCGTCGCAGTCCTTCTTTCTCGCCTTCATCGTGGGTCTGCACGTCGGCACCGCCCTGGGACTCATCGTCTACTACCGCGCGACCTGGCTAACACTGTTGGGCGGGTTGCGCGCCCAGTTGCGTCGGGCGCGCTCTCAGGGCGTGGGCGTTCTCTGGCGGATCAGCGATCCGCAAATGGACACGCACTACCGCCTGCTCTTCATGCTGGCTGTGGCCACGATCCCGGTGGGTCTCGCGGGCGTTGCCTTTGATCGCAAACTTCGCGTGCTCTTCGCCAAGCCCCTCGCGGCGGCGATCTTTCTGACGCTGAACGGCGTCGTCCTCCTGCTCGGCGAGCGTTGGCGGCGCTCGCAGGGGCGCCACGCCCGGCACCTGCGCCTCGACGCAATCGCCCCACGAAGCGCGTTCGCCATCGGCTCAGCCCAGATCCTCGCCCTCTTCGCCGGCTTCTCGCGCAGTGGTACCGCCATGACCGCAGGCCTGCTCGGCGGACTCGGCCACGAGGACGCCGCGAACTTCTCCTTCTTGCTCGCCACGCCGGTGATCTTGCTCGCCGGACTCTACAAACTGCCCGACTTGCTAGGGCCCCTGGGCGACGGTGTGCGCCTCCAGACGATCGTGGGCGCGCTGTGCGCGATGGTCGCGGCGTACGTATCGGTCCGCTTCTTGTTGCGCTGGTTCACCACGCGCACGCTGGTCCCGTTCGGGATCTACAGCCTGGTCGTCGGCCTGGCGTGCGTCGTGCGCTTCGCCTAATCGCTCAATACGCGCCGACCGTCGATCGCCCGTCCGAGGGTCAGGTCGTCGGCGAACTCGAGGTCGCCGCCGACCGGCAACCCGCTCGCGGGCTGAGAGACGACGAGACCGGGCACCTGCAGCAACCGACCGAGGTACATCGCGGTGGCGTCGCCCTCGACGTTCGAGTTGAAACAGAGGATGACCTCCTTGACCGGGCCACGCAGGCGCTCGAGGAGTTCTTTGATCCGAAGTCGATCTGGCGTGACTCCCTCGAGTGGGTTGAGCACGCCGTGCAGGACGTGGTACGTGCCGTGAAAGGCGCCGGATCGCTCCACCGCCACCACATCGGGTGGATTCTCCACCACGCAGATCACGCTCTGATCACGCCGCTGGTCGGCGCAGACGGGGCACAGGCCGCCCGACTCGGCGATGTTGCAACACCGCTCGCAAAACGACAGCTTCGTCGTCATCTCGCTGAGGGCGAGCGCGAGACGTGCCACGTCCTCTTCGGGCTGGCGCATGAGCCAGAACGCGATCCGCTGGGCCGACTTGGGACCAACACCGGGAAATCGCCCCAGTTCGTCCACCACCGCTTGCAGCGCCGGCGGGTAGTTCACGAGACCTCCTCGGAGCCAGGGAACATCTCGGTGATCAGGTGATTTGCTACCGAATCCACCACGATGGCGCTCTCGTCACCCGCGTAGGTGTCGTCCTCGACGACCTCGGGTGGCGTGGCGCGCGGGGCGCGACGCGCGGGTGACGACACCGCGCCCGCGATCGAGGCGTCAACGACCCAGTCCACCTGCAGAGCGACCTTGAACTCATGTTCGATCGCGCCGCGAAGACCCGGTGAGATCATCTCAGTGTTCTGGCGCATCTCCTCACTGGGCAGCACGATGGTGATCCGCTGTCCGTCAAAGGCTCGCACCACGGCGCTCTTCAACAGCAACTGCGCCGAGCGCGCGGTGCGCGGCACCACCTTGGAGTGAAAGCGCGACACGAACTCGTCGAGGCCGAGGTCCGTCAATGACGCGGGCGCGCTCGACGCGTCTTCGGGTAGCGTCACGGCCACTGTTGGGTCCGGCGGCGGCGACTCGTGAGCCGGTGCGACGGGGACGGCCACACTCGGTGGCGTGGACGATCCAATCGGTCGAGTGGGGACCGCCGGTTCAGGCGTCGGCGTCGCAACCCGCGGTCCCGAACGCTCCAGTCGGGTTACCCGCTCCTCGAGTGCCTCGAGAGTGCTGTCAAGTTCGGGCTTGACGAGACGGACGAGTGCGACCTCGAGGGTCATGATCTTGTCCGAGGCGCCCTTCATCTCTCGAAGGGCGCGACCCACGGTCTCGAGCACGCGCACCGTGCGCGCCAGGCCCAGTTGCGCGCCCCACGAGGCGAGACGCTCACGATCGACGTCCACCGCGTCGGCGACCTCGGGCGCCACCTGCAGGAGGAAGGCCTGGCGGACCTCACCGGCGAAGCTCTCCGCCAACTGCTCGGGCTCCCAGCCCTCGCGGGTCAATGACGCCAGCGAGTGCAGCGCCACCACCGCGTCGCGGTCCACCATGGCGCGAAACAGTGCGTCGAACTCGGGTCGGGTGTCACCGGGTGTACCAGTCGCGATCAACTGGTCCAACGCGCTGAGCGCGTCGCGGGCTGAACCGCGACCCAGGCGAACTGCGGCCTCGATGGTCGCGTCATCGGCCGCAAGGCCCGCCGCCGTACCGACGTCGTGCAACAGCGAACTGAGGGTGTCACCACCGATGAGTCGGAACTCGAGGTGCTGAGTACGCGAACGGATGGTGGGCAACACCTTGTGCGGGTCGGTGGTGGCCAGCACGAACACCACGTGCTGGGGAGGCTCCTCCAATGTCTTCAACAGGGCCGCCGATGCCGCCTTGGAGAGTTGGTGGACCTCGTCGAAGATGTAGACCTTCCACCGTCCCGGTGTGCCGTGCCAGGCTCCTGCGGTGATCTCACGCATGTCATCGACGCCGTTGTTCGACGCCGCATCGAGTTCGATGACATCCAGGGACGAACCTCTAGCTATCGCGATGCAACTCGCGCACTCGCCGCACGCGTCGCCCTCGACCGGATGCTCGCAGTTGAGAGCCTTGGCCAAGATACGCGCGGCCGTGGTCTTGCCGGTCCCGCGTGGGCCCGAAAACAAGTAGGCGTGCACGACTCGACCGTTCTTGGTGGCGCCCTGGAGGGCCCGCACGACGTGGTCCTGGCCGCGAACCTCGCAAAAACGGCCCGGGCGAAACCGGCGGTAGAGCGAGGTCACGCCGTCGACGGAGGTGGGGGTCGGAGTCGCTTCTGCCATGCACGCATGCTAACGGTGGGGTGCAAGGCGCCGAGGTCCAAAGCGATGGTCAGGCGATCCGTGGCACCCAACTCGATCCGCTGAGAGCTGCTGGCTTCCACCCCTGACTCGATTCACGAACGGTCGTCGCACGGGACCCGACCACCGCTTTGAACCTCGGCGTAGCAAGGCTACCGTGACTGGCCCCCACCCGACTCGGGTAGCCTTGCGGACCGGTAATCATTTCGAGGAATGGTTGTCGGCAATCCGGAGGAGTGCGAGAGCGGCCGAATCGGCACGATTGGAAATCGTGTGTAGGGCAACCTACCGTGGGTTCAAATCCCACCTCCTCCGCCACGGGGTGTTTGCGAAAGTGGACCCCACCTTGTTACGAAAGTCGCCAGCCGCAGCCGAAATAGGGGCGGATGCGTCAAAGCGGGTTGGCGGTGGCCTCAATGGGTGAAGAGTCACGGTGTCGGTGCGCCGAGCGAGCCTCGGGGAGCACAAGAGAAGCCCGCGGGACGTGACTCGTCCCGCGGGCTTCTCTTAGGTTTTGTTCGCTCGCCTACGCGACGAGTTCGTCAGGTGGATCGTCGAAGCAGAACGGCTCTGCCAGGCAAATTTCCCCGTTCTCGTCGAGCTCTTCGAAGCCGTGATCGGGTGGGAACTCAACGGCTAGTGGCTCTGTGGTTAGGTCCGTACGCTTGGCCCACTTACGCACCAGACGGATATTGGCCGCCACGGCTTCAAAGGTCAGCATCAAGCTCGTCTTGACGAGACCGACCACACGGCAGAAACCGCGCTTGATGTTCTGGGTGCTCGGGTTACGGAGGTTGCCGAAGATGCCTTCGATGGCGCTGCGTCGACTGAATGAGTTGATCCACCTGAGCGACCCGTACGGGTCTGGCTGTCGCAACTTCACAAGCACTGGTCCAGGAATAACGATCGTCGCCTGTCGACGGGCCCTCGGCGCCGTCGCGAGCGGTCCAGGATTCTCAACCACAGGAAGGTCTGACGGGTAGTGCTCCGAGAGTGGGCACAGTGCACACTTCAACTTGCCCACCTTGCCCGGGCAGATCCACTGGGTCTGGAAGGGTCGCTCTTGGTCGGCACGTTCTGATTCAGAACGAACGCATATTGCTGGAGCTTGTCGGCCTTCACGAGAAACTCTTCAAGTGTCTTGGTGTTGTACTCATGGCCGAGCCGCTCCTCGGCGATCGCCGAGGGGCCTACATCCCGCAGGTGGACGCACGTACTTAGGCTGGCGACGTGGATTGGAGGCTCCGGGCATGAGCGAGTATGTCGATTGGCCGGTCGAGACGGATGACCTAGTCGGGCTCGCAGTGCTCCTGCCCGGCCAGAACTACCCGGCGACGATGCCGCTACTCACATTCGCCGGTCAAGCGGCGGCTCAGCACGGGTGGCGGGTTCGCGCCGTGTCGTGGAATGCGCCGGACGCGGACGCCAGCGCCAAGATCGACTGGGTAGGGACCCAACTGAAGGAGGCGATCGGGGAGTTCGACGGCCGAGTGCTGGTCGTCGGGAAGTCGCTCGGCACATGCAGCGCGGACTACGCATCGCGGCACGGCTACGACGCCATCTGGCTGACGCCACTGCTACACCTGCCCGACGTCGTCGAAGCGATGACCCGCAACTCAGGCCGACAGTTACTGATCGGCGGCACCCGAGATCCGACGTGGGACCTCAAGACCGCGCGCATGATCGGTGGTGACGTCACCCAGATCGAAGGCGGGGACCACGGAATGTTCGCCCAAGACGCAGTTCGCACCGCCGAGTTGCACGTCGACGTCACTCGCGCGATCGACCAATGGCTCCAAGCCCTGCCGAGGAGCTAGACTTCGCTGGCGATGAGGCACCCGAACTTGCGAGGATGCCCCGCCTGGCGAACCCGGTGTCACGGCTCCGACCGGCGTAGTTCTTGAGGCACTGATGCCGAGCTCGCGTACCATCGCATTGCGTTGGAGCGCCCTGGTGGCGCCGCGATCACCGCCACGTACGAGAGGGTTCCGGGTGGTCCATCTCGAAGAAGCGAAATTCGGGCTGGCTCCGCACTGATCGCAACAAGGTGGGCAGCATCGTCCTATCCGCACGCCGAGACGGGAGGCCCCCGAGTCCAATCCCCTCCTTTCCCAAGGGCTCTGACACTTCCACCAACTCCCCCTTGACCAGGGATACTCCTTCGAGATTGACGCCGCAGTCTTGTAATGCTCCGGCTGAGTCGTCCAGCGCATTCACTTCAGTGAACCGTTCGCCCACCATTGTTGACCAGGCGCCCAAATGTCTGCACGACGCGACTGGTTCGGCGAGTCCGTTCAGTTGGCCCCGGGAGTCGCCAACGCGATAGCGGGATCAAATCCAAGATCTTGGTCAGAACGACCGTATGAGAAGATCACGAGATGACGCGACAGGAGAAGTCCGGGCGAGCGCTCGTCGTCGCAATCGCGCTCGTCGCCTTCAACTTGCGCACCCCCCTCACGGGAATCCCAACGGTAGTTCGAGGAGTCCAGACCACAACCGGTCTCGGCAAGACCGGCATCGGCCTGCTGACGACGCTGCCCGTACTGTGCATGGGCGCACTTGCGCTGATCGTGCCCGGAACCGCCGCGCGATTCGGCGTTTCACGTACGGTGTGGCTCGCGACTGGCCTCCTCGCAGTCGCGATGGGACTACGAATCGACGGTTCAGTCCCGGCCATCTTGTACTTCTCGGCACTACTCACTGGGGTGAGCATCGCATTCGTCGGTGGCCTCGTCCCGGGAATCGTCCGTGACCAGCGCCCCGACCACGTCGGGCTGATCACGGGTGTGTGGACCTCAGCCATGTCAATCGGTGCCGCGCTCGCCGCAGCCTTGACAGTGCCACTGGCCGCGTGGCTCGGCTCCTGGCAGCGCGCCCTCGCGGTGTGGGCGTTACCGGCAGTGATCGCGTGGTTGGTTTGGACCATCGTCGAGCGACCACATCGCGTGGCGCCACCCGTGCTCCCGCGAACGTCATTTCGCGACCTCCCATGGCGAGACGGTCCATCGTGGGCGCTGACGATCTTTCTCGCAGTGAACTCGCTGGTGTTCTACAGTTCGGTCGCCTGGCTCGCCCCCTCGCTCGTCGCGAGGGGGCTCTCAGCCTCGGCGAGCGGTGTGCAGTTCGCGGTGTTCACCGGAGTCGGCATCCTCTCGGCGCTCACGCTCCCGCGACTACTGCACAAGACGCGCCACCCGCAAACCCTGCTCACCGTGACGGCGCTTGTCGCAGCCGCCGCCCTCGTCGGCCTAGCGGTCGCGCCGCGCGTGGCAACGACCGTGTGGGTGGTCGCCTTTGGTGTAACCAACGCTGGTTGGTTCACCATGTCTCTAGCGGTCATCGGACTCATGAGTCGTGACGGCGCGAGCACGGCGCGCCTGGCCGGCATGGTATTCACCATCACCTACCTCGTTGCGGCGATCGGACCAACGGCCAGCGGTGCGCTGTTGCGGGCGACTGGTTCCTACTCGGTGCTGTTCGCCGTGCTGGCCGTTCTCTGCTTGCTCGCCGTCGCGGCGATTCCATTATTACGGTGGGACGCAGTGGCCCTTCAAGAAGCGACGCAGCCCTTCGAAGTCTGACACGAGCGAACTAGCGTCGTTTCGAGGGGTAGACGACCGATTGCGACACCTAGAAGACCGCGCGCGCTTTCGTTCGAGCCTCCACCGGGGTGACGGAACCAACGTCTCTTCCAGCGCGCCGAAGATGCCCAGCAGAAGTAACCGAGCGTCTGAGTGTACTAGTGTACTAGTACATGACCGAGAAGCAACCGAACATCCAGTTCCGCCTCGATCCACGCAGTGGTGTGGCGCCCTATCGCCAGTTGGTCGAACAAGTCCAACGCGCCGTGGAATTGGGCCGCCTGCGCGGTGGTGATCAACTGCCCTCGGTCCGCGAGGTCGTAACCCAGGTGACGATCAATCCCAACACCGTGCACCGCGCGTACCGCGAGCTCGAGCACTTGGGACTCGCCGAGGGCCGCACCGGGCTCGGCACGTTCATCACCGAGCACCCGGGCGCACTGGCGGCGAGCGCCACCCACGAGGAGCTCGCGAGGGACCTTCGTCGGTGGACACGACGAGCGCGAGCCGCGGGCCTCAGCGACGAGGAACTACTCACGATGGCCCAGCGCATCATCAACCGTGACCAAATGGTGCGCACGTGACAACGCCGGTGCTCGAGACCCACCAGCTAGCCAAACGCTTCGCGCGCACGTGGGCGCTGCGCGACTGCACGCTTTCGATCCCGCCCGGCCGGGTCGTCGCGCTGGTGGGACCGAACGGCGCAGGCAAGTCGACACTGCTTCGCATGGCGGCCGGGCTCTGGCGGCCCACCCAGGGCACGATCGAGGTGCTCGGTGAGCGTGCGGATCGCGAGAACTCGGCCCTAGTGGGACGAATCGGGTACCTGGATCAAGAGCGGCCCGTGTACCAGGGATTCCGGGTCGACGAACTGTTCCGATTCGGGCGAGCGACCAATCCCACGTGGGACATGGACGCCGCCCGCGCGTACGTCGACCAGTTGGGCATCTCGCTGCGCGACCGGGTCAACAACCTCTCAAGCGGCCAGCAGGCCCAGGTCGCCCTGGCGATGAGCCTCGCCAAGCGGCCCGAACTGCTCATCCTCGACGAACCCGCCGCCGCCCTTGACCCGGTGGCTCGCGAGGACCTCCTTCGGCTCTTGATGCGAGAGGTGGCCGAACGCCGCACCAGCGTGATTCTCTCCACTCACGCACTCGGCGATGTGGCATCGATCTGCGACTACTTGGTGATCCTGTCACGCTCGCGGGTCGTGCTGGCCGACGACCTGGAGTTCGTCGGCCAGAGCCACCGGCTCCTCAGCGCGTCGTCCACGGCCACGCCGACGCTGCCCGACGGCGTCACCGTGATCGGCACGCGCACGAGCAGTCGGGAAGTGACGCACCTGGCCCGAACGACCCTTCCGCTCGTGGACGACGGGTGGCAGGTCAGCGAACCAACCCTGGACGAGGTCATCCTCGCCTATCTTCGCCACGAGACGGACCACGGCGTCACCCCGACGCACGAACTCGATCAGGTACTTCGCGGAGAAGCGTCGTGACGTGGATGTCGTGGCGCCTGCAGCGAAGCCTCTACCTCTTCTTCGTTGTTGCGACCGCAGTGGTGCTCGGGCTCACGCTCTCTAACGGACTGCACACCGCGTCACTCCTTCACCAGTGGAAGGCAACGCCGTGTCACGGAGGCAACGGGTTCAACGTCAGGTACCAGGCCTACTGTCACGATCTCTTCAACAACTACATGCACTCGAGAAGCGCGGACCAGTTCTACGCCCTGATGGCGGTCGTGCCCCTCACGCTGCTCGGGATTCTGCTCGGAGCGAACCTGGTGGCGGGCGAGATCGAGAGCACGACGGTGCGCGTCGCCTGGACCCAGTCGATCACGCGTCGTCGCTGGTACGCGTCGAAGGCGGCGGTCGCTCTCGCGTCGCTCACCGCCCTGTCGTTGCCGGTGTGCCTGACTTACACGTGGTGGATCGCCACGGTGGACTTCGCACCACGCATCTCGAGCACCACGTTCGCCGCCGACGGCTGGATGCCACTGGTGATCGCGGTATTCGCCTTCGCGTTGGCGACCCTGATCGGCGTCGTGCTGCGCCGCCCCGGCCGGGCCATTGCCGCGACACTCCTCGTGATGATCCTGGTGACGTGGGCGATACAGAACGAGGTGCGCCCCCACCTGGTCGCGCACCACTGGGCGAGCGGAGTCACGACCGTCGTGACGAAGGGGGACTTCACCGGGGCGAATGTCTCGTTTTCCACTCCCCCCAACTCGTGGATCCTCTTCCAGGGCTACGTGCCAACCGACTGGGGCCACACCGTGCCGACTCGGGGCCAGACGTCACGGTGGAATGACGAACTCGCGAGTTGCATGTCACACGGGTCGTCCGCCAACGACTTCACGACGTGCGTGCAACGACTCGGTCTTCGCAACGTGCAGGTGTACGTGGCCGACAACGAGTTCTGGGCACTGCAGATGCGCGAGGGTGCCGTGTACCTCGCCGCGGCAGCGCTCCTGCTCGGCGCGGGCCTGGTCCTCGTGCGCGGCGCCAAGGCCTGAGCGACCCCGGCGCCGCTCAAGCGGACTTGGTGATGACGGTGCGGATCGGAAAGGGAATCTCGATGCCCTCAGCGCCGTAGCGCCGGTGCAGGCGTTTGATGAACTCCGAGGTGATCGCGTACTGGCTGGTGAACTCGCGCACCCTCAGGGCCACGCTGAAGTTGATGCTGGAGTCGGCGAAGGTATGAAAGCGCACGGTGGGCTGGTGCTCGCGAACGGCACCGTCAACCTGCTCCATGACCTCGCGAGCGACCGCCAGGGTCACGTCCTCGACGTGTTGGAGGTCGCTGTCGTAGCTCACGCCTACCTGCACGAGTACGTTCATCGGCTGGAAGGGTCGGTGGTAGTTGATGACAACGTCCGAGGAGAGCTTCGCGTTGGGGATGATCAACATGTTGTCGGGCAGCGCGCGCACCGTCGTGTTGCGCCAGTTGACGTCGACGACGTAGCCGGCCTGTCCGGTGCTCATCTCGATGTAGTCGCCCGGTTCGATCTTCTTCGAGGCCAGAAGATGAATCCCGGCGAAGAGGTTGGTCAACGTGTCCTGCAGGGCGAGGGCGACGGCGAGCCCGCCCACGCCGAGCGCCGTCAGTAGCGGCGTGATCGTGACGCCGAAGCTCTCGAGCAGCACCAGCAGTCCCATCGACACCGCGACGATGCGCACGATGTTGGCGAAGATCGTGGTCGAAGGGGCGATGCCACTGCGCCGTTCACCAAAGGCGCGCGTTAGCGTCACGAGCAGATTGGCGATGCTCACGGTGGCCACCACGATGGCCACGCCCACCAGCACGTGATTGAGCCCATCGCGCACGGCCCGACGCAGCGGCAATTGCTCGGAGGCGAGCCACAGTCCGAGCACGAGGGCGGCGGCGGGCACGAGATCGACGAGCAGTCGTCCCGCGTGGCCTCCGCGTTCGGGGCCGCCCGAGGACCGCTGTACAAATCTCCTAATCAAAACCCGTGAGATTGCGGCCGCGCCCAGCCCCACGGCCAGCAGGACCAGGGCAGTGATCCACTCGCGGACACTCGGTGAATGATCCATGCGCTCCCCCCTTTGCGCCCCCACCACGGCGCGAGCGCCGTGACCGGCGCCGCCGCGTCCTCCAACGAGTCTAAATCGCGAGCTAAAGCGCTACGGGCGGTGCGGCCCACGCATCAGAGCGCGCGAATCACGTGGCGCCACCGATTCGCGCGCGCTCGGCACGCAGGAGCGTCTCTTTGGCCTCGACGCCCCAACGGTAGCCACCGAGCGAACCATCGCGTCGCACGACGCGGTGACAGGGAATCGCCAACGCCACCGTGTTGGCGGCGCACGCCGAGGCGACCGCGCGCACCGCCCGCGGGGCACCGATGGACGCCGCGACCTCGGAGTAGGTCATCGTGGTGCCCACCGGAATCTCCCGCAGCGCCTGCCACACGCGGGCCTGGAACGCGGTGGCGGCCACGTCCAACGGCAGTCGCGCGGCGTCGCCCTCGCCGCACACCGCCCCAGCGAGCACCGCCGCGAGCCCGGCCAGGGACTCATCGTCGCGTTCGATCGACGCGTGCTCGAACTCGCTACGCAGCGCACGCACGAGTGCATCCTCGCGCGGACCCACCTGCACGAAGCACACGCCGCGCTCGGTGCGGGCGGCCAGAACCACGCCGATCGGCGACTCGAGCGAGGTGTAGCCGATACGCTCGCCCCGACCGCCCTGGGCGTAGCGACTCGGTGCCATGCCTAGTCGGCGCGCGCCGTGCTCGTAGAGCGCGCGACTCGAGGCGAAACCCGCCTCGTAGCCGGCGGCCGTCACGCCGGCGCCCTCGGCCAGCGAACGACGCAGGCGCTGGGCCCGCTGAGCTCGGGTGTAGGCGCCGATCGGAACGCCCACCAGGCTCACGAACGCCCGGCGGAGGTGACGTTCGCTGTAGCCGAGCCCCGTGGCCAGCTCGGCCACCGACGCGCCGGGCTCGTCGCGCTCGAGGTGCCGACACAGCGCGACCACCGCGCGCACCAAGGGATCGACCGGCCGGGGTTGATCGGGCCGACAGCGGCGACAGGCCCGATAGCCCGACGCCGCAGCCTCTTCGAAGGTGGCGAAGAACTCGACGTTGCGTCGAAGGGGCGTACGCGACGAGCAGCCGGGTCGACATGAGACGCCCGTGGTCCGCACGGCGTACACCATGACGCCGTCGAGATGCCCGTCCCGGTCTCGAACGGCCCGCCACCTCACTTCGTCGAGTTCGCTCACCCTGTGCAATCTAGAGAAGTGGACCGTCGGCCGCACTCCGCTGACGGACGTGCAATTCGACGACGTTCGACGACGCGCACCGTGTTACTCGTGGTCGTCGGAGCGAAGGCACCATCACGTTGGTCTGACGCCAACACCGGGGCACCGGCCTACACCCGCAAGAAGCGCGACAAGAAGTCGAGCGAAGGAGGCTCTTGGGAGAAGAAGAACGGATCGGTGTGACAGCCCGGGCCGATCTCGGCGCTGCTGCCCGGCGGGAGCGCCTTGATGAGATCCTTGACGCCCGGACGGAACGGGTCGTCGAGACCCGAGGCGACGCGCACGGGGATGTCCCGAAGTGCGGCGGCGTGGGTGATGACGTCACCGGCCGCGAAGGCCGAAGCGGATGAGAACGCTCCGGGGCTCGCGGCCTGCGCCTGTTCGAACGAGGTCCAGATCGCCGGGCTAATCGCCGCCACGGCGGTCACCAGACCCGGCGCCCGCTCAGCGATCTCGAGCGCGCCATAGCCGCCCATCGAGACGCCCATCATGCCGATGGGCTGGGGCGCGACGCCGAGACCTCGGCGCCGGCACATGGGAATCAGCTCGTGCACCACCATGGCCAGGGGGTCATCGCCCGGGTGCGGGTTCCAGTAGCCGTCGCCCCCGTCCACCGTCACGATCGCCATCGGCGACAGGGCCGCGCCGCCCACTCGCAGCGCCACCGCCTGGGCCGGCGTCATGCCCCTCAGCGCGGTGCTGTGGTCGTCGCCGAATCCGTGCAGCATCACGATGAGGGGCAGTTGGTCGCCGGGCTTGTGCCCCGGTGGATAGGCGATGGTGTAACCGACGCGGCGGTGACGCGCCGCGGACATGAAGGTCCCCGACTGCGACGGCCCCAGCGGCGCGAAGGACAGGACCGGCGCGGGCACTGAGCACGTCCCGTCGATCTGGTTGAGCAGTTGTCGACCGGGCAGCACGCCGTGGTTGACGAGTTCGAAGCCACCGACCCCGACGCCGAGGCCGGCAATCAGACCACCCGTAATCCAGGCCACGAGGGCCCGGCGACTCATGCGCGCCGGTGCGTCGATGAACTCCTCGTCCTCGACCTCGATGAGCTCCTCGTCGGACGGACCCGTCATCGCACGCTCTCCGGGTCCCGCAACGCGACTGGCAGGCGAGAACATGACCGCACCCTCTGGCGCACCACACTTGTGTTCACTGCCCGCCCCCCCTTGCGTCGATGGCCGCGTGGACCCCCGACCACGCTACCGCCGCGCAGCACCGGGCCCGGTGCCCGGTTCGGACTCGTCGGTCGTCTCACGGGGTCCGAAATCGCTCGGCGGTGCGCTCGACTCGCCCTAGGTAGTCATGCCACCATGGCGGATCAATGGTGGCGAGATTGTCATCACCGGGCGCACCGCCCACGCTCCCGTCGATGAGCTCGCGCACGATGTCGGCGTGAACCACGTGACGTGCCGTCTCGTCCACCACGTGGACGGGTATTTGGCACAACGTGACGCGGCGGTGCTGGCCCGGCCACCAGGGCCCCAACCCCGTGTCCGCCAGTTCGAGTTGAGCGGTGCGTCCTCGGCCAGCCAGGCGAGCTCCTCGTCGTAGGGGCGATCGAAGACGACGCCGAAGAAGAGCGCTTCCATGCTGGCAACGTGCTTCACCAGGCCGAGCAAGTTGGTGCCGGTCCCGACCAGGAGTCGCCGCAGGTCGCAGTCCGCCAACCCGTCAAGCTTCCACACGAGTGCACTGCGCGACCCGCGTAGGTAGTCGTACCCAATCTGTTTGGCCCCACCGTGTCCACCGGGTGATTCTTGCATCTCGATGACGGGCCCGCCACGTCGTGGCTGCCCGCTCCAGGCGAG
>DATKTZ010000024.1:0-38871 GCA_035530815.1 Acidimicrobiales bacterium
TTAGCGGGTGCTGGCGTTAGTCAGTTCGCGTTGGTGAACGACTATCTGAGTTATCTGTCGGACCGGAACTACTCGCCCCAGACGGTCCGCGTCTACGGCTTCTCGCTGCTGGCGTTCTGTCGATGGTTGGCGACCGAGGACATCGCGCTCGACACCGTGAGCACCGACGTGCTTCTTCACTATCTGGCTGCGTGCCGACAGACCACGGTGCCCGGGCGCCCCGGTCCTAACGTGGTGCGCCTGGATGGTCGGCGCGCCGACGGGTACGCCGCAGCGACGCTCAACCATCGACTGGCGGCGATTTCGGGGCTGTTCGAGTTCCGCCTGATGCGAGATCCCCACGCCACCAACCCGGTGCCGAGAGGCAAGGAGGCGAGACGACTGTCCGCGGGCGAGCGCAACGGGCTGCTCGCCCACGTGGCGCGTCGGCCCAAGCGGCGATCAGTGTTGCGACTACGAGAGCCCCAGCGTCTTCCCCGAGCGTTAGATCGCGACGAAGTCGTGGCGCTGGTGGGGAGCCTTCGCACGTGGCGGGACCGAGGAATCGCGGGACTGATGGTGTACTGCGGCCTTCGTGCCGGAGAAGTGCTGGCTCTGGACGTCACCGACGTGGACATCGGGGGACGGTGGTTGCGCGTCATGGGCAAAGGATCCAAAGAGCGCCGCGTCCCACTCGACGTCGACGTGGCGGGCGTCATCCAGACGTACTTGCTCTGCGAGCGACCCGAGACGCAGACTCCCCGGCTGTTCGTGGTGGCCAAGGGCCCCACTCGCGGCCAACCACTCACGAGCGCGGGCCTGCGCACCATCTTTCGTTACCACCGGATGGTCGCCGACGTTCCCGCCGGTCATCCCCACGCGCTGCGCCACACCTTCGGCACCGCGCTGGCCGAAGCGGGTGTGGATTTGGCCGTGATGCAAGCCCTGCTCGGTCACGCCCACATCGACACCACCGCTCGCTACATCCATCTCGCCCCCGTGCACGTGAAGAAGGAGTTCGATGCCGCTCGCGAACGTCAACGCGACCTCCGTTGAGCGCCCGGCGAGGGATTTGCTCGCCGACTACGCGACCCACCTCACCCTGACGGGCCGGGGAAACAGCGCCTACACGAGCGCAGCTCGGTCCTTCCTACGACACTGGCCCGACCCGCAGGACTGGGCCGGCCAGTCGCTCGCTCGCCGCCTGGGCGAGGGTCCACAGACCACGTCGTTCCTGATGTTCTTGATGGTCCACGGCTGGCTCCAACCCGGCTACGACTACCTGGTGTCTCGCAAGTTGACGAGCTTTTGGCGCGAGATCACCGCTAGCCCGCTCGAGGCGGACATGACCCGGTTCCTCCACGGCGCCGAGGCCATTGGCTACACGCCGATCCAATCTCTTCGAATCGCCTCCCAGTCCGTCGGGCGCCTGCTCATTCAGACGAACGTGCGTCTTGAGCAGTTAACAATGGGTGACTTCGACGAGCTCACCAATGAATGCCGGCTGCGCGAGGAGCGCACGGGAAAACCGTGGGGTCATTACCGGTCCGCGCTCAACGCAGCGCAGCGGGTGTTGTTTCACCTGGACATCGTTGAGGTCCCACCGCCGCACTGGCAACTGTCCAAGACCTTCGCGCAGCGCGTCGTTGACGTGCATCCCGCGCTTCAGCCGGCGTTCATTGCCTACCTGGAACGAAAGACGGGAACCTGCCGCACCGCGACGGTGACCTGCATGGCGACGCGCTTGGTCCACTTCGGTCGCTTCCTCGCTGACGTCGACCCCGAACTGAAGTCACTGGCTGAGCTTGATCGACAGCGCCATATCGAGCCCTACCTGAATTCGGTGGCCAGTGCCATCAACTCCAAGAACGGTGATCCAGTCACGACCGCCGATCAATCACGACGGGTACTGACGGTGTCGAGCTTCCTCAACGACATCACCGAGTGGGGATGGGTCGACGCGCCAACACGGCGTCTCGTCTTTCGCTCCGACTTCCCGCGCTTGCCCAAGCCTCTTCCTCGCTACCTACCCCTTGACGTTGACCGGCGTCTCGGTGAGGCGCTCGAGGGGTCCGAGTTTCGCCTCGCCGCCGACGCGCTGCTACTGGCCCGAGCCTGCGGGCTGCGCATTGGTGAACTCCTCGATCTCGAACTCGATTGCGTGCACGAAGTTCCCGGCAACGGAGCGTGGCTCAAGGTTCCTCTGGGCAAGCTGGACACCGAGCGGATGGTGCCACTCGACGGCGAAACCGTCACCCTGATCGATCGAATCACCGCGACCCGCTCCGAGGGTCGAGCGCTTCCGCACCCTCGAAGTGGGCGACCCGCGCAGTTCCTCTTCACCCACCACGGCCGGCGTCTGGCTCAGCAGGCGTTGCGCCTGGAACTCGATCGTGCCGCGCAGGTCGCGGGCATCTCTCACGTCACGCCGCATCAACTCCGCCATACCTTTGCCACCGTGATGGTGAACGCCGGAGTATCGCTCCAGGCGCTCATGGCCCTGCTCGGGCACGTCTCTGCGGAGATGAGTCTTCGTTACGGCCGGCTCTTCGATACCACGGTGCGCGCCGAGTACGAACGAGCACTGGATCTGGCCAAGGCCCACATCGGTCCACTGCCTGCGCAACGCGTCCCCGTCACTGGTGATGGCGACTGGCGTGATGCTCCGCTCATCAAGACCAAGCTCGCCGGCGGTTACTGCCTTCGCTCACCGGCGCAAGGATCGTGCACTTACGCGAACATCTGCGAATACTGTCCTACGTTTCACGTCGACGCCAGCACCGTTGCAGCGCTCAGCGCCCAACGCGTCGATACCGAGGCACTCGCTAGCGACGCCGACGCCCGCGGGTGGAGCAGCGAGGCCGATCGCCATCATCGTCTCATAAGCCGTCTCGATGCGTTCATTGCAGAGCAGGCGGCGCAGTGACCTCGCCCGACATCCTGGCCCGCGTCGAGCGTGTGTGCTCAGAGTTGCACCGAGACGCGACGCCGATCACCTTCGTCGGCGTCGCGACTCTCGCGGGCGTCAGCCGCACAAGCCTCTATCGAGATCCGTCCCTGCGCGCCGTCGTTGATGAGTATCGCGCCGCACACGTTGATCCCCGCACCCTCTCCGGACTCACGAGAGAGGTCGATCACCTTCGCACTGCCGTCGAACTTCTTGCCGATCGCGTCCGACGCCACGAGGAACAACTTCGTCAACTCGACAGCGTGTCTCGTCCACGGCGCAGAGCCAACTGAATGTTGGACAGTTACTGGCGAAGCCTCGACCCCGATTAGCCGGTTAAAGCAATGACAACCCGTTCTCCGAGGCGGCGTTCAAGACCCTGAAGTACTGCCCGACATTTCCCGCACGCTTCGGGTGCCTGGAGGACGCTCGGATCTTCTCCGAAGAATTCTTCACGTACTACAACCACGAACATCGTCACTCGGGCATTGGATTGCACACCCCCGCGTCGGTCCACTACGGCACCCATCTGGAGATCCGAGAACAACGACAAGCCACACTGAGCGCCGCCTACGAGATCAACCCAATTCGCTTTCGTCGACTCGCGCCCAGCGCTCCATCGATCCCGGAACTGGTGTGGATCAACCCACCAGAATTGGAGGTGGCCGCTAACAACTAAATTCGACTGCGTGTCTCATTCGACCTGAGAGGTTCCGGCCGGGGCGATGGTCGCCGAGTTCTAGTTGGCACGGGTACAGGATGATCGACACACGTGGGGAATAGCCTGGACCGTCAAGTGGGGCGCTTGACTCCGGGAAGCGCTGGTTCGCCCATGGAGGTGACCGACCTTCCCAGGGCTTGAACGCGAGCTCGGGGAGTATCGGAGGGGGTGAGAGTCACGACCTGGTCACCCGTCAGGCGATACCGGGTTGCAAATCAGCCGATATCCGTTTGTCACGGATCGGCCGAGATAGGACGTGACAAGAACTCCCAGAGCGGTCTGAGGTTCCAGAGCAGAACTCCCAGAGCAGAGCTCCCAGAGCAGGACTCGAACCTGCAACCTAGCGATTAACAGTCGCTTGCTCTGCCAATTGAGCTATCTGGGATTGCACTAAGGAATGCAACATTAGCACCCATCAGGCGCACTCACTGCTGGTCGAACCACGCTTGAAGTCGACGAACCTCCGGACTCTCGCGGACCGCCCGGCGCAATCGCTCGATCCGCTTCGCCATTCCCTGACGGGAGATTCCCCGCGTGCGGGCGATCTCTTCAAGTGACATCGTACGAAAGGTGTACTGCCAGAATGCATCAAAATCGGTGCCGCAAATGCGGCGCAACTCCTCGATCACCCACGCGGGCGCATCCGCAGGATCGGTCGGCTGTTTCAGATCCCTCTCGTCGCTGAACTCCGTTGGCTCAAAGCGGCGCGAGTTGAGATCACCGCTCATCTGCATCACCTCGGCTGCCTTGACCTGACTGATCTTCAAGACTCTGGCAACCTCTCGACGAGTGAAGTGCTTGTCCGGCGAACCGCGCTGCAGTTTCTGCAACTGCAGAACGAGGCGCATCTCACTGTCGCTCAGTCCCGCCTGTTGCTGGACCGCCTGGTTCACGAGTTTCATGATCCAGTAGTTGGCGTAGGTGGAGAATCGCGTGCCACGATCGGGGTCGAATCTGTGCAGCGCGTTGACCAGTCCCTCGACGCCCGCCGCCTCGAGTTCCTCGTTGCCGAAACGGTACCCGCGTTCGTGCACCCGACGACGAACCAGCCCGCACGTCGCTCGCAGCAGCAGCGACTCAGCCTCTTGTCCCACGTGGCGCTGACGCAGGAGGCGGCGTCGAAGTGCTCCGTCAACTTCAGGAGTCGATTCCAGGGCGACGGCGGCCTCTCGTCCGCGCACAATGACCGGGTACAGTCGACGCTCCTCTTGAACACTGAGTGGCGCGATGATCTTGAGACCACCGATCATCCCCGGCGTCGTATGGTTCACGTCGGCGTCGCCATCGACCGTCCGACCAGCCATTCCCTGAGGTCGTGCTCGGCGTGGTCGCCCTGTGCGCTTGACAACATCTCCAGACGCTGTTTAACGTCGCGAATCGTGGCGTTCGCCACGTCAGGTGCCACCGTCCCCTCGCGTAATTCGCGTTCCAGCGACTTCAGCGCGTCGTACACGGCCGCCCTCACGAGCTGTGACACGACCGCGGCGATGTCGGCCTCGCCGTAATCACGGTCGAGTTCATCCACCGCCAGTCGGCTCAGCACCTCGGCGGCCATCTCCTCACCCCGGCGCCGCAACTGATCCACGGAATCGGAGATCGACGCCTCCTCGAGCAGCGACTCGAAGATCTCACGCTGCACATCGTTGACGAAGTACGCGGCGACGAGCCGTTCCTTCACCACGACGTGGTGTACGCACAACCGCAGCGCCTCTTGCCCCGGCCGGGGTAGGGGGACCTCGCTCGCGCGTTGAGAGCTCGCGGTCTCGCCGGGCGGTTCATTCGCGATGGGTCGGCGCACTTCGCCTCGTGCAACCGCCGCGACCCGCGGGCGAAGTGCCGCGGCCTCGATGCGCAGACGATCAGCGACCTGCATGATGTACTGATCGCGCACCAGATCACTCGGGTGTTCAGCGAGCACAGCCACCGCCAATTCGGCTGCGCGGGCCCGGCCCTCGGCCGTGGTGACGTTGGCACTTTCCAACACTCGTTCCAGTCTGAACTGAAGGAATGGCACAGCGTCGGCCACGGCCTTACGAAGAGCGGCCGGGTCATTCTGGGCGAGTTCGGCGGGGTCGGTTCCCTTGGGTAGGCGCGCCACGGCGACGTCCACCTCGTGTTGGCGCTCCCACTGGTAGACCGAAGCCGCGGCGCTCTGACCGGCTTGGTCGGCATCGTAGGCGAGCACGATGCGCCGTGCGAAGTTGCGCATGGTGCGGAAGTGTTCCTCACCAAGGGCGGTGCCGCACGTCGCTACCGCCCTTGGCAGACCTGCACCGAAGAACGCTATGACGTCGGTGTAGCCCTCGCACACGATGATCTCGCCGGATTTGATGACGTCGTCCTTAGCCCAGTTGAGCGCATACAAGGTGCGGCGCTTGGAGTAGATCGGGGTCTCGGGGCTGTTCTTGTACTTCGGCTCGACCCGGCCGTCGGGCCGCTGCGCTTCGGCCCCCGAGGCCAGGATCCTCCCGCCAACGGCCACCGCCTTGCCCGCGGGATCGTAAATTGGAAAGATCAACCTGGCCCGCAACGCGTCCTGAGGCCGATCGCGCTTGTTGACAAAGCCCAGGCCGGTGCCGGTGAGTACCCGTTCGTTCAACTTCAACTCCTTCGCCAATGCATCCCACTCGTCGGGGGCCCAGCCAAGTTTGAACTGACGCGCCACCTCCCCGCTGATGCCGCGCGAGCGAAGATAGTCACGCGCCGCGCGAGCGTCGGGTGCGTGCAGCAATCGGTCGTGGTACCACTCGACCGCGCGCTCCATGGCTTCCATCAACTCCTGGCGCTCCTTTCGAGCCTTGCTCGTATTCGCGTCCTCATGCAGTTCGATACCGGCGCGATCGGCGAGGAGGCGCACCGCCTCGATGAAGTCGAGGTGCTGTATCTCACGAACGAACGTGATCTGATCTCCCGACGCGCGACACCCGAAGCAGTAGTAGCGACCCTCTTCGGCATTCACGGAGAACGAAGGGGTCTTCTCGCCGTGAAATGGACAGAGCCCGCTCCAGCGCCGACCCGACTTCTTGAGGGCCACGTGGTCACTTATCAGAGCCACGATGTCGGTGGCGCTGCGGACCTGTGCAATATCACTGTCCGAAATAGCCATGCACAGAAGGTACCGCCTCGGTCCCGTCGACGAGGCGTTGAACCACCGTTTCCTTCCTAGAATGCGCCCATGTCCGAACTTGCCGTCGAAGCGCTCAACATCGTGCACACGTTCAAAGACGGAAACGTCCGTGCGCTCGATGATGTCACCCTGCGTGTGCCCTCGGGCGAGGTCTTCGGCCTTCTCGGTCCCAACGGCTCGGGAAAGACGACCATGGTGCGAATCCTCTCGACGATTCTGGCCCCGACCTCGGGCAGCGCCCGGGTCAACGGCTTCGACGTGCGGCACCAGCCCCAGGACGTGCGGCGCAATATCGGCCTGGCGGGCCAGTACGCCACGGTCGATGAGAACCTGACGGGATTCGAAAACCTGCGAATGATCGGTCGGCTCAACCACCTCGAGACGAGCTACGTCATCGCGCGCGCGCGCGAGTTGCTCGGGGAGTTCGGCCTCACCGACGCGGCCCAGCGCCTCACCAAGACCTACTCGGGCGGCATGCGTCGTCGCCTCGATCTCGCAGCGGCACTCGTAGCGAATCCGCCGCTGCTGTTTCTCGACGAGCCGACCACGGGGCTCGATCCCCAGAGCCGTCAGGACCTCTGGGGCATCATCGAAGGTTTGGTCGAGGGCGGCACCACGGTGCTGCTCACCACCCAGTACCTCGAGGAGGCCGACCGGCTCGCTCGCCAGTTGGTGGTGCTCGACCACGGACGCATCATCGCCGAGGGAACATCCCGGGAGCTCAAGACGCGCCTCGGCAACACGGTGCTCGAACTGCACTTCGCCTCGATAGCCGACGCCGAACGCGGCGCCGGGGTGATCAGCGCTCTCGCGCCCACCCCCCTCACCGCTGAGGGTACTGTGCTCGAGGTGACGGTGGACAACGGCCCGCGTCTGGCCGCCGAGGCACTACGCCGCCTCGACGCGGCCGGTATCGCCGTGGCCGGGCTGTCGCTGCGCGAACCGAGTCTGGACGACGTCTTCTTGAACCTCACCGGCCACAAGACTGACGACAGTGCATCCGAGGAGCCAACACCACACGGGAGACGTGCCCGACGAGTCCGGAGTCGCGCGTGAGCCTCGAGAGCACCCCACGGGCCCAGGCAGGCTCGCTGCGCTGGGCCGTCAAGGACACCCTGGTGATGGCCCAGCGCAACCTGCTCGCCATTGTTCGCATCCCCACCGCACTGGTGTTTCTGTTCATCCAGCCGGTCATGTTCGTACTGCTGTTCCGCTACGTCTTCGGTGGTTCGATCAGGGTCCCTACGGGCGACTACGTGAACTACCTCTTGCCGGGCATCTTGGTCCAGACCACCCTCTTCGGCGCCGTGGGCACGGCGATCGGTCTGGCCGAGGATCTCCAACGTGGTTTGATCGAGCGTTTCCACGCGCTACCCATGGCGCGCATGGCGGTGCTCGCGGGTCGAACCGTCTCCGACCTCATGCGCAACGTCGTGGTGGTCGTCGTGATCTCGCTGGTGGGCTTCGCGGTCGGTTTTCGTCCGAGGGGAACCGTCCTCTCCTACGTCGCGGCGTGTCTCTTGATGCTGCTGTTTGCCTACTGCCTGTCGTGGGGCTTCGCCTACGTCGGACTCGCCGCACCCAACTCCGAGACCGCTCAGGCGATTTCCTTTCCGCTCGTATTCCCGCTCAGCTTCGCGTCATCGGTCTTCGTAGACCCCTCCAAGCTTCCCGGCTGGCTCCAAGGTTTTGCCACCTACCAGCCCGTGTCTCAGGCCGCCAGCGCGGTGCGTGGTCTGATGCTCGGCCATCCCGTCGGCCCCAACATCGAAGCAACGGTGCTGTGGTCGCTGGGGGCAATCGCCGTGCTCGGCCCCCTCGCCACGGCGCGCTATCGCCGGGCCACGTGATCCCATGCCCGTATTGAACGCCCTCGAACTCCAGGACATCATGGTCGCCGCCTTCCCGGGCAACGATGTTCCGCGAGTAGAAAGAGTTGACGACGAGACCGTGCTGCTCGCCATGTCCATCGACAACCGACACGGGCGCCCGGGCGGCACGCTGTCGGGACCAACGATGATGACCCTCGCCGACACCGCCGCGTGGATGGCGATCCTCGCCCAGATCGGCCCGGTACTGCTGGCGGTCACCACGAGTCTGCACATCGACTTCCTGCGCAAACCCGAGCTTCGCGACCTAATGGCCCGGGCTCGCGTGCTGAAGCTCGGCCGTAAACTGGCGGTGGTCGACGTCGAGATCTTCTCGCGCGACGTCGCCGAACTGGCGGCCAAGGCCCAGGTCACCTACTCACTGCCGTCGACGAAATAGTTTCACCGCGGCCTCGTGCTTGGACCACTAGCCTCGCTGAACGCGGACTCAAAGGACCAACGGTGACTACCGAACGGGCGCGCCCACTCTCGACTCCACTGATCATGCTGATGGCCGTGGCCATTGGCGTCATCGTCGCCAACCTGTACTACCTCCAGCCGTTGCTGCACCAGTTGCGAGGTGAGTTTCACGTCGACACCGCCAACGCCTCACTGTTGATGACCCTGACCCAGATCGGCTACGCACTCGGGCTCGCGTTCCTCGTCCCCCTGGGCGACCTGATACCACGCCGTCGCCTCGTGGTGGCAATCTTCGTCGTCGCGTCGTTGATGATGATGCTCGGGGCAACGCTGACGTCCTTCGTCCCGTTCGCCGTGGTGTCACTCCTGATCGGGGTGATCTCAGTGGGTGCCCAGGTGATCATCCCCTTCGCCGCGGATCTGGCCGACCCCGCCCAACGCGGTCGGGTGATCGCCCGGGTGATGTCGGGCCTACTGCTCGGCATCTTGTTGTCGCGCACCGTGTCGGGTCTGGTCGCCCAGGTCGCGGGCTGGCGCAGTGTGTACTGGGGCGCGGCGGCGGTCCTGGCGGCCATGGCGTACGTCTTGCACCGAGTCCTGCCCGACGAGCCGGTACGCGAGCACATGACCTACTCGGCGCTGGTCGCGAGCACGTTCACACTGTTCGTCTCCTCGGGCCAGTTACGCCAGCGCGCGTGGTCCGGTGCCCTAGCCTTCGCCGCCTTCAACACCCTGTGGACGACGCTCTCGTTCCATCTTGCCGCGCCGCCCTTCTCCTACTCCAACGCAGTGATCGGGCTGTTCGGATTGTTTGGTGTGGCCGGGGTCGCCGCGGCGAATGCCACTGGCCACGTGGCCGACAAACAGCGCAGTCCCCTGGCCTCGATCGTCGCGGCGCTGCTGATCACCCTGGCGTTCGTCATCGTCGCGTGGGGTCGACACAACTTCTGGTGGATGGCGATCGGCATCGTCGTGCTCGACGCCGGCATGCAGGGCACCCACGTCACCAACCAGTCAGTCATCTACGCCCTCATGCCCGAGGCTCGCAGCCGCGTGAACAGCGCCTACATGGTCAGCTGCTTTCTCGGCGCCTCGCTGGGCTCGTTCTTGTCGGGCCAGCTCTACGCGGCCTACGGGTGGACCGGCGACTGCTGGCTCGGCGTGGCACTCGGGCTCGGCCTGGTGATTCCAGCCCTGAAGTGGCCCACGCCGACCCCCGAGACGGCGCTCAGCGAACGCGTGTGACGAGCGTGCCGCGCACGGCCATGGGCACCTCCAGCACGCCCTTGGGAGCGAGCGCGAGCACGCGTGCGCGCACCTGGTCGTCGAGAACCCGAAGTTCCTCGTCGCTGCGCCCGATCACACCCGAGTAGGTGTGAAAGAGCTGCACGAGCGACTCAACGTCGCGCGTCCATGACCAGTCCAGCGTGACACGTCGCTGAGCGGAGAATCGCTCGTCGCCCGCAAAGTCGAGTTCGTGGGCGCGTTGGGCCCCCGGCACGTTGCCGTCGCGCTCGCGCAGGCCCACGAGGTCAACCAACCACGATTGCTCTCGGTTGAACCCGTTGCCCAGCACCCAGAGTTCTCCCTGATCACGCAGGACGCGGGCCACTTCATTGAGCGCGTCAGGCTGGCGAAACCAGTGCCAGGCCGACGAGGTCACCACGACATCGAACGAGGAATCCGCGAACGGCAGTGACTCCGCGTGGGCCGCGAACGCCCTCACCTGGGGACTTCGCGCGCACAGCACGGCGCGCATGTCGTCATCGGGCTCGACAACGCTGAGCCGGGCACCAAGCGACAACAAGAACCGAGAGCACAGACCGGTGCCCGCGGCGATCTCGAGGACGTCGCGATCCCCCAGCGGTCCGAGCACCACGGCGAGTTGCTCGGGTGGCGCGGGACGATAGCGGTCGTAGAGCTCGGCCACCGACCCAAAGGAGAGTGCGCGCTCGCGCGTCATCTAGTTCTGGTTGGTGCGCCCGCGTAACTCGCCGACCAAGTCGTCGATGGCCACGCGTGTCTGGGCGGTCGTGTCACGATCGCGAACGGTGACCGCCCGGTCCTCGAGCGTCTCGAAGTCGATAGTGACGCAGTAGGGCGTGCCAATCTCGTCCTGGCGCCGGTAGCGCCGTCCGATGGACTGGGTGACGTCGTAGTCACACATGAAATGCGGCTGCAGCGCGGCCAGCACCTCGCGCGACACGCCTTCGAGCTCGGGCTTCTTCGACAGTGGCAGTACTGCGACCTGGTAGGGGGCGAGGCGCCAGTCCAGGCGCAGCACGGTGCGCGACTCCCCCTCGACTTGGTCCTCGTGGTAGGCCGCGAGCAGGAAGGCCATCATGGCCCTCGTCGCTCCGGCGGCGGGCTCGATCACGTAGGGCGTGTATCGCTCGTTGGCCGCCTGGTCGTAGTACTCCAACTTCGTGCCTGAGGCATTCGAGTGCTGGGTCAAGTCGTAGTCGCCGCGATTCGCGATGCCCTCGAGCTCGTCCCAACCCCAGGGGTAAGCGAACTCGATGTCGGTGGTGCCGCGCGAGTAGTGCGACAGGTCCTCCTTGGCGTGTTCGTGCAGGCGCAGGAGATCCGCGGGCATGCCGAGGTCGAGGTACCAGTCCAGTCGTGTCTGGATCCAGTAGCGGTACCACTGCTCGGCCTCGGCCGGGGGCACGAAGTACTCCATCTCCATCTGCTCGAACTCTCGGGTGCGAAAGACGAAGTTCTGGGGCGTGATCTCGTTGCGAAACGACTTGCCAACCTGGGCAATGCCGAAGGGGGGCTTTCGCCGCGTCGTGGCGAGCACGTTCGCGAAGTTGGTGAACATGCCCTGGGCCGTCTCGGGCCGCAAATACGCCGTGGCGCCCTCGCCTTCGACCGGGCCGGCCTGGGTCTTGAACATCAGGTTGAACGCGCGCGCCTCGGTGAACTCGGTCGAGCCGCAGTTGGGACACACCCCGTCGATCTTGTCCTCGCGCCAGCGCTCCTTGCACTTGCGACAGTCCACCAGCGGATCGGTGAAGGTTTCGAGGTGGCCCGAGGCCGCCCAGACCGCCGGCGGGCCCAGAATCGCCGCGTCAATACCGACGATGTCGTCGCGCAGTTGGACCATCGAGCGCCACCACGCCGCCTTGACATTGCGCAACATGTTGACGCCCAAGGGGCCGTAGTCGTAGGTCGAGCGAAACCCTCCGTAGATCTCGGCCGACTGAAAGATGAAACCGCGCCGCTTGGCGAGATTGGTGACTTTCTCTAGTAGGTCGTTTTCGGTGTCGGAGGGTGCAGCCATCCACCAAGGCTACCGGACTACTGCTCGCTCTTCAGGCGGACAATCACCTGATTGGCGAGCATTCGACCCTCGGGGGCAAGCGTCACGCGGCCGTCGTTCACCCGAACCAGGTGGGCGATCTCTTCAAGCGATTCGAATGCCTCCAGTGCAACGCCGCGGCGCGTGCGCAGGGCCAACGAGTCGCGTTCAAAAGAGCGCGTCGCCTCGTCGAGCACCTCCTCGCCGCCGAGCGGTCGGCGGCCCTCGGCGATCATGGCGATGTAGCGATCAGGTGTGCGCACGTTCCAGTATCGCCGCCCGCGTTCGTGCGAGTGGGCGGCCGACCCGAAGCCGACGTACTCACCCTGGTCCCAGTAGAGGTGGTTGTGACGGCACTCGTGCCCGGGCCGTGCCCAGTTCGAGATCTCCTCCCACTCGAAGCCGTGCTCCTCGAGCAGCGCGCTCACCAGGTCGTACGCGTCAGCCGTGGCATCCTCGTCGGGATGACGGGCGAGGTCGCGCCCCAGGGGTGTCGCCGGTTCGGGCGTGAGCGCGTAGCAACTAATGTGCGGCGGCGCGTGCTCAAGGTTCATCAAGTCGCTCACGGTGCGACGCACGTCGTCGAGTGTCTCGGCTCGCGAGCCGATGATGAGGTCCATGTTCCAGGTGTCGAAGCCGGCGTCGTGGACTGCGCGCGACACCTCCTCGTGCGCCATCACGCCATGGCGGCGACCGAGGTCGGCGAGCACCGCGGGCTGGGTCGATTGCACACCGAAGCTCATGCGGGTGACTCCGCCTTCGCGGTACGCCCGCAGGCGCTCGACGCTCGCGTCCTCGGGGTTGCACTCCACGGTCACCTCGGCGTCCGCGGTGCGCGCGAGAGCCTCAAGGATACGAAGCAACTGCTCGGGTTCGAGCCGTGACGGGGTGCCACCCCCGAAGAAGACCGAGCTCGCCTGGGGCAGGTCGTCACGACGCCACGAGATCTCGCGTAGCACGGCTTCGACGTAGTCCTCCATCAGGTGATCCCGATCGGCGTAGGTCGCGAAGGCGCAGTAATCGCAGCGGTGCGCGCAGAACGGCACGTGCACGTAGACGCCGAAGTCGCCGCTCACACGCGCACTCCAGCGTGCGACGCCGGGGCGGTGTCGGGCAGCAGGGACCACGAGTGCAGCTGCGTCACGTTCGCGTCGCGACATCGGTCGCGGGGCAACTCACTAGGTATGGGAATAACAGACACGAATCCTCGAAGCAGTCGCAGGTACCTTATAGCGCGCTGCGCGCTGACGAACCGGCGCCGGGCCAGCGCCCAGTCCGGCATCTCCAGCACATCCGCGCCGCTAGTGCGAAGGTGGCGCCAGAGGCGCCGACGACGCGGCGGCGCGCAGACGACGTCCGAAATGCTGTTCAATGGAGTGCTGGGCCAGCGCCGCCACCTCGCCGGCCACCGCCGTCGGTGTCTCGCGCAGGACCGCCGCAAGGTCGCCACCAACGATGCGTCGAACCAGTTGCAGAGCCTCGTTCGACATCGCCGAGCCGGACCGGCACTTCGCGCATAAGGCCCCACCGATTTGGGCGTCGAACGCCACGAGCGGCCCCTCAACGCCGCAGTGCACACAACGTTCCAGCACCGGCGCCGAACCGTCGTGCTCGAGAAGCCGCAGGTAGAACGAGGCCGGCACCAGGGTCGGGTCGAAGGACTCGTTGTCCAGGGTCACCAACACCCGCACGAGCAGGTCGAAGATGCCCTCGTCGGGAACGTCATCGGAGGGAATGGCGTCGACGACCTCGACCACGGCGTAGCCCGCGTTGATCCGGTCGTAGGACGAGCGCAGCGTGGTGAGGCGGTCGCAGTGCTGGACGTGACGCACGATATAGAACTCACCGCGAGTCTTGACGAGGTCGACTCGCACGTAGGCGAGAACTTCGAGATTCCCCCCCAACTTGCTCGAGGTCTTGCGCACCCCCTTGGCCAGTACGCGCACCTTGCCGTGCCCCCGAGTCCACAGCACGACCACCCGGTCGGATTCGCCGGACCGATACGTGCGAAGTACCACCGCCTCGTCCTGGATCTCCCTCACCGGTCGTCGTCGTCCTCGCGTTCCTTGAACTCCTGCTTGCGCGGACTGATCTCCAGGTACCGATTAAGCGCGAGCCCCGCCCACACGAGCACCGCCAGCACGAGTGGAATAAGTAGCGGCGGCACCAGGTTCGAGGCGCCATTGAGCGCCAGCACCCACAACCCGACGTAGATCACCACCGCGAGCACCGCGATCACGCGCGTGAGTCTCATTGGTCGACTCCTCCAAAGCGCCGTTCACGAAGTTGGTACTCCGCGATTGCGTCGAACAGGTCCTCGCGGCGAAAGTCCGGCCAGAGCACGTCGGTGAACACGAGTTCGGAGTACGCCATCTCCCACAGGAGGAAGTTCGAGACTCGAAACTCTCCCGAGGTTCGAACGACCAGATCGGGATCGGGCAGTTCAGGGTGATAGAGGCGACTGCGAATCGCCTTCTCGTCCACCTTCGTGGCACTGACCCCATCGGCGACGAGTTGGACCACGGCGTCGACGATTTCGGCGCGACCCCCGTAGTTGAAAGCAATGTTGAGCGTCAGTGCCTTGTTGCGCTTGGTCAAGTCCGCCGCCCCGTCCATGTTCCGCAGTACCCGTTTGGGCACCCGCCAGTCCCTTCGACCCGAGAACGTAATGCGTACGCCATCGGCGTGCAACTCGTGCTGATGCCGCTCGAGCAGGCCCTGGTTGAAATTCATGAGATAGCGGACCTCATCGACCGGTCGACGCCAGTTCTCGGTGGAGAACGCGTAGACCGTGAGCACCTTGAGCCCGACCGACAGCGCGCCATACGCGGTGTCCATGAGCGCCTCCTCTCCGGCCCCGTGCCCCTCGGTGCGAGGAAGCCCGCGACGCTGCGCCCAGCGCCCGTTGCCATCCATGACGATCGCCACGTGACGGGGCACACTCGATCGATCGATCGAGTCGGGCACGGCGGTCGGTCGCGGGTCAGGCACACGTAAAACCTAGTGGGTCGCCTTCGAATTCCCCATTCGAGCATCCCTCTAGAGTCGTCGTGTGCACTCCTTCGATCCCGACGAGGACCTCGCCTACGTCGAGCCCGACGAGCAGGCGGGGGTCCAACTTGACAATGACCTGGTCGAGATCGACGTCGACCGAGCCCTCACACTGCTGGACTCGATCACCGCGGACCTGCCCGGAGGCGGCGAGAGCCGCTCGGGCCAGCGCGAGATGGTACGCACGGTCGCCGCGGCCCTGTCGCGTCGCCAACACACCGTGATCGAAGCCGGAACCGGAATCGGCAAGTCGCTCGCGTACCTGATCCCGGCGGCCATGACCGGTCAGCGAGTAGTGATCGCCACCGCTACCAAGAACCTGCAAGACCAACTCGCGAGCAAGGACGCGCCGAGTGTGGCGTCCCATCTGCCCCGTGGCGTGCGCGTGGCGGTGTTGAAGGGCAAGAACAACTACCTGTGCCGTAACCGCGCCCAAGGGGTGGGCGGTGGCCAACTGAGCTTCGATGACGGATCCCAGGTGCCGCGAGGGGTGGCCGACCAGATGCGCCGAATCTTGCGATGGGCCAACGATACCCAGACCGGCGACCGCGACGAGTTGACCTTCGAAGTAGATCAGCGTGCGTGGCGCTCCCTCTCGGTCACCCCCCAGGAATGCCTCGGACGCAGTCAGTGCCCCCAGGGCCACGCGTGCTTCGCCGAACTCGCCAAGGACCGCGCCGCCGAGAGCGACATCCTCATCGTCAACACCCACCTCTACGGAGCCCACCTCGCCTCGGGCTCCATGCTGCTGCCCGCACACGAGTACGTCGTGTTCGATGAGGCGCACGAGGTGCTCGACATCTTCGCGACCCTTCTCGGCACCTCGCTCAACGCCACGCGCCTGCGCGCGCTCGCGGCGGTGGCGCGACCCCTGCTGGGCGCGGAGTACGTCGAACCCAGCACCGAGCTGGCCGCGGTGGCCGATCGTCTGGCCGCAGCAATGGCGGAGCAGTACGAGCGTCACGAACTCACGGGTCTGGGTGAGGCGGGCCTGCGCGAACTGGGGCGGGCTGGCGAGCTGGTGACCCAGTTGGTCGAGGCTCTGCGCGCGCTCGCCGGCGCAGGCGCCGAAGCCGAGTTCCGGCGCCTGCGCGCCCTCGGCCCGGCGATTCACCTGAACAACGATCTGGCGCGCCTGCGCAACGTGCGCGAAGGAGAGCTGCTCTATCTCACGCGACGCGATCGAGAGGTCGACCTCGAACTGTCCCTGGTCGACGTGGGTCCGCGACTTCGCGACGACCTGTGGCCCAACGTCACCGCCGTACTCACCAGCGCGACCATCCCTGACACCCTGCCCGCCAGCCTGGGTCTGGACCGCGACTGTGTCGTTGAGCACTTTGACAGCCCCTTCGACTACCGCGCCAACGCATTGCTGTACGTGCCCGACCAGTTTCCCTCGCGCAATGACGACGGTGCCGAGGCCGCGATCATCAACGAGCTCACGGGGCTCATCACCGCAGCCTCGGGCCGCACGCTGGCGCTGTTCACGAATCGGGCGGTCATGAACCGTGTGGCCGAGGCGGTCCACGACACGATCGAGACCCCCGTGCTGGTCCAGGGCACCCTGTCACGCCAGCGAATCATCGAGCAGTTCCGGGACGATCCCAGCGCGAGCCTCTTCGCGGTGACCAGTTTCTGGCAGGGGATCGACGTACCCGGTCACTCACTCAGCCTGGTCACCATCGACCGTCTTCCCTTCTCGGTGCCCAACGACCCGCTCGCCGAAGCGCGCCGCTCGCGCGCGGTCAACCCCTTTCACGAGGTGGACCTGCCGCGCGCCGCAATGCTGCTCGCCCAGGGCGTGGGTCGACTCATTCGCACCTCGAGTGATCAGGGTGTGGTGGCGGTGCTGGACACCCGGCTGGCCACTTCGAGCTACCGGGCCTCGCTGTTTCGAAAGCTTCCACCGATGAAACGAACCCGAGATCGCCAGTACGTGTATGACTTTCTCAGGAAACTCGTAGAGTAATTGGGCCATTGGGCCTCGCGTCGACCTGCACTGACGACCTAGCATCAAAGCAACGGCAATGGAAGTGACATACACTACTATTTCACTAGATATTGTAGATTAGCGAGGAGCGAGGCGTGCATCTGGACCTGTACCTGGTACTTGCCAGTTCGGTCGTTGGGCTGCTCCTTGGAATCACCGGCATCGGTGGCGGCGCGCTGATGACGCCCATGCTCGTACTCGTCTTCGGAATCGCGCCCTCGGCCGCGATCTCGGCCGACCTCATGGCCACCCTATTCATGAAGCCCTGGGGGGTGTTGGTGCACTGGCGGCGGCGCACGATCCAGCGGCGCGTCGTCGGGCTGCTCACCGTGGGTTCCCTGCCGGCGGCGTTCCTCGGCACCTACGCGATGCACCTGATCGGTCACACCGCCGTCGCAGAACGTGACCTCAAGATGTTGCTCGGCGCCGCGCTCATCGTGGGCGCCAGCGCGATGATACTGCGCGCCGTGGTCTCGAAACGGCGCACGACGCCGGCCAAGCCGGTGCGCCTGCGCACCCTGGCCACGCTGGCCGTGGGCGTCGTCGGAGGCTTCATGGTCGGCCTGACGTCGGTGGGCGCTGGTTCATTGATCCTGGTGTGCCTGATGACGATCTACCCCAACCTGAAGAGCGACCAGCTGGTGGGCACCGACCTCGCCCAGTCGATCCCCCTGACCCTGGGCGCGAGCGCCGGCACGCTCGCCTTCGGCCACGTGGCCTGGGGACTGACGAGTTCCATCATCGTCGGTGGGGTACCCGCAGTGATTGTCGGATCGCTCATCTCCTCGCGCGCCGCCAATCCGGCGATCCGCCACGTCATGACCGCCCTGGTCATGCTGAGTGGGCTCAAGTACATCGGCCTGGCAACTCCGATTGTGGTGGCGGCGGCCACCGTGGCGCTCGCCGTCGTGGCCATCATGGTGGTGCGATCGCGCCCGCGCGACGACCAGCCGGTCTCACCCGGCACGACGAGCGGGCGACTGGAACGTTCCCTGCGCTAGTAGCCGAAGCGGTCGAGCATGTCGTCGCGCTTCTGCCAGCCCGGCTCCACCCGCACCCGCAACTCAAGGAAGCACCCCTCAGGCAGTTGACGTCGCGCCGCGATGCCGACGTCCTTCAGTAGTTGGCCATGCTTGCCGATGACCATCCCCTTCTGGCTCTCACGCTCCACGAGGATCTCAACCAGGACGTGGGGCCATTCGAACTCGGTCACCCGACAGTGGATCGAGTGAGGAAGCTCCTGTTTGGTCTTGCGCACCAACTGCTCGCGCACGAGTTCGGCGATCCACACCGCTTCGGGCACGTCGGAAACCTCGTCTTCGGGAAACAGAAACGGCGATTCGGGCATCGCCTCGCGCACGTAGTGCACCAGTTCCTCGGTGCCGACACCCGTCTTGGCCGACACGGGAAAGTACTCCACCCGCGCCGCCGCAGACTCGAGGTGTCGCTCCTCGGCGATCTCGGCGACCGCTTCGTGCGCCGCCAGCAACTGGGCGGCAATGCCCTCGCGACCCGTACGGTCGATCTTGTTGACCACGACGCAGGGCTTCGCGCCTCCTTCTCGACGCGTGGCCTCGAGCAGCGTGGTGAGCACCGCCCGGTCCCCTGGGCCGATCGCCGCTCCCGCCTCGATCACCGCCATGATCACGTCCACGTCGTCAACGGCCGCTCGAGCCATCTCGTTGAGCCGTCCACCGAGCGCGGTGCGTGGACGGTGCAGCCCCGGTGTGTCCACAAAGATGATCTGCACGTCGTCGTCGGTGAGGATGCCACGGATGGCACTGCGCGTGGTGTTGGGCGAGGGAGAGGTGATCGAGACCTTCGTACCGACCACCTGGTTCAAGAGCGTCGACTTGCCCACGTTGGGTCGGCCGAGGATGGCGGCGAAGCCGGCGTGGGTCATCCAGGTTCGCCGATCGGCTCGACCAGGACCTCTTCGATGCGGCGTCCCTCCATTCGAACCACCGTGAGCCGGTAGCCCTGGGTGTCGAACACGTCGCCAATCTCGGGAACCCCGCCCGCCAAATCCATCACCAGTCCGCCCACGGTGTCCCAGCCATCCTTGGGCAGCATGAGCTCGTAGTCGAGGTTCACGTCGTCGATGTTGAGCCGCCCGCTCAGCGAGATGCCCGCGTCGAGAGAACGTCCCGACGCCTCAACCTCGACGGTGGGGTCGGACTCGTCGGTGATCTCGCCGACGAGTTCTTCGAGGATGTCCTCGAGCGTGACCAGGCCGGCCGTGCCGCCGTACTCGTCCACCACGATGAACAGGTGGCTCTGGGCATTGCGAATCTCGTTGAGCAGCGACGCGACGCGCTTGGTCTCGGGTACGAAGTTGAGCGGCGACATGTGATCGCTCACCGCGTCGTCGCCCCGTCCGTCCACCACGAGCGCGGCCAGGTGGCGCAGGTTCACGACGCCCACCACATCATCGACGCTCTCGCCCAGCACCGGGATGCGCGAGCGACCCGATTCGACCGCGAGGGTCAGGGCGTCGCGCACGCTGGCCGAGTGGTCGATGTCGACGATGTCGATGCGCGGCACCATGACCTCGCGAACGATGGTGTCGCCAAACTCGATGACCGAATGGATGAAGTTGCGCTCCTCGGAGGCGATCGCGGCATCCTCGTGGGCCACGTCGGCCATCGCGAGCACCTCTGACTCGGTCATCCGATGTCGCGACACCGTCGAACCGAAGAGCCCGATGACGAATTGGGCCACCGACAGCAATCCCGTCGAGATCCAGCGGATCGGCCAGAACCTCAGCAGCGCTCCTACGATCGGCGCCGTGAACAGGGCGGCGGCGTCCGAGTGCTGCACAGCCACGTTCTTCGGAATGGCTTCGAAGATCACGAAGATGACCACGACCTCGCCCACCGTCGCCACCAGCACGCCCGCCGCACCGAACAGGTGGCCCGCGATCACCCCGACCATCGTGGCCGACACCAACTGACAGACCAAGATGAGCAATAGGAGTGGATTGAGGAAGTGCTCGGGCGCATCCGCCAACTTCACGAGCGCCTCGGCACCCCGGCGGTGCGCCTCGCGCAGCGAACGCGCCCGCGAGCGGCTCATGCTCACCAGCGCGGTCTCGGAGAGGGCGAAGAAGGCTGACATGAGCAGGAGCACCAGCACGACGAGCGTGAGGTAGGTGTCGGCCGCCGACCAGGTCGCCGCGATCACGAACCGTGCTTTCGATAGTGACGGGCCAACAGCTCGCGCTCGCGCGCCTCCATGCGTTCGGCCTCTTCATCGTCGTCGTGATCCCAGCCGAGCAGGTGCAGTACACCGTGCACCACCAGCAGGGCGAGCTCTTCATCCAGCGTGCACTCGTGTTCGATCGCGTTGCGCGCCGCGACCGCGGGACAGATCACGACGTCGCCGATGAGTTGGGGGATCTCGGGGCTCGGGGGTTCGCCGGGTCCCGTGCCGCCCGCGTCAGGCACTCGACCAGTCGGCTCGGGCTCGAAGTCGATCGGAAAACTCAGCACGTCGGTGGGGCCCGGCTTACCCATGAACTGCTGGTTCAATGCGGCGATGGTCGCCTCGTCGGCGAAGATCAGCGACACCTCAGCCAGTCCGCGCACGCCCTCGTCGACCAGTGCTCCATTGGCCAGTTGCACCCAACGTTCGAGGTCGATCTCGTGATCGTGCTGTTCATCAGCCGCGTAAATGTCGATGGTCATGACTCGTGTCGATCGTACGCCGCAACGATGTCGGCCACAATTCGGTGGCGCACCACGTCCTTGGCGCCCAGGTGCACGAAGCTGACGCCCTCGACATTCCACAGGATCTTCTCGATCACGGCCATGCCGCTCGCCTTGCCGTTCAGGTCGATTTGGGTCACGTCCCCGGTCACCACGGCCTTGGAGTTGAAACCGATGCGCGTGAGGAACATCTTCATCTGCTCGGGCGTGGTGTTCTGGGCCTCGTCGAGGATGATGAATGAGTCATTGAGCGTGCGACCACGCATGAACGCGAGCGGCGCGACCTCGATGGTGCCGTTGGTGATGAGTCGTTGGGCCCCCTCGGGGCCCACCATGTCGTAAAGGGCGTCGTAGAGCGGGCGAAGGTAGGGGTCGACCTTGGCCATGAGATCGCCCGGCAGGAACCCAAGATGCTCGCCGGCCTCGACCGCGGGCCGGGTCAGCACGATACGTTGGACCTGTCGACGGTGCAGGGCCTGGACGGCGGCCGCGACCGCGAGGTAGCTCTTGCCGGTCCCCGCGGGTCCGATGGCGAAGGTGATGATCGACGAATCTATGGCGTCGCTATAGCGCTTCTGGCCAGCCGTCGAGGGGCGAATTGGTTTCCCCTTGACCCCGCGCACCACCTCGTGGCGCAGCACTTCGCTGGGCCGCAGATCGTCATTGACCATGTCGATGGTGCGCATGATCTTGACCGGGTCGAGCGACTGGCCGCTCTCGAGCACCAGCACCAACTCGTCGAACAGGCGCAGCACCTTGGCCGCATCGGGTCCGGCAACCGTGATCTCGTTGCCCTGCACGCGGATCTTCGAGTCGGCAAAGGCGCGCTCCACCACACGCAGGTGTTCGTCACGCGGTCCGAGCAATCCGGACATCAAGTGGGTGTTTGCTACGAAGGTGGTCGCCGTCAGAGCCTCGTCGGTCGAGGCGTCGAATGTCATCCGGGGGGCCACTCCATCCGTCGTCCACCGAGCACGTGCACGTGCAGGTGCGCCACCGTCATCTGGGCGTCGTCCCCCACGTTGATGACGAGCCGGTAGCCGCTTTCGCGGATGCCCTCGATCGCAGTGACGCGCTGGGCGAGCAGGACGAGATCGTCCACGACGCCGCCGTGCTCGCTGGCCACCTCGTCGGCGCTGGTGATGTGCTCTTTGGGAATGACGAGCACGTGCACGGGCGCCTGGGGGGCGATGTCGTAGAAGGCCAGCGCCCGCTCACTCTCGGCCACCGGTGTTGACGGGATCTCTCCCACCACGATCTTGCAGAACAGACAGTCACTCATGATTGCTCTCATCTTTACCGATGCGACCGGCGTCGAGGGTAAATCCCCAGTCCCCCGCCCCAAAGGCCAGCAGTGATGCGGCGACGACCCCAGCCGTCTCGGCGCGCAGCACCGTCGGACCCAGAGTAAGGCGGCGATGTTCGCCCGACCATTCGTCGTGCTCCCAGCCGCCCTCGGGTCCCACCGCGACGGCGCGCACGCCCGACCAGTCGCTCTCGCCCTCGAAGTCCGCAACGGCGACCCCGACCGGCACGTCGCGCACGCGCACCGGCTCGTCGATCACGATGTCGTAGGTGCGCCGGCTCTGGCCGCACGCCTCGGCGGCGATGCGGCGCCAGCGGCCGAGAACCTTGGTTCGCGTCTCGCCCCTGAACTTCACCGCGAGGCGCTCGCACACCAGCGGCACGACGCGGCTCACGCCGAGTTCGGTCGCCTTGGCGACCGCCCACTCGCTGCGCTCACCCTTCAGCGGGGCGAGATAGAGCGTGGTGTCGGGCGTGCGCTCGTCGCGGTGCACGGGGGTCACCCGCTCCAGTCCGAGCTCGCGCACCTCGCACAGCGCCCACGAACCATTGCCGTCACTCACCACGACTTCCTCACCGGCCCTGGCGCGCAGCACCGTGCGCAGGTGGTGCTCGTCGTCACGACCCAGCACGGGGCGTCGGAGGTCCCCCACTCGAAGTTGGGCCAGTGCGGCCACGCGGCGCGGCCACTCCTGTCGATTCACCGCTTGGCTCCCCGGCGCCGCGAGAAGAGTCCGCCACTCGCCTCACGCACGACTTCGCCCCGGTGCTCGGCCAACTCACGTAACAACGCCGCCGAGGTGTCGTCGAGATCGCGCGGCACCTCGATTACCAAGTGCACGAACAGGTCGCCGCGCCCGCGACCGTGCAGGTGCTCCACCCCTTCGTGACGAATGCGGTGCACGGTGGCGTTCTGACTGCCGGGCTCGATCTCGATGGTCACGCTCGAGCGCAGCGTCGGCACCTCGATCGTGGCGCCCAGGGCCGCCTGGGTGAAGGCGATGTGCGCCTCGTGGTGCAGGTCGTCGCCCACCCGTTCGAAGCGCTCGTCGGCCAGCACGCGCAGGTGCACGAAGAGTCGCCCGTTGGGGCCGCCACGCGGGCCGGCCGGTCCTCGATCGGCCAGACGCATGGTCGATCCGTCCTCCACACCCGCGGGGATCTTCACTGTGAGGGTGGACGTCGTGTTCTGGCGTCCGTCGCCGCGACACGCGGGACACGGTGACTCGATCTGGGTGCCCGTGCCCTCACAACGAGGACACGGCATCGAGGTGACCATCTGGCCCAGGATCGAATTGCGCACCCGTCGAACCTCGCCCACCCCGGCGCACTCGGCACAGGTCGTTGGCGAGGTGCCGGACGCGCACCCGGTCCCCTCGCAGGTGGCGCAGCGGTGGGGCAGCGTGACGGTGACCTCGTGGGTTGCGCCGTAGGCGGCGTCGTCGAGGGTGATCTCGAGGGTGATCTCGGCGTCCGGACCCGGCTGGGGTCCCCGGCGCCCGCCCGGGCGCGGACCCATGCCGCCGAAGAACATGTCGAAGATGTCCTGGACCGAACCCGCGCCGAAGGGGTTACCCGAGCCGACGTCGGAGCCGAAGCGGTCGTAGTTCGCGCGCCGCTCAGGGTCCGAGAGGATCTCGTAGGCCTGCGAGACCTCTTTGAACCGCGCCTCGGCTGCGGGATCGTCGGGATTCGCGTCGGGGTGGTACTGGCGAGCGAGCCGTCGGTACGCCTTCTTCAGGTCGTCGGGCGACGCATTGCGGTCCACCTCGAGTACCGCATAGAGATCGGGATTAGCCACGGTCATCCTCTCCGGCGAAGTGTCGAGCCAACTGCTCGGACACCACTTGCGCCGCGGCCATCGCCTCGCGGTACTGCATGCGCGTGGGTCCGAGTAGGCCCACCGCGCCGGCCGGAGTGCCGTCGATAGTCACCGGTGCCACGACCACCGCGCAGGCCGCCAGCGACTCGTTGCGGTGCTCAGAGCCGATCGCGACGGTCGCCCCCTTGTCGAGGATGTCCTGGACCAGTGAGACGACCAGGAGCTCCTGCTCGAGAATCGCCAGTACCTTGCGCACCGTCTCGACACCGTCGAACACCTCGGCGATCTTGGACGAGCCCCCGATGAAGACCTGTTCGCCGTCAACGGTGGGCTGCTCGGCGTGTAACACGCTCACCGCCTCGCGAACCAGGCTCGCCACGTGGTCGTTGCGCGAGGGCACCTGCATCCGCGTCTCGAGGGTCGTGCCCAGCAAGAGGGCGTTGAGCTGACGCGACGCTTCGGTTACCTCGACCGCCGTGACGTCATGGGCGGTCAACACGCTGTGCTTGACGACCGCGCCGTCTGAGAATACGGTCACCAGCAGTTGATGACGCGCGTCCAGACTGACCAGTTGCACGCTCAGAATGGTGGTGTGCGAATGTCCGGGACTAAGCACCACCGAGGTGTAACTCGTGAGTTCGCTGAGCAGCGTCGAGGTCTGTTCGAGGACGTCTTCAACCTCGCCGCGCACGTGGGCGAAGAAGTCCTTGACCTGATAGCGCTGGGCGCTGCCGATGGTGCCCGCCTTCAGGTGGTCGACGAAGTAGCGATAGCCCTTGTCGGTGGGAACCCGGCCGGCCGAGGTGTGGGGTTGCACGAGGTACCCCTCATGCTCGAGGGCGACCATCTCGGAACGCACGGTGGCCGGCGACACGGCAAGATCGCCGTTGGCGGCGACCGCGGTCGAACCCACGGGCTGTGCGGTCTTGATGTGCTCGGCTACCACGGCCTCGAGGATTGTGGCCTTGCGCGCGTCGAGTCCCCCGCTGGGCGGTGTGGTCTTGGGGGCGCGACGAGCCATGTGTCCTCCTTGTTAGCACTCAATTCTACCGAGTGCCAACGAGGAGTCGTACTTCGCGTCTCGTAGGGGCCCCTCGCCACGCCGGGCTATCTCATAGTATCGAGTGTGATTGAAATTCCCCGGCCGCAACGAACGTCACCCCTCGTCGCCGGCCTCGAACGCGCCCAACTCGAATCGTGGCTCGACTTCTATCGCGCCACGCTGATCACCAAGTGCGCCGGACTCACCTTCGAGCAGTTGACGCTGCGCCACGTGGCGACGTCCGACCTGACCCTGCTCGGGATCCTTCGCCACATGACCCGCGTCGAACAGTACTGGTTCGAGATGGCCTTTTCCGGTCATGTCGTCATCCCCTACTACGCGAGCGTCGACGACCCCGACGCCGACTTTCACGACCTGGCCAGCGCGTCGCTCGACGAAGTGGTCGCCAACTTCCAAGAGGTCTGCCAGCGCTCGCGCGAACTGGCCCTCGGACACAACCTGCGCCAGATGACCGCTAAACCCTGGCGAGAGGGACACGTCAATCTTCGCTGGATCTACATCCACATGATCGAGGAGTACGCCCGTCACTGCGGCCACGCCGACCTGCTGCGCGAGATGACCGACGGCGAGGTCGACGACTAACTCAGTCCTCGAGCTTGAGGGCGGCGACAAAGGCCTCTTGGGGCACTTCCACTCGACCGAGGTTCTTCATCCGCTTCTTGCCCTCCTTCTGCTTCTCCAGCAGCTTGCGCTTGCGGGTGATGTCACCGCCGTAGCACTTGGCGAGCACGTCCTTGCGTCGGGCCTTGACCGTCTCTCGGGCAATCACCCGTCCACCGACTGCGGCCTGAATCGGTACGTCGAACATCTGTCGCGGGATGAGTTCTTTCAGGCGCTCAGCCATGCGCCGTCCGTAGTAGTCGGCATTGGACTTGTGCACGATGGTCGAGAAAGCGTCCACCGGTTCGTGATTGATCAGTAGGTCGACGCGCACCAGCGAAGAGGTGATGTAGCCACTGGGTTCGTAGTCCAAGCTCGCGTAGCCCTTGGTGCGGCTCTTCAGCGCGTCGAAGAAATCGATCACCACCTCGGCCAGGGGAATCGAGTAACGCAGCTCCACCCGTTCGCTCGAGAGGTAGTCCATCTTGATCATCTCGGCGCGGCGCGACTGGCACAGGTCCATCACCGTGCCGAGGTACTCCGATGGAGTGAGGATTGAGATGGCCAACATCGGCTCGTCGATGTGATCCAGTCGGCTCGGGTCGGGCAGATCAGTGGGATTGTCGATGTCCAGCTCGGTGCCGTCGGTCAAAAAGGCGCGATAGACCACCGAGGGCGCCGTGGCGATCAGCGACAGGTCGAACTCTCGCTCGAGTCGCTCGCGCACGATCTCCATGTGCAAGAGGCCCAAGAAGCCGCAACGAAACCCGAATCCCAAGGCGTGGCTCGACTCGGGCTCGTAGGTGATCGAGGCATCGTTCAACTTCAACTTGTCCAGCGAATCGCGCAGGTCGGGCAGGTCGTCACCATCGATGGGATAGATCCCGCAGAACACCATCGGCTTGGGGTCACGATAACCCTCAAGCGCGGCCGCGGCCGGGCGCGCCGCCTCGGTGATGGTCTCGCCCGATCGCGCGCCGCCGACGTTCTTGATCCCCGCGACGACGTAGCCGACCTCACCCGGGCCGAGTTGGTGGACCGCCACCATATCGGGCGTGCGGATGCCCAACTCTTCGATGTCGTGGTTGGCGCCGGCCTGCATCATCCGGATCTTCACGTTGTCGCGCAGCGTCCCGTCCACCACGCGGATCGAACTGATAACGCCGCGGTACTGGTCGTAGGTGGAGTCGAAGATCAGCGCGCGCAGGGGCGCGTTGGGATCGCCGGTGGGGGCGGGAATCCGCTCGATCACCGCGCGCAGCAGCTCGGGCACGCCCTGGCCGGTCTTGGCCGAGATCGAGAGCACCTCGTCGGCCGCGAGACCCAGGACCCGCTCAAGTTCCTCCTTGCAGCGCTCCGGATCGGCCGCCGGCAGATCGATCTTGTTGAGCACCGCCACGATCTCCAGGTTGTGCTCGAGGGCCTGGTAACAGTTGGCGAGGGTCTGGGCCTGGATCCCCTGGCTGGCGTCGACCAGGAGAATCGCCCCCTCGCAGGCGGCCAGGGATCGCGAGACCTCGTAGCCGAAGTCCACGTGGCCGGGGGTGTCGATGAGTTGGAGGATGTGGCCCTCGTAGTTGACCCGGACGTTCTGCGCCTTGATCGTGATACCGCGCTCACGCTCGATGTCCATCGAGTCGAGGTACTGGGCGCGCATCAGTCGCGGATCGACCGCACCCGTGATGTCGAGGATTCGGTCCGACAGAGTGGACTTGCCGTGATCGACGTGCGAAATGATCGAAAAGTTCCTAATTTTGCTGGAATCGACGGTCGTTGGAGGAGTAGCCACGGTGAAGAAAGGCTACCCGCCCTCGGCTGGAACGTGGCGAAGTGGAGCGCCCCGACCCGCTCCTGCTAGCCTTGGACAGCCCGCCGGACAGTCTCGGCGCACTGATAACGAGGTTTTTCGTGGCAAACATCAAGAGCCAGATCAAGCGCAACAAGCAGAACATCGTCGCGCGCGATCGCAACAAGGCCGTCAAGTCCGAGATCCGCACCCGCACCAAGAACGCCGTCGCGGCTGTGGGCACCGAGAACGAGGAGACCGCCCTGCGCAACGCCATCAAGCGCATCGACACGGCCGCCTCCAAGGGCATCATTCACAAGAACCAGGCCGCCAACAAGAAGAGCGGCCTCGTGCGGCGCATCAACGCCCTACGCGCGAACAGCTAGGCCGCTAGCGGCGCCGCGCGCCCTGAGTCATGGTGGCCAAACGGGCCACCAATACCTCGGTGACCGTCAGTTCGGTGACGTCGAGATCCGAGTTCAGGTCCTTTCCCCCGTAGCTCACCGCGCCCTTCAGGTCGAGATCGGCCGCGGTGATCATGCGAACCGCCGCAGCGATGCGATCCGACCCCAGCCGCTGGGACACCCGTAGCGCCTTGCCCGCGGGGTACCGGTTGATCCCGAGCAACACGGCGGCGTCGTCCTCTCCGCGAACGCCACTCCCCTCAAGGCGCGCCATCCGCAAATAGTGGCGTTGAAGAATATTGATGATCTGCAGTCCCGCTCGGCTCTTGGAGTCCAACATCCGGCGCGCGACCCGCAACGCCTTGGCCGCGTCACCCGAGTCGACGGCGTCGGTGAGGTCCCACTCGGGCACATCGCCGGCGTCGCCCAGGTAGGGCTCGACTTGGGCGAATGAGAGCGGCGCGGACCCGAAGATCGACGACAGCGTTCGCCCCAGCGCGTCCACTCGCGCCACGTCGTCACCAATACGCTCGGCGATGCGCTGGGCGCTCGCGTGGTCCACGCCAACCCGGTACTCACCCAACTTGGCCACCACGAAGGACACGCGCTCGGCGGGACGCGACCCGACGTTCACGTCGATGACCTCGTTGGCCGCCTTCACCAGTTTGTTGCCCTTGGCGCCTACGACGCCGAGCACGAGCGCCGTATCGGGCGCGGGGCTCACGATCCACTCGAGCAGCACTGCAACCTCGTCGCTCACCAGCAGGTGGGCGTCGCGCACCACCACCACCCGTCGCGTCACGAGGAATGCGGGCGTGTTGAGCGCCTCCATCACGCGCGCCAGCACCGACTCGGTGCCGGCCGTCGTGACGTCTTTGACCGTGAAGTCCTGGAGGGCGAACGAGGGGTCGAGCGGACCCAGCGCCGAGGCCACGGCGTTGTGCAACGCGTCATTGACCATGGTCGCATCACTGCCCACCACGCAGACCGTGCTCACGCCGCCTCCAAGATTCGCTCGATGGTGTCGCGCACGCGCACGCTGCCACCGACGTCGTGGGCGCGTATCACCCGACACCCCCCGACGATACCCAGCGCCGTCGCGGCCAGGGAGGGCTCGCGGCGCTGGTCAACGGGCAGGTCGAACAACACGCCCAAGAACGTCTTGTTCGACGCCGACAGCAGCAGCGGCGAACCAAGCGCGGCGAGTTGATCCGAGTCGCGCAGCAGTTGCAGGGACTGCTCGGCGGTCTTGCCGAGATCGAGGCCGGCATCAATGATGACCCGCGTAGGGGCAACGCCCGCGTCGATCGCGCGCGCTCGGCGTTCAACGAGGAAGTCTTGCACCGTCACGGTGACGTCGTCGTAGTGCGGCGTGGGATCGGCCACCCGCGGTTGCAGGCGGATGTGCGTGGCCACGACGCTGGCCCGGGCCGCGGCGGCCACCTCGAGGTAGCGCGGATCGGCGAAACCGCTTATGTCGTTGCCGAGGGTGGCCCCCTCCTCGAAGCAGGCCTCGGCCACCGAGGCGCGCCAGGTATCCACACTGAGGGGCAGGTCGAACCTCGCGCGCAGTCCAGCGATGACGGGCACCACTCGCTCGAGCTCTTCGACCTCGCTGACCGGATCACCGGGCCCGGCCTTCACCCCGCCCACATCCAGCAGGTCGGCACCCTCGAAAACGAGTCGCTCGGCGCGCTCGTAAAGGGCGTCGAGTTCAAAGGTGGCCGCGGGGGCGAAGAATGAGTCCCGGGTCCGATTCAAGATGCCCATGATCAGGGCTCGCGAAGTGAGATCGTACGTGGTCGCGCCCAGTTCGAGCACGAGGGGACTCGAAGGCCGATACGGATGCACTAGTACAGGCGGTTGGCGAGACGCCGCCGAAACGACACGTAGCGAGGGTCCTCGGGACCCAGTGCGTCCAGCACGTCGAGCAGATGGTCCTTCGCGCTCGGATCCACCCCGGTCTGTTCGAGGAGGTGCTCGAGGGTCAGGTCCACGTCGCCCTCGAGGCTCACGCCACTGCGCTGCAGGCGTATCCGTGCGAGCACCATCTTGGCCGCGACGGTGTGCTCGAAGGGCTTGAGCACCGCCTCCGCACCGTCGAGGTCGCCCCCGACACGCAGCAGTTCACCCAACGCGACCGCCGCGTCGACGTTGGTGGCGTCGAGTTCGAGCGCGCTGCGCAGGGACGCCTCGTCGCCCTCGCCGATCAGCTGATCGACGACCGACGCACCCGGTGCCAGCTTCTTCACGAACTCGCGCACCGCCGATTCCGGCAGAGCGCCGACGAACGAGTCGACGATCTTGCCGCCGGACATGGCGAACACCGATGGAATTGACTGCACGGCGAACGCCTGGGCAATCTGGGGATTGGCGTCAACGTCCACCTTGGCGAGTTCCACCGCACCGTTGGTCTCTCCCACGACCTTCTCGATGATCGGGCCCAGGATCTTGCACGGACCGCACCAGGCGGCCCACAGGTCCACCACCACCGGCACCGTCTTCGAACGGTCCAGTACCGCGGTGGCAAACGTGGCGTCAGTTACATCAGTCACGCGACTCAGCCTAATGTCTGGGCGTCGCACAGGACCCCGAGGCAGGTCACTGTTAGCCTCGGCGATTATGGACACTGCGGTGGTTGGCATCAACGAGACGAGAGTCACCTCGTGGATGCACGAGCACGTGGGCGCGATCGCGCCGCTGCACTTCGAGCTCATCGCGGGCGGTCGCTCCAACCTGACCTTTCGCGTCACCGACGCCACCGGGCGCAGTTTCGCCCTACGTCGACCGCCGGTGAGCCACGTCCTGCCCACCGCCCACGACATGATTCGCGAGCACACGATTCTCTCTGCACTGGCGCCGCTGAGGGTACCCGTGCCCCACACCTTGGGACTGTGCGAGGACGAGAGCGTGAACGAACGGCCCTTCTACGTGATGGAGTTCGTGGAGGGAACGATCCTGCGCACCCGCGAACAGGCCGAGGCGACCTATGATCTCGCCACCCGCGCGAACATCGGCGGTCACCTCGCCCACACCCTGGCTCAACTCCATGACGTGAACGTCAACCAGGCCGGTCTGGGCAACCTCGCGCGCCACGACGGCTACATCGAGCGACAGCTGCGACGCTGGCGCACCCAGTACGAGCAGATGCGCGTCGAGGGTGTGGACCATGGGGGTCTCGTCGAAGCCGTGGGTGATCAGTTGGCCGGGTCGATTCCCGTCCAGCAGCGCGTCGCAGTAGTGCACGGCGACTATCGACTCGACAACACGGTGCTCGACGACGCCGGTCGGGTTCGCGCCATCCTCGACTGGGAGATCTGCACGCTAGGCGATCCGATGGCCGACGTCGGGCTGTTGCTCGTGTACTGGGCCCAACCCGCGGACCCCACCGCCGCGCTGCTCGGCTCGGCCCCCACCACCGCGCCCGGATTCTCCAGCCGCGAGCGGGTCCTCGCGGCCTACGCCGAACGCAGCGATCTGGATGTCAGCCACGTCGCCTACTATCAAGCATTCGGTTATTGGAAGTTGGCCTGTATCCTCCAAGGTGTGTTCGCCCGCTACAGCGCGGGCGCCACGGCTGGAGACCAAGGCAGCGTCGCTGATTTTCCGACTCACATTGCCATGCTGGCCGAAACGGCCAAGCTGACCCTGGAGCAGAGCTAATGGATGACGAAATCTACGACCGCATAATCTTTCTCGCCGACCCCGAGCTCAACGAGCCGGTTCTGGTCATCGGTCTCGAAGGATGGATCGACGCCGGGCTGGGCGCCAGCACCGCGATCAGCACGATGCTCAGCACTATCCACACCGACGTGCTCGCGACTTTTGACACCGAGTACTTCATTGACCAGCGCGCGCGTCGACCCCTGGCGCGCATCGTCGACGGTGTCACCACCGAGCTGACCTGGCCGGAGATCCAACTGCGCTACGGGCGCGACGGTGATGGCGCCGACATCCTCTTTCTGGTGGGCCCAGAACCCGACTTCCACTGGAGCGACTTCATCGACGTCGTCACCGACGCCGCCGGACGCTTCGACGTTCGTCTGGTAGTGGGCCTGGGCGCCTTTCCCGCACCGGCGCCGCACACGCGCCCGGTGCGCGTGATCGGCACGGTGCCCGCCCCCAGCGCCCACCTGTTGAGCCTCGTCGGCACGGTCACGGGTGAACTGGAGGTGCCCGCCGGCATCAGCGCCGCACTCGAGCTCGGCTTCGCCGAGGTCGACATGGACATCATCACCCTTTGGGCCCGCGTACCCCACTACGTAGCGTCGATGCCCTATCCTCTGGCGGCCGCAGCCCTCATCGACGGCCTGGCGCGCATCGCGGGACTCACCCTGGACGCCAGCGTGCTGCGCGCCTCGGCCGAAGAGGCCCGCCAGCGCGTCGACGATCTCGTCACCAACAACCCCGATCACAGCTCCATGGTCGAGCAACTCGAAGAGGCCGTCGACCAAGACGAGGGCACTGCGCCGGGCGAGGAGTTGCCGAGCGGGGACGAACTAGCAGCCGAGCTCGAGAAGTTCCTGCGCGGCGAGGCCACCTGACCGGTCAGTCCACCGTGGCGCTGGCGGTGCCGTTCACGTCCACGTCACCTTCTTCGATACGCAGGCCGAGACCCAGAGCGAAGCCTTCGAGGTAGAGCGCCGACTCACCTTGGCGCGGATGACGATGGGCGATCTCGTAGAAGGCCGGCGAGTGATCGGCCTCTTGCAGGTGGGCGAGTTCGTGCACGAGCACCGCGTCGATTACCCACTCGGGGCACTGACGTAGGCGACTCGAGACCCGAATCTCCTTGGAGGCGGGTGAACACGACGCCCACCGCGTGCGCTGGTTCGAGACCCAGCGGACCGAGGCGGCCATGACGCCATCGTTGTACAGCTCGGCGAGGACCGCCGCTCGCTCTTCGAGTGAGGCGTCGCCCGCCGCGTTCTGGGGACGCTGGTTCAACAGGCGCGTCACCAGATCATCGACGAAGACCCGGCGCTCACGTCCGCGCAGACGCGCGGGAATCTGTACCACGATGCGACTGCCCGACCAGTGCGCGGTGCCGGTCTTCTTTCGACGCACCGACGCGCGGATCTCGACTTCGGGACGATCGAAGCGCGGCGGCTCAATCACCACGTCGGTCTTGCCCGAGGGCGCAGTTCGAGCCATCACACGATGATGTTTACCAACCGGGGGGGCCGAGCCACGATCCGGGTGGGTTCGCGTTCGCCGAGCGCGGCGCGCACCGTCGCATCGGCGAGCGCCGCGTCGCGCGCGGCGTCCTCGCTCAAGTCCGCCGCCACTTCGAGACGGGCGCGGACTTTGCCGTTGACTTGGACCACCATCGTCACGCTCTCGCGCTCCACGAGCGAGGGGTCGGCCACGGGCCAGTCTTGAAGGTGCACAGAGGGCTGGTCTGGGTGACGACGCTCCCAGATCTCGGCGGTCATATGCGGGGCCATGGGCGCCAGAAGTCTCAACAGCACGTCAATCGCCTCCTCGAGCGTGACGCGCTCGGCACCGTGCTCGGCGCGCGCCCACTTGGAGAGCGTGTTCAAGAGCTCCATGAGCGCGGCCACCGCAGTGTTGTAGCTCCAGCGCTCAATGCTCTCGGTGACCTTCACGACCGTGCGGTGCACCGCCTGGCGAACGGCCAGATCTCCCTGGTCTGGCGTCTCGTGCAGACGCACATCGTCGTACTCGCAGAGCCGGTACACGCGATCGAGGAACCGCCCGCAGCCTTCGATGACCTCGTCGGTCTGCTCGGTCCAGTCCACGTCGTCGGCCGGAGGTCCCACGAAGAGGTGGAACAGGCGCAACCCGTCAGCGCCCACCGTGTCGTAGTACGTCTCGGGCGCGACCAGATTGCCCTTGGACTTGGACATCTTCGAACCAGCCAGACGGATCATGCCCTGAGTGAAGAGTCGGCGAAAGGGCTCACGAGGCAGTCCCGGCGCCACGCCAATATCGACCAGGGCCTTCAGATAGAAGCGCGCGTAGAGCAGGTGCAAGATGGCGTGCTCGATGCCCCCGATGTACTGGTCGACCGGCATCCACTTGGCTGCCTGAACCGGATCGAAAGGACGCCCCGGCGTGAACGGGTCGGCCATTCGCAGGTAGTACCACGAGGAGTCGGTGAAGGTGTCCATCGTGTCGGTCTCGCGCCGGGCCGGACCCCCGCAGTCGGGGCAGATCGTGTTGCGAAAGGCCGTGTGGGTCGCGAGCGGCGACTGGCCGGTGCGGTCCATCTCGACGTCGTCGGGGGCCACGACGGGCAACTGATCCTCGGGCACCGCGACCAGGCCGTCGGTGTCGCAGTAGACGACAGGGATCGGACATCCCCAGAAGCGCTGACGCGACACGAGCCAGTCACGCAGTCGGTAGTTGACCTTCACCACGCCGTTGGCGTGTTCCGCCAGGTACTGGGTAGCCAGTTCCTTGGCGCGCGCGACATCGAGGCCGTCCATGAAACCAGAATTGATGTGCGGGCCCTCGCCGGCGTACGCGCCGCCCTCGAAGTCTTCAGGCGGCTGCACGGTGCGCACCACCGCCAGGCCATGGAGGGTGGCGAAGGCGAAGTCTCGATCGTCCTCGGCGGGCACCGCCATAATGGCCCCGGTGCCGTAGGTGCCGAGCACGTAGTCGGCCACGTAGACCGGCACCTGAGCGTTGGTGAAGGGGTTGATGACGTAACTGCCAGTGAAGGCGCCGCGCTTCTCGAGTCCCGCGCCGTCCTCGGACGACGAGGTGCGCTCCAGTTCGCTCGCCGACAGCGCCCGCTGGACCAGCGCGGTGACCTTCGCCCGCTCGGCGTCGGTGGTGAGCGCCTCGAGCAGTGGGTGCTCAGGAGCGAGTACCGCGTAGGTGACTCCGAACCCGGTGTCGGGGCGCGTGGTGAAGACCCGCACCGCCCGCGAGGGATCGTGCGCCAATGGCAGGTCGAACTCCACCCCCTCGGAACGACCGATCCAGTTGCGCTGCATGGTCTTGACCCGTTCGGGCCATTCGAGTTCGTCGAGGTCGCCCAACAGCTCCTCGGCGTAGTCGGTGATCTTAAAGAACCACTGTTCGAGATTGCGGCGCTCGACGAGGTCACCCGAGCGCTCGCACGTGCCGTCGTGCAGCACCTGCTCATTGGCGAGCACCGTCGCACAGCCCGGGCACCAGTTCACCGGTGCCTCGGCCCGATAGGCCAGACCCGCCTTCCAGAACGCGAGGAAGATCATTTGGGAGTACTTCATGTACTCGGGATCGTGGCTGAGCACCTTGCGGCGCCAGTCGTAGACGGCGCCCAATCGCCGCAGGGACGTTTCGAGCTCGTGGATGCGCGCGTCGGTGAAGAGCCGCGGATGGCTGCCGGCCTTGATGGCGGCGTTCTCGGCCGGCAGGCCGAACGAGTCGAAGCCGATGGGCGAAAGCACCGCCTTACCCCGCATCGTCTGGTAGCGAACTACCAGGTCACCGAAGGTGTAGTTGCGAACGTGGCCCTGGTGGGCGCTCCCCGATGGGTACGGGTACATACACAGGGCGTAGAAACGCTCCCGGGGGTCGTCATTTTCAACTTCGTAGGTACCCTCGTCAAGCCATCGGGCCTGCCACTTGGCTTCAACGGAGGCGACATCAAAGGGGCGGGCCATCTGGCCATTCTAGGGAACGAGCGACCTAGCCTTGGAGAAAGGGAGGTCCCGATGACTCAGCCGACGTTCATTTTGGTCCACGGCGCATGGCACGGCGCGTGGAGTTGGCGCGACCTCGGCGCCGAGTTCGATCGCCGGGGCGTAACCTGGCGCGCGCTCAACCTGCCGAGCTCGCAACGCGGCGGTGATCCACTCGCCGACCTCGACCAGGACGCCGTGCGAGTGGCTGATGCCTGCGAGGTCGACGGCGACGTCGTTCTGGTGGGCCACAGTTACGGCGGGGCCGTGATCAGCGAGGCCGCCCACCTCGTCACCAACCTCGAGCGAATGGTCTACGTCGCGGCCCTGGTGCCCGAGGTGGGCCAGAGCGCGACCGACGCGTCGCGCGAGGTTAGGGTCCGCACCGAACTCGATGCGGCCATGGAACTCGACGGTGATTACATCCGTCTCGACCCTACGAAGGCCGCCTCGGCCCTGTACCACGACTGCACCCGCGAGGTGAGCGACTGGGCGACGGCACAGCTCTCGGTGCAGACCCTCGCCAGCTTTCGAAGTGCCCGGAAGGGGGTCGACGTCCCCGTGCCCTCGCGCTACATCCTCTGCCGTCAGGACCGCGCGATCGACCCCGCCCTGCAACAGGTGATGGCCCGACGCACCAACGAGGTCATTGCCATCGAGAGCGGCCACTGCCCGTTCCTCTCACGCCCGAGTCAACTCTGCGAGATCCTTCTCGCGTCATCGACCGATGGGGCCCGATCGCCCAACTGATAACATCTGGAGGCCCTTGGGGGTATAGCTCAGTTGGTAGAGCGCTTGACTGGCAGTCAAGAGGTCAGGGGTTCGAATCCCCTTACCTCCACCATTAGTGCGTTACTCAAACCCTGCACATGAAGAGGGGACGTAGGCCCGTTGGCATTTTTGCCAGCGGGCCTCTTTGATTTCCGAACTGGTGCCATCGTCTGGCTTGCCATGCGAAGTTCATCGCCGAGTAGCACATCGAACGGTTCTTTCAGCTTGGCGTTGATTTCCACGCCCGCCAGGCTCTCATCGATTTGCACAACGAAGATCTTCTCGAAGAATGCCTGGTTGAACATCCGCTTGATGTGATCCGGCGCTTGTTCGTAAGCCGCTCCACAGTCTCCCGCGAGATCGAGTGCCCGCTCGAGATTTCCCTCGATTGTCTCGAACTCCGTCAATGTGGCCGCCACTCGCGTCTCAATCTCGCGAAGCGACCGGCTGATCCGATCTTGCTCGCGACCAAGCAGATCGACTGGTATCGCTCCGGCATAGTGCGCCTCCATGAGCTTCTCGCGCTGGCGCTCCATCTTCTCCTTCTCGCGCTTCAGGTCGGCTCTGGTCTTCTCCATCCGTGCCTGAGCTATCTGAAACTCTTCTCGAACTAATTCCTCGATACCCGTCCGAAGCGCGGGATCGAGCTGGATCCGTCGGTAGTGCTCCTCGATCTTTCTCTCGACTTCGTAGATGAGTACCGAGCGTTGGGTGCAGACTGTTCGCTTGGCGTGCCGTCCCGTGCAGTAAAAGTAAGGGTAAACGTCTCCCGTCTTGGACCGTGAGTTCTGGACCATCAGTCGTTCCCCGCACTGACCGCAATACACGGTGCTCTTAAGGAAGTGAGGGTGCTTGCGGGTTCTCTCGCCGTTGAGATGTGTGGCGAGAACGTCCTGGACTCGTTGCCACGTGACCTCATCAACGAGCGCTTCGTGTCGGCCTGGATAGTGGACTCCCTGGTACTTCGTCAGCCCCTTGTAGTAGGGGTTGATCAGAATCTTGTTCAGATGGCCTTCGGTGACGGGCTTCGACGGCAACCTCGGAGACGGTACCGTCGTTAGTCCGCGCCCAGCGAGGTAATCAGCCAGGGAGACCACGGTCCAGTCGCCGCTCGCGTACAGCGTGAAGGCCTCTCGGATAAGTGGTGCACGCTCGACGTCGACAATGACCGTTCGGATCTCTCGACCTTCGGCATCGACAGTTCGATGATTGCGGTAGCCGAGGGGCACTCGACCCACCGTGCCGCCAGATCGAACCTTTTGCGACATTCCCTTGGCGACTTCGGCAGCGAGGTTGCGGGAGTAGAACTCTGCGATGCTCGACATGATGCCGTGAAGGAGAATTCCTGAAGGAGTCTGATCGATTGACTCGGTCGTCGAGACCAGCCGCACGTCGGACGCTTCGAGAGATTTCATGATCTCAACGTCGTCAGCCCGATTGCGGGCCAGTCGGTCGATCTTATGAACGATGACGAAGTCAACGTCGTGATCCTCCAGGTACTCAAGCATGCGCTGGAGCTCGGGCCGATTGGCAGATCGCGCTGATGCCCCCCGATCGACAAACTCTTTTATTATCATCGCGCCCATACTGGCGGCCTTGCGACGATTGGCCTCGCGCTGAGCTGGGATCGAAAAGCCCTCGTCGTCGCCACCACCTCGTCGGGCCTGGTCGCGAGTCGACACACGCAGGTAGCTCACCGCCGCTTTGGGGGTGAGTGCGCTGGTGAACGCTTCAAGTGGATTGGCAACCGGACTCTCTACGGATGGGCTCATCGCAACGTCTCCTTCACTTACGTTGCTTTCATTAACGCTCTGATTGCTAAGAATGTCCAGTCTGATCAGTGAGTTTGAAGCAACAGCGCCCAAGTTCCTTGTCTTTCGGGCGCTCATTTCATCTCTCCCCGCCGCCGGTGAAACTCCTCGGCGCCCACGACGACCAATTCTTCGATGTCATAGGTGGTTGCGACGGTGAAGAGCCGGGGATCGATGGCGGCCTCGCCTTCCAGTCTCCGGCTCAACTGATCCCTGCGCCGTTCGTTGGGCACAGCCCACATGATGGCTGGAAAGAGACCGACACGGGCCTGTTCGCGCCCCGTGGCCAGATACTCCTGGTATTGCAGGCACTTCTTAATTACGCGATTCGGTGGCTCGGTTGCCCGGTCCACCTCGATGAACCAGTGGTCCTCGAATCCTGACGACCTCGTTACCAGGGCCAGGTCGGGCTTCAGCGTTCGCGTCTCGCCGCTGGGGCCGAGATAGGACCGCCAACACTCAGGTTCCAACTGGAAACGAAGGACGGCGACACGTCCATTGCTCGAGATCTCCTGCAGGGTGATCACAACTTCAGCAACCGCGAGAGTGTGGTCT
>DATKTZ010000025.1:0-16544 GCA_035530815.1 Acidimicrobiales bacterium
CTGCGCGAGTACTCCAAGGGCCACTTTCCCGACCGCGTCGTCTACGGACGACGCTCCTACAGCGCGATGCAACTGGTGACCTGTGGCGGCACCTTTGACCGGGCCACCGGCCACTACGAGTCGAACATCGTCGCCTACACCGCGCTAGTGTCCACGAGCGTGCCGCGTCGACACCGGGTCTGACCCGACGTCACCGCGCGTCGCGATACCACCGCGCGTCGCGGCGACCGGAGGCGGTCGTTAGGTCGACGTCGTTGCACGAGGCAACCGGACTCCAGCGACGGTCGTTATGGCTGTCAACGTCACCGTCTTGACCAGGTCTGATGCGGCGAGTGTCTCTGTGTGCTCGTGAAGGGTGATGGTGACACGGGGTGAGTGGAGTCGCGCTGTGGGCTCGATCGGTGCTCAGGTGGCCGTTGAACCACGCCCTTAAGGAGTAGTAGAAATGAGATTCGAAATAACATTAAGAAGGTCGGTCGCATGGGACTAAAGAACCTACGTAATGGCTGAATTTCAAGGAGAATCTGGTTTCACCATATAGAAACAACGGTGTCACAATGAATTGACAATTACCGTACTCTATTGCACACTTGAGCTGCAAGGGACGAAAGGGAGTTGTCATGACTGGGTCTTCTTTCAAGAACATGGTGCACCATCTTCGGCGTGTGTTCAGCGCGTGGTCTCGACGTCACTCAGAGCGAGGGGCACTGCGTCGGCGGGTGGTTGTTCCACTCATCGGACTGTTCGCGCTCGCCTTGGGATTCCTGCCACTCTCGGGGCCGGTCGCGTCGGCGGGCACGACCCCGACGCCCAAAATTGACTTCCCTCAGTGCGCCAATGACACCTTCACCGGCAACTCGGGCGACTGCAACTGGGTGAACGGCGATCTCAACGCCAACAACTCCACCTACGCCGAGGGCGAGTCGACGGTGCAGGCCGTGGACATCACCAAGTTGTTGCCCGGTTCGTCGCACACCCTGGTGATCGACTACCAGACGACCAAGAACAGCCTGCACGGCTACGACTTTCTGACGTCGTGGAACTGGTCGGAACTGCCGACCAATCTCTGTGACGTCATGGCTGGCCCAGGGTGCACTCAGACGGGCACCAACGCTCCCGCGGGAACGACGACCGCCGCGATACCGAGTGACCCCAACGTGCCCAACTCCTTCCAGAATCCGATCGCTAGGCCCGCACGCGTGTTCACCATGTTGGGTGGGACCTTGGACACGGTCTCCACACCTACGGTGGTCTCGGGCTCCTTCAGCGGCGGCGCCTACAGCGCGACGTCGGTGACCGAGGTGTCGGTGAGCTTCACGGTGGCCAGTGTCGGCGTGACGACCTGTGGCCACGGCGGCAACGCCACCTGTGAGGTCGCCCTGTGGTTTGGCGCACACATCAGTCTGGGCTTGGACTGGGGGAACAGTGGTATCGGGGCCGGTGGGATCTCCGGGTCGCCCTACCACGTGTCGCTCGTGACCCTCGACACTTCGCCCGCGGGTTCCCAGGACAACCAGTTGAAGGTCGACTTCTCCAAGATCAACGGCACCGTCGTGATCAATAAGACGGCCGTGCCCTTGAGTTCCCAGTTGTTCAACTTCACTATGGCCAACGGGACCTCTACAGTGGTTCCCTTCCAGCTGACCGGTGACGCCACGGCGTCGAGTTCCCAGTCCTACAGCGTGCCTCCTGACACCTGGACGATCACCGAGGGCACGAATCCCTCGGGCTGGCAGTTGACGGCCCTCGCGTGCAAGAACGCGGCGGGCGCCGACGTGGGCACGACCAGTGTTGCGACCGGCGTGGCGACCCTCGACGTGGCGTCGGAGGCGGTTATTACCTGCACCTACACGGACTCCCAGCAGATCAGTGCAATCACCATCACCAAGGCGCCGTCCAACCAGTCGGTGGTCTCGGGCAGCACGGCCACCTGGACCATCACGGTGACCAACAGCGGTGACACCCCGCTCACCAACGTGAGCGTGACCGACACCCTGGCGCCCAACTGTGACAAGACCTTCACCGGCACTCTGGCCGCCGGCGCGAGTGAGACGGCCTACACCTGCTCGCTCACCAACGTCACGGCCGGCTTCACCAACGTTGCGGTGGCGAGCGCCTACGGTCCCGGCGAAGAGCAGGTGACCGATCAGAGCCAGGCGGTGGTGACGCTCTACACGCCGCCGGTCAACGTAAGGAGCATCGGCCTCGCCAAGAGCGCCTCGCCGACCACCTACGCAGCGGCGGGTCAGACCATCACCTACACCTACGTGATTACCAACACGGGCAACGTGAACCTGGCCTCGACCCAGTACAGCGTGAGTGACGACCACATCAACTCGGGCACCGCGTTCAACTGCGGCTCGCCGGTTGCGCTCAATGTTGGCGCAAGCGTGTCGTGCACGGCGACCTACACGGTTACCGCGGCCGATGTGACCGCAGGCAGTGTCACCAACGCCGCAATCGCGTCGGGTGGTGGGCTCACCACCGCGCCGGCGCACGCGACCATCGCCAAGGCGGTTGCCTCGGCGATCACGTTGGCCAAGAGCGCCTCGCCGACCACTTACACCGCGGTGGGTGACGTGATCACTTACACCTACGTGATCACCAACACGGGCAACGTGGAACTGGCCTCGACCCAGTACAGCGTGAGTGACGACCACATCAACTCGGGCACCGCGTTCAGTTGCGGGTCGCCGGTTGCCCTCGCGGCGGGCGCGACCGTGACGTGCACGGCCAACTACACCATCACCGCGGCGGACATGGCCGCGGGCAGTGTCACGAACAGTGCCACGGCGAGTGGCGGCGGTCTCTCGAGCGCACCGGTGACCGCGACGGTCACCGAGACCGGTGAGGTCACGACGACCCAGCACGTATCGCCGCCGACCGTGCCGACCACGATACCCAACAACGGTCCCGCTACGGGTGCTGGTGGAGCAGCGAGCTCGGGCGGTGCCAGTGTGGTGCTGGGTATCAGTAGCCTGGTACTACTCGCAGGGCTCGCCCTGTTGGGTGTCCTGTTCCGGCGTCGCAGGTCCTAGGAGGATATGAAGTTCCTTTCTCGAGACTCACGTAGCAACCCACCAACGGGGCGTCGAAAGATGCTCCGTTGGTGGGTTCTGTCGATCCTGTTGGTCGTCGCGGGCGTGGTGGGGATCGTTTACGGCCTCACGCGCCCCGCCGAGGGACCCAATATCACCAAGCCGATTGGGGTCACCAGGTTGCAGTCCCTGTTGACGCCACGCGAAACGACGCCCCCAGCCGTCGTCCGCGCGTCGATAGCGAACGCAGTCTCGGGTGCGCCCACGGCGACGATGGTGTCGAACTCGACGCCGGCGGCGACGGTGAAGTTGTCCAAGGTGGTGCCGCTCAAGTTCAGGTCCCGACCCGTGCACATCACTATCCCATCGCTGGGCGTTTCGGCGTCGGTTACCAAGTTGGGGCTGAACCGTGACGGCTCGGTCCAGGTGCCGAGCAGTTTCTCGGTGCCGGGTTGGTACAAGTACGGACCCGCCCCCGGCCAGAAGGGCTCCGCTGTCATCCTTGGTCACGTGGACAGCCTTAAGGGCGCGGCGGTGTTCTACCACCTGAGGGATTTGAAGCTAGGCAACCGGGTGAACGTCACCCTGGCCAATCACACGATCGTGCGTTTCGCCGTGATCGGTCTTCGCGAGTACACGAAGGGCAAGTTCCCGAACCGCGTCGTCTACGGATCGCGGCCCTACTCCGCGCTCCAGCTGGTGACCTGCGGCGGCACCTTCGATCGCGCGACGGGGCACTACGAGTCCAACATCGTGGCCTACACGGCCCTGGTCTCCAAGAAGGTGCCGCGCCGGGCGTAGTTGCGCGCGATGTGGCACCGGGTCGATCAGGCCTCGTGTGATTCCCAACCAGCACTCCGGTTCGCCACCGTTCCCTCGCCCGACGAGACTCGGGCGGTTGTCCGGTGTTTCTCGCTAGAAGCCGTTAGTACCGTTCGGGGTGCCCATCCCGGTGGGGCCGTTGTAGCCGTTGGACAAGCTCTGGCCCGCGTCGCAGAGATAACCGGCGGTGCAATTGGTGGCATTGGTGCCGCTGGTCACCCGGTTCAATGATGTCGACGTGTACAGACCCTCGGCGGATGTGCCGGCGCTGGACGATGACGGGTAACCCGCCAGGGCGTAGATCGAGGCGATGATCGGCGAGGCAACGCTGGTGCCTCCGAAGACGAGCCAGCCCGATTGGCCGTAACTGTCGTAGACCGCGACGCCGGTGTACGGGTCCGCCACCGCGGCGACGTCGCCGACCGTGCGCTTCGTGCATTTTCCGCCGCTCAACGCGCCGCTCTGCCATTGCGGTTCGTTCTCGTAGGCCGAGCAGCCCGAGCCGGTGCCGGACCAGACTGTCTCGCTCCAAGCGCGGGTCGAGGTGTTCGAGGTGTTCGCCACGAGCGAGGTGCCACCCACGGCGGTGACGCCCGGAGATGCGGCCGGGTACTCGACGCCGTAGCCGCTGTCACCGGCACTCACCGTGACGGCGATGCCCGAGTAACTGTAGTAGGGGTCGTAGCTCGTCTCGCCGGAGAACTCCGAGGCACCGTAGCTGTTGGAGATCGAGACGGGATGGAAACTCGCTGCAGTCTGGACCGCAGCGGCGAGGTTCGACATGGAGGCCGAGTTGGCTTCGACGAGCAGGATGTGGCACGCCGGGCAGGCGGCTGAGACCATGTCGAGGTCGAGTGATATCTCCTCGGCCCAGGACTTGTTAGCCCTGGGCAAGCTGGTCGACGAACCGGACTGACCAACAATGCTGAGGCACCCGTTTGCGGTCGAGCACGAGCCGAGACCGAACTGCGTACGGTAGGCCGCCAGGTCGCTTTCGGCGTAGGGGTCATTGTAGGCGTCGACGATCGCGACGGTGCGTGAACCTGACATGTTGTTGATCGCCGTGGCGAGGTTGTAAGCACTCTGAAGGTCGGGCGGTCCGTAGCCAGGTGGCGCTGACGGCACAGTCGTGGGCGGAGCTGTCGTGGTTGGGCCGTGACCACCACCGCCCCTATTGCTCTTGCCTGGCGCGACGGTGCTCAGGGGCGAGCCGTGCCAGTTCACCGACGGGTTGAGCAACTGGATCGCGTTGCAGTGCGCCACGCCGGGCACTGTCGAGGGCAGACAGACAGGGACGTGGTCGGGCCCTTGGGCCGAGTCTGGCGAAGCGTTCGCCGTAAGGGTGAGCGCAACGACCGTTACCGCGGCCACCAGGCCGGGAAGAAGAATTACTCGAGCTCGCATGTGGACCCCCTCGGTGCGAAAACCCAATCATAACCGAGACTTCTTGTGATTCCTAGTGAAATCTTCCCTGGTCGCGGCGGCCACGGCGGCGTACACTCGTATGCGGGACAAGGGGGGAATCATGCGGGGTGGGTCGCGCAGGTCGCTGATCACGGTGCTCGTCCAGGGCGTGCTAGTGACGTCCTTGATCGTCGTGGGTGCGCCGCCGGCGTTCGCCGCACCGCACCACGGCGGTGGTGGCGGTGGAGGTGGTGGGTCGGGGCCCATCACGACGGGCAACGACATCTCCTACCCCCAGTGCGGTGGCTCGATGCCCTCGGGCCAGGCCTTCGGCATCGTGGGGGTGAACGGCGGACTCGCCAACAACCCGAACGCCTGTCTTGGCCCCTCGTCGCAGTATCCGAACTACGCCCAGAGCGAGTTGTACTGGGCGAGCGTCACCTCGACGGGGGTGACCGCTCAGCCCGCGGCGTCGCTCTACGTCAACACCGCCGACCCCGGCAACCTCTATAACGGCATCTTGATCGGCGACTGGCCGTCGTCGTCGACGAGCGGCGACCCCTACGGGACGTGCACGCCCGAGACTGTCACCACATCGAGTGGCCCGGCGAGCGCGGGCGCCAACTCGCCGGCGTGCGCGTGGCAATACGGATTCAACGTGGCCGCCCAGGACATGGCCCGGGTGACCGCGGCGGCCGACGCCATCGACGCCCAGGTGGGACCGGGGGTCGTGTCGGACGCGGCGTCGAGCTACCCGTGGTGGCTCGACGTGGAGACAGCCAACTCCTGGCAGAGCGGCACCACCGGGCTGGAGATGAACGTCGCGGACCTCCAGGGCATGGTCGCCGCGTTCGCGGCTGCGGGTGCCACGGTGGGCGCGTACTCCACCTCGTCGCAGTGGAACCAGATCACCGGCGGCACGAACGCCGTCACGCTCTACAACGTCACGAACTCGCTGTACCAGATACCGGAGTGGGTGCCCGGCGCGCGCTCGCGGTCCGCCGCGGTGAGCAACTGCGCCCAGGCGACGTTCACCGGTGGAGTCGTGACGCTGACGCAGTGGTTTGGTCACCCCTTCGACGGTGACTACGTCTGTTGAGCCGAGGCAGACAGTGCGCTTCATTCGGGCGTAATGTAGACCGTCATTGTGAATTCAATTGAATCGCAATGCGGCGACAAATTGCCGACAAGATTCTAACAAGTCGATCGAAATTCGAAGTTCATGTGGAATCATGCTGCTACCTCGTTTTCTACGAGGGTAGATCTCAGTTCCCTGAGGTGGCCCCACTAGCATGCCCTTGCGTGGTGGGCCACGTCCCGACACCGGTCGCCGCGAGCGAGTCCGCTGGAGCTACCACCCCACGTAGGCACCTTGATCAGGTAGTTTGGACGCAACGCGTCCACTGAGGTCTGCTGGAGGCCCGTCAGCAGGGGTTGGCACGCGCCAGTGTCGTGACGTGACGCACGGCACGAGTGATCCGGGCGAGTACCAGCGACAACGTGGCGGAGAGTGCGTCGCGTACACCACCACTACGCGCGTCAATGACCCGCACCTATTTCGTGAGACTCCGGGCAAATCGACAATGAATTAACGCAACAAAAGTTGGGTCCATTTTGGGATGTCGTAGAGAGCCAGGTGATTCTGGATCTCGAAGATTGTCCTTATGAAGAATACGCAAGGGCACTCATACACAAAGGGCTTCGACGACGCAGTGGTCGAAGTCTCCCCGATCACGGCCAACGCCGCCTCATCCGTCGAAAGCTCGTCGCGCACGCCGCGGCGACGTGGTCGGCGCCTCGCCGCGCTGGGTTCGCTCGTCACCGTCGTCGGTGGCCTCGTGCTGTTGACGTCGGCGTTGCCGGTCTCGGCGATCCTCTCGTCGGGCTCGACCACGACCTCGTCGCCGGCGATCACGCAGCTGGCCTCGGTGGAGGTTACGCCACGCGCGAGCACACCGGCGCCGTCGACGCTGCGTCGCGCCATGCTCGCGAAGAGGGCGTCTGTCGCGACGAGCACTACCTCGACCACGACGTCGACCACGACGTCGAGCACCACGTCGAGCACGACTTCGAGCACGACGGTGCCCGCGCGCACCAACGTGCGTCGTCCGGCGATCGCCGCGCAGGTGCCTTCGCCGAGTCGGCAGTCCACGTCGGTGACCAAGAACCCCGCCGCCGTGCAGCGCAACGTGGGCGCGACCACGACCCACCCCCAGCGCGGGACGAGTGCGCCAGTCAAGGCGACCAAGGCGGTCCCCGTCACCAAGAGGGTACCCTCATCCAGTGCGGCCGCTGCCCGCCTCGCGGCGAATCTCAACCCGGCGTCCAACATCGCGCCCAACCCGAACTTCCTCAACTCCGGGCCGTGCAGTAAGGCGACCGGTAGTTGGACCTGCGCCAACCCCTGCATCACGTCGTCGATGACGTGGCCCACCTACACCAATGACCCCGCTTGCACCAACTACCTGCTCCAGTCCATTGACGCCGCGCGCAGCGCGGAGGGACTCGGCGCCATGGTGCTGCCGAGCAACTGGTACTCGCTCACCCCGGGCCAGCAACTCTTCGTGGTCGCGGACCTCGAGCGCACCGCCAGGGGTCTTCCCCCGTACCTCGGGATCAACGCGGCGCTCAGCGCAAACGCGCAGCACGCCGCTCAGACCAATTCGGACCCGAGCATCGCCGCCGGTTTCGCCATCGGCCTCGACGCCCAGGGTTACCAGGGCATGGGCGGCGCCTGGTCCGCAGGCTTCTCCGTGCTCGCGGCGGACTACATCTGGATGTACGCCGACGGATGGGGCGGCAGTCGCGCCCAGACCTCCAACGTCGCGTGCACGTCGGCCTCGGCGGGTGGCTGCTGGGCTCACCGTGACGAGTTGCTGGGTTACGACCCGGGTTACAACCCCGGCGTCGGGCTCACCTGCGCGAACTGCGAGATGGGCGTCGGGTTCGCCACCGTGGGAAACTCGGGCTCATTCGTGGACCTCATCGAGATTCCTAAGGGCGCACCGCCGGCCATGATCTTCACCTGGGCCCAGAACGTGGTGCCGTACCTGAACTAGGGCGGGTCGGTCGCTGACTCGGACGGCCTCCGATCAGGCCGTCTCCTCGCCGGTTGGGTGCTCGGTCGCGGTGCTCGCCGGGGATCGCAGATGGCCGATGCCCGACGCCAGCAGCACGGAATTCGGTACCTTCAAGACACCATCGTCGGTGAGTACGGTCACGTAGGTCAGACCGCTGCCCAGCACCCACACGTCGAGCACGCCCAGGGTGCCCGAACGGATCCGGATGTGATCGCCCACGGCGAAGGGCCGGGCGAAGAGCAGGACCACCGAGGCGAAGACGTTGGAGAGACTCTGTTGGGCCGCGATGCCCAGGATCACACCCGTGAGGCCCGCGCCGATGAGCAGGTGTTGCAGTGAGACGCCGAGCACGGCGAAGACTGCGAAGATGACGGCCAGGATACCGGTACCGGTGACCACGAGGCGAACTGCCCCGCCCGTACCCGGGTTCGCGCGCCGGGTGAAGAGTCCGTTGAGACTCGACGCCGTGCTGCGGATCGCGATGGATCCCGCGCCGATGAGGACGATGACGGCCGCCCACTGCACGAAGTGGTGGTAGGACGACGCGGTGTTGAATCGGCCGAACTCGAAGCCACCGACAACGGCGGCCACCGCGATGAGGCCCGCAACTGCCGCGGTGATCGGTTCGTGCCGCCGCGGTGGCGGACCACCCAGTCGTGTGGGTCCCATGGGAGACCACTGTAGCGACGCGCGAGCGGCGCCTTGTGGGACTCGGAGTCATCGAATCTCCGGCCGGTACCCGCGTCGCGCGCGGCGTCGCCACGTAGAAGCGCGTGGATGGCCCGAGGTCTTCAGGGGGTGGGGTGTGGGTTCAATTATTCTCTCGGATGCTCCGTGCGGGTACGAACGTGATGAGGCACTGCAGCGCGAGTTTGTGGACGCCGCCGAGCGACCGCGCGTCGCCGACGGTTGGCCCAACCCACTGAGGGGCGGCGAACGCGAGCTCCGAACCGATCTCGCCCTCGAGGGCGGAGGTGTCAAGGGTGTCGGCCTGGTGGGGGCGGTGCTCGTGCTGAGCGAGGCGGGCTGCACGTTTCACCGGGTCGCCGGCACCAGTGCGGGGGCGATCACGGCCAGCCTGATCGCCGGTATCGAGCAGTCCGGGCGTGCGATGACCACGCTGGCCGACGTGCTGCAGTCGCTGGACTTGCGAAAGTTCACGCCCGAGGGCCGACTTCACGAACCGGTGGATCACGCCGGAGGTCACGTCGCGAAGTTGGTGGCCGACGCGGCGATCTTGACGAGCAAGGAGGGGCTGTACTCGGGGGACTATCTCGAGTCGTGGCTGCGCCCGCTCCCTCACGAGCAGCTCAATATCAGAACCTTCGCCGATCTGCGACTCGATGCGGACTTCGATCCCGAGCTCAGCGTGTTGGGCGACCAGCATTACCGACTGGTGGTCTACGTCTCGGACCTCACCCGCTCGCGGCTGGTGCACCTGCCCTGGGACTACGCCTCCTACGGGTTCGACCCCGACACTCAAGATCCAGTGGGCGCCGTGCGTGCCTCGATGTCGATACCCTTCTTCTTCGAGCCGGTTCACGTCGAGGCGCGCGAGGCGATCGTCGAGGTGCTCTCGTGCGGCGCGAGAGCAACGTTGACCGGACGGTCCTTGTCCACAACAACGGCCTGAGCGCGATGGACTTTGACCTCTCCAAGCACCAACAAGAGGAACTCTTCTTGAACGGCGTGCGCTCGGCCACGAATTTCGTGCTCGAGGCCGCACGCAACGGTGGAATTCCACGTCGCCAACGAGCCGCGCTCGGGGCTCTTCGGCGAGCCGGCCGATCGGCCCGGACTAGGGAGCCTTGGACTGGACGAGCAGCTCGCGACGGGCCTTGTAGTCATCCGAGTCGATCTCGCCGCGCGCGAAGCGCTCGTCGAGGATTCCCAAGGCGTCGGGCCAGGCCCCTGCGGCCCCCCTGCCGGCAACCTGGGCCGCGTGGTCGTGGTGCGCGAAACGTCCTCGGGGGCGAAGCACGCTGGCGATCAACCAGACGCCGAGCACGACGACAGCGGTGAGAAACACCAGGAAGAAGAGACCGTGGACGATATCCGGTCCGCCTTCGTGGAATCGCATGACGTTGGGTCCGTACGGGGGCATGGTGACAACTCCTTCGCAGGTCTCTCTCACCGTTCTACGGGTCGGCGTGCGCGATCGCAAGCCAATTGTGCCATGACGGCCGGATTCTTATCCGGCCTTCATCTACTCGCAGGCCGTCGGCGTGCGGTTGCCAGTCCCGGGGAATGTTCGCTAAGCGCGTGCACGTCAGTGTGCTGGCGTCGAGTCCAGCAATGCCTCGCGCGGAGGCTGGTCAGCGACCGCGCCAGTGTGCACCAGCCGCGCGCTGGTCCGAGTCCCCTGATCGGGATGAAGGCGACCGCGGCGTGGTGGCGAGCAACCGTGAGGCCCTGGTGGGTGGAGTGCCTCGCGTATAGCATCGTGGCGTGATCAGCGGCGATCCACCTCACTAGTGATCGAAGGGTCCCATGCCAGAAGCACGACACGACCAAGCCGTAGCCGACGACGATCGTGTGCTCGCCCGTGAAGGTGTGTCGCGCGACGCATCCGAGGGTCGCGTCGCGCTCCTGCGCGGCCCCGAAGCACTGAGTGCGAGGCGCAAGTACTGGTTGGGTGCTGGTGCGCTCGGGCTGATCATCTTCGCCGCGGCCATCGTCGTCGCGTTCGTCTCGGCGACCAACGACAACGCGCGCATCGAACGCATGAGGGCCAACGGCATTCCGGTCACCGTGACCGTCGCGGGCTGCGTGGGCAGTCTCGGGGGCAGCGGGAGCAACATCGTCGGCTACACCTGCCAGGGTGACTACCGCGTCGGCGGCACCGCTTACCACGAGATCATCGGATCGATGACCACGCTCGCCGCGCCGGGCACGCTGGTGCGCGCAGTCGCCGATCCGACCCAGCACAGCTCGGTGGTGCTCGCGTCGGCCGCGAGGACGGCGACGGCCTCGCCCAAGGTCTACGCCCTCTCCGGAGTGCTCAGCGTCATGCTCGCACTCTTGACGCTGGGCTACGGGCGCCTCGCTCGGCGCTCCACATCGTCTCGTCGATCGACACCGCCGTCCACGCGGAACTAGCTGCGCGGCCGGGGTCTCGAACGTTCCCCGTATTCGATCACGCGCCGGTGGAGCCCGTAAGTGCCCGCCACAGTGGGCATCTGGTGTTGGGTTCGCGCGACGCGGTCGACTGGACTAGAAACGAGTTGGGGAAAGGGGGGGCGAACGCGGTGGAGGCAGAGCGGCAGCGGTGGCGTCAGTTCCTCTGTCGTCCCTGATCCCAGCCACGGCGCACGCGAACGTGCCATGACGCTGAAGATTGTTCGAGCCAGTAGCGCCGGCGCATCCCGCCGCTCGACGTGCGACACGCGTCTGGGGAGTTTCTCGTTTCCGGACCGCCGGGTCCGCATCGTGGGCCACCTCGCCGCGCAGGGCCTCAGCGAGCGTCACCTGAGTCGCGAATTCGACACGTGCTAAGGTCCTGACGCAATTGACCTATTCAGACCACCAAATCCGGGCCGCGGTCGCCGACGCCGACGTAGGCGCACAGGAATCGGCTGATCGAAACGGTCAAAATCCGGACGTCTCGTCCACGAGCGTAGTGCGTTCGCTCGATCGGCCCTTCGTCATCCTTCGAGTGCTGCGCGAGAACCGTTTTCCGATGCGACTGACCGAGATCGCCACGGCGGCCAATCTGCACGTCGCAACTACCCAGCGAATCGTCAATCTGCTCATTCGACACGGCTACGTGGAGCGCACCGGCGTCGAGTATCGGCTGGGGCTCGTCTCACTGGTCGATGGATTCACGTATCTGTCGACCAACGGCCTCAAGCAGATCGCTGAACCGGTCCTCATGGAGCTGACCGCATCAACCCGGCTCACCTCGATACTCTCGGTGCGCTTCGAGCTGGCCGAGGTGTCGGTGCTCCTGGTGTCGAGCACGCCGCAGTCGCGTTTTCAGGCCAAGGTGGGTGAACCGGTGTCGCTGATGGACGGTGGCGCCGGCATCCTGGCGGCCACCTTGTCACCCGAGGAACTCGATCACCTCCTCGACGGGGTGGAGAAGATTCCGCTCGCCAGTGGCAAGGTGCTCAGCCGACAGGAGTTCATCGACAGTCTCGAGACGATTCGAGAGCGCGGCTACGCGCTGGGCCAGGGCCTGGGTAATCGCTCCGAGGTCTCGGTCGCGGTGCCGGTGATGAATCGTGCGGACGACGTCGTCGCCGCCATTCAGGTGACGGGCTACATCGAGGAGATCCCAGTTGACGTCAACTCCCTCGTGGCCGAGCTCAAGCGGGCCAGTGCGGCGATCACGCGACGCGTGCCGTAGGTTGCCGCGAGCATCCGGGCGACCTGGTGAGTTGTCCCGTGAGGTCAGCGAGATGAAGTTCGTCAGTCGTGTGATGACTCGAACGAGTCGAGGTGTCGTTCGTGCGAGACGGCCGACGGGGCGGCTTCACTTTGGCGCCGGAACACCGTTGATGTCGCATTGAGCAACAACCGGTGCGTCGACACCAATGAACAAGGCTCCTGGAAACTGCAGTTGGTCCGCCGCCTCATCTGGCGTTGCCAGATCCCCACGATCGCGGAACACACTTGAAGCAGCACTGAACAACTCAGCGTCGTCGCACGTTGCACATGATGACGCGAAAGTGTTCACAGACGCCGCAGCGGAACTCCAGCCCGTATCAAGAGGGCAACTGAACCGACGGCAGCAACGTGGAGCCCGCCGCTGGCTCGTCGTGCGGATCGAAGGTAGTGCGTGCGGCACTCACGTCGTCTGCCACTCGCCAAGAACCACTGCGCTCATTACTGAACGAATCATTCGGTCCGCTTAGACACCGAAGGGACTGTAGCGCCATGAGCCTGTACACCAGCATCGTGGAGGAGGGGTTGCGCGAGAACCGTGGGCTGTTGCCTTAGGGCACGAGCGTCAGACTTCTGAAGCATCTCGCCCACTCCGGTCGAAGACCTAAGGCGCTTGAACTAGATCTATCTTCGCGTCGGAACCGTTCGATGAATGGGGTCTCGACTCGCCTCTGGCTGCATGGATCAGAGCGAATTTCTCAGGTCGGCGGCTAGCTTCGACGCTGCCTGCGGGTAGTCACCTCAGGGTTGGCATGAACACCCAGGTGTTGCCATCGCCGCGCTCCTTACTGACCCGACACGAGTGAAGGGTTGTCCGAATTCTCGGGCATCTCGCGACGGGTGATCCTAGTTTGAATTGAATCCAGGTGGGCTTGTGCCGCCGCCTCCGCGGCTAAGGGATCTCTCGCCTGTAGCGCTTTGAGGATGGCTACGTGCTCGTTGAGGCTCGTGGTCCGCCGGTTGCTGCTTTGAAGGGCGACGTGGCGAGATTGATCGACGATCTCTGCCACTCTCTCCAAGAGGGAGATGAGCAGAGGGTTACCGGTTGCGCGAGCAATCAGAAGGTGGAAACTCCGGTCAAGTTCTGAGAATCGCTCCGTCGATTCCTCGCGAAACATTTCGTCGAGCAACTTCTGCAGCTCTTCGACATCGACTGGACGGGCTCGCAATGCGGCCTTCGCCGTCACCGAAGGCTCAATGACCGCACGCACCTCCATGACCTGAAGGAGCTCATTCTGATCCTCGTTAAGCAACTCGACCAACGTGCCACCTAGTTGATTCTCCCGTTCGACGACGACCGTACCGCGGCCCGGTCGGCGTTCAATCAGACCTCGCAGAGAGAGTTGTTTGAGCGCATCCCGGACGGACGTTCGCGAAAGGCCCCACAGTTCGGCCAATTCGCGTTCTGGCGGAATTCTCTTACCCAGGGGAAGAGCACCCGACATGATTAACTTCTCGAGTTCGACCGCCAAGTTGTCCGGGACTGATAACTGGGAGCGATAGACGCTTGCCCAGTCCGCTTCGTCTTCAATCATTGTAGCCCTCACTAATTAATTAACCAGGACGAAACGTTGTCCGAGAACCACTGTAGGCGTCTCAAGTTATTTTGCTGGTGTGGTTGCACACCACGTGGCGCCCTGCTATGTTAGTCCGAAATTGGTTGGATGGTTGGACCAAAAGGGACTAGCCGCCGAGCGCACGGAGGGGTAAGAATGCCAAAGAACTTGAGTGGAACAGCGGGGATGTGGTGGCGGCAAATCAGAGTCGTGCTGGCAGCCGCAGTGATCCTTCCAATGGTGGCGCTGGGATTGAATGTTCAGAGCGCAGGGGCGTCAGGGCTCACGCCGGCCTTGAAACCACCGACTATCTTGACCACGGGCCAGATTCGCTACTGCTCGGACATTTCGTCGCCGCCGATTGAGTTCCTCAACTCCAAGCAGCGGCCCATCGGATCCGACATACAGATTGGCACCGCGATTGCCAAGGCGCTGCACTTGAAGGCGGTCTGGGAGCAGACCGCCTTCAGCGGAATCATTCCCGCCCTCCAGGCACACCACTGTGACGCCATCTTGTCGCAGCTGTACATCAAGGCTTCACGGAAGACGGTCGTCGATTTCGTGCCGTACATGTACTCATCCGAGTCGGTCACGGTTCCCTCGGCAAACCCGGGTAACATCACCGGTTTTGACACCAGTCTGTGCGGTCAGACGGTATCAACGGTCACGGGCACAACCGCTCAAACGGAACTCGCTACCTTGAGTTCAACTTGCACCAGTGAGGGAAAGTCTCCAGTGCAGGCCGTGCTGTTCACCAGTGACGTGCAAGCGCTTCAGAACATGTTGACGGGCCGTTCGACGGCGTACACGACGACCTCCGAGACGGGCGCGTACTACATGCGGGCAGATCACAACCAGTTCAAGTTCGTTGGTAAGCCATTCGGCAGGATTCTGACGGGTATCGCCATCAACAAGAAGAGTCCGAAGTTACTCGCGGCCTTGAAGCATGCATTTGCGCTCGTTCGCAAGAGCGGCAAGTACAACAAGATCATGACCAAGTGGGGTATCTCGAGAGATGAGTTGTAGGTCGCGGCGAGTTCCTGGACCAAGCCACGATGATGCTTGCAAGCGCGCTTCAGTTCGACTCGTCATTCTTCTGGCATGAACTACTTAGTCCCAGCGGCAGCTTCCTAGGGGGCCTCTGGCGCACGGTGTACATCTCGGTGTTGGCGCAGTTCTTCGCGGTGATTATTGGATTGGGCGTCGCACTCGCCAGGAGATCTTCGCATCGAACCTTGCGCGGCATTGGAGGGTTCTACGTGTGGGTCCTTCGCGGCACTCCCTTGCTCGTGCAATTGGTGATCGTGTATGACGGCTTGGCCGCGACGGGAATCTACACATTCCGAGACGTCTCCGTCTTTGGGGTCCTGGTGCTGGCGAGCGTGCAGGCCGCGATCGTGACCTTGGCTTTGAATGAGAGCGCGTACATGTCTGAGATCATTCGCGCGGGTTTGGCTGCGGTCGACGTTGGCCAGCACGAGGCCGCACTTTCGGTCGGCCTTACGCCAACTCAAGTCATGCGATACGTAGTAGTACCCCAGGCCATGCGCTTCGTGATTCCCCCACTGGGCAACGACTTCAACGCCATGATGAAGAACACTTCAATACTCAGTGTGATTGGCGTTCCCGAGATGTTTCTCATCACGCAGGAAATCAGTTCGAGCACATTCCACACCTTTGAGATCTTCGTGGTCGCAGCCCTGTACTACCTGGTACTCACAACGATTTGGAGCATCGTGCAATCTTGGATAGAGCTGAAGATAGATCGGAGTTGGGGGATCACGCGTTCGCGGCAGTCCCTCTGGGCGGGCCTCCGCGCACGCATCAAGAACCCTCGATCCTTGGGGCTCGTGCGGTCATGATTGGGGATGGTGCACCGCCAGATTCCAGCGGTCCCAGTGTGGACGATGCGGAATTGATCCTTCGCACGGTTGACGTCCGTAAGTCATTCGGGGGCCAAGAGGTTCTCAAAGGTGTTTCGCTGGAAGTTGCTCGGGGCGAGGTCGTTGTGTTGATTGGACCAAGCGGATCGGGTAAGACAACTTTTCTTCGATGCATCAACTGCTTCGAAAGGCCCGATTCGGGAACGGTGCTCGTCAACGGCCACTACATCGGTTCCAAAGTAAATCGGCAGGGTCGAAAGGTGGACGCGTCCACTCGTGAAATTGCGCACCAGCGTGCGGAGATTGGATTCGTATTTCAACATTTCAATCTCTTTCCCAATCGCACGGCACTGGAGAACGTGATGCTCGGACCGG
>DATKTZ010000026.1:0-5303 GCA_035530815.1 Acidimicrobiales bacterium
TGGTGCCCGGGGCACAAGGGCCCGGCCAAGGTCGGCTACCAGATCAACGACGAGAACAAGGTTCGCGTCTGTCGCAAGTGTGGGGAGGCGCTGTGAGCGTTCGTCCGCGTCTCAAGGTTCGTTACGACGAGCAGATCCGCCCGGCCCTCAAAGAGGAGCTCGGGCTGGACAACATCATGCAGGTCCCGCGTCTGGAGAAGATCGTGGTGAACTCGGGCGTCGGCCGGGCCACCCAGCAGGCCTCGTTGCTCGAGGGTGCCCAGCGCGACCTGGAGCAGATCGCCGGCCAGAAGCCGGTCGTCACGCGGGCCAAGAAGTCGATCGCGAGCTTCAAGTTGCGCGAGGAGCAGCCCATCGGCGTGAAGGTGACCCTGCGCGGGGACCGTGCCTGGGAGTTCTTCGACCGCCTGTTGAGCCTCGCTATCCCGCGTATCCGCGACTTCCGGGGCCTGTCGCCCAAGTCGTTCGACGGACACGGCAACTACACCTTCGGTGTCAACGACCAGTTGATCTTCCCCGAGATCGACTACGACAAGATCGACGCGGCGCGTGGCTTCGACATCACCATCGTCACCACGGCCGCGAACGACGAGCAGGGGCGCGCATTCTTGCGCGCGTACGGCTTCCCCTTCAAGCAGGAGAATCGATAGTCATGGCGAAGAAAGCTCTTCGAATCAAGCAAAAGCAGACCCCCAAGTTCTCGACCCGCGCGTACACGCGCTGCGAGCGCTGCGGCCGTCCGCGTTCGGTGTATCGCAAGTTCGGTCTGTGCCGGATCTGTCTGCGCCAGATGGTCCACGCCGGTGAAGTACCCGGCGTGACCAAGGCGAGTTGGTAGGAGGACAGCAATGACAATGACTGACCCCATCGCCGACATGCTCACGCGCATCCGCAACGCGAATGCCGCCATGTTCGACAGCGTCAAGATGCCGAGTTCGAAGCTGAAGGAGAGTCTCGCGAAGGTCCTCGTGAAGGAGGGCTTCATCGCGGGCTACACCGTGACGCCGGTCGAAGGCAAGCCCGGTGGCGTGCTCGAGATCGCGCTCAAGTACTCCGAGGATCGCAAGAAGACCATCATCGGTATCAAGCGGGTGTCCAAGCCCGGTCTGCGTATCTACAAGAAGTCCGACCAGATGCCCAAGGTGCTCGGTGGCGTGGGAGTGGCCGTCGTCTCGACGAGCCGCGGACTCATGACCGACCGTGAAGCGCGACGGGCCAAGCTGGGCGGCGAGGTGCTGTGTTATGTCTGGTAACCAGCCTCTTCGTACCAAGGAGGTTCGCTGATGTCGCGAATTGGCCGTACTCCCATCGCCGTACCCTCGAGCGTGAGCGTCACCGTGAGCGAAAGCGTCGTGACGGTGAAGGGTCCCAACGGAACCATGCAGCGCACGTTGCCCGAGGGCATCACGCTGCAACAAGATGGCGACGTGCTCAACGTCGAGCGGGTCAACGACGAGACGATGTACCGCTCGTTGCACGGCCTGACGCGCACGCTCGTGTCCAATATGGTCACCGGCGTCACTGACGGCTGGACCAAGGAACTCGAGATCATCGGCGTCGGCTACCGCGCCGCCGCGGGCGGTCCGGGCGTGCTCGACCTGGCGCTCGGCTTCTCGCACCCCGTGAAGTTCACCGCCCCCGAGGGTGTCACCTTCGAGGTGCCCACGCCCACCCGCGTCATCATCAAGGGTGCGGACAAGGAGGTCGTGGGCCAGGTGGCCGCGACCATCCGCAAGATTCGTAAGCCCGAGCCCTACAAGGGCAAGGGCGTGCGCTACCTCGGTGAGCGAGTGTTGCGCAAGGCAGGAAAGGCTGCGAAGTAATGGCTCGTACCACACTCGAACTGCGTAAGCGCCGTCACGCGCGCATCCGCCGTCGCCTCTCGGGCACCGCTGAGCGCCCGCGCGTCGCGCTGCACCGTTCCAACAAGCACATCTCGGCCCAGATCATCGACGACGTCGCTGGTCGCACGCTGGCGGCCGCCTCCTCGGTGGAGCCGGCCCTCAGGGACGCCACCGGTGGGAACGTCGAGGGGGCCAAGGCCGTCGCGACCCTGCTCGCCGAGCGTGCCCAGGCCGCCAACATCACCACCGTGGTTTTCGACCGCGGTGGATTCGACTACCACGGCCGCGTCGCCGCCTTCGCGGAGACGCTACGAGCCGCCGGACTGGAGTTTTAATGGCAGAGCTAGAGCAGTACGAAGAGCGCACGATCAAGGTGAACCGCGTGTCCAAGGTCGTCAAGGGTGGACGCCGGTTCTCCTTTACCGCCCTCATGGTCATCGGTGACGGCAAGGGCAAGGTCGGCCTCGGCTACGGCAAGGCCAAAGAAGCCGGGCTCGCGGTCCAAAAGGGCATCGAGGAGGCGCGCAAGAACCTGTTCGACGTCCCCCTCGCGGGCACCACGATCGTCTACCCCGTGCTCGGCGCCTCGGGCGCCGGGCGGGTGCTCATGAAGCCCGCCGCGCCGGGAACCGGTGTCATCGCCGGCGGCGCCGCGCGCGCCATCTTGGAGATGGCGGGCGTGAAGGACATCATCGCCAAGTCGTTGGGCTCGTCCAACGGCATCAACGTGGCGCACGCCACGATCGAGGGACTCAAGCAGTTGCGCCGCCCCGAGGAGATTGCCTCGTCGCGCGACCAGACCCTCGACCACGTGATGCCCTCCGGCACGCTTCGTGCGTACCGCGAGCGTCAGCGCGAGGGCGACCTGTTCAAGACGGAGGGTTAGTCGTGTCAAAATTGAAGGTCACCCAGATTCGATCGTCGATCGCCACTAAGCCCAAGCACCGCGGCACGCTGCGCGCGCTCGGGCTGCGTGGCATCGGCCAGTCCAACGTGCTCCCCGACCGTCCCGAGATTCACGGGATGATCGCTCGGGTGCCGCACCTGATCAAAGTGGAAGAGGTCAACGAATGAAGTTGCACGATCTCCAGCCCCCCAAGGGCTCGACCCACCGCAAGCGCATCGTCGGTCGCGGTATCGCGGGCAAGGGTGGCAAGACCGCCGGCCGCGGCACCAAGGGCCAGAAGGCGCGCCGCACCATCCCCGCCGGCTTCGAGGGCGGCCAGTTGCCGCTCCTGCAGCGCATTCCAAAGCTGAAGGGCTTCACGAACCCCTTCCGCGTGGAGTACACGCCGGTGAACCTGGACGCGCTCGTCGCGTTGGGACTCAGCGACGTCACCCCCGAGGTGCTCGTCGAGCGCGGTCTCGCGCGCAAGAAGGATCTGGTGAAGATCCTGGGTCGCGGCACGCTCTCGAGCGCGCTCAACGTTTCGGCGCACGGCTTCTCGGCGTCGGCCAAGGCGGCCATTGAGGCCGCCGGGGGCACGACGACGGTGCTCGACCTGCCCTTCGCCGTGCGTCCCGCCGCATCGGGCAACCAGCACCAGAACCGGTAGGGATCGCCGTGCTGAAGCGACTCGGCAACATCTTTCGGGTTCCGGATCTTCGCAACAAGGTCCTGTTCACCGTCGGGATCATCTGCCTGTACCAGCTCGGCGCCAACCTCCCGATCCCCGGTGTCAGTTGGTCCCAGGTGCAGTTGCTGCAGTCCAAGGCGGGCGCGAGCGGCGTCCTGGGCTTCTTGAACCTCTTTTCCGGCGGGGCGCTGACGCGTCTCGCGGTCTTCGGCCTGGGTGTCATGCCCTACATCACGAGTTCGATCGTGATCCAGTTGTTGACGACGGTGATCCCCAAGCTCGAGCAGTGGCGCGACGAGGGAGCCACCGGGCAGAAGAAGATCACCCAGACCACGCGATACCTGACCATCGGCCTCGCACTCCTGCAGTCAACGGGCCTCATCTACGCCTTCCACGGCCACGACCAGGCACTGCTGGGCTTCAACATCGACCTGATCCCCAGGTTCAACATCTGGCTCGGGCTGTTCATGGTCGCGATCATGACCGCGGGTACCGCGTTCGTGATGTGGCTGGCCGAACTGATCACCCAGCGCGGTGTGGGCCAGGGCATGAGCCTGTTGATCTTCGCCAACGTGGTCGCGGGCATGCCCTCGGGTGGGCGAGCGGTCTACAGCGAGGGCGGTGCCTTCAAGTTCTTCGTCATCCTCGCGATCTCGATCGCGCTACTCGTGTTCATCGTGTTCATGGACAACGGTCAGCGGCGCATCCCGGTGACCTTCGCGCGTCGCGTCGTGGGCCGCAAGGAGATGGGCGGCAACTCCACCTACATCCCGCTGAAGGTGAACCAGTCGGGCGTGATCCCGATCATCTTCGCGTCCTCGGTGCTCTATATCCCGGTGTTGATGTCCAACGTCGTGCCGTGGGCGAGCTTCCAGAGCTTCGTGAACCGGTCGCTCAATCCGACCAGCTTCTTCTACATCTTCTCGGACTTCGTGTTGATCCTGGCCTTCACATTCTTTTACGTGTACATCGCCTTCGAACCGCACCAGCAGGCCGAGATGCTGCGTCAACAGGGTGGTTTCGTGCCGGGCATCCGTCCGGGTCTGCCGACCGAGAAGTACTTCGCGCGCATGCTGAGCCGCATCACGACCGTGGGGGCACTCTTCCTCGCGTCGGTGGCGGTGATCCCGAGTATCTTGATGGCGATGTGGAGCATCAACCGATTCCCGTACTACGGCGTCACCTTGCTGATCGCGGTGGGCGTGGCACTCGAGACGATGCGCCAGATCGACTCGCAACTCATGATGCGCAACTACGAAGGCTTCTTGAAGAAGTAGCCATGACACGTCTAAACCTGGTGATACTGGGTAAACAGGGCGCGGGCAAGGGCACCCAGAGCAAGCGGCTCTCGGAGCACTTTCACATCCCTCACGTCTCTACCGGCGACATCTTGCGCGCCGCGGTGAAAGCGGGCACGCCCCTGGGCCGCGAGGTCGCCACGGTTCTCGACGCGGGCGAACTCGTGTCCGACGAGCTCGTGAACCAATTGGTACGCGAGCGCTTCGACCAGGCCGACGCGGTGAACGGTGCGCTGCTCGACGGGTTTCCGCGCACCCTGGCCCAGGCCGAGGCGCTCGAGCACCTGTTGGGCGAGGACGGCGTCAAGCTCTGCATCAACCTCGACGTGCCCACCGCCCAGGTCGTCGAACGGCTCTCGGCGCGACGAGTGTGCCAGGAGTGCGGCGCGATCTACCGTGACAGCGACGTCGAGGCCATCTCGGGCACCTGCTCGAATTGTGGGGGCGACGTCATCCAACGCGCCGACGATCAGCCCGAGGCGATCCGTCAGCGTCTCGCGATGTACGAGCGTGACACCGCGCCGTTGCTGGCCTTCTACGAGGAGCGCGGCCTGCTGGTGCGCGTGGACGGATCACGCGACGCC
>DATKTZ010000027.1:0-21445 GCA_035530815.1 Acidimicrobiales bacterium
GCACTCGGGTACCCCACCAAGTTTGCCGTGGAGTCGAGTTCGGCGCTGGCGGCCATCGTCGTCCCGCGGGCCGATCCCACCTGGTACGTTCGCGCGGGCTCGGCCATGGAGCGGTTCTGGCTGCACGCCGACCGGCTCGGCCTCGCGGTGCAGCCCATGGTACCCCTGACGCTGTACGCGACGAATGAGGTGGAACTGCGCGCACTCGGGGGTGAGCGCCACCTGGACGAGTTGGCCGCCCAGGCCGAGCGACTCCGCCAGTACTGGGAGTTGGCCGACGGTGAGACGGTAGTCATGGTCATGCGGGTCTTTTTCGCTCCGCAGCCCACGGTGCACAGCAGTCGTTTCTCACTCGATGAGGTGCTCAGTCGCGACACCGCGACACCGCCGCTCTCGCTAGATAGCGAGTTCATCGACGACTAGTTGTGTGTCAGTTGCGATGGCGTTGTGCACCTGTTGACATCAGGTTTTTTACCACTCCGTAATAATCTTTTTTGGCATTTCGTATGAAAGCAATGGTAACTTTTGTCCTGAGCCAACTAAAGGCGGGACTGCGTGCAGAACCAAAATCCTCTCTATCGACTGAACGCATCCGACGAAGCACGTCTCGTTGCCGAGACTCTCAGTCAGGTCATCGTTGGCACGCAGATTGTTGACATCGTGTCGCTGCGCGACGCGAAAACGCTCGAACTCGGTTTCGAGCCGCTGGTCGTCGACGGTGCGCACGACGTGCTGACCGTAATAAGGGAGCGGGTGCAAAAGCACCTGGCCGCGCACGATTCGATCGTCGCGTTCACGTGCACCGTCGAAGGTGTCGAGTGGGGGGTGCTGGCGAATTCCATCGAGCGCGGTGCGGGCGACGTAGTCGGCGCGCTCGTAGTGGCGCGCCCCGGGCGCACCTGGTCCAAGCGCGAGCGTTCCCTGACACGCACCTTCGCTGACCTCTTCAGCCACGTGACCACGCTGGCCGCGCGCGAGAGCGTGTTGATGCGCCAGCAGCGACTCGACGAACTGGTGAGCGGTGTCGCGGTAAAGCTGATGTCCGGCTCGGCCCAGAACCGCCAGGAGATGCTCGACTGGACGACCCGCGAACTGGCCGAGTTCCTGGGCAGTGACGTGGCCTTCATGCGCCGCCACGACCACGCGCGCGGACTGAGCATCTTTGAGTCATCGTGGCCAATTCGCGAGGACGTGCCCGATCCCGATCCCCTTGGTGAGGTGCCCTACGACGCCGACCCGATCTTCGAGGCGCTGTGGCACCTGAAGAAGCCGTACTTGACCGGCAGCGAGGACGTGACCGAGGACTTCGTTGATCGGGTGGAGAAGGCGGCCGGTGGTCTGACCCCGATTACCGGCGCGGCGGTGCCGCTCATGATGGGCGACGTAACCTGGGGCGTCATTGGCTTCCTCTACAACGAGCCCCAACAGTGGTCCCAGGCCGAGGTCAACGCCCTCCAGGCGGTGGCGTCGATGGTGGTGCACCTCCAGGGCCGAATCGACGCCGAAGAGCGCATTGTCTACAACGCGAACCACGACGAGCTCACGGGACTGCCCAACCGACGCGCGCTGATCGAGGAGCTCAACTCGCGCCTCGCCGCGCGCCGCGACGTCGCGGTGATGGTCATCGACCTCGACCGCTTCAAGGTCATGAACGACTTCCTGGGCCACGCTAACGGCGACCGACTGCTGGTCACCATCGCCGACCGCATCCGCACGAGCATCCGGTCCAACGATTTCGCGGCCCGTCTGGGTGGCGACGAGTTCGTCTTCCTCGTGGACAAGGTGAAGAACGAGCTCGACGCCGTGGCCAGCGCGTACCGGATTCTGGACATCATCTCGGAATCGGTGCACATCGCGGGCCAGAAGATGAACCACACCGCCAGCATCGGCATCGCGCTGTCCAAGCCGGGCGCAACCAGCCTGGAGTTGCTCAGTTGCGCCGATGTGGCCATGTACGCGGGCAAGGCCCGCGGACGCAACCAGGCGGTCGTGTTCGACCGGGAGCTCAGCCGGGCCGTGGACGAGCGTTCGCGCATGGAGTTGATGCTGCGCGAGGCCATCGACGGGAACGGACTGCGTCTGCACTTCCAGCCGGAGATTGATCTGAAGACGGGTCGACTGCTGGGCGTCGAGTCGCTCGTGCGCTGGCAGCACCCCACCCAGGGGTTGCTCGACGCGGCGGACTTCATTACCGTCGCCGAAGAGACCGGGCTGGTCACCAAGATTGGTCGTTGGGTATTCGCCGAGGCGTGCCGTCAGCTCAGCGAGTGGCAGCGCGAGTTCCCCGAACAGCACTTTGTCGTGCGCGTCAACATGTCGCCGGCCGACTTCAAGGTCGGAGACCTCGTCGAGTTCGTCGAAGGGTGTCTCACGAAGTACAACGTCCCGGGTAGTCGCCTGTGCATCGAGCTCACCGAGTACGCGGTGATGGACGACCCGGAAAAGACCGCGTCGATTCTGAAAGGCTTCCAGAAGTTGGGTGTGGAGATCGCCCTGGACGACTTCGGCACTGGTTTTGCCTCGATGACCGAGCTGAAGAATCTGCCGGTAGACCTCATCAAGTTGGATATGAGTTTCGTCAAGGGCATCGCGTCGGATCCGTTCGACCGGGCCATCGTCGAGTCGATCATCCGCCTGGGTCGTGCGCTCAACCTCGAGATCATCGCGGAGGGCGTCGAGACGAGCGAGATCGTCGACAAGCTGCTCGAGTTGGGCTGTCATCGTGGGCAGGGCTACCTGATCTCACGGCCCGTGTCACCGCGCGACCTGCGCGATCTCATGTTGGCCGGTGCCGCGCCCGCGGCCCTGCTGCGTGCCGATGACACTGGTTGGTCCGACTTCACGGTCGCGTCGCGCTGAGCGATGGACGTCACCCTCACCGAGAGCGGCTACGAGCCCTGGCTCTTCCAAGCGATGCTGAACGAGCTCTCCGTGAGCGAACTGGGCATCGGCTTCATCTACACGCTGTTGGAGCGTCTGGCCGAGCGACACGAACTCAGTGACGTCGTCGTGGTGCTGAGCCACGAGTCCTTCGGTGTCCAGACCTTCCGTCTTGGTGGCCAGTCGGTCAGCCCCGAGATGGCTGGGCGACTGGGCCACGAACCCGGGGTGCACTGCGTACCCGACGTCGTTTCCGACATCGAGCGCGACGCCGTCCGCACGGCGTGCCAGTTGGCGCTGTCACTGCACCTGGCGCGCTTCAGCGCCGGGCACGATCCCCTCACGAACATCTCGAATCGACGCAGCTTCGACGCCGCGTTGCAGATTGCCGCGGCGCGCAGCGCGCGCTACGGATGGGCGTTCACGCTGGTGATGATCGACCTCAACGACTTCAAGGCGGTGAACGACCGCGCGGGCCACGACTTCGGCGACTACCTGCTTCGCCAGTTCGGCTTCGCGCTACGCCGCTCGGTGCGCAACGGCGACACCGCGGCCCGATTCGGCGGCGACGAGTTCGCGGTCATCTTGAGCAACGCCGAGGGCAATGAGGCCGCCGGATTCACCGAGCGGCTACGCACCCACCTGAAGGCGGCGGGCGATATCATCGATTTCACGATTGGCACGGCGACGTCGCCGCGTGATTCCACGAACGCGGCGGAGTTGTTGCGCCTGGCCGACGCACGGCTGTACGAGAAGAAGGGACGGCATCACGAATGATGTCTCGCACTGACGAGGACTTCGAGCTCGAGCTGCGAAACCTCCCCGGCGTCTTGAACGTGGCCCTCTCGCATCGCGACGACGGCGAGGTCGACCAGGTGACCCTGGTCGTGTACGGGAGGAACTCGAACGAGACCGAGGGCGTGGCTCTGCAGATCGCCAGCCTCTACTATCCCGAGGCCAAGGTGATCGTGCGTGACGCCGACTCGTCGGTGGGACCCACGAGCGTTGACGCGCAGTCCAGGGTGGTGCTCGTGCGCGCCGAGTTCGACGCCTCCGACGGCAGTTGCGTGGTGGAACTGGGTCACGTCGGGCGTATTGGCGTCGGGCGCACGGGCAACGGCCCGCTCATCGGCGGCGCCGAGGCGACGCTGGCCGCGTTGCGTGACCTCGGCTACGACATACCGTTCTCGCTGATCTCGGTGACCAACGTGACCGCACTCAAACATTGGCCGGTGATCGTAACACTGCGCGCACATGCCGACGGTAACGACCGCTTCGGTATCGCCCAGGCGGAAGATGACGTGCTGTCGGCCGCGAGGGCCACGCTGGACGCGTTGAACCGGTACACGCTTCGCGCCGCGTAACTGTCAACGCGCCGCGGCGGAATTCATGATCGAGTTTGGGCGGACCCCGCAAAACTGAACATGGTTCGGTTGCGACGCCAAACCTGGCTCACTACGCTGACCAGAGACGCGGTTCAAGTCAGTGAGAGGAACAGGTGGGCGAGGTTCCCCCAGCAGAGTACGCATCGTGGGGCCTTGGTGAGGCGATGTTGGAGTGCAACTTCGTCGACGTCAGTTCGAGCGCCTTCATCTTGCGCGACGTCAACGGCATGGTGATCGACTGCAACAATCGCGCCGTGGAGCGTTTCGCCACCCCCCGCGAGGAGTTGATCGGCGGTGAGTTGTTCGGTCCCTCATGGAACCCAGTGCTGCCCGACGGCACGCCGTTCCCCTTCAGCCAGGGTCCGTCCCAGATGAGCCTGCTGACCGGCGAAGCAGTGAGCGGCGTGGTGATGGGCATCGATCTGCCGTCGGGACTTCGCTGCTGGCAGGCGGTGAACACCTATCCGATCGTGCACGACGGCGTGGTCAAGGGGGTGATGTCCACCTACGTCGACGTCACCGAGGCGGTCGAGCGCGACCACATGCTGGACCTCCTGTTGGACGTGAATCACTTCGTCACCCGTTCCACGGTCGAGGCTGATTCGTTGCGCCACCTGTGCGTGACGTTGGTGGAGCGGGGACACTTTGCTCTCGCGTGGATCGGCATCGCCCGCCCCGGCGAGGAGGGCGCTATCGACATTGCCTTCGCGTCGGGCGCGACCGACTACCTCTACGAGGGAATGGTGTCATGGTCCGGCGCCAAGGCGAGCGGTCTGGGACCGGTGGGCACCGCCGTGCGCACGAACTCGACCCAGGTGGTTCACGACCTAGCCCACCAAGCGCTGTTCGAGCCCTGGCGCGATCGAGCGGCGCAGTTCGATCTCGGCTCGGCGGTCGCGATTCCCTTCTTCCCGGGGGGACGGCGTGCGGTGCTCGCCGTCTACGACAGCCACCGTCACGCCTTCTCCGAGATGGCGGTGCGCGGTCTGGAGAACATTGCGCGCGAGGTGGAGTTCGGAGTAGCCCACACCCGCACCACTCAACTGGTTGCGGGGGCCCTCGACGGCACGCTCGCCGCGCTCGCGCGTATCACCGAAGAGCGCGACCCCTACACCGCCGGACACCAGTTCCGCGTCGGCACGTTGAGCGAGGCCATCGCCGTGCACCTGGGTCTGGAACCGACCCTGGTGGAGCTCATCCGCCAGAGCGGCGAGGTGCACGACGTGGGCAAGACGGCGATCGCTTCGGAGATCCTGACCAAGCCGGGACGGCTCACCGAGCTCGAATACCGTATGGTCCAGCGTCACTGCGCCATCGGCGCCGAAATCTTGTCGCGTGCGTCGCTCCCTTGGCCCATCGCCGAGGTCGCTCTCCAGCACCACGAGCGCATGGACGGTTCGGGCTATCCCAACGGCCTGACCGGCAACGAGATCATCCTGCCCGCGCGCATCGTGGCGGTGGCCGACGTGATCGAGGCGATGATGAATCACCGGCCCTACCGGCCCGAGGTCGGCCTCGAGAAGGCCCTGCACGAGGTGACCTCGCGCGCCGGCGAACTCTACGACGCGGACGTGGTGCGTAGTTGTCTGGCGGTGTTTGACGCCGGGTTTCTCTTCGCGCCCACCGACGTCTTCGACGCCTCCGCCATTCCTTGAATTGAGGTCGTTGTCCGGCCCCGCCACTTGTGACAGTGTGTAGATAAGGTGATTTAGACCACTACATTGCATCGTCGGAGGCTGGAACCGAACCATGGGCTATTTGAAGAGCAACCCCCGTACGGGCTGGGCCAGCCACTCGCGCGCGGGCGAAACCCGTAATGGCGGCCTCGTGCGGGTCAGACAATGATCGCGGATTTCAAGGGAGGGTGCCCGACGCGTTGGCGGCGCGTACCTCGTGATAGCGCTGCGTGATGGATCACGCGCACGAGGACTACGACGACGCTATTGAACTCGCGCCGAGGGTGTGGTGGGTTGGCGCAATGCGCCGCGACGTCGAGTTTCAGAGCTACGCCTACCTGATCGAACAGGGTGACCAATCAGTGCTCATTGATCCAGGATCGGCCCTGATCGCCGACGAGGTCATTCGAAAAGTCGAGCGGGTGGTGGGCGTGAAGAACGTTCGCTGGGTCGTGTGCTCGCGCGCCGATCCTGACGCGCTGGGCGCGCTGGGCGCGCTCGAGCGCCACGGCCTGCACCGCGACGCCGCGATCGTCACGCAGTGGCACACCCAGGTCCTCATCGTCCACTCGGGCACCACGCTGCCCTTCTGGCGCGCGGAGGAACACGACTGGACCCTTCGCCTGGCCGATCGCACCCTGCACTTCGTGGCGATGCCGTACGTACCCTCGGCGGGCTCGTTCGCGACCTTCGACGAGACCTCGGGCACTCTGTTTTCCTCGAACCTCTTCGCTGCGGCAACACCCACGCTCGAACTGCGCGCCGCGTCGATGGCCTGCTTCGACGCCATGCGCGTCTACCACGAGCACTACGTGCCGAGCCGTGACGTGCTGGCGCACGTGATTCGACGGTTGCGCGGGCTGCCCGTACGCCTCATCGCACCCCAGCACGGACAGCTCATCGGCGAGGAGCTGATCGCGCCCATCATGGACCGTCTCGAGGTGCTCGAGTGCGGAATCTTCCTGCTGGCCCGCGAGGACCCGGGGCTTCGCTTCATGCTCGCGGCCAACAGGACCATTCACCGGGTGATCGATGCCCTGGTGCACGAGCAGCAGTTCTCCGATGTCGTGGCCTATCTCTCGAGGCTGGCGACACGCACGACCGGAGCGCAGTACCTCGAACTGTGGGCGGGTACCGACGAGCTGCTCTGGCACTTCGAGGCGAGCGACAACTTCGCCGGCCACCGCGATGAGCCGCCCGACGACGTCGTGCGGGTGCTCAAGGGCGCGGCGGCGCAGTACGGGTCGCGCTTGATCCTGCCTATCACGACGCCGGACTCCTCCCAGATCCGTGGCGTGACCGTCCTGGGGTATCCGACCTCGGTGTCCATCGACGAGGCGACGTTGGGTGTGGTGGACCAGGTGATCGGTCTGATCGGCGTGGGCCTCGAGCGCGAGGTGTTGCGCCGCTCCACTGACGCGGAACTGGCGGTCTGGCGCCGACGGGCCATTCTCGACAGCCTCACCGGGCTGCACAACCGTGCGTCGCTCGCCGACTCGCTGCGCCGGCTCGTGGGCTACGACGACCAGCACGAGCAGTCGCACATGGCGGCCCTCATGGTCGACCTCGACCACTTCAAGGAGATCAACGACCAGTTCGGTCACTCCACGGGCGACCGGGTGCTCCAACACGTGGCCCAGTCGATCACCGAGAGCGTGCGACCCAGCGACCTCGTGTTTCGCTACGGGGGTGAGGAGTTCCTCGTGATGCTCTCGAACGTCGACACGATGACGTCATTGCTCGCGGCCGAACGCATCCGAGCACGGGTGGGCGTGCCCATAGAGGACCACCTCAGCGTGAGCGTCAGTGTCGGGGTGGCGATGCGCACGAAGGGCGAGTCCTACGAATCGCTGATTGATCGGGCGGACCAGGCGCTCTACGCGGCCAAGGCCAACGGTCGCGACCGAGTTGAGGTGGCGTCGTAACGACGACGGGCCCGCCGGTTCAGGGCGCGGACTCGACGTCGTCGATCTCGAAGCCGTTGGCGAAGACGGCGAGGCAACTCTCGACGACGGTCTCGTCGTAGAGCGTGCCCGCGTGGGCGCGGATCTCCTCGAGGGCGCGCTCGAGGCCGAGACCGGGTCGGTAGGGACGGTGGTGCATCATCGCCTCGACGACGTCGGCGACCGCGATGATGCGCGCGGGCAGGACGATGTCGTCGGCGCCCAGGCCGTGCGGGTAGCCCGAGCCGTCCATGCGCTCGTGGTGCTGTAGGGCGACCTCGGCGATGGGCCAGGGTAGCGACGCCCGGGTGAGGATGTCGGCGCCGAGGGCACAGTGGCGCTGGACCATTTCGAACTCGAGGGCGCTCAGTCGCCCGGGCCGCGTGAGGATCTCCGAGGGGATTGCCGTCTTGCCCACGTCGTGCACTTCGCCGCTTTGACGGATGAGCTCGACCAGTGTGGTCTCCAGACCCATGTGCGTAGCAATGGCGGCGCCCAGGGCGCCCACGCGGGCCTGGTGGCCCGCGGTGTAGGGGTCGCGGTTTTCGGTGATGCGCGCCAGCGCCGCCAGGGTACCGTCGAGGGCCGTGGAGAGCTGTTTGACCGAGAGGACGTGGGCCACCCCGAACTCGACCTCACCCACGGCTTCTTCCAGTTCGCGAACGGTCACCTCGTCGAAGGCGAATACGTGGTGGTCGTACACGGCGAGCACCGCGCGCCGGCCGCCGGGCGAGAGCGGCATCACGGCCATCGAACCGAGTCCGTGGGCCACGGCGCGTTCGCGCCAGGGTTCGAAGAACGGATCAGTGCCCAGATCGTTCACGACCTGGGTCGCCGCGTGGCGCAACGCCGCCCCGGCCGGGCCGCGTGCGGTGTTCCTCGCGTCCCCGCTGGCGCCCAGCACCGAGTCCAGGTACTCGGTCGCACCCGCGGCGAAGGCGATCTCGACCAGGTCGACGTCTTCGTTGGAGGCCACGCCGATCCACGCGAGCGCGAAGCGGCCCTTGTCGATCAGTGTGTCGCACAGGTGCTGGAGGGCCTCGCCCTCGTCCGAAGCGAGCATGACGGAGTGGTTGACCTCGTTGACCAGTTCCAGCATTCGGTCGCGCTGCAACGACTTGGTGATGTCGGTGAACGACGAGATGACACCCCGGCTGGTGCCCTCGGCGAAGACGGGGTAGGTGTTCACCGACAGCCAGCGCCGCGGCGCACCTTTGAAGTTGAAGCCCATGATGATTTCGGTGTGCGCCTGACCCGTCTGGAAGGTGGTGGCGTCGTTGCGGTTGTCGAAGCGAAAGTGCGTGCCGTCCTCGTGGATCGTGGCCCAGTCGGGGTCGAAGAAATTGCGCCCGAGCAGCTCGTCGATAGTCGCGTCAAGCAGATGCGCCAGTGCCTGGTTGCAGTCGCGGATGACGCCGTCCTGGTCAAAGTAGGCGAAACCGAGGGTCGTGGAGTCGAGGAACTCACCTAGGTACTCGAGGGTGCGCAGCGGACTGTCGGGCGCCACCGCGCGCTCGTCACTGTCCATGCCTGACCCCATCAAACTCTGCTCGAACTTCCCTATTCGGAGTTTACGAGAGCGGCACTCGTTGCGGTGTTCAGTTCCTCGGCGCCGCGGCGCCGAGGCGCAGCGACGCGGCGCGGTTACTGACGCGTAACCAGGCGACGCGGTGCGTGAAGGGACCAATGGCCCTGCAGTTCGACCAAGACCGTGGGTAGCATCGAAGACGTGTTCACCATCTGCGTCGACTTCGACCGATGGACGTTGACCATTCGGGTCGTCGAGCACCGCTGTCAAAGGAGTTGTTGCCCGTCATGAGTGTTCCCAGTGCCTCCTATTCGGTAACCATGCGTGTCGCCCTCGTCAGTGCGGCGGACATCGCCGCCGCCTCGGGGGCGGTGAGTGACACGGGTGGTCTGGTGACCGCGCTCGACGTGGTCGAACCCATCGACGGGCACATGATCGTGGACCTCACCTTCAACGCCAGTGACGACGAGCACGCCGAGAAGATCCGCGCCGCGGTCGACGCTCTGGCGGGCGCCCGGGTGCAGGCGGTAAGCGACCGGACCTTCCTGATGCACCTGGGTGGGACGATCTCGGTCGAGCCGAAGGTGGCGCTCAAGACGCGCGACGACCTCTCGATGGCCTACACGCCCGGGGTGGCGCGCATCTCGAGCGCGATCGCCAACGATCCCTCCAAGGCCCGCAACCTGACCATCAAGCGCAACACGGTAGCGGTGGTCACCGACGGTTCGGCGGTGCTCGGGCTCGGCAACATCGGACCTGCGGCGGCGCTGCCGGTCATGGAGGGCAAGGCACTGCTGTTCAAGCGCTTCGCGGGCATCGACGCCTGGCCGGTGTGCCTCGACACCCAGGACGTCGACGAGATCGTGCGGATCGTCCAGTGCATCGCGCCGGTGTACGGGGGCATCAACCTGGAGGACATCTCGGCGCCGCGGTGCTTCGAGATCGAGGCACGCCTGCGCGAATTGCTCGACATACCGGTCTTTCACGACGACCAGCACGGCACCGCCACGGTGGTCTACGCGGCGCTGCTCAACGCGCTGCGCGTGGTGGGCAAGCAGATGAAGGACCTGCGCGTCGTGGTGCTCGGCGTGGGCGCCGCCGGCGTGGCCATCTCCAAGCTGCTGCTGGCCGAGGGAGTGGGTGACATCATCGGGGTCAACCGCCGCGGCATTATCGAGGCCGACGACCCACGGCTCGACGAAGACCGACGATGGCTCGCCTCGCACACCAACGTGCACGGGCGCACCGGCGATCTCACCGAGGCGATGCGCGACGCCGACGTGCTCATCGGGGTATCCGGGCCCAACCTGGTGACCGAGGAGCACCTGCGCGTGATGGCACCCGACTCCATCGTGTTCGCCCTCGCCAATCCCGACCCCGAGGTGGACCCGGTGCTGGCGCGCCGTTACGCCGCGATCGTCGCCACCGGGCGCAGTGACGAGCCCAACCAGATCAACAACGTCCTCGCCTTCCCGGGCATCTTTCGCGGCCTACTCGACACCGGCGCCACCTCGATCACCGAACAGATCGAGATCGCGGCGGGTCGGGCCATCGCCGACGTGGTCAAGCCGTCGGAACTCTCGCCCAACTACATCATTCCCACCGTCTTCAATCCCACTGTGGTCTCGGCCGTAGCCGCCGCCGTGGAGAAGGTGGTGCTCGACGCCGAGTCCCACAACGGTTGATCGAACTAGTGGCGCGTCGGCGCGACGTTCCATAATGGTGGCGTGACCACGATCATCGACGACGTCGACGTCCGCGCCCGCCTGCGGGCGCGTGACGCGGTGCACTGGATGGGCGAGGCGATCGACGCGCACCACCGTGGTGAGTTCGTCGCTCCGCCGCGGGTGCACGCGCAACTCGGTGACGGGCGAATGGTGTTCACCGCCGGGGAGTTGCGCGGCTCGTGGTTCGGCTACCGCTCCTACGACACCCTCGACCTCGATCCGGGCAGTCAGGTCGTCGTCGTGCACGACGCGACCACCGGTGTGGTGCGCGTGATCGCGATGGGCAACGAGCTCGGTCCGCGTCGCACCGGGGCCATCGGCGCGGTGGCGGCCGACGCGCTGGCCGCCCCGAGCGCGGACGTGGCCGCGGTCATCGGCACCGGGACCCAGGCCAGCGCGCAACTGTGGGCCCTGCGCACGGTGCGCGAGCTGCGCGAGGTCCGGGTCTTCTCGCGCGACAAGGTGCACCGTGACGCCTTCGCGCACCTCACGGCCGAACAGCTCGGCCTCGCGTGTCACAGCGTCAAGAGCGCCCGGGCGGCGCTGGAGGGCGCGTCGATCGTGATTCTCGCCACGAGCAGCCCGACCCCGGTCATCAAGGCCTCGTGGTTGGCTCGCGGAGCCTACGTCGCCACGCTCGGGCCCAAACAGCGCGCGCGCGCCGAGTTCGGCCTCGATTTGGCCGAGGCCGCGGCGCTGCTCGTGACCGACTCGACCCAGCAGATGGACGCCTACGATCCACCGAACCTCCTCGCCGCCACGCCCTTTCGGGATCGCATGGTCTCGCTGGGTGCGCTACGCGCGGGCGAGGTCCCCCGGCCCGAGCCCGGGGGTATCTCGGTGTTCTTCTCGGTGGGCCTGGCGGGGACGGAGGCGTTCCTCGCCGAGCGCCTGGCGAGCACGATGCACTGATCGGCGCGGCGCGGGCCCGGTAACGTTCGTGGACATGGGAAACACGATGCGCGTTGCCGCGGTGCAGTTGAGTTCGGGCAATGACGTGCGGGCCAACGTGGACCGCGCCCTCGAGCTGATCGAGCACGCGGCGAACGAGGGCGCCACCTACGTGCAGGTTCCCGAGTACTTCAACTACCTCGGCTCGGTGCGTCGCTACCGTGAGGTCGCCGAGTCGATCCCCGGACCCACGACGGAACTGTTTGCCGAGCTGGCTCGTCGACGTGGGATCACCGTGCACCTCGGCAGCATGATCGAGGTTTCACCGGTGCCCGAGCGGTACTACAACACCAGCGTGGTCATCGGTCCCGACGCGCGGGTGTGCGCCACCTATCGCAAAATCCACCTGTTCGACATCGACGTGCCGGGCGAGGTGGTCCATCGCGAGTCCGACGCGCTCGTCGCGGGCGACGCGCTGGTGCTGGCCGGGCTCGACGGCGCAGTCCTGGGCCTGTCGATCTGCTTCGACCTGCGCTTTCCCGAGCTCTACCGCCGTCTCGCGCGGGCCGGGGCCCAGATCCTGGCCGTGCCCTCAGCCTTCACCGCGCACACGGGCCGGGCCCACTGGGCGGTGCTAGTTCGCGCGCGGGCCATCGAGAACCACGCCTTCGTCGTGGCCGCGGCCCAGGTCGGGGCTACCGCCGAGGGCGTCGCCACCTACGGTCACTCGATGATCGTCGACCCCTGGGGTGAGGTGCTGGCCGAGTCCACCAGCGACGGGCCCGACGTGCTCGTTCGCGACATTGATCTCGACCAGGTGGCTCGTCGGCGCGCTCAGATCGACGTGCTCGCACTGGCGCGCGACGACCTCTACGCGGCGCGCGTGGCGGGTCCCGCGAGTCCCGGGCTCTGCTAGACAGGCCCCATGCTGCACTTCGAACGTCACGGCAGCGGCGCACCCCTGGTGCTAGTGCACGGGATCACCGAGTCGCTGCGGGCCTGGGACCCGCTGCTCGACGCGCTGTCGGCCAACCACGACGTCGTTGCGCTCGACCTGCGCGGACACGGCACGTCGCCCGCGGGCGGGCCCTACGACGTACTGAGCCTCGCCGCGGACGTGCACGAGGTGGTCACCTCGCTCGGGGTGGATGGGCCGCTGCTCGTGGGCCACTCGCTCGGCGCGACGGTGGTGAGCGCCTACGCGGCGATGTTCGCGAGCGTCGGCGTGCTCAACCTCGATCAGCCCCTACGCCTCAGCGGCTTCCAGGCGTCGCTGCAGAGCCTCGAACCGATGCTGCGCGGCGACCGGGCCTCGTTCGAGGCGGCGATGACGATGGTGTTCAACTCGATGCGCGGTCAACTCGATGACCCACAGTGGGCCCGACTCGGGGCGCTTCGCCGATTCGACCAGGACGTGGTGCTCGCCATCTGGTCGAGCGTGTTCGAGCTCGAGCCCGCCGATCTCGAGGCCATGGTGGAATCGATGACCCGTGCGATCGCGGTGCCCTACCTCGCGGTGTGCGGAACCGATCCGGGTGAGGGCTACGAGCAGTGGCTGACGGCGCTGGTACCCGACGCGATCGTCCAGCGTTGGGAGGGCCGGGGGCACTACCCGCACCTGGTCGAACCCGAGCGGTTCCTCGCGGCTCTCGCCGAGTTCGAGGGGTCGATCGCCGGGACTTGATCGGACGCCCTGATCGAGATTGGCACCGCCGCGGTGCGGGCGAGATACTGAGGTATGAGTTACGACGACACCCGCAAAGCCCTCGCGGCCTGGAAGGCTGCCTTTCCCGCCAACCCGTACGAGAGCGACCTGCACCTGCGCTCGATTCTCGCCCGGGCGCTCGACCCCGAGCGCCTCGAGGCGCTCAACGCGCGGGCCTCGACCTTCGCCCACGATCTGGTCACCGTCGTGGCCCCGGCGGCCCAGCGCTACGAGCAGCGACTGCACCTGCCCGAGTTGAACCGCTACGACGCGCTCGGCGAGCGCATCGAGGACGTCTCCTTCGACCCGTCCTACCACGAGGCGGGTGCCGCGGTGTGGGCGAGCGGCGTGGTCGCCCTCTCGGCCCAGCCGGGTACGGCCTACGAGCAGGCGGTGCTGCTGTACCTGTTGTCTCTCGAGGGTGAGGCGGGCCACGCCTGTCCCGCGACTTGCACGATCGGGCTGGTGCGCGCGCTGCGGCGCAAGGGCGACGAGGAGGTGACCACGAGGTTCCTCGCGCCGCTCGTGGATCTCTCGTACGCGAGCGCCCAACGCGGGGCGCAGTTTCTCACCGAGGTCCAGGGCGGCAGTGACGTGGGCGCCAATCAGTGTGTGGCCACGCCCGAGGCCGACGGCCGCTACCGGATCACCGGCGAGAAGTGGTTTTGCTCGGTCGCCGATGCAGACCAGTTCTTCGTCACCGCGCGAGTACCCGACGCTGTGGCGGGCACGCGCGGGCTCGGCAGCTTCGTGGTGCCGCGCACGCTCGACGGGCGACCCAACGGCTTCTCGCTGCGCCGGTTGAAGGACAAGCTCGGCACCCGGGGTCTCGCCTCGGGCGAGATCGACTTCGACGGCGCGCTCGCGTGGCCCGTGGGTCCCCTCGAGGAGGGCTTTCGCACCGCAGTCTCGGTGGTGCTCAACACCAGCCGGTGGATGACCGCGGTGGGTAGCGCGGGCATCATGCGCCGCGCGGTGCTCGAGGCGCGCAACTTCGCGAGTCACCGTGAGGCCTTCGGGGTGACGATCGACCACTTCGCGCCCGTCAAGCGCACCCTGTGCGACATGACGGCGGTGTCGCTCGGCGCCCTGCACCTGGTGATGGCGCTCACCGAACTGGAGGACCGCATCGACGCGGGCTCGCCCAGCGAGGAGGACGTCGCCTATCACCGCTTCCTCGTGAACGCGGCCAAGTACCTCATCTCGCGCCAGGCCACCTCGGTGGTGCGCTCGGGCATTGAGGTGCTGGGGGGCAACGGCACGATCGAGGAGTTCAGCGTGCTGCCGCGCCTCTACCGCGACGCGATCGTCTACGAGTCCTGGGAGGGGACCCACAACGTGCTCGCGGCCCAGGTCCTCAACGACGTGCGTCGCCTCGATCTGCTCGGCGCCGTCGAGGCTCGCTACCTGGCGGTGCTCGCCGAGCTGGCGGGCGACGAGGTGGCCGTGCTGCGCCGACGCGTGCGCGAGGTGATCGCGAGCGCGCGCACGTGCGCGGTCGACGACGAGTTCGCCGCCTGGCACTTTCGCGACGTGCTCGACCAGATCGCCGTACTGGGCGAGGCCGTCTACCTGCTCGAAGGCGGCCACCGCGCGAGCGCGACCCACCTGCTGGTCACCTACGCCACCCCGGGTTACGACTCAGCGTCCGACGCCGCGCTGGCTGGCCGGGTGGCCGCGGTACTCGCGACCGACGAGATGGATCTGTTGCCCTCGGCGCGCTAGGTGCGAGCCGCGCTGCAATACTTGGCCGGTGCCCTCTTTTGACGGCTGGGATCCGAGCCAGTACAACCGCTACGCCGCCGAACGCGAGCTTGCCTACTGGGACCTCGCAGCCCTGATCCGTGCGCGCGACTCGGCGCGCGTCGCGGACCTGGGCTGCGGCGACGGTCGCCTGACGAGTGGGTTGGCGCGTCTGCTCGACGCCGACGCCGTGGTTGGCGTTGATTCTTCGCGCGCGATGCTCGAAGCGGCGTCGCGGTGGTCCGACGACCGGGTCAGCTTCGAACTCGCCGACATCGGCACCTGGGAGCGACCCGGCCACTTCGACGTGGTCATCGCCAATGCTTCGCTGCAGTGGGTGCCGGGCCATCGTGCCGTCCTGGCGCGATGGTCGAACTCGTTGGCACCCGCTGGTCAGCTCGCGGTTCAGGTTCCCGCCAACGCCGATCACCCATCGCATCAAGTCGCCGTGGAGTTGGCGGGTGAACTGCTCGAGAACGCACCCGAGGATCAGGTCGCGATCAACGTGCTCGCGCCCGAGCGTTACGCCGAGATCCTCGATGAGTTGGGCTTCGTCGACCAGCACGTGCGCCTGCAGGTCTACGTGCACCACCTCGGCTCGACGAGCGACGTGGTCGAGTGGATGAAGGGCACCAGTCTCACCAGGTTCAAGGAGCCGCTGGGGGAGCGCTACGAGGACTTCGTTGCCCAGTACCGCGAACGTCTACTCGATCGACTCGGCGACCGTTCGCCCTACACGTATCACTTCAAGCGGATCCTGCTCTGGGGACGGCGCCCCTGAGCCGTCAGTGCGCATCGAGCACCTCGTCGACGATCGACGCGACGCACGCCAGCACGTCGCGCGTGGCGCGCCGGTAGCCGAAGCGCTCGACGAGGCTGACGAACTCGACCCCCCGGTGCACGCGAGCGAACTCGCGGGCGGCCCCCTTGTCGAGTGAGCCGCACAGCACGACCAATCTGGTGGGTGTGACGACCAGCGAGGCGACACCAACCACGACCTTGCCAGCCAGGCTGGTGCGGTCGAAGCGTCCCTCGCCGGTGACCACGAGTGCTCGCCCCAGCGCGCGCCGGGCCAGTTCACACTCGGCGCTCACGACGTCGAAACCTCCCGCGAGCGTCGCGCCGAGGGCGCTCAGCGCTGCGGGAATGCCGCCGGCCGCTCCGGCTCGCGCGAGCGGTCCGACGTCGAGTCCGCACTCGTCGAGGTAGCGGGCGCGCGCCGCAGCGAGTCGCTCGGCGAGCACGCCGAGGTCTTCGCTCGCGACGCCCTTCTGGGCGGCGAAGTCGAGGGCGCCCTCGAACACGCTCGTGACGTCGGTGGCGGCCGTGACCGGAACCCGCAGGCCCCCCGAGCGGCGCAGCACGTCGTAGCAACCCAGTCCGGCGTCCGAGGTGGCGCTGCCGCCACAGCCCACGAGGATCGAGTCGACCCCAAGTTCCTGAGCGGCGATCAGCAGTTCGCCCACGCCCACGCTCGATGCCGCGAGCGCCTGCTGGCTCGAGGGCGCCACGAGGCGCGCGCGACCGACGACGTCGGCGATCTCGATCACGCCGAGGCGGCCGGCCCGCGTGTCGTGCAGGCGAACCCGCCCCGTGACGGGCTCGCCGAGTGGACCGGCGACCTGGACGTGGTGGGTCTCGCCCGCGAAGGCGTCGAGGAAGCCCTCACCGCCGTCGGACATCGGCTGGACGTCGGCGCGGCCGCCGCGCTCACGTACGACGCGCGCCACGCAGTCGCCCAGTTCTACGGCGGTGGCGGTGCCGCGGAACTTGTCCATGGCAACCAGCACGTCGGGACCGCGTGCACCGGGCTTACTCGCACTCGACACGTCGACCTCCAACTATCGAGGGCCGTCCTCGCGGACCACACTAGCCAGCGTCCGGCCGGTGACCGGTCGGACGCTGGCTAGTGACGAGTGACTAGTAGTGGTAGTACTCCGGCATGAAGTTCGCCAGCGGGTTCGGGGTGAAGCCAATGGTGCTCTTCAGGGTCTTGATGACCTCGATGGGCGTTACCGGGTTGGGCTGGTAGAGCACCGGGAGCTGCTCGGCCGCGTAGGTCGCGTACTGGGTCAACTTGGCCGTACCGAAGGTGGTCTCGTTGATGAGACGATTCATCGTGGGATCGCTGTAGCCACCGGGGTTGAAGCCACCCGTGGTGGTGAAGAGCGTCTCGCCCGACGGGTAGTAGTCCGGTGCGTAGATCCAGCCCGCACCCCACGAGCACAACTCGTAGTGCTGCTTGGAGCTGGTGCAGTCCGAGATGACCGTATTGAACGTACCGGTCGAGTGGGCGAACCTGATGCCGATGCTGCCCCAGTCGGCGATCTCCGCGTTGAAGGTGTCGTCGAGCGACGGCGAGCCGCTGGCCCAGACGATCTTGAAGTTCAGCGTGTAGCCGCGCGTGATGCCGGCGCCGCACTGGTTCGCTCCGGTACCGGGGTTGACGCAGGTCTGCACGCCGTTTTCCATCTTCCAGCCGTGTGAGGCCAGTAGCGCGGAGGCCTTGGCCTTGTTGTACGGGTAGGGGTTGGCCACCGGGTCACTGATCGCGGCCGGCGTGTTGGGCGGCAGCGGGCTGTAGGTGGGCACGCCGTAACCCTTGTCCACCTTCTCGATGATGCCGACCTGGTCGAGCGAGAGCTGTAGGGCCTGGCGGATGTAGAGCTGGTGGATGGCCGCCGAGGTGGGGTTCGCCGAGCTGAAGTTGAACGGCGCGTAGTTGAAGCTCCACGGGGTCCCGGCGTAGATGTGGTAGTTGCTCGCGATCGCGGGCCAGTTCGGACCAGCCTTGCCCGGCGCGGGCGCGGGTGAGGTCAGGACTGTCGGGTCCACGAAACCGATGTCGACGCTGGCCGACTGCAGAGCCGACTGCTCAGCCTGGGCGGAGGTGAAGGGTACTTCCTTCACGAACTTCACCTGGGCCTTCTGGGGCCCGGAGTACGTCGGGTTGGGCTCGAAGGTGACGTTACCGAGGTTGTCCATGAAGGTGAGTCGCCACGGGCCATCGACGCCGCTCTGCCACATGGTGTTGGTGTAGTTGCTCACCTTGGAGGACTGGGCGTCGAGGTACTTCTCCACGGCCTTGCAGGCGGCGTTGGTCACGGGCGCCCCGTAGACGCCGGTGGCGCAGTTCGAGGTCTTGGTGGCTGAGACGCGGTCCCAGGAGTTAGGGAAGGGTGTGATCTCGGATAGGTAGTTGTAGAGCAGCCAATTCGGGTTGACCGACGTCTTGAACGTGAGGGTCACCGTGTTCGCGTGGCCCGTGGCACTCTGGACCTGGTCGGGGATACCGAAGCCCGGGTTGTAGCCGGCGTAGGACGTGGGGTCGGCCTTGTACATATTGAGAAAGAACATGACCGACTGCGCGTTCACGACTTGGCCGTCGGCGAACTTCCACCCCTTCATGTTGATGGTGACGGTCTTGTCGTTGTTCGAGAACACCGGCATCTGAGCAAGCGACAGCTTCGGGACGACGGCGACCGAGCCGCCGAGCCCGAACCAGTAGAGCGGTCGGAACATCAACTGCTGGAACTGGTTAATGTTGTCGACCGAGAAGTACTGGCCGCCCATGTAGGGGAAGATGTAGTTGGGGTTCGCGCCGGGAGCCTCAGCGAACGAGACGGTCTCGCCCGTGGTTGAGGACTTCTTTGACGACGTGAGCACGCCGATGGAGATCGCGGCGACCACCACTACGACTGCCGTAATAATGACCCAGGTTTTTCGCTGTAATGGCATTCTTAATGCCTCCCATCTCCACTGCGATATCACAATTGACGTATGTGGAAGAGAGCAGTGGAATTAGAACCATCCTAAGGGCAGATTTACATTACTAGTACGCGGGCTAGATCTTTGGAATTTGCAAAGAATCTCCGTGTAACTAGCGGAGAATTGACCGGAGATTCCTGGTTCGTGCACGTGTGGCCCCATGCTTAGAGCCTGTGTTCTATTTGGCGAGTGCGCCAAAAGCCACGACCGACACCATCAAGTCGTGGCCTACTCAAGTGACCAAACCGACGCCCAGTGGACGATATTGGAACCCCTGCTGGTGCTTTCCTCCAAACGAGGACCGAAACATGGAGCCGACCTGCGCAACGTCGTCGACGCGATGCTCTACATCTCGCACACCGGGTGCCAGTGGCGTTTCCTGCCCGAGGAGTTCGGACCGTGGACCCGAGTTTGGTCGCAGTTTCGTCGGTGGTCGCGGAACGGAACGTGGACGCGGGTGCACACCGCACTGCACGCGTCATCGCGCACCGCCCTTGGTCGAAAGGACGCCCGGCCCTCAATGGTCGTCATCGACATACACCTCGCCCGCGGGGCCTCGAATGGGGGGTGTCACCTTCCATGACCAGGGTGGCCCCGATGGCCCAACGATCGACAACGACGTTCATCTCGCACACTGGACGGGTGCTCTCACGATCCGTCACGTTCCAGTTCGCCCTCGACCCGAACGTCCAACAGCGAAACCTGCTCGCCAAGTGCGCCGGAGCACGGTGGTTCGCCATGAACCACCACCTCGCACGGGTCAAGGCCAACTTGGACGCCCGAGCGGCCGAGCGGGAATCACTCGGCGAGGGTGAGAAATCGTCGGAACTGTCGACCCCTTCGCTGTCCTGGGCGGCCTTCTCGTTCATCAACGAATTCAACGGCTGGAAGAACGGGCGGTCCGATGACTCACCGATCAACGAGGATGGCCGTCGGGGCCTGGCCTGGCGCCACGAGTTGCCCAACGACGTATTCGAGTGCGCCAGCGTAGACGCGGCCCGGGCCTCGAGAACTTCGCTGCCTCGCGACGCGGCGAACGCGGTGGAAGGCCCGTCGGGTTCCCCCGTTTCCAAGCACAGGGGAAGGTGACGCCGAGTTTCCGGCTGCGCAACCGCGCGACGCCGGGTCGGGCGCCTTCGAGCCAGCCCATCCGCTTCGCCGATCCGACGCACCTGCGACTGCCCAAGTTCGGAGCCGTGAAGCTCTTCGGTCCCACCCGCCAGGTCCGCCGGATGATCGACTCGGGTCGTTTCCACGTCTACTCGGCGACCCTCACCCAGCGTGCTGGTCGCTGGACGGTGTCACTCACCGGCGTCGCCGCTGAACTCCACCGGGTCGAGCGCAACCGAACCAACCGTCACGTCGTTCCCGTTTGGGTCGACCGGGGGATCATCTCCCTGGCCGTCGCCGCGGACGCGAACGGCGTTCCCTTCGAGCGCTTCGAGGGGGTGACAACACTGAAGCAAGCGCAAGGCACGCTCAAAGCGGCCAACCAGGCCCTGGCCAGAACCACACCGGGGTCGAAGGGCCGCCAACGAGCGAAGGCTCGACTCGCCAAGCAACATCGCAAGGTTGCCAACACCCGCCGCTACCTCGTCCACCAGGCATCCAACACATTCGTGGACAAATGTCAGGTCCTGGTGATCGAAGACCTGAACCTCGCGGGCATGGTGAGAAATCGACACCTGTCCCGGTCCATCTCGGACGCCGCGATGGGCGAGCTCTCCCGCCAGCTCCTCTACAAGGCCCGATGGCGCGGGGTCGAGGTCCGAGTAGTTGATAGGCGCTTTCCGAGCCCCAAGACCTGCTCGAGCTGTGGTGAGGTCAAGGGCGACCTCGACCTCTCGGCCCGGACATGCTCGTCTGGGACGCGGCCCGGTCTTCGACCGCGACCTCAACGCGGCCACCAACCTGGCCCGCTGGCGATCCAAAGAGCCCTCCGCTGAGATAGTTCCGATTCCTACGCGCGTTCCGCTTCTCTCCACAACCTGATCCCACGGGGATCTGCACCGCGAAGCACGCGGGAAGAGCCGATCGTCACCCGCACAACCGTCACGACAACGTGATGAGGGCCCTGGGTCGGAACCGAGTACTCAGACAGAATTTGACCTGGGAAGTCGGACGGTGAGCAAGCACCGCTGGGCCAATTGGTTCAGTTGGTCAAGGCAAACCGGTGGGTCCAATTAGGACACACGCTGT
>DATKTZ010000028.1:0-121621 GCA_035530815.1 Acidimicrobiales bacterium
GACTCTGGGCCGCGCAATTCAAGATTGGTGACAACCCTGGCAACGGACCGAACTATGGCTCGGGGGATAAGCACCTACCGTCCTCGCCCATTCGCCAGTGGTTGGTAGTAGACGTGTCACGTCGGGCCGTGAAGTAGAATCCGCGGTTTAGGTCAAGTGCCAGTGAAGGGTTGCGGTCTTGTTGAGTCGGGCTGGTGTGACATCGCTCAAGTCACGCCTGGATGCCCAGCGAAGAAGACTCATTTGCCAAATTGCATCGTCATAACTTCGATCGTTACAAACGTGACAGCGGGGACCCCAGACATCTGAGCTCTGTGGATCACTGCCAAGATGGAGCGTCCTGGTCGAAGTTGGTTCCAAAGCCCGGTAACAACGCCGTGGGCTGGAGGGCCTGCCCGTAGCACCCAAGGTCACGGTTAGGTGTGAAGAAGTTCTAACTGCCCGACTGGATTTGCTCGCCTCGACGCCGAGGTCATGCAGGATCCTTGTGGCTCGTGCAAGATAATGATTTAAGCCACTCTCGGTGACATGTGTTCGCGGACGCCTTCACGCGGGCCGATTCGATCAAGGTGAAACTGGAGCACTTATCCTCTATCACTCGCTGCCCACGAGATCGAAGATGAAGACGTCGGAGGCGAGTCCAGTCTTCGGTGGAGCCGATCCCAGAGGGGTGCGGAGGCCGGTATACGGTGTGAGAGAGGTGTACAGAGAGTGACATCAAGTTCTGATCCAGTTCGTTCTTCTCCTGCAGGTCCGACTCGTGGCAGGGGACGATTGGCCCGGTGGGCAGTCGGTCTCGCGACTGCCGTCCTCGTGGTGCTCGCCGTGTCGTATGCGATATTCGGCGCGGCGTATGGGTTCGGAGGTTCCGCCGCCATCTCGGATACGTTCGTCGGGTACCTGGCGGGCTTTGCGGTGATCGGCGGGTTGTCGGCGTCGCTACTTTCGTTCGCGTTGGCGATTACTGCCAGGGTGAAGCACGATAGGTCGGCGTCGCTGTGGCTACCGCTCCTAGTGTTCCCGGTGTTACTCGTCATCGTTGGGCTCATTGAGACGTTCTGGATCGAGTGACTCACAGAGGGTCACATGATTCTGACTAACGATGGAGATTGGCGCAGCGAGGTGACGTCGGCGGCCACTGATCTCCAATGCAAGGGAGCAGGACTGTCTCGTCGGACCTTTGACACTGATCAGCGCCCCCATATCAAGCGCTCGTGCACGGGACACCCTTGTACCAGCGGCCCTCGGGTGCAGCAGTCGGGATTGGCCTGCCGTTCTGATGGCGAGAGGTGTTCAGTAACCAGCGGCACCAAGTCGTCGAACGCCGACAGGACTTCGACGACGTTAGGTTGAGTGATACATCCCGGCCACGAATGGTCAGAGCGAGCAGATTGGAGGAGTTGTGGGCACGCTTCCAGGTTGGCGATACTTCAATCGAGGCGCAGATGCGGCTGCGAAGTGTGGACTCACGACGGCAGTTGCTCTGATGGCGGCATTGTCTGTGTCTCCAAGTGGAGCTTCGGCGACCACTGCTTCGCACCGGTGGTCGCCCCCAATCTTCATTGGTGCGAAGGGATCGTCATCATCGCAGGTGAACTACTCGATCTCGTGCCCGTCCACCGCCTTTTGCGTATCGGTGAATGGCGATGGTGGGGTCGTCGTTCGCCGACGTGGAGTGTGGTCGTCACCACGCTCACTTCCGATGGGCGGATCCATCGATGCGGTCTCCTGTTCGAGTCAAGTATTCTGCGTCGCTGTCGCCGCGGGCGTGGCGTCGGTATATAACGGTCGCAAATGGTCTGATCCCACTCCGATGGGACCGTCGGGTGACACGTACCACGTGTCGTGTCCCGCGCGGACGTTCTGTGCGGCGGTGGGAGCCAGTGGAGTACCGGGAAGGAGAAGCGTGCTGGCGATCTTCGACGGTCACTCCTGGAGGACCCACAGCACTTCGTCATCTGGGGCGCTCAAAGATCGCCTGTTGAGTGTTTCGTGCGCGTCATCGCAGTTCTGCATGGCCGCGAACTTTGATGGTCAGATATTGCGTTTCAATGGATCAAAATGGTCGTCGAGCCTGGCTTCGGGTCCGCAAGACTTGACCTCCGTTTCGTGCACCGTTTCGAGACTCTGTATGGCGGTGACGATCACTGGCGAGTCAGTGATGTTCCACAATGGGAGGTGGACGTCTCTCAGACCAATCACCGCCTATGAGAGCGCGGGCACTTACTCGATCTCCTGCTCATCCGCAACGGAGTGCTCGGTCATCGGCCTCGGTGGAAAAGCGGCTACGTGGACGGCCGGACATTGGTCAAGTCCGTCGAGTGTGTTCCCCGGTGGCTATTCGGCGGGAGTGGCAATCTCGTGTTCCAAAGGGGGCAAGTGCGTCGCCGTGAACGATAGGGGCATGAGCGCTAGTCGATGACAGCTGCCCGAGCCGAGTGCGATGTTGCATTCCAGTTCAGTCGGACCCTTGACACCAGTGAGATCCAAGCGCATGATGCGTGGACTACTTGTTGAACGCTCAGTTTTGGGCCGGATCACAGTTGGTTCCGGTTGGTTTCAGTGGGTCTCGACCCACTACTCGGATTCTCCGACAGGATCTTGACATTTCAGGTCGATCCAATCTGAGTCGCACTCAGAAGTCCGTGGGCTGCGCCGCCGGTCACGATCACGTAGTGCTGATCAGGCTTAACCCGCCTTCTCGAACAGCGCGGAGTGGTCTGAGCACCATGCACATCTCTGTCGTTGCATCCTCCGCGCCGTCCCATGAGTCGAGTGAGCGTAAGCAAGTAAGGGCAGCGCCATATGATGGCTGTTGGTACTTCGCTAAGGAAAGTAACGCTTGTGAGCATTACCACCGGTCACTCGCCGGTAATGACTGGGGGTTTTGCCGGCGCGTTGTCGCGAGCGGTCGCCCAGCGACTCGATCCCGCCACGCTGCGCGCCGCTCACCGTCGCCTTCATGTGAAGGCCGTCATTATCGCGGTGTGGTATCTCGCCAGCTTCGCCGGTGTCGTGCTCGCGTCGGGCTGGCTCGAGGGCCTGGTAGCTGCGGCCTCACTTGCCTTGGCTTTCGCCGCGGTGGGCTTCAACATTCAACACGACGCCAACCACAATGCCTTCTTTGCGGCTTCCACCAAGCGACTTTCGCGGGCCAACCGAGTAGTTGGCTGGAGCATGTTTGTCGTCGGCGCAGATGCCAACCGCTGGATCTATCGTCACAACACGTTGCACCACAGTTCGCCCAATGTCGTGGGTATTGACTCCGACATCAACTTGGGACCCCTGGCCCGCCTCGCGCCATTCCAGCGACGGTATTTTTGGCACCGCTACCAGCACATCTATCTCTGGCCCCTCTACTGTTTCACTGTCCTGGAGATCATGTTCAATGACCTCGCCAGTTTGGTCGGTGCTTCACGCCATGTTCGCGCTTCGCGCTCGCGCCTCTCTGACGCCGCTGTTGCCGTCCTCACCAAACTCGCCTTCGGTGCCGTGATGTTGGGCTTGCCGTTGCTTACCCACCCGTTCTGGGTTGTTGCCGCTGGCGCGCTCGGCGTCATGTTCGCGGTCGGCTTCTTGCTCGGTGTCGTTTTTCAATCAGCCCACGTCGTCGAGGGCGCCGAGTTTGTCGCAGCCGGTTCGCGCCCGCGATATCAGTGGCACGAGTGGCAGGTACGCTCGAGCCTCGATTTCTCCCACGGCTCCGGCCCCTTGAGCCGACTCTTTCGCTGGTACGCCGGCGGTCTCGATCACCAGACCGAGCACCACCTCTTCCCACGCGTACCCCATACCGCCTACCCCATCATCGCCCCGGTGGTCAGCGCAGTTTGCGCGGACTACGACATTCCCCGCCGCGTGCAACCGTCCTTTCACGCCGCCGTTGCCTCGCACTTTCGCCATCTCCGTGCAATGGGCCGCCCCGTGCGGTCCTCTACGGCGAATCCTTCCTAACTGGCATACTTGGTATCGCTCTCAACGGCGTGGTCGGCTGAGGCGCCGTTGGTCAACCCGTACTCGTCGAGCGACGACTCGGTAGTCCGCTCCTTCGAAGTCCTGGTCCGGTCAAGCGTCGGAACGTACCTACCTCTCGGTCCTGGTGCCTTCACACTTGATTCGGCATCGGGGGCATTGAAACCAGTTTTCAAGATCACCACCCGGTTCCGTTCAGTGTCGATGAGGGACGCGGAGCGGCCTATCGTCGTGATGGGCATTCGTATGCTCAGACGGGTGCCATTAGCTGACGTGACCGTATCGACGAATTCATCGACGTCACCAACTTCGATGGAGAAGGTGAACCCGGCTGGGACTTCAGATCGACTCGTCGACGCTTCGCCGATGCTCTCGCCTTCGTCCGCGGACGCGGTCTAGTTCGCCATTGGTCCCCATTGTTCAGATGTCCATCCAAAGGCGGATCGCTTGAAGGTCACACCGCGCTCGCAGTGATGTGCGGGGAAATCGAAGCGATCCACCTTGCCAGCCATGTTGGGCGGGTTTGAAGAGACTGCCTACTTGGAAAGTTTTAGTGGCCGCGTGGCCATTGACACCCGGGAATTGGGGACAGGACTGAATCGGTCTCGCCCTTCGCTGTTCAGTCTTGGAAGATTCGTAAGCCGCGTCGCGCCCTGCGGCGGCCCGACTCGCCAGTCCGTAATGGCTTGGCTGCCTTGTCGCGTCTTCGACATGGGTCGGGCTAACAGTGGTGCGCAGCGCCTTGGCGATGCTCAAGCAGTCGCGTCCGTGGTTGTGCCAAGAGATCGTGCCCAGATGCTGTGCCGGTCTTCGGTGTAGACGGCGTCGGCGAGCCAGACCCTTCCGTGGCCTTCGTTCCAGAGGCGGCTCCACGGCTGGACGCCAGTCTCGTGTCCGTCTCGCAAGAGTCTGTACATTGATCGGACACGTGGGCCCAGTAGATCGACCAATCGGGTGCGCTCTTTCGGGTCGAGACCGTATCCCTCGACCAGTGCGGCAAGTCGCTCGCCCGCAACCTCGTCGCTAATTGAGGCATCGGGGGAGAGCGGAACGAACCCATGGGCGGCGTAAGCCAGGTCCCACAATCTCGATCCAGGCCCCGCGCCGTCCCAATCGATGAACGTCAGATCGGTGGGCGTCCGCACGAGATTCCACGGCGCTAAGTCGTGGTGGCAGATGAGGTCCGCCCTGTCCGGAGTGATGGCGACGTTCCAAATCGCACCGACGGGAGGGATGAATGTGCTCGAAGCGTCGTGGAGGCGGCGGATGACGCGTCCCACTTCGGTGATTCGAGTGATGTCGAGATCCGAGGGATCCGAATCGATATAGCCTTCCACAAAGGAGAGCACCTGGCGTCCGGTCTCGTCGCGCCCCAGTGCTTGTGGTGCTCCTTCAAACCCAACTTCGCGAAAGTGAGCCAAGAGGGCATCCACGCTGGACGCCCACGGCACCGCTGGACGGTGAACCGTGCCGCCAATGCGAAAGACCCCGATGGTCGTATTACCCGCAAGGGGCGCGCCTTCGTTGGGATCGTGAATCACGAGACACCAGCGTAGGTCCAAACTGTCAACTCGCAACTGTGGTCTCGATGCCCGAAGATTGAGTGCGATGTTGATGTGCAGTAGATCTACCGCTCAGACTTCCGACGCTAACTAAATTCGATCTGTGCGTTGCTTGTCCATTCGACCGACCCTTTCTCGAGTCAAGGGGCCGTGGTTCAATTGGACTACGGCCGATACTCCAAGCAGTGTTGAGATGCGAGCGCCGAAGTGCTGGTTCAGGTACCGGTCTCAACAACCGAGCTTGACTTTAACCCGAGGATCAGAGGTTCAGTTCAAAGACAAGTTCCCCGTCATTTCCGTCGGCTCGAACAGAGGAGCGCTGAAAGCCAATCTTCGTGAGGAGCCCCATGGACGAGATATTGTCCGGCGACACGGCCGCGTACACCACTGGCGTGCCCTGTGCTCTGGCCCATTCCACGAGTCCTCGGGCGGATTCAACGCCGTAGCCGAGCCTTCGGTAACGCGCGAAGATGGTGTAACCGATCTCGGCTCGCCCGACTAGATCCGGCGCCCCGTGGAACCCGCAGTGTCCAATGAGAAGGTTGTCGTCCTTGCGAAGGATGCCTCGAACAAACCAGCCAGGCGATGAGGGCCTCTGACGGAGGCCCTCTAATTGGCGGGTGAGAAAGGACTCGTTCACCGACGCGAGGAAGTCACTGGTGAAGTCGAGACCCTGTGCTGCTTCGGCACCATTCACGTTGCCATCGCGTAGCAACTCCAGCGCCTCGCGCAACAAGAGGACGAGGTGGAGGCGCGACGTTTCGATCGGGGCATCGTGCAACACCGTATGAACGTATGGTTGCTCAACCATGAGCGCAAGCGGAACTTCTCGGTAAGTCTGCGAGGGAACTCATTTCCCTGCTTGATCGGGCGAGTTCAACGTGTTATCGCCATCTCGATGGTTGCCAATCCAAACTGATCTGCCTGGGACGCTCTGCTTTCGAGGCGCGGCGCGCTGGTCAGGCTCGAACGAGTGTGGAGGGAGAGTACGCAAAGTTGGTGGTGTGGTGCACGGACTCAGCCGTCTCGTCATCTGCTCCGGTAGATTCGTCTCCGTGGCGAGACGAGCAGACATGACGGATCTCGACGCACTGGTCAATTTGATGCAACGCTTCAATGAGGAGGACCGACACCCGTATGACGAACTTCGGGTGCGGCGCGCGCTGGAGCCGCTGCTCGTCGATAACACGTATGGCCAAGTGTGGGTAGTTGAGGGGCCCGGTGGACTGATTGGCTACTGCGCGGTGACGTGGAGTTACTCGCTGGAGTCTGGTGGGCGTGAATGCATCGTGGACGAGATCTACGTGACGACCAAGTCCGCGGGGATCGGAACAGAGCTACTGACTGCGGGAATCAACGCGGCACGGGAAGAGGGCGTGCGCGTTGCCTTCTTGGAGACCGAGACGCACAATGCTCGGGCGCGAGACTTCTACGTGCGACACGACTTCGAGATTGAGGACTCGATCTGGATGCGCCGGAGCCTGTGAGGATCGCCGCACCGTTGGTCGGCGAGTTGACGAATCTAGTGCTCACGGGCCGTCTCGGGACCGTGAGGGCCGCAAGTTTAGTTGTCCTCCATTCAGATCGTCGGATCGCCGCAGGTGGGGAGTAGTTGACTTCATCGACACATCCTTGATGTCTCAAGGGGAAGTGCCGCCATCGTCCTATTGGACGGTTCGATCCTCGGGTGTGGCGATGGGTCCCGATGAACGAAATAGGGTGGTCGTAGACCCCATGGACGCGGTGGGGAACGTCGGTCCCCTGTGGGTGTCGGTCCGTCAACGGAGCGCCGAAGGTAACCCTGATGTGCTTCTCGCCGATCGGAGACCTCGTGGTGGGCACCGTCGTCGTTGCCATCGGCGTCGATGCGTGCCGCAACTTGGGAGGGAGAACACAGGATCTGCCACTCGCGACCCTGCCACTCCTCTTGGGCGCCCATCAGATTGACGAAGCGCTCGTTTGGTGGAGCCTTCAGGGGCGCGTGTCCGCACAGGTCGGTCATGTCGCCGTGTGGATCTACCTGCTCGTCGCGTTGGTTGTCTTACCGGTCTTCGTGCCCGTCGCACTGGGCGCCAGCGAATCTTCGCCACGTCTTCGTCGCCGTTACGTACCGTTCGCGGGTTTGGGGATATTCGTGGCCGGGGTGATGCTCGAGACACTGCTGGTCGGGAGTCCCACGGCAGAACTCGGTTCGCACTACCTCGCCTACTCGATCGGCCTGCAACACGGTGTGGTCCTCACGGGTCTCTACGCAACGGCGACGTGCGGTCCGCTGTTGAGATCGGGTCGTCGCCTGCTGATCCAGTTTGGTGTCGCAAACCTGATTGCGGTCATTCCCATTGCCGTCTTGTACTCGCGGAGCTTTGCCTCACTATGGTGTCTCTACGCCGCAATGGTGAGCGGCGTCATCGCTCTCCGTGTGCGCGCGCGCCAGCCGATTGCTGGGTTCCGTCACTCGTAATTGGTTCCGCGCAGGTCACTGGTGTGTGGTCAAGTCCACATGTCTGGTGCGGCTCCCAGGTGGTGAAGAAGTCAAAGGACGCCTGGTCGCGCAGAGAAGGGAGGGATCACCAACTCACTGATCCGAAATTGCCGAACTCAGCCCTGGCGTGCAGGACCGAGGCGAGCGAAGTCAGCGCCTGGTTTTCAGAGACATCCGTTCGACTCTCGTTCCAGCCCAGGTTGGCGATCCATCCGTCGCCCACGAAGACTGCATTGGGAGCAGTGGAGCCGGCGATCACTAACGGAGTAGTCGAGTCATTGAGGAGCCAAAGATTCTCATCACCCGCGCTTGAGAAGGTTAGAACGTCGAGGGTGAGGCCCGTCCCCGCTCCGCGTGAGCAAGACGCCGCCGCTGTCACTCCCGAGGTGGCCCAAGCGGGGACGCCCGATCCCAGGTTCGTGCTGACGACGTGGTTGTACACGGTCGTAACACGGCCCAGCCCATACTGGGAACACCAAGGGCTGATTTGTCGCGACAGCAGTCCGACGTGCTCAATGCGCGGGAGCGACCGGGTGAGGTGCATAGCGACTCCAACGATCCCGACACCCAGCAAGATGAGCACAGCAATGATTCTCTTCACAGGGTTTCCACGCTTACACGAATAGCCGTTAGGGGAGGCGCTGATGTGAGGCCGACTACTCGACACCGGCACACTAGGTGATGCAGCCGATCAGACTGAAGCCCAAGTGTAGTTGTTCGAGACCCGGCAATCCGGGTCGGCACGGATGCACTGATCCCGGCGTCAATGAGCTACGGAGAGGGAACGGAACGTCGCCGATGAGTCTACTCACGGGCAATGAGCGCAGCCAGGTCCGACATTCGATCAAACACGCGAGCACCCGCGCTCCGTAGGTCTCGGGCGGGTGTGACACTGCCAGAAAACCCAAAGACGACCATGCCCGCGCTAACGCCCGCCAGTACGCCCGCGACGCTGTCTTCCACGACGGCGCAGCGTTGCGGATCCACGCCCATGACTCGGGCGGCGTGCAAGAAGATGTCGGGGGCAGGTTTGGATTGTTCGACGTCCTCGGCGCTGAAGATGTGTCCCTCGAAGTGGGGGAGAAGTCCGGTGAGCTGGAGTTTGTATCGGATACCGGCGTGGCTTCCGCTGGATGCGACACACGTCTGCACCGCGACGCGAGAAAGAAGTTCCGAGACTCCTGGGACTTCGACCAGTTCCTTCGCGAAGATGTCGTGGTAGCGAGTCTCAAAGACGAGGTCCCAGTCCACAGTGCGTCCAAGGTGTGCTTCGAGTGTCTCGTGCATGTAATGAGCTGAACGACCGACAAATCTGGTGACGATGTCAGCTTCGCTCAGGGGCCAACCGAGTTCGGCCAAGATCTCGGCCTCGGTTCGCACCGCAAGGCGTTCGCTGTCTGCTAGCACTCCGTCGCAGTCAAAGATTATGAGGTCAAAGGGGTCCATCGTTCGACAATAGGTTCTCGGCGCGTGGCGGTATCACTTCTTGCGGGTGGAGGACTCGCGCGCCGGCGGCCCGAGCCGGTTGGGTGAAGGGTCAGTCCTCGACGCTCAACACCCACCAACACGCCGATTGCCAGCACTGTTCAAGGCCGACGTCGCGTGAGTCAAGTGGGCGTCATGAACTAGTCCGGAATCGTGTTCGGGTGTTAACCATCGGAGATGGCGAACGGCCACAATGTCAGAGACGCACTTGAGAGGTCGTTATCGACCCGACCGGTGGCCGTGCTTATGGAGTGGGCGCCCGTTATGTGGCTAGGGCCGGATCAGTCGCGGGAGTCGGGCGCAAGTGGTCAGTCAAGGAGAGCCACGAGTGCCACTCGCTCCTGGGTGGACACATTGAGGTCCGCCAATCTCCATTCGATGACATCGCCAAGGACGGAAGTTAGGGCGGAGCGCTCGAAGTGCGCGAGGAACTCCTCGATGAAAGACGATCGCAAGGCATCGAAGTCTTGCTTGAGTTGTGCGTCGAGTGACGGCTGCGCGGTGGCCAGGATTGTCCAAGTCAGCGCTACGTCGCTTGCACCGGTGCCCCGGGCGGCATTGGCCCAGTCGATCACGACGGGGCCTCGTTCGCTCTGGATCACGTTCAAGGGATGAAGGTCCAGGTGAACCAGGCGATCGTTGTCGGGACCCGGACCCCTTCGTACCCACGCCGGAGAGGGTAGGTCGTGGAGCCGAAGGTGTAGATCTGCAAGGACGGCCGCGTGCGAAGTAACGTCCGAGTCCATCAACATTGCGGCCAGCATCGAGGGGCCATCGACCTTCTCCATGATCAGCGATCTCGAATCGTCGCGAAGTCCGAGTACTTCTGGCACGGGAAAGCCCCGTGCTCGCGCAAACGACATGACGTGCGCCTCGTGCTCGAGAGAGTTGCCACGCCGTGAGCGTCGCAGCACAGTACCGTCGCCAAGATCAAAGATGTCCGCATCCCGCCCGGTCGCGAGCAACACTGCCTTGTCATGCACGAGACCAGATTACGTTCAACCTCGTCAATCGTCTTCAGGGCGAATGCGGCATCCGTGCTTCGTCTCGAACTGAGACTGAGCGGAATTTGCGGCACGAACGCGCGCTGGTCAGGACACGCGGTTTGTTCGCGATGGGCACGCACCTGTCCAGCGGCGCGGCATCTCCGCGCGCCACCGTTGGCTGACTGGTACTCTGCCCGCATGCGCCTAAGTTTTGACGGCGAGATCTGGTACTGGCGCGGACCGGCTCCCTTTCACTTCGTTATTGTTCCCGACGAGGAGGGTGAGGAGTTGCACACCGTATCGGTGATCGTGAGTTACGGATGGGGTGTGATCCCGGTCACCGCCGAGATTGGCGAAACGAACTGGGCGACGTCCCTGATTCCCAAGGATGGGACCTACCTTCTACCGGTGAAGGCGGCCGTCCGCGACGTTGAGGGACTCGACGTGGGTGACCGCGTTCGCGTGAACCTCACGGTCGACCTGGGTACTTGACCTGGTGAGCGCGTTGTCGCGGGGCTCGGCTGTCCTCGTCGCACGTGACGGTAACGCGGCACTCGCTCGCGCGGAGGCAGCGCCAAGTTGGGGGGACGGAACATTGGATCGCGGGCGACTGATTTCGCTCGGCGCCGTGGCTCTCTCGATACGCGTTGAGGTGACTTCAGCGCGACACTCGCAACGGCCCAAGTCAGCGAGCTTGCTGCTTTTAGAGCGCCACCGCCATGACGTTCAATCGAACGGCGTGCCACGTTCCGGGCACCCACGGACGTACGAGTGCAGCGAGGCGACTGAGGGGGTGTGTTGTTATACCCCAGGGGGTATACTGGGCACACCCAACCCAAAGGAGTCATTCGTGGTTTCTGAAGTAGATGTCCACAGTTTCAGTGCCGCTCACGCCGATGGAGCGCTTGTCCTCGACGTGCGCGAGCCTCATGAGTATGTGCAAGGTCACGTGCCGGGTGCTCGACTCGTGCCCCTGGCAACAGTTCCCGACGTTGTGCACGAACTCCCCAGTGGAGAGCCGATCTACGTCATTTGTCAGAGTGGAAGCCGGAGCAGGTTGGCCGCCCAGCACCTCAGCCATATCGGACGCGATGCGAGAACGGTGGTCGGTGGCGTGAGCGGCTGGTTGAGTGCGGGTCGGCCCGTGGTGCGTGGGAGCCGAGCGAATCTCGCCTGAGGCGCTTGACGCGATTGAGTGATTCTTTGTCGCATTGACGCTAATGCGAGCGAACGTCACCCTTTAAGGGGCAATCTGAGCCAAGCGTGATAGGGCGGGCGTGCCTCGTCGCGTCTGAACACGGTGAGTTCGTCAACCTGGAACGGTTCAAGGCCGCTCAGGCTTGACGCGTACTCCTCCAATGGAGGTGCGCGCCGCCCGTGACGAGCGACCCACAACGTCAGGTGGGGTGTGAACTCCTGGTCGAGTGTGTTCGGCGACGCTTCAACGTGGTCGCGCTGCATGGCCCGTTGGATCATGTCGCGAACCACTTCCAGGTCAGGACAACTGACTGATAGGTACAGGACGCGCACGCCGAAGTGCCCCGGTGGTCCGATTGTGACGGTGAAGGGTGGCGACTGTGCCACGGCCGCTCGAACCGGAGCCAGCCAGTGCAGGTCCGGTGTCAGCCCGGTTGGGTCTTTCACTGTGATGTGAGGGACGGGAAGTGGGTCGCCCAGGCGGCGCATGACGTTGGCAATGCGCGAACGGTGTTCCGCGGGCAGATCTACGCCGACGAAATACCTGTACATGGTGGTCCCATCGTGGCACCGATTGCGAGTCCGGTGGAACCGACCACTCCGCTCTCGCCAGGCGGTGCTGCCAGCGGGCGCTGGTGCTTGCCGTGGGCGCTTGGAAGGTGCACGCCCGGACTGAAGTGGGGATCGCCCGGCACGGCCGACGGGCGGACGCGGGGTGAACACGGGGTGTGACACCATGGCTGCGCGAAGTCATAGTCTGGGGGCAGAGGGGGGTTATGTCGCCATTGGCCTTGACGGAAGAGACTGCCGAACCGACGGTTGCGCGGCGCAAGCCCGCATCTGGGCCGTGCGGCTGTGCACGTCGTACTTGCTGGCACCAAAAGACGTGCCGTTCGACTGGAATCGTGCGAATCCTGCGCGCTCCATCCAAGGACTCCGGACGTGAGACTTCGGTTGTGCTGTGTCGCGAGTGTGCCGCTCCCACTCGACGGAATCGCGTCGCTTGATGCGCGGGGACACCGCGGGCGTGAGCAGGCACGTTGTCGCGAGGCTGAGGCACGTGATACGCCGAGGGTAGACGTTCGCCGCGACCAGGACATCGAATCAAGGAGAAATTGGGCCAATCTTGGTGCTGACCATCTTCGTGCAGACGATGAGCGAGGCGGGGATGAGGACACGTTGAGTGCGACGAAGTGTCACCACCAGCCCGGTGGCGCGTGCTGCAGTGCACGGTAGTGGGGCGTAGTGGGAGGGCATTGTTGCACCAAAGACGGAGTGTGCACGGCCGGTGCGCGCCGCCAGGTTCACTGGACCGCCCGACCATCCCAAACGTCGCGTCGCGGCGGCCGGTGGACCGACAGCGCGATGGCTGGCGCCGATCACCGCTTGCACCCGAGGTGTGCCCTGCAGAGTGCATGCATTTCGCGTGACGTTGGTGAAGACAATCCGAAAGTACCTCACCCCTGCGTTGGTGGCGTCTCTTCGAAGTGTGGTCCGCAGGGACGCTATGGCGCATGGCGCGGGGTAGGGAAGTGTAAGGCCCGACACGCTGGTCCACTCGGTGCCGGCATCGACACACACCTCGATTGGCTCCGGAAGTTGGACGACCCGCGTCGCGTCCGCCAACGATAGGCGCAGCGAGGTCGCCTGCTGGGTCGTGCAGAGGACTCCTTGCATTGTTGCGACCGACGCGTGGGCTGCGAAGGTGGGCCGAAGTACGCGGGTATCGGTTAGGGAAGGTGACGACGCCGGCGTTGCGACGGTGGTCGAGGTGGATGCCAGGAATTGGGCGGTGAGACCTCCACTCACGGTGCATCCTTTGCTCTTCACATTCGAGTTGGTCAGACTGACCGCGTACATTGTTCCGCCTGGCAAGGTGGTGGTCGCACTGATGGCGGCGCGCAGATCCCGTGAGGTGCACGTGACGAGGTGGGTGCCAGCGAGTGATGACTGCGCTTGGGCTTGCGAGGGAACGAGGCCAACCGATACCACCAGGGCGAGTGTCGTCACAACGAAGTCGACTTTGCGAGTGTGTTTCACGCGAGACCTCCCTCACTATGAAACCGGATTCCAGCGCCAGTCCCCTCCGTCATCATCATGGCACGAGCGGCACCTCGCTCCGAGAGTGGTTCAATTGGCCATCATGGTCTGGACGTTTGTCCATAGAGGTCGCGGCCAGGAGTGGTTCGGATGCGTGCGGCAATGGGCACCGTTGCGCAGTTCAAGATGGCGTCGCCGCCCGGTGCGCAGCTCGAAAGCAACAGGTCGCGGTGGGCTTTGCGAAAGATGCAGTCCACGACATGCGTGGCGCTACCACGTCGCTCGGCAGCGCCGTTAGGGGTTGTTCGACTTCAGCGGAGTGCCGTCGGGAGCGCGAGCACGATGCTGCCCTGGTATGCACTCATCGTCCTCGACGTCTCGATGTCCCGATGGATCGACATCATGGCCGCCGTCCAACTGCGCTTCGGGACAGCCGCCGATTTGTTCCAGGTGTAAGGCGAAGTGCTTGGCGATGCTGAGCGTCGCGTTGCTCGCAGAGAGCCCCGAGTTGTGGCCGTTGGCGGGTGAGAAGACCAGCACGAATGCGCCCACCGCCAGCACGACCGCAGCCAATACGATCAGGGCTCGACCCATACGAATTCGCACCAGCACCCCCCGTGGTTGAATATTTCATGCTATCGGGCCAGGTGTGTTTCGTCCTGACCAAAGCAGGAGCGCACGGACGTGTGGGGGTTCGATTCATTCTGGCTCGATGGGTGTGTCTCGGTAGTGCGGGGTCGGGAACCGGTTCGTCGGACCTTGCCGTGAAAAGAATTCAGATCGCTACCCTCGGCCCTCGTCAACGGTGTCGGTAGATTCGCAGCGAGGCGGTCCGCGGGGCGACCACTCGGCACGGCTCCGCTAATCGATGGGGGGCAGATGTACTTTCAGGACCATTACCTGACCGATGAGCAACGCATGATGCGTGAGACGTGCCGACAGTACGTCGACGACGTAGTGGTGCCGTTCATTCGAGGTGATCGCACGCGCGAGTGGGAGATGGACCCCACAGCTCGACTCGCCCCTCACATTCTTGCACAGGCCGACGCAGTGGGCCTTCGGGCGCTGGGCGTTCCGGTTCGCTTCGGCGGGATCGGCTTGGATCCTTCGACCCAATCGCAGACCCTGGCACTTATCGCCACTGAGCTTGCACGCGGTGACTCGGGACTCGCGGACAAGTTGGTGCAGAACTGGAAAATCTCGGTGCTCTTGTCGCATTTCGCGCCCGAACACCTGCAGGAGTACTGGTTCACACGGTACATGGCCGAACCTCAGTTCTTAATGGCGCACTGTCTCACCGAGCCCCACGGCGCCTCGGACCGGTGGCTCCCCTACAACGTTCCCGAAGTGAACATGGATACGACCGCGGTGCTGGAGGGCGATGAGTGGGTAATTAACGGTTCCAAGCAGTTCATCAGCAATGGATTTGACGCGTCGCTCTATGTTGTATACGCCAATACTGACGACTCGGTCGGCATGCAACAGGGCACGTCGAGTTTTCTGGTTCCCCGCGAGACCCGTGGCGTGCACGTTGCACGATGCAACGAGACCATCGGTGGGCGGTTCATGAACAATGGCGAAATTGTCTTCGATGACTGTCGCGTACCCGCTGATCATCTCTTGGTGCACAACGACGCCCTAGGCAAGGCGGGCGTCTATTTCCGACCCGGCAAGATCCTGGTTGGTGCGAAGAGTCTTGGCATTGGCGTGGGCGCGTACGAGGAGACGGTGTCCTTCGTTCACGAGCGTGTGCAGGGTGGCAAAGTGTTGATAAAGCACCAGGCGGTGGCGTCACGCATCGCACAGATGGCAACGAGTCTCGAGGCTGTCGGCGCTCTGTTACGTCACGCCGCGCTGGCCGTGGACGAGAACTCCCGTGATGCCGACACCCTGTGCAACATGGTCAAGGTCTTCGCGTCTCACGAGATTGTGCGCGTGTGCGAGCACGCGATGGAACTGCACGGCGGCTACGGCGCAATGCTGGAGGTTGGCATTGAGAAGTACATGCGTGACGCCTTGATCAATCTTCACTCAGACGGCACCACCGATGTCTCGAACTTCAAGATTGTTCGTTCGATGTTTCCCGAGACCGCGGGACGCTACGCGGGATCGGAGTGAGCAGCGAAGAGGTGCCATCGCCGGGGCCGCTCGATAAGTTGCGCACCGGTTCGGACCAGCCAAAATCAGGACGGTGCTCGCAGGGTGCGTGTCGGCGTATCGGGGTTACTAGGGAGGAAGTGCCCTAGTGCACTGGCAGTACCTTTGGTACAATGAATGCGTGAGTCTGGGAGGGCTCATAAGGGAGGTTTCGAGAAGTGAAACCGAACTACACAGTGTCCTAAGGACGGACGCGAAGGGTTGTACGGGAGAGATCCCGGAAGGTCCCGATGTCACAGGGCAAGCGGTTCGAAGTCGAACGTTGCAACGGACGAGAAGCACGTATGCTTCTCCGGGTGCCATTCTCTTGGCGGTCTGTTCTGGGAGTACAAAGTAAGCAGAGCACCCGGTTCCCATATTGCTTGGGACGGGTGCTTTCGCGTTCGGGCCTATCTAGCCAGGACCGTGCGGGGGCTCTTAAATGACCGCCCGAGCGTCGCGAGAGGAGTTCGGCCATGATCTCGTGTGGCTGCCGCTCGCTCGATTCCCGCCAGAGTCCGAGTCGCGGTGTCGCGCCTAGGCGCGTCGCGCTATTGAATGCCTGCCTCGCCGGGCCAGTACGCCGGTACTTCCGATTTCAGCCGGATGTATTGATCAAGTGAATCGACGTATGGGGTCCGCTCGCAGGTCCATATGCCAGAGAAGTTGTACTTCTTCGGGTAGCTCTGGGTACGCGAAACGATCGATGCTCCCCAACGAGCAACCCATTCTTGCGTAGAAGTGGCAGGCGGGAAGATTGACATTTTGCGTCTCGATCTTGATCTGGGTGCACCCGCGCGCCCGCGCCCATTCCAGGACTGCTCGAAACAGGGATGAGCCAATGCCCGAGTTCCGTAGATTCGGTCGAACGCGAATATCCCAGAGCGCCGCGACGTCACTGCGGCCGCGCAACATTTCAAGGTTCGGGGTCTTGAAAGCGACGACGGCACCACCAACCCGCATACCGCCTTGAAGAGCGGCGATAAGTCCCCAGTTCGTGACGTCAAATCGCTTAGGCCACCGAGTCGGGCCCTCCCCTTTTATAGCGTCGTAATCCTTCACGTATGCGGGATCGACGGTCCTTTCTTGCAGGATGATCCCGCCCAAGCCCCCGTCCGCTACGGACACCTCCAGAATCCTGTCCACGAGGAACGCGATGGGTATGTCGGCATGTTCCCTGAGCGAACTAACTGGTTCCTCTCGAACCTCCAGATCCATTTCGCCTACCTCCGTGGACTCCTGCGCACCGGCCTCGACTCCGTTACGTCTCCGAAGTCTCTCAGATTGGAAACTCCAGTCCTGGGCGCCCCGATCATCTACCAGTGATGGCGACCGCGACGCATCGGACGATTGCACCCCGCTGATCTCTGAAGTGCCGGCACGCCATCTTGGCGCTCCCCGAATGCTCGTGACGAGCCACGCGCCAGTGATTGGGCCTTTACCCTGCGAGTACCCAGCGGCAACCCGCGAGCAGTTCGTCGACGGTTCGGACCCATTCAATAGAGTCTGTGTATGTCGCACTTCGGGCAGTACCTGCTCGGTAATGAACAACCACACGCCGGCGAACGCGTCGAGTCCCTCGGTGCGCTGTTCAACCCTTCGACCTTTCGTCACATGGACGACATCGGATTGGCTCCGGGCTGGCGCGTGTGGGAGGTGGGGGCCGGGGGGCCCGGCGTTCCGCAATGGCTGCGCCAGCGAGTCGGCGACACCGGGCGGGTGTTGGCCACTGACATCGACACGACGTTACTGGAACGCGACCTGACTCGACGCTACGAGATTGCTCAACACGACGTCGGGGTCGACGAGCCACCCGCGGCAGACTTCGATCTCGTGCACGCGCGCCTCGTGCTCGTACACGTAACCCGGCGAGTCGAGGCGCTCCAGACAATGGTGAGGGCGCTGCGTCCGGGGGGTTGGCTCTTGGTGGAAGAGGCCGATCCGCAGCTGCAGGAGTTGGCGTGTCCCGATCGCCACGGCGACGATGAGCAATTGGCGAACAAGATCAAGCATGCGTTTCGCGAGTTGATGCGCGAACGTGGTGTCGACCTCGCATTCGGGCGTACGTTGGCACGTCGACTGCGTGAAGCGGGCTGTAGTTCGGTGGTGTCCGATGCCTACTTTCCAATGGGCGGGCCGGCGTGCAGCGAACTCGAGCGTCTCACTACGCTGCAAATTGGCGACCAACTCATTCGCAGCGGACTCATCACCGATGATGAGATTCGACAGCACCTGGAGAACCTGGCCGCGGATCGAATCGACGTGGCAACCTCCCCGATGGTTTCAGCCTGGGGGCGTACTTGGTCGACTACTGACTAGCTGTAGTCAGCGAAGTGGTCCGGGCAACGCGCTCGCGAGGCGTCGGCTTTGTTCACCGCTGCGGACCGGCGCCGACGTGCGCTCTGTAGGCTGGTGAACCATGTGGCGGCTAGGCATCGTGCTTGATCTTGTGGTGTTGTTGGTGTTCGTGGGCGTAGGACGCTCCACCCATGATCACGGAGTGAGCCTGACCGGTGTGGCGTCGACGCTGTGGCCCTTCGCAGTGGGCTTGGGTATCGGGTGGCTCACGTTGCGAGCCATCAATCGAAGCGGGATGACCATAGGAGACGGTCTCGTCATGACGCTGGCCACAATCGCAGTGGGAATGATCCTGCGCGTCGTCGCTGGGCAAGGAACCGCACTCGCGTTCATCATTGTGGCCTTGTGCTTTGTGGGTGGGCTGATGCTCGGTTGGCGTGTTGGGCTCGAACAAGTGCTGGGTCGACGTCGTCACTGAGTGACAACGTTTGCCACCTTGTGATGGGGTGGCGAAGTGATACGCGTTTCGGCCGCGGCGCACCACACGTCCTGCTAATCAATGACCCAGCTCCGGGCCGTGCTCGCGCCTCCTACTCGTATTCGAGACCGTCAGCGGTGGAAAGGAGCGAGCGCGGAGATCGTGGTGAATTCGCACGTCGCAGGGAATGCGACTCTCAGGCTTGATGCCAGTCGGGCGCTCGCTTCTCTATGAATGCTCTGATCCCCTCCTGCGAGTCAGGTATCTGGCTCGCCGCGGCCATGACCTCGATGGCGTAGTTGTAGGCCTGGTGTTGATCGAGGTCGATCTGTGCGTAGAAGGCCTGCTTTCCAATGGCCTTGGAAACGGTACTGCCGCGCGTCACGCGTGCGAGTAGCTCGTTGGTGGCTTGGTCGAGGGATGACGCGGGAACGACCTGGTTGACGAGTCCCCATGACGCGGCGGTGGCGGCGTCGATCGCGTCGCCACTCATGGCCATCTCGAGTGCCCGCTTCCTCCCGATGCCGCGCCCGACGGCCACCATGGGCGTGGTGCAGAAGAGTCCGCCTCGTCCGCCCGGCGTGCAGAACGACGCTTCGTGCGACGCGACCGCCAGATCGGCCGTGGCCACCAGTTGGCAACCGGCGCCGGTCGCCAAAGCGTGAACCTTGGCGATCACCGGTTGCGGGATCGCCTGGATGGTGTCCATCATCTTGGTGCAGGTGGCGAACAGGCGTCGGACGCTTTGTAGATCTTGGTCCAGCATCTCGGTGAAGTCGTGGCCGGTGCAGAACACGGGACCGTTGCCAGCCAGGATCACGCCGGTGGTATCGCTCTCGCCCGCGAGAGCGAAGGCCCGGATCATCTCTTCGAGCATGGCGCCGGTCAGGGCGTTGCGTCGTTCCGGGTGATTCATGGTGATGGTGGTGGTGGCTCCCTCACGTTCGTACAGGAGATGTTGAAAGTCATGCGTCATCGTTGCCACCCTCACTGGTCATCTACTGCGAGGCTAACGATTGCGAGTCGGAGGTGTCAATCAGCTGTGCTCGTCCGCACTAGGGCGCCGTGCCGACGTGCCCGTTAGGGTCGGCGGCTCGACCCGCGCGCGCTGTCGCAACTACGGTGGAGCCAGTTCGAAAGTGCGGGTGTCCGAGGTGCTCAGAGAGGTTTACGATGACGCTTGACCCCTACGAGTTAGAACGTTTCGTCGAGGCGCAAGACCGCGACGACGGCTATCTTCGCGCCCTGGAGGAGCTGCGTCGAGGGCGAAAGGAGACTCACTGGATCTGGTGGGTGTTTCCCCAACTCGTCGGCCTCGGCTGGAGCGCCACCTCACGCCGATACGCGATTGGATCGCTCGAGGAAGCGAGGGCCTTTCTCGCGCATCCGATCCTCGGACCACGCTTGCGCGAGGCATCGACAGTAATCTTGTCGCACCGTGGCGCCGCCGTCGGGTCAATTCTGGGCGACGATGACGTCAAACTCCGCTCGTGTGCGACCCTCTTCACCCTTGCGGATCCTGCCGAGTCGCTCTTTCGCGAGGTGCTCGATGTCTTCTTCAACGGGGACCACGACACACGCACCGAGCAACTGCTGGTCACGTCTTGAACCAGCTCAGTGGTCACTGCGGACGGTCGGTCTCGAGGGTTGCGGGCTTGATGGTCTCGTCTAGGAAGTCGCTCCATTAGGTGTCGCGACATCGGGGTCCTGGACCATTGCGTGCGTGAAGTCTGCGTTGAGAAGGCTGGGCACCAAGTGTGCCGGGACCGCTGGTGAGAATACGTATCCCTGGCCCAAGTCGCATCCCAATTCACGTACACGTCGCAGTTGCGCCCCCGACTCGATCCCCTCAGCCAGCATGGTCATGTGCACCTTGTTGCCCAATGCGACAATGATCTCGAGTAGGGCGTCGTCGTGTGCGTTGTCGCGAGCCGGCTCGACGAACGACTTGTCTATCTTGATGATTGAAGGGTTTAACCGTGAGAGATACGACAGCGAGGAGTACCCGGTTCCAAAATCGTCCAATGCGATTGCCACGCCCAACTCCTTGAGTTCGTCAATCACCTCGAGCGTCTCGGTGGTGTCAAGGAGGGTGACACTCTCGGTAATCTCGATCATCAGCCGATCGGGGGCGACTGCAGTCTCCTCGAGCGCCCTTGCAATGAGCGAGACCATGCCCGGTTCGCGAAACTGTCGCGCAGAGAAGTTGACCGCCACAAAAGGTGGTTGCTTGGTCGGCCCGCTACCCCAAGTAGCGAGTGCGGCCAGCGAATCATGCAGCGCCATTGCTCCGAGTTCAAAGATCAGGTCGCTCGATTCAGCCAGAGGAATGAACACGCTCGGCGCGATGAATCCCCGCTCGGGGTGCTGCCAGCGCATTAGGGCCTCGAAGCCGACCGGACGAAGTGAATGAAGGTCGACGATGGGCTGGTAGTGCATCGTCAGGTCGTCGTGTTGAAGTGCGTAACGCAACTCCTGGACCATCGTGAAGCGGTTCATTGCCTCCTGTTGAAGGTCGGGGGTGAAGAACGTAACGCGACGTCGTCCCTGACGCTTGGCCTCGTAGAGTGCGACGTCCGCCTTTTGAATGAGTTCGTTGATATCCGAACTCGTGGAGTCCCAGATGGCGACGCCCATGCTGGCGTGTTGGTCGACGCGATGCTCGGCCAATTCGAAGGGGTCATCGAGCGACGCGAGAAGTCTCGCGGCGACGCTGCGGGCCTCTCGAGCTGAGGTGAGCCCCTCGGCGAGATAGAGAAACTCATCACCACCGAAGCGGCAGAGGGTGTCTGACGTCCGCGAAGCACCCCGCAAGCGGTGAGCGACCGCGACAAGAAGTTCGTCGCCGACCATATGGCCGTGGGCGTCGTTGATGCCCTTGAAGTCGTCGAGGTCCAGGAGAAACACGGCGTCCATGTGGCCTCGACGTTGTGAGCGTGCGTGCGCTTGGGTGAGGCGGTCATCGAATAGTGCCCGATTCGCCAATCCCGTCAGCGGATCGTGCAGCGCTTGGTGGGTGAGTTGGGTGGTGAGGGCACGTTCTTCGGTGATGTCTCGGACTGAGGCGACAAAGTAGAGAAGGTCGCCGTGTTCATTGCGGGCGCTCGCTTTGGAGATCTCGGCGATGATGATGCGTCCGTCCGCGTGGACGAAGCGCTTGACGTAGCGGGCACGATCGATCTCGCCCTCGAGTAGCCGCCGGTGCAGGACCGCGGACATGGCGACATCATCCGGGTGGGCGAACTCCTGAAGTGTCGACCCGATGAGACGTTCGCGATCGCGACCAATGAACTCACAGTAGGCGTCATTGACTTCGATCACCTGATTCCTGAGATCCTTGAAGACCATGGGAGCCATGCTGTGTTCGAATGCGAGGAGAAAGCGTCGCTCCATCTCGCTCCGGTCGTGTTCGGCTTCTCGCTGCGCGGCAACGGCCTGAATTGACTCATCGAGCGCGATCTCGATCTGACGAGTCGAATGCACATGCGTGATGCCGAATTCAACGGCCTTGGCGATCTGCTCCAGACGTTCAACGGTCTCCTCGTCAAAGGCAAATGAATGGTGGTCGTAAATGCAGATGACCGAGTGGTCGCCCGTGAAGAACGGAATGACCACCGCCGAGCGCAACCCGTACCTCTCGCCCTGGTCGCGAAACGGGCGGTATCGCGCGTCGTTCAAGAGATCGTTTGAGACCTGGGTCAGACCGGTACGCAGCGCACTTGCCGAACCGGAGGGGAATGCGCCGTGGCTGATCGAGCGTCGTGGCGATTCGCTCTCGGGCTCGAGGTAGCCCGTGGCTCCGGCCGCACACATCACCTGAATTGCGCCCTGAAGTCGTGCCGGAGCCGCCCCCACCCACGCCAGTGCGTAACCCGCCTGGTGCACCAAGATGTCGCAGAGGTGTTGCAGGAGATCGTCTTCGCTGGTGGCGTGGGCGACGAACCGATTGATCTCCAGCAGCAGGTGAAGCATCTGGTCGCGCTGCACGTAGGCCGTGATGTCCAGGTAGGACGAGATGACGCCACGGGACTGGGTGTCGACCTCGACGACGCACGAGTGCACGGTGACCCACTTGCGAGCTCGCCCCGGTGTGTCGATGCCCATGACGACCCCGGAGACGGACTTTCCGGTGCGAAGCGTCTCGACGCCGGGCAGCTCGTCGGGTTCGAAGGGCGTCCCGCTCTCGCGCACCACCCTCCACGAGCCGTCGAGGACGGAGCGGCCCACCAGTTCCCCACGGTCGGCGTCGAGTAGTTCAAGCATTCTTTCGTTGCAGTCGACCACCGTGCCGGCCTGGTCGTAGAGGACGACACCCAGGTCCGTGGTGTCGAGGAAGTCACTGTCGTGAAGGAGTGAATTCAATCGCCAGTGAGACGTTGCGTGTGGACTGGGAACAGTCAACTTCAATCCTCCAAACAAGAAGCACTCTCGATAGATGCAAGTTAGTTGGTCACGTTCAACTTTCGTGCCGACCGGAGAGGAGATGTGATGATTGAACCTGATTCTGCATTGTCAATGCACCCAAGCGAGGCGCCTCAATTGTCTGCGAATTGTCAAACTTGGCGTGACGTCAGTCTGATGCCGTGACCAGTAGAGGCGAAACTTTATCGCGGGGTGAGGTGGCTCGATTCGACTGAAGGATCCGAACTCGATCGGCTGTGCGCCGGGGTGGGACTGTCATCAACTCGAACGCGAGGAACTCCCACTACGCTCGCTACGAGAACGCGCGAGTTCGGCCTCGCACGGTGCACCGGTACCTTCAAACTCGAAACGTTGGGCCAGCGGTGCCTCGTCGCCGGCCGGGCTTGGGAGACGTCCTGGGTGTTGGCGGCGTCCAACGTGATGAGGGAGCGACGAGGTGACTCGGGAACGATCTGCGCGCACCTGGACGCCCGGGCGAACGGACTGCTTGGACTCGTGGTGAGTGGTCCGTCGTCGGGGTGCTTGCGCCGACACCATGACACGCGAGGTCTTGCGCGAAATGCGGAGGGCAAGAGTAGGGTTCTGTAGGGCACTTGCGCGACCACACGTTGTTGGTGACAGCGCGGAATGATCAGGCCCTTGACGGTGTCTTTCGCGCGATGGAACCGCCGTTGGACGAGGGACTTCTGACCCTACGGCAAGGCGGGCGATAAGGATCTATTCTCCAGTGCAAGAACATCGGGCGGTATCGAACACGAGGGGGGCTTCGTCGTATGAGTGCCTATGAGGAAGCATGGCAGAAGAGCATCAGTGACCCGTCTGGATTCTGGGGAGAAGCCGCCAAGGCGATCGACTGGTACGTCGAACCAACTGTGGTGCTTGACGACTCAAACGCCCCGAACTACAGGTGGTTTCCCGACGGCGTTATGAACACGTCGTTCAACGCGCTCGACCGCCACATTGACCAGGGTCGGGGCGAGCAACTGGCGCTCGTCTACGACAGTCCCGTCACCGACTCGAAGGCCTTCTATACCTATAACCAACTTCGAGACGAGGTAGCGCATTTTGCGGGTGTACTGCGCGGGCTCGGCGTACTGAAGGGCGATCGCGTTGTCATCTACATGCCCATGATCCCTGAGGCAGTGATGGCGATGCTGGCCTGCGCCCGCCTCGGGGCGATTCACTCGGTCGTCTTCGGAGGATTCGCAGCCCACGAACTCGCTCAGCGAATCGACGACGCCAAGCCCAAGGTGGTGGTCTCGGCGTCATGTGGCATCGAGGTGAATCGGGTCATTGAGTACAAGCCGTTGATCGACGCTGCGCTGGAGGAGTCGACCCACAAGCCAGAGCACACGGTGATCTTGAAGCGGCCTCAGGCCACCGCGCAGATGGTGCCGGGACGTGACGTGGACTGGGTCGAGGCGATGAGTTCGGCCACGCCAGCTGAGTGCGTGCCACTGCAGGCGACCGACCCTCTGTACATATTGTATACCTCGGGTTCCACCGGACGGCCCAAGGGCGTGGTGCGCGACAACGGCGGCCACGCGGTCGCCCTGCGATGGAGCATGCCGAACATATACGACACCCATGCCGGCGATGTGTACTGGGCGGCCTCGGACGTGGGCTGGGTGGTCGGTCACTCCTATATCGTGTACGCGCCACTGCTCACCGGTTGCACCACCGTGCTCTACGAGGGCAAGCCGGTCGGTACCCCCGACGCGGGGGCCTACTGGCGAGTCATCGCTGAGCACGGCGTCAAGACGCTGTTTACCGCGCCGACCGGCTTTCGCGCGGTGAAGCGCGAGGATCCTAAGGGTTCGCTACTGGCGAACTATGACCTTTCCAAGTTCAAGTACCTCTTTCTCGCCGGTGAACGTCTCGATCCCGAAACCTATTCGTGGGCCAGTGAGCTGTTGAAGGTGCCAGTGATCGACCACTGGTGGCAGACGGAGACCGGTTGGCCCATCGCGGCGAACCTCATGGGACTCGATCCGATGCCCGTCAAGCCGGGTTCGGCGACCATGCCGGTCCCGGGCTACGACATTCGAGTCTTGGATGAGGCCGGTCAGGAGGCCGCACCCGGTGAAGAAGGTCTGATCATGGTGCGTATGCCCCTCCCGCCGGGATGCATGAGCGGGGTGTGGGGAAGTGAGGAGAAGTTCCAGCAGTTCTATCTCAGTCACACCCCCGGCTTCTATCTCACCGGTGACGGAGGGCACTTCGACGAGGACGGCTACCTCTTTGTGATGGGGCGCGTTGACGACGTCATCAATGTTGCCGGCCACCGTCTGTCGACCGGCGAAATCGAGGAGATCATCGCGGCGCACCCCGACGTCGCCGAATGCGCGGTCATCGGAGTGGCGGACGAGCTGAAGGGACAGATCCCCCGTGGATTGGTGGTTCTGAAGGCCGGCGTTGATCGCGACCACGCGACCATCAGTGCCGAACTCGTCGAGCGGGTGCGCAGTCAGCTTGGCGCGGTGGTGAGCCTACGCCAGGTTGACGTCGTCTCCGCACTCCCCAAGACGCGCTCGGGAAAGATCTTGCGCAAGTCGATGCGAGCGATCGCTGACGGAGTGGAGATGGCGGTGCCCTCGACCATCGACAATCCCGCGACACTCGAAGCGCTCAAACCCGTCCTGCGACCCTGAGCGCGGTAGCGTCCGCCAGCGGCTGGGCGCCGCCAGCACTCGCAGTGGTCTTACGTCGCGCCTCGTTTGCACTATTGGGTGACTGACAGTCACTACGATTGCCACGAGGAGGAACGTGCCACAACTGCTATTTGCCGCCTTCAGCAATCGGACGGACGCGGTCGAACTGGCTCGCGAAGTTGGCCAACGGCTCGAGTCCGACGGCCTCACGGTTGCGACTCACTTCCTCGACTTCAACGAACCGGTGACGCTTGACTCCGACTCGCTCGTCATCAGCCTCGGTGGTGACGGTACATTCCTTCGAGCCGCCCGCCTCGCCCATCAGCACCGGGCGAGAGTCCTGGCGGTGAATCTTGGCCGTCTCGGGTTTCTCTTGAATGTACCCTCGAGCGAATTGGTTGACAACATTAAGCACGCGATGCGTCACAATCACGTAGTGAATCGTCTGGCCCTGCGCATCGTCATGCCGGGTGACACGCCCGACGAGTTCGCATTCAATGAGGTGGTGCTCGAGCGAGCTCACATCGGCCACATGGTTCGAGTCAAGAGTTACGTCGACGGCGACGAGTATCTGACCTACTCGGCCGACGGGGTAATGGTCTCGACGCCCACCGGGAGCACTGGCTACAACTTCTCCGCGGGTGGGCCGGTTGTCGACGCGACGGTGCAGGTGATGATCCTGACACCGGTCGCGCCCCACTTCACGATTGACCGGTCAATCGTGGTTGGAGGCGAGAAGACGATTCAACTGGTCGCCGAGAAGAAGCCCGCCATCATCGTGGCCGACGGCCGCACGATCGGAACGCTGGCCGCGGGCGAAAGCATTGAGGTCCTACGAAGCCCCGAACCGGTACGCGTCGTGGCCACACCGAGCTTCGAGTTGGGCTTTCGTTTACGCGAGAGCCTCCGAGAGGGACATGCCTAAGGCTCAACTAGTGGAGCTCCACGCCCACGCTCTTGGCGTCATCGACGACGCCCGAGTGGAGTTCGGGTCGGGCTTCAACGTGCTCACGGGAGAGACGGGCGCGGGAAAGACCTTGCTCCTGGGCGCTTTGAACCTGTGCCTCGGCAACGACGGTGCCGTAACTCGCCACGCCGCGCGCGATGAGTTGCGAGCCTCGGCGGTGTTTGTTGATCGCGAGGGCCACGAGGTGGTCCTCGCGCGCGAAGCCGGCGCCACGGGTCGGTTGCGCAGCGCGGTCAACGCTTCCCCGTCTAGCGCGGAGGCGTTGCGTGCCTTGGGCGAAGGTCTCGTCGTGGTGCACGGCCAGCATGATTCGTTGGCATTGCGCACGCGAAGTGATGTGCTGAGGATCCTCGATGCCAGTGCCGGGATCTCGTCACACGATCTTGATTACGTGCGCCAGCGCCTTCGTGAGGCGAGGGCAGCACGCGACGGGGTGGGCGGTGATCTGCCTGGTCGACACCGCGAACTTGACTTCATCGAGTACCAGATTGACGAGCTCGAAGGTGCGTCGATCAACTCCGCCACAGAGTTACGAGACGCGCTCGAGGAACTGACTCGGCTCACCGACCTGCGCGACGGTCAGACGGCACTAGCGTCGGTCGTCGACGAGCTTGACAGCGCGGACGACGACGGCATTCTCGGCCGACTTGCGAGGACCATCGACCGTCTTCCCGACGGTACCGCCTACGTGTCGGCACGCGAGATCCTGCTCAGTGCCCTGGTGCAGGCACGCGAGGGCGTGCGTGATCTGGCATCGCTCAGCGATCCGGACTCCTTCGACCCCGCCACCATGGCCGCGCTGGAAGGACGTGTTCAGGTGCTTCAGGGCGTAGCGCGCAAGTACGGCGGATCACTGGAGCAGGCCCTCGCGACCCTTGACAACCTGCGCGCTCGACGCGGCCACCTGCGAGAGGGTGAGGCCACGATGGCTGCTCTGGACCAGGAGATCACGGCCCTTGAGCACCAGGAGCTTGAACTCGCGCGCCAGCTGCGCTCCCAGCGCGAGACGGCCGCGTATCACCTCAGCGCCGCGCTGGCGACCCAACTACCCCGGGTGGCGCTCGGCGAAGCGACCCTGGATTTTGACGTACGCGGCGTGGACGGCTCCGAGGTCGAAATCCTGTTCTGCGCCAACCCGGGCCAGGTGCCGGGACCACTCTCGTCGCTCGCCAGCGGCGGTGAGTTGAGCCGGGTTCTCTTGGCGCTCTCGCTGGAGACGGTGCACGAGGACGTCGTGGCGGTCTTTGACGAGGTGGACGCGGGTATCGGGGGACAGGTCGCCCAACAGATTGGCGAATGCCTGCGAGAACTTGGGCGCCACCAGCAGGTGTTGGCCGTGACCCACCTCGCCTCGGTGGCCGCGCAGGCGCAGCACCATTTCCTCATCGAGAAGCTCAGCGACGGCGCTCGCGCCGTGACCAGCGTGCGTCGGGTCACCGGGGAGGAGCGAGTCAACGAGATTGCGAGAATGCTCGCCGGTGACGTCATGACCACTGAATCACGAGCGCTCGCTCAGCGACTTCTCGAAACAGCGCGTTAATACTGTCAAACACTGCGCGATACTCGCTAGTATGTGTTTCCGTGGACACGGCCAATTGCAAATGACCAAGTTCGTCTTTGTTACCGGTGGAGTTTCGAGTTCCCTCGGTAAGGGCCTCACCGCCTCTTCGCTGGGTCGCCTGCTCAAGTCGCGGGGCCTCAAGGTCACGATGTGCAAGCTCGATCCGTACTTGAATGTTGACCCCGGCACGATGAATCCCGGCGAGCACGGTGAGGTATTTGTCACCGATGACGGTGGTGAGACTGACCTCGACTTGGGCCACTACGAGCGCTTCATCGACGAATCGCTGTCCAAGATGTCCAATACGACCACGGGTTCGATCTACTCCAATGTCATAGCGAAAGAGCGACGAGGGGACTACCTCGGCAAGACCGTGCAGGTGATTCCCCACATCACCGATGAAATCAAAGAACGCATTCGCCGGCTCGGGACACTTGGTGCCGACGTGGTGATCGTCGAGATCGGCGGCACGGTCGGCGACATTGAGATCGTGCCGTTCATCGAATCAATCCGCCAGTATCGTCGCGACGCGGGCCGCGACAACGTTTGCTACGTGCACCTGACCCTGGTGCCGTACCTCGCCCCGTCGGGCGAGCACAAGACCAAGCCCACCCAACACTCGGTCACCGAGTTGCGGTCCCGTGGCATTCAGCCTGACGTCATCGTGTGCCGCAGCGATCAGCCGATCTCCGACGGCTTGAAGAGGAAGATCTCGCTGCTCTGCGACGTACCGATCGAGGCCGTGATCTCGGGCGTCGACGCTCCGAGTATCTACGACATTCCGATCAACCTGCTGCACGAGGGTCTAGACACAATGGTGTGCCGGACGCTCGGCATCGATACCGCGGACCATCCGCTTGACCTGAGCGCGTGGGAAGAGGTGGTACGGCGCGTGCACAACACGACGCGCACGCTGCGCATCGGCGTCATCGGCAAGTACGTCACGATGCCCGACGCCTACCTCTCGGTCAACGAGGCCATCCGACACGCCGGCTTCGCGGTGGGCGCCACGACCAAGGTCGAGTGGCTGGAGGCCGAGCGCGTGCCCACCGAGATCGACGCCGAGCGTATTCGCCAACTCGATGGCGTCATCGTGCCCGGCGGCTTCGGCGAGCGCGGGGTCGAAGGCATGATCGCGGCCGCGCGGATCGCGCGTGAGCACGACATCCCCTACCTGGGCATCTGCTTGGGCATGCAGGTGATGGTGGTTGAGTTTGCCCGACACTGTCTGGGACTGAGTGACGCGCACTCCACGGAGATCTCGTTGACCACGTCTGCCCCAGTGATTGCCCTGATGGCAGAACAGGTCGACATCACCAATCTTGGGGGTACCATGCGCCTCGGCGCCTGCCCAGCCATGTTGGACGAGGGTTCAGTCGTCGCCGAACTGTACGGCACAACGGTCGTCTCCGAGCGCCACCGGCACCGCTACGAGTTCAACTCGCGTTACCGAGCTCAGTTCGAGGCCGCGGGCATGCGATGCTCAGGCACTTCGCCCGATGGCCGTCTCGTGGAGTTCGTGGAACTAGCCGAGCACCCCTTCTTCGTGGGGACCCAGGCGCATCCTGAGTTCAAATCACGACCGGACCGGCCACACCCGCTCTTCTTGGGTCTGATCAAGGCAGCCTCGGCTCGTGCGGAGGGACGTGAGCCGCACATCATTGACCCCTCCACGGTAGATATCACCCTGTGAGCGGGTCCTTTCGTATTGAAGGGACCAGAGCGCTGCTCCACTCGTACGTCTTTGACGTCGAACGCAGAATTGTCGCGCACGAGGGGGCTACGTTCGAACGAGACGTGGTGTTGCACCCCGGGGCCGTCGCGATTCTCGCCCTCGATGACCACCAGCGTGTGGGCTTGGTTCGCCAGTACCGCGCGACGGTGGACCGCGTCACCCTGGAGATACCCGCGGGCACCCAGGACGTGGCGGGTGAGTCCCCGCTGGCCACCGCCCAGCGCGAATTGCTGGAGGAGCTCGGATGCAGCGGCGCGTCGTGGCGTGAACTGGGTCGATTCATGAGCTCCCCGGGTTGGACCGATCAAATCATGACCATTTTCGAGGCACGTGAGTTGACCATGCGCGCCCGCGATCCAGAGGGCCCCGAAGAGAGCGCGGCACAGGTACTGTGGCTCACACGCGAGGAGTTGCGCGTTGCGCTGGCGCGCGAAGACGCGATCGACAGCACGATGGCAGTGGCCTTGCACAGGGTGTTCGGGACGTTCTTTGACCTCATCTGAGCGGCTGATTGATGAGTTCAGCCAGTGGCTGAGTGTCGAAAAGGGACGTAGCAACGCGACGATCGAGGCGTACCGCCGCGACTTGGCGCACTTCAGCCATTGGATGAGTGCTCGGTCGCTGGACCTCGCATCACTGGGTGAGTCGGAGTTGGAGGCCTACCTGGGCGTCCTGCGCGACTCAGCACTTGCGGCGAGTTCGATCGCGCGCGCGGCCAGTTCGCTACGGGGTTGGTTGGGTTTCCTGTTCGCCGAGGGGTACATCTCCTCGGATCCCTCGGCGCGGCTACGCAGCGCGCGTCGCGGCCGCAGTCTGCCCAAGCCGTTGGGGGAGCACGAGATCGCGCGTCTCTTGGACTCATTGAGCGGCGACTCCAAGATCGATCTGCGCGACCGGGCGTTGCTGGAGCTGCTCTACGGCACGGGCGCGCGGGTCTCGGAGGCGACGGGCATCTCGCTCGAGGACCTGGACTTTGACGAGGAGCTCATTCTGGTTACGGGCAAGGGTTCCAAGCAGCGTCTCGTACCGATGGGCGCGAGTCTGAAGCACGCCCTCGGTCGCTACCTGGGACCGGGTGGGCGAGCGGCGTTCGTTGGCTCGCAGCGGCACTCTCGGCTCTTTCTCAACGCGCGTGGCACGCCGTTGTCGCGCCAGGGTGTTGATCTGATCATTCACCGACGCGCCCTGGTGGCCGGAATCGAAGGTTCGCGCATCAGCGCGCACGTGTTTCGCCATAGTTGCGCCACGCACATGCTGGCTCACGGCGCGGACATTAGAGTGGTGCAGGAACTCTTGGGTCACGCCTCGATCGCAACGACTCAGGTGTACACCGCGGTCTCGGTGATTTCACTGCAACGTGAGTACCAGAACGCCCATCCACGAGCGCACGAGTAGGAAACAGTTCAATGTCGAGTTACATCTATTTCCTGCTTGCTCTCGTCCCGTCGGTGGTGTTGCACGAGGTGAGCCACGGTTACGTGGCGTACCTGTTTGGCGACCCCACCGCGAAAGAGGCCCATCGACTCACCCTCAACCCGCTGCGTCACATCGATCCCTTTGGCTCGATTTTGCTGCCGGTGCTATTGATCTTCAGCGGTCTTCCAGCGTTCGGCTACGCCAAGCCGGTGCCGGTGAACTTCTCGCGCCTGCGCCACCCGCGACGCGAGTCGCTCTACGTCTCGCTCGTGGGACCCCTGGTGAACATCGTGTTGTCCGCGGTGGGTTTCGGGATCAGCGAGGTCGCGCTACACGTCGTGAACAGCGTGGTACTGCTGAACGTTGGCGTCTATTTCGGCCTAGTCAACCTCATTCTCGCGGTCTTCAACCTGATCCCGATTCCGCCGTTAGACGGTTCGGCGATCGTTGAGCGCCTGGTGCCGGGTCGACACCTCGGCTCGTACTATCGCTTCCGCTCAATGGCGCTGCCGATCGTGATGATCATCGTAATAGCGGACTCGTTGTACTTCCATGTCGGCACTGGCGTCTTCAACAGCCTCGAGAACTGGTGGCTGAACCGTCTGTTCTGAGAGCCCGCGTTCCATTTGGCGAGTGCGCCAGGAGCCACGATCGGCACCATCAAGTCGTGACCGATGCAAGCCATCTGACCGACGCGCAGTGGAATCTCCTCGAACCATTGCTGCTAATACCGTTCAAAACGGGGCTCGAAATACGGAGCGAGCCTGCGCCACCCGCACGACCATCACAGCAATGTAATGGGAGCCCTGGGTCGCAGCCGAGTACTCAGTCGAATTGTCGCCTGGGAAGTCGGACGGTGAACAAACACCGCTGAGCCACTTGGCTCGTCTGGCCGTGCGTCGCGTCGTGCTTGCGCAGATGAAGGTCTACCAGGTACTGCGAGACGGAGGTCGCCGTGGACCGGCCATTGACGAAGTGCTCTCGGTAGTGGATGTCCTGTGTCACCCGCCGCGGGTAGATTCCGACGACAATCGGGTGACCCGAGAGATGTGGTGCCATGAAACATGATCCGAATCTGATGACGAGTCAACGCCTAGTAGAGGCCCACTGCCGTGGCGGCGCGCTCGTAGACCGGACGCGCCACGGTGTCGGCCTTGGCCGCCCCGCGTTCGACGATTCGCTGCAACTCACCAGGATCGCTGCGCAACTCGCGGTAGCGTGCCGAGATGGGTGAGAGGGCCTCGATGACCAGTGCGGCAAGGTCGGACTTGAGGTCGCCGTAGCGTTCGTACTTGGCGGCGACGGCTTCGCTCGTCTCACCGGTGAAACTGGAGTAGATCTCGAGCAGGTTCGAGACGCCGGGCTTGAGCTCCCAGTCCAGGCGGACCTCGCCGTCGGTATCGGTGACGGCCCTCTTGATTTTGCGTTCGATGTCGGCGGGGTCGTCGAGAAGATAGACCGTGCCCAGGGGGCTGGCGATCGACTTGGACATCTTGCGGGTGGGCTCTTGGAGGTCCATGATCCGAGCTCCGGCGCGCGGTTGGACTCCTTCGGGAATCGTAAAGGTGTCGCCGTAGCGGTTGTTGAAGCGTTCGGCAACCTCCCGCGTCAACTCCAGGTGCTGGCGCTGGTCGTCGCCGACGGGGACCTGCTCAGTGTTGTAGAGCAGAATATCGCTTGCCATCAGGACCGGATAGGTGAAGAGCCCGACGCGGTACCCCTTTTGGCGTCCGGCCTTCTCCTTGAACTGGGTCATGCGGTTGAGCTCGCCGAAGGTCGTCACGCATTCGAGCAGCCAGCTCATCTGGGCGTGGTAGGGAACCCGGCTCTGCAGGAAGAGGGTGCAGAGTTCGGGATCGAGCCCCGCCGCCAGCACGGTCGCGACGGCGTCAGTGGTCTGCTCGCGCAGGGCCGACGGCTCTAGTTCGAGCGTGAGCGCGTGAAGGTCAACCACGCAGTAGAACGAGTCGGTGTCCTGGAGTTGGACCCACTGCTTGACGGCGCCGAGGTAGTTGCCGAGGTGCATGGCGCCCGAGGGCTGGATTCCCGAGAAGACTCGCATCGCACCATCGTAGAGGAGCAACGAAGGGCGCCTTGTCCAGTAACATGACCCGGTGACCTACGTCGTGATGACGCCGTCCTTCAGCGGCCCAATGGAGTTATTACTGCAACTGATCAGCCGCCACGAGCTCGATGTGCTCGAGATCGAGCTCGCCCCGATTGTCGACCAGTTCGTGGCGGTGCTTCGCGCGGACGCTCAGGGCATCGCCGTCGAGGACCTCTCGGAATTCCTGCTCATCGCCTCAATCCTTTTGGAGATGAAGAGCCGCGGTCTGCTGCCCGGGCGTGACGTCGGTGAGCCGGACGAAGAGTTCGTGGGCTGGGAAGAGCGCGACGTCCTCCTGGCGCGGCTGTTGGAACTGCGCACCTACGCGGGCCTCGCCGACGCATTCGTTTCGCTCCTCGAGCGCGCCAGCCGGTCCTTTCCGCGATTGCACGGTATCGACGATGGTTTCGTTGTCCAGCCGCCTGACCTGCTGGCGGGGGTGAGTGTGGCCCACCTCGCGGGCGCGTATTTGCGCGGGATTGAGGAGAAGCCCGTGCCGGTGGTGCGCCTGCATCACGTCACCGTCGACGCCGTCACCGTGGCCGAGACGGTCGCCGCGCTCTCCCAGCGCCTCCCGGTGATGGGGCGACTGTCCTTTCGCACGCTGACCGAGGGGCTCGAGTCGCGAATCGAGATCATCGTTCACTTTCTCGCACTGTTGGAACTGTGCAAGCTGGGACACGTGCAGCTTGGTCAGGGCTCCACCTTCGGCGAGGTCGAGATCGAATGGTTGGACGGAGTCGGCGACTTCGAGATTGGAGGCGTAGACAGTTATGAGGGATGAACGTTCATTGGAACAGAAACTCGAGGCCATGTTGACTGTCGCGCTCGAGCCCATCTCGGCCGAGGAGCTCGCCGATGTCGTCGAGCAGGACGCCAGCGTGGTCATAGTGACTCTTCGCTCGCTGCGCGATGAGTTCGTGCGCGAGCGTCGCGGTTTTGTCCTGGTGGAGCTGGCGAGCGGCTGGAGCATGCAGAGCGCGCCCGAGGTAGCCCAGTGGGTCACCAAGTTCGCAAATCGCGACGTATCGCACCGGCTGAGTTCGGCCGCCCTGGAGACCCTGGCAATCATCGCGTACCGTCAACCAATATCGAGGGCGCAGATCACCGCCCTGCGCGGGGTCAACGTCGACGGCGTGAGCCGCTTGCTCGAACAGCGCGGCTACATCGAGGAGAAGGGTCGCGCGCCCGGTCCGGGCCAGTCGATCCTTTACGGCACGACTGAGCTGTTCTTGGACCGCATGGGACTCGCGTCGATCGACGACCTGCCCCCGATCGAGGAGTTCATGCCCGGCCTCGAAGCCGCCAACGAACTGGTCGATCAGATGGCCGAGAGCGTGGCTGACTTGGTCGAGGAGGCGTAATTGCCCGAGGGTGAACGACTACAGAAGACGCTGGCGCGTGCGGGTTTTGGTTCTCGTCGCGCGTGCGAGATCTTGATCAGTGAGCGACGGGTCACAATCGACGGCCGCGTGGCTGAGCTCGGCAACCGCGTCGATCCCGAGCGTCAGGTGATCTGCGTGGACGGAGCCCTGGCGCCGACGGCTCAGGGTTCGGTCTACTACCTCTTGAACAAGCCCGACGGTGTCGTCACCACCGCGTCGGACCCCCAGGGTCGGCTCACGGTGCTGGAACTGGTGGAGTCGCCGGTGCGGATCTTCCCGGTGGGTCGGCTGGATATGAGTACCGAGGGACTGCTCATACTCACCAATGACGGGCGCCTCGCGCATCTGCTGACCCATCCGAGTTCGGGGATCGCCAAGGAGTACCTCGCGCGGGTCGAGGGCGACCCTTCTCCCGCGGCAATTCGACGACTGCGCGAGGGCGTGGACCTCGAGGACGGAATGACCAGCCCCGCCCAGGTGAGCAGGGTGAGTGAGGGGCTGTTGCGTATTGTCGTGCACGAGGGACGCAACCGTCAGGTGCGTCGCATGTGTGCCGCGGTAGGTCACGAGGTGACCCGGCTGGTGCGCACGCGCATCGGTCCGATCCAGGATGCGACACTGAGTCCGGGCGCCTCGCGCCAACTTTCGCTGAGCGAAGTACGCCGGCTGATGGAGGCGGTTGGATTGACCGAGGAGATCGCCTCTACTATGCCTTCATGAAAGCGCGCACCCTACGAGGCCTTCGAGGCGCCACGACCTGCGAGGTCGACTCGCCCGAGGCGATCACCGAGTCCGTGCAGGAGCTGATGATCGCCCTGATGGAGCGCAACGAGCTAGCGCGCGAGGACGTGGTCAGCGTGATCTTCACCACGACGCCCGATCTCACCTCTGCGTTTCCCGCGGCGGCGGCGCGCGGGGTCGGCTTCGGCGATGTGCCGCTGCTGTGCGCCAGCGAGATCGACGTGCCGGGATCGATGCCTCGTTGTGTGCGGGTCTTGATGCACATCTACACCCCGCGCGAGCGCGCCGAGATCCACCACGTCTACCTGCGCAATGCGCAGTCACTGCGCGATGACCTCCCCGGATAGACCTCGGGCTTACGTCATCGGGCTGGGTCTCATCGGTGCCTCGGTGGCGCTGGCCCTGGCCCAGGTGGGCTGGTCGGTGGGGGGCGAGGATCGCGACGCCGACGTGCTCCGGGCGGCACTCGACGCCGGCGTCGTCGATGGTGAGCCCCTCGACGACACAACCACGCTCGTGGTGATCGCCACGCCCGCGAGCTCGGTGGCGGCGCTGGCGAGCGAGGTGCTGGCCCGCCACGACGATGAGCACCTCCTCGTGACCGACGTGGCCGGGGTTAAAGGATCGATCGTGGCCCAGGTAGACGATGCGCGATTCGTGGGTGGCCACCCGATGGCCGGCTCCGAACAGCGCGGCATGGCCGGCGCGCGCGCCGACATGTTCCGTGGCTGTACCTGGGTGCTGACCCCGACGGCTCGAACTCAGCCCACGACCTACGGGCGCCTGCACGGAATACTGCGCGATATCGGTGCGAACGTGGTGGCGGTGAACGCCGCCGATCACGATCGCCTGGTTGCGCTTGCGAGTCACGTGCCGCACTTGCTCGCCGGGGCGCTCATGAACGAGGCAGCGCGCGCGGCCGAACAAGACGCCGTCTTGCTGCAGTTGGCCGCCGGTGGCTTTCGCGACATGACCCGCATCGCCGCTGGCGACCCGGCCATCTGGCCCGACGTCCTATTCGAGAACCGTGCCGCGGTGGTTCAGACCCTGGCGTCGCTCGAGACGCGACTCGGCGCGCTTCGCACGGCGCTCGAGATCGGTGACCGAGCGCTCATCGGCGAGGGTCTGCGAACCGCATCGGTGGCGCGACGACAACTGCCGGGTCGCGCATTCAATTCGGAGCGCCTCGCGTACCTACGCGTGGCGGTGTCGGACCAACCGGGCGTGCTGGCGTCGGTGACCATGGCGGCGTCCGAGCTGCTCGTGAACATCTACGACATCGAAATCGCCCACGGCATCGAGGGTGTCGGCGGAACACTGCTGCTGGCGGTGGACGCGGACCAGGCCGCGCGGCTGCTCGAAGCCCTCTCCAAACTGGGCTTCGCGGTGGGACTCGAGCCGTGAGCACGGTCCAGATTGCTCCGGCCAGCGCTCTTCGCGGCGCCGTGAGTGTGCCGGGCGACAAGAGCGCGTCGCACCGGGCGTTGATGGTGAGCGCCCTGGCCGAGGGAACGAGCACCATTGAGGGCCTATCGCCGGGCGAGGACGTGGCGGCCACCTCACGCATCATGGTCCAGTTGGGCGCCCAGCGCCACGACGAGCATGGTCTCGTCACGGTGCTGGGGCCGACTGGCGGACTGCGAGCGAGCAGCGAATCGCTCGAGTGCGGCAACTCGGGAACGACGATGCGCCTCGTTGCCGGCATCGTGAGCGGTGTCGCCGGGCGGCACCATCTGGTGGGTGACGCCTCGTTGTCGCGACGACCCATGGACCGCGTCGTCACGCCCTTGACGCTCATGGGAGCGACGCTGACGGGCCAGGGTTCGCGGGTCACCGCTCCGCTGGTCATAGAAGGAAGCGACCATCTTCGCTCGATCGACTACCACGTACCCGTACCCAGCGCCCAGGTGAAGTCGGCGGTGCTACTCGCCGCCCTTCGTGCGGTGGGCCACAGCGTGGTTCACGAGAGCGTACGCACGCGCACCACGACCGAAGACATGCTTCGCCACGCTGGCGTAACGGTGCACAGCATCGAGGTGGGCGAGGGTCGCGACGTCACCATCACCCCAGGTCGGCCCGCGCCGGTGCGCTGGCGAATTCCCGGAGACCCTTCCCAGGCAGCGTTCTTTGCCGTGTTGGGCTGCATACACGATGACGCCGTGATCGAGGTGTCCTCGTTGGACCACGCGCGCGAACGCGTCGGCTTCGCCCGTGTGCTGGCGCGCATGGGCGGACGCGTCCGGTTGGTGGACCACGGTGTCGACAGCGAGCTACACGCCGCGAGCTCTCAGCTCGAGGGTACAGAGATCTTCGCCGGGGAGGTCCCCTCGGTGGACGAAGTGCCGATTCTGGCGGTGGCCGCCAGCGCGGCGCGCGGCGTCAGCGCCTTTCGCGACATGGGCGAGTTGCGAGTCAAGGAGTCGGACCGTTTCGCGGCGACCATGGAACTGGCGCGCGTATTGGGCTGCCGTGTCTGGAGCGAGGGGGACGACTTTTTCATCGAGGGTGTCGCGAGCGCCCGGGCGTTTGCCCCCTTCTCGTTCGATCCGGGGCTTGACCACCGCATGGTGATGTCGGCGGCGGTCGCGGGCACCGCCGGTTCGGGTTGTGAGATTACCGGCTCGACCACGGTTGCTTCGAGCTATCCGGCGTTCTTCGACGATCTAGCATCACTGCAATGAGCCGCCAGATCATCGCTATCGACGGCCCCGCTGGATCGGGCAAGTCGACCGTGGCCCGGGCCCTCGCCGAGGCACTCGGTTGGTCGTTTCTCGACACGGGCGCCATGTACCGCGCCGTGACCGTTGAGGCGCTGCGACGCGGCGTCGACATTCATGACGAGCGGGCGATGGGGGAGTTGGCAGCTTCAGTGGAGCTCACGACGCTGCCGCGCGTGACCGTCAACGGGCGCGACGTGCAAGAGGAAATACGAAGTGACGCCACCAACGTGGCGGTCTCAGTGGTGGCAGCGAACTCACTGGTGCGAAGGTCGATGGTCGCACGCCAGCGGGCGTGGGCCGAGACCCAACCCGTCGGCACCGTCGTGGAGGGGCGCGACATCACCACTGTGGTGTTTCCCGACGCGACCCTCAAGGTGTTTCTCACCGCCACGTTGGAAGAGCGTGCGCGACGCCGCGACGACGAGACGGTGCACTCGGTGGCGCGCCGTGATGAGGTTGACTCGACGCGAACCACCTCGCCGCTGCGTCAAGCGCCCGATGCCGTGGTGCTGGACACGACGGGACGAAACGTGCAGGACGTGGTGGAAGAGATCGTGGAATGTCTGCAGAACCAACCCTCGAGCTAGACCCCCGCAAGACGGTCGTCTATCGAGCGGTTGCGGGACTGCTGACCGCACTGTCGGCGCTCATGTTCCGTCCGGTGGTCGTCGGACGAGAGAACATCCCGCTCGAGGGTCCCGTCCTGATCGCCCCGATCCATCGTTCCAACGTTGATTTCGCTTTCACGCTGTTCATCTCGCCGCGCAAGGTTTTCTTCATGGCCAAGGACTCCATTTTCCGCTTCGCCCCCCTCGGGCGGTTGCTATTGCACCTAGGGGCCTTTCCGGTGCGCCGCGGCGCAGCGGACCGCGAGTCGATGATGCTGGCCGAAGAGGTGTTGCGTCGAGGGCACGCACTCGTGTTGTTCCCCGAGGGCACTCGAAAGGAGGGGCGTCACGTGGGGCCGCTGCGCGACGGGGCGATGTTCGTGGCCGCGCGCACCGGAGCGATGGTCGTGCCCGTGGGCGTGGGTGGCAGCGACCGGGCGATGCCACCGGGAAAGAAGTTGCCGCGACCCGCCAAGATCCGCATCGTCATCGGCGAACCCATCACCCCGCCTAGTGGTGATGGCCGCATTTCACGTTCGCAGATCTCAGCCAAGAGCGAGGAGCTCAGAAGCGAACTCGAGCGCGTGTATCGGGAGAGCCTGGGCGGCGGCTAGCGTTCGCGCCACCAGGTGCCAAAGACGACCATGGTGTAGCGGAAGCCGAACAGCCAGTTGGCCCCCTTCTTGGTGGTACCCGACTGGCGCGGGTGCCACACCGTGGGAACCTCGGCGGCGCGCCAGCCGCGGCGCAGGCACGTGATCAGTAGTTCGGCAGTTTGGTATTGCTCCTGGGTGAGGCGATCGATGACGTCGGCGAGCATGGTCACGCGAAGCGCGCGATAGCCGGTCGAGGTGTCTGTGAGGTTGGCACCCGTCATGCGATTCATGATGAACGAGAAGAAGCGCACACCGGTCTTGCGAAATAGGTCGGTGGTCTGGTCCACGCCGAGGCGGCGACTGGCGACGACGAAGTCCGCCTCGTCGTTCACGAGGGGAGCGAGGATCTGTGGGATCTCGGCGGGATCGTTCTGTCCGTCCGCGTCCAGGGTGACGATGAACTTGACCCCGTTGTCAATGCAGTAGCGATAGGTCACTTGTAGTGCGACGCCGTGACCCAGGTTGACGGGAAACTCGATGACGATGACGTTCGGGTACGAGCGGGCGATTTCGGCGGTCTTGTCGTCGCCGCCGTCAACTACGACCAAGGTCGTGTACGGTTCGCCGTTGATGTCGGGCGGCATCTTGTCGAGGACCGATCCGATGTTGCCCTCTTCCTCGTAGGCGCAGATCGACGCCACGATGGAGTGTGGTTGATAGTCCGGGTGGTCGGCACGCATGCGCGTCATCGCTTGGTCGATGGCGAAGGCCCGAAGCCGCGTGAGGCGACGCTTTTCGAGGTTAGTGGAGGCCATGGGGTTCCTTAAAGGGGCTTTGCTGGGGCGAGATCGGGTCGAACCGCGCTGCGGCGGTGTTCGAATGCGTGCAACGCGGGTCCTTGGTCCGCCGCGGCGCGGTTCGCGCGGGAGCGCCATTCGAGAATCGAGAAGGAATTCACAAGGAAATTATAGCCACAGCGCTCAGGCGTCCGAAGGCTAGCGAGGCGTGGCGGAGAGCACCTGGGCGGCGGTGAAGTCGCGGTCCGCCTGTCCGTCGAAGGCGCCGCGCCGTGGGGTGGTGACACACAGGTCCACAATGGCCGACAGCGCCTTTAACATCTCGCGCAACTCGGGCGGAGGCGGAAAGTACTCATCTTCGACCGTGACCGATCGCACGTCGACGCCGTTGGCGGGATCCAGCGCGTCTAGAACCTGGTTCACGAGTGATTCGGGCGCCGATGCTCCAGCCGTCACCGCCACACGGCCCGCGAGATCCGCGGGCAGCTCGGCGGCGCTGTTCACTCGAAAGACGCGCGGGCAACCCACCGACTCAGCGACTGTCGCAAGAGCGACGGTGTTTGATGAGTTCGCCGATCCTATGACGACCACCGCGTCGGCATCGGCGGCGATGGCGCGAAGCGCCGCCTGACGATTCGTGGTCGCGAAGCACAGGTCGCTGCGATTGGGCATCCACACGTCGGGATACTTCATCTGGACGTGCTCACGAATCTCCTGCCACTCGTCAAGGCTAAGAGTGGTCTGACTCAGCAGGGCGAACGGGCCCGCCAGTGCACCGAGCGCGTCCACGTCGGCGATCGATTGGATGAGGTGCACCGAATCAGGGGCCACCGCCATGGTGCCAACGGCCTCCTCGTGACCCTCGTGGCCCACGTAGAGCACGGTGTAGCCCTTTCGCGCGCGAACCTTCATCTCGTGGTGAACCTTCGTGACCAGTGGACACACCGCGTCGATCACCGTGCCGCCCGAGGCACGCGCCGCCTCGATCACCTGCGGCGGCGAGCCGTGGGCGCTCAGCATCACGGGTGCGCCCGGCGGCACGAGGGCCACGTCGTCGACGAAGACCACCCCCAGGGACCGGAAGTAGTCGACCACGAACTGGTTGTGAACGATCTCGTGGTAGCAAAAGACGGGCGGGTCGAAGACCCTCGTCATCCAGTCCAGGGCTTTGATTGCCTTCTCAACTCCCGCGCAAAAGCCCCGCGGAGCCGCCAGGACCACCTTGTCGACACTCACGCGCCTCAGCCTAGTGAGGGTTTTTGTTCCCAGGTCCTAGGCTGTAGGGGTGTCGGGTGTCCGAATTTCCTCAATATCTGCGAACTCGCCCGCCGCGAGCGTCGATTTGGCCGTCGGCGACGAGTTGCTTCGCGTCAACGGGCGTGAGCCGAGCGACATCATCGAGTACCAGCAGCTGATCGACGGTGAGAGTGTCGAACTGGTGATTCAGCGCGAGGGAGAGTCGCTGCAGCGCAAGGTCGTCGTGCATAAGCAGGCCGGTGCCCCGTTGGGTCTCGCCATTGATTCGGCGGTATTCGACCGGATTCGCACGTGTGACAACCACTGCTCGTTCTGCTTCATCTACCAGCTCCCCAAGGGCCTGCGGCGTTCGCTCTACGTGAAAGATGACGACTTCCGTCTCTCATTCCTTTACGGGAACTACACGACGCTGACTCGATTCACCGAGTTCGACCTCGAGCGTGTCGTCGTCGAACGTCTCTCGCCGCTCTACGTCTCGATACATACGACCAATCCTGAACTGCGCGCCGAGATGCTGCGCAACCCGCGTGGTGCTACGAGTCTGCGTTGGCTCAGTGAGTTGCTGCGCGCCGGCATCGAGGTGCACGCCCAAGTGGTCGTATGCCCCGGCGTCAACGACGGGGACGAGTTGGAGCGCACCCTCGAAGACGTCATCTCGCGCTATCCGGAACTTGCCTCCGTGGCCCTGGTGCCCGTGGGTGTCAGCGACTTCTCCCTCGAGGCGACGATGCGCCCCCACGAGCCCGCGGAGGCTCGGCGCGTCGTGGCGTTGGCCGAACGCTACCGGAGTCTCACCAACGACGTCCTCGGAAGGGTCTCGGTCTTCGCGAGCGACGAGTTCTACTTGGTCGCCGGCCTCACGCCGCCGCCGGCGACCGCGTTCAACACACTCGATCAGGCCGAGAACGGCATCGGGTTGGTGGCAGCTTTTCGACAGAGCTTCATCGAACAACGTCCAATGGAGAAGCTGGGCACGGGGTTCTTCCAGTCGGTCGATGGAGCACCGGCGTGGGGTTACCGCGCTGAGCGCGGTGCCAGCTCGATCCGTCCTCAGGGCGAAGCGGTCGCGGTGATCACCGGTGAATACGCCGCGCCACTGCTCCGCGAGCTCTTCGACGAGTGCGGTTACGACGACGTGCAGGTGATCGGGGTGGTCAATACGTTCTTTGGCGGCAACGTGAAGGTCGCGGGGCTCTTGACGGGCCAGGACATCGCGGGGGTCTTGCACGAGGTCGCGGCCTCGACGCTGTGCCTGGTGCCCGACGTCTGTTTGAATGAAGGACGCTTCCTCGATGGTATGACGCTCGAAGAACTCCCCTGGCCCGTCCTCACGGTGCCGACCACGGGCCAAGATCTACGCGAGACCCTCGAGTACGTGCGATCCCAGCGATTGGTAGCGACATGAAGAGACCCCAAGTTGTCATAGTGGGACGACCCAACGTGGGCAAGAGTTCGCTGGTCAATCGATTGGCGGGCAAGCGTGTAACGGTCGTTGAGGAACACCGAGGAGTCACCCGTGACCGCAAGCCGGTCGAGGTTGAGTGGCGAGGACTCACGTTCGACGTGGTCGACACGGGCGGCTGGCTCGAAGCCGGCGACGTCCTCGAGGCCAAGGTGTCGCGACAGGCAGAGGCAGCGCTGGGCGAAGCCGACCTCGTACTGCTGGTGGTCGATGTGACCACCGGGCTGGTCGACGAGGATACCCACGCGGCGCGGTGGGCGCTGCGCAGCGGACGACCCGTGGCCCTCGTGGTCAACAAGGTCGACGACATCCAGCACGAAGCCAGTAGCTGGGAATTCCTGCGCCTCGGCGCGGGTGACCCGCACCCCGTGAGCGCCCAGCACGGGCGTGGCGCTGGGGACCTCTTGGACTTCATCGTGGATCAATTGGGTGAGCAGACACCCGCTGTCGAAGAGCCCGATGATGACGGCGCACTTCGCGTCGCTATCGTTGGTCGACCCAATGTCGGAAAGTCGACCCTATTCAATCAGTTGATCGGCGAGGAGCGATCCGTGGTGCACGACATGCCGGGCACCACTCGCGATGCCATTGACACCGTTGTCCAGACTGACTCTGGACTCATCCGCTTCATTGACACCGCCGGTATGCGACGGCGCGCCAAGACCGAGGCTGGCCTGGAGACCTACGCCGTGCTGCGCAGTCTGGACGCGCTCGATCGCGCCGACATCGCAGTCCTGGTCATTGATGCCACGGTGGGCGCGACGGGCCAGGACCAACGTCTGGCCGAACGCATCTCCGCGGCGGGCTGCCCATCGCTTGTGGTGCTCAACAAGTGGGAATTGGTCGAGACCGAGGATCGCGACGCGGTGCTGGCGGGGGTTGGCGACAAGTTGGCCTTCCTGGGCGACGCGCCCGTAATGAAGACGACCGCGACCTCAGGCAAGGGCGTGCATCGCATTTTGCCCGCACTCTCGATCGCCGCCGCCGACTACGTGAAGCGGGTGCCCACGGGTGCATTGAACCGCGCCATACGCGATCTCCAGATCAAACAGCCCGCTCCCACCGGCAAGATTCGCTACGCCGTGCAGGGCGCGACCGAACCGCCAACATTCACCCTCTTCGTTGCGGGAAGGCTGCCATCCACTTACCTTCGCTACGTGGAGCGATCGCTGCGCGAGCGCTTCGAGTTGGGCAACTCTCCGCTGCGGGTGCGGGTGCGGGTCGAGTAGTGGCCCAGTGGTGTGAAACGTGTGATCGCCCCGTCGAGGGCGAGGTGTGCGAAGTCTGCGGCAATCCGGTCGCCGCGGCGAGCAAGGAGCCGATACCGTGGCGGTGGCGCTTCTTCATCGTCGTCACGATCATCTACTTGATATGGCGGTTGTATCAGTTAATTTCGTGGCTGACGCATTAGGAGGACTGCATGCCAATCTACGCTCTGGGCGATCGAGCCCCCACCATTCATCCCGACGCCTTCGTCCATCCCGACGCGGTGGTCATCGGTGATGTTCGCATCGGTGCCGAGTCGAGCGTTTGGCCGGGCGCGGTGCTTCGTGGTGACTACGGCACCGTCATTGTCGGCGAACGCACGTCCATCCAGGACGGTTCGGTCGTGCACGCGGTGGCGGAGTTTCCCACCGTCGTGGGAAGCGACTGCGTGATCGGCCATATCGTGCACCTCGAAGGCTGCGTCATCCACGACGGGGCCCTGGTGGGCAGTGGGTCGGTTGTTCTGCATCACGCCCACGTGCACAGCGGCGCCACCGTGGCGGCGGGTGCCGTTGTTCGAAATCGCATGGAAGTCCCCGAGGGCGCCCTGGCGGTCGGCGTCCCCGCCACGATCAAGCTCGGCCTCAGCGATCGCGAGTCGATTGACGCCGCCGCGAAGCTCTACGTGGACAACGCGAGACACTACAAGCGCCAACTACGCCCCCTCTAGGCGTTCGAGATCTCCACGAGGCGCGCGAGGGCGTGCGCGGCGCGCGAGTCCATGACGCTCGCCCGAGCCAGGTCGAAGCCCTCGCTGAGGGTCGCAGCCCGCCCGGCCACTATCAGTGCGAGACCAGCGTTGGCACAGGCGACGTCAGAGACGGGACCGGGAACGCCGTCGAGAAAGGCGCGTACGGCCCGAACGTTGTCGTCGACGTCGCCGCCGCGAATGTCAGCCGCGCTGTGACGCAGACCCAGTTCCGCGCCCGCGTCGATGTCGCGAACGTGCACCCCGGTCTCGTCGATCACGTGCAGCGACGAGGGCGTGCCCAGGGAGAGCTCGTCGAGGCCGTCGTCAGCGTGCACCAGAATCGTGTAGCGGGTACCCCGAGCCTGGATCACGTGCGCCATGTCGTCGAGCAGGTGGGCCTGGGCAACGCCGATGAGCGACCGTTCGACGAGGGCCGGATTGGCAAGCGGTCCCAGCACGTTGAAGATGGTGCGAAAGCCCAGCGCACGTCGAATCGGCGTGAGGTGCCCGAGAGCGTGGTGGAAGGTGGGCGCGAACATGAAGCCGATGCCCGCGCCCTCCACGCAGGCTTGAACCGTTTCCGCGGGAGCGTCCAGACGCACGCCCAGCGCCTCGAGCACGTCCGCTGAACCCACCGAGGATGAAGCCGCTCGGTTGCCGTGCTTGGCAACGGGTACTCCGCATCCAGCCACCGCGAGCGCGGCCATGGTCGAGATGTTCACGGTGTGCAGCTGATCGCCGCCGGTACCGACGATGTCAATGGCGTCGGGGCCTACGGAAAAGGTAGTAGCCGACTCAAGCATCGCGTCGATGAAGCCGGTCATCTCGTTGGCCGTCTCGCCCTTGGCCGTGATGGCCGTGAGGAAACTCGCAATGAGCACGCCGTCAACCCGTCCGTCCAAGATCTCCTTGAGCGCGTCATGCGCGTGAGTGCGCTCAAGATTCGTGCCGCGCACCAGCGGGTTGAGCACGTCAAGCGAGAACGATTCGATCATCACTGACTCCTCGCGGGGCATCGTGGCATAGCGACAAGTTAGCCGCGAACGATTACGTGGACGCTCACACTACGATTTCTCAATGGCTGCGACTTATCTGAGTGACATCTTGGCCTATCACCGAGCCCGGGCATCACGCGACACCCGCGAGTGGCGTGAGCGTCTCGATGACATCTATTACCGCGGACCGTCGCTCACCCGCGCGCTGCGCGCGGAGCCGTCGATGATCAAGGTGATCGCCGAGGTGAAGCGTCGATCGCCCTCCAAGGGAGTGATCGACGAACATCTGGTGGCCGGTGAGATTGCGAGCGAGTACCAGCGTGGCGGAGCGAGTGCCATCTCGGTACTCACGGACGAACAGTACTTCGCGGGTTCACGTCGCGACCTGCTCGATGTGCACCTGGCAGTCGATGTGCCGATACTGCGCAAGGACTTCACCGTCAGCGAGAACGACGTTCTCGACACCGCCGAGATGGGTGCGAGCGCCGTGCTGTTGATCGTTGCCGCCCTCGAGGATCGCGAGCTCCGTGATTTCATCGAGCTCAGCCGGCGATGCGGACTCGACGCGCTGGTCGAGGTGCACGACGAGTTGGACCTACGTCGCGCGTTGGCTGCAGGTGCTTCGTTGATCGGCGTGAACCAACGTGACTTGCGGACGTTCGAGGTTGATCCACAAAGGGCGGCCGCACTGGCGCGCACGCTGCCCGACGAAGTCACCAAGGTCGCCGAATCGGGCATCGCGCACGTCGGCGACGTACGGCGCGTCGCCGAGGCGGGCTTTCATGCGGTGTTGGTGGGTGAGACCTTCGTTCGCGCCACCCATCGCGAAGCACTCGTGCGCGAGTTCGCCAGCGTGGCGAGGGTCTCTCGTGAGTGAGCCGGGCGCTCGCGGTCGATTCATCAAGATCTGCGGTCTCACCACGCTCGAGGACGCCGAGGCGGTCGTCGAGGCCGGTGCGGATGCGATGGGGCTCATCTTCGCCCCTTCGACGCGCCGCGTCGACGTGGAGATCGCCGCGCAGATCAGCGAGGCGCTACGTGGTCGTATTGTGCGCGTAGGTGTGTTTCGAGCCATGGATGACGACGAGATCCTCGCGGTACTCGAACGCGTCGAACTGGATGCGGTGCAGCTGCACGACCCGCTCTCCGAGCGACTCGTGAGCGAGTTACGCGTTCGACACCTCTGGGTCATCAAGGCGCTCGTAATTGGATCACCGGAATTCGACCACTTCGACGAGACTCGGGTCGACGCGGTACTCGTCGACGGCCCCGTACCCGGATCGGGGCTCGAGCACTCCTGGTCGCGGTTCTCGCAAAGGACCTGGACGCGCCCCGTCATCGTCGCCGGGGGAATGACGGCGGCGACCGTGGGCGAGGTGCTCGCGGTGACGGGTGCTTGGGGTTGCGACGTGGCGTCGGGGGTCGAGAGCACTCCGGGCGTGAAAGACTCGACACTCGTGCGTGCTTTCGTACGGGCGGCGTCGCGGTATTTCGAGCAACGAGAGGGGGAGCATGGCTGAGGAGACCTTCTACATGACGGCACCGGACGAACTCGGGCACTTCGGTGAGTTTGGCGGTCGCTTCGTGCCCGAGGCACTGATGCCGGCGTGCCTCGAGTTGGAGCAGGCCTTCGTCGAGGCGTGGCACGACCAGTCGTTCCTCGACGAGTATCAACGAGTTCTGCGCGACTTCGCGGGTCGGCCTACGCCCATCACCCTCCTCGAGCGCCTCTCACGGCGTCTGGGCATCACGGTCTACGCCAAGCGCGAGGATCTGGCGCATACGGGTTCGCACAAGATCAACAACGTGGTCGGCCAGACTCTCTTGACCAAGCGCATGGGCAAGCATCGCGTCATCGCCGAAACCGGCGCGGGACAACACGGCGTCGCCACGGCCACCGCTGCCGCGCGACTCGGCCTGGATTGCACCGTGTACATGGGCGAGATCGACACCCATCGCCAAGAACTGAATGTGTTTCGCATGGAGCTGCTTGGTGCGACGGTCGTGCCAGTCACCTCGGGCAGTCGTACCCTGAAGGACGCGGTCAACGAGGCGTTACGCGAATGGGTCAGTTGTGTTGACGACACGCACTACTGTCTTGGTTCGGTCATGGGCCCGCACCCCTTCCCCTGGATGGTGCGCGAGATGCAGAGCATCATCGGGCACGAGGCGTCGTCCCAACTACGTGCCCTGGGTGTCGAGACACCCGACGTGGTGGTGGCGTGTGTGGGTGGCGGCTCCAATGCCGCCGGCGTCTTTGCGGGCTTCGCTAACTCGTCGGCGCGACTCGTGGGTGTGGAGGCGGCCGGGGGAGCGGCGGTGGCCAATGGGTCGCCCGGTGTGCTGCACGGCATGAGGTCACTGCTCATCCAGGATGAGTTCGGACAGATCGAGGAGGCACACTCGATATCGGCGGGACTCGACTACCCGGGCATTGGCCCCGAGCACGCGTTCCTTGCGCGCGAAGGCCGCGCCGAGTATTACCCAATTGGTGATGAGGATGTGGTGGGGGCCCTACGGACGCTCAGCGAGCTCGAGGGGATCATTCCGGCCCTGGAGACCGCACACGCGCTGGCCTGGGTGCTTCGCGAGGCCGGGCAGTCCATAGCGCCTGGTTCGAGCGTGCTGTTGAACCTTTCGGGCCGCGGCGACAAGGATGTCGCCCAGGTGCTGGCCATCTTGCGAGGCGCGCAGTGAAATCACTCGAAACGGCACTGCGCGCAGTGCGCAACGCGCGACGCAAAGCCCTGGTTCCGTACTTTGTCGCGGGATTGACGCCCGATTGGACCCGCTACGTCGAGGCCGCAGTGGCGGGTGGGGCCGACGCGGTGGAGATCGGCATTCCGTTCTCGGATCCCATGATGGACGGCGTCGTGATCCAAGAGGCCGCCCTGCATGCGCTGCGGGCCGGCACGACACTGGACTCAGCCTGTAGTGATCTTTCCTCGATGAGCGCTTCGGTGCCCCTCGTCGTGATGACCTACTTCAACATCGTCCACCACTACGGACTGGAGTCCTCGGCGGCGAAACTGCACGCCACTGGGATTCTTGGCGCAATCGTGCCTGATCTCACCCTCGAGGAGGCGACCGGGTGGCGCAAGGCCTGTGACGCGCACGACGTAGCGACGGTCTTTCTTGTAGCCCCCTCGTCGCCGCCCGAGCGCGTGGCGCGACTGGCCGAGGCGAGCGAGGGTTTTCTCTACGCGTCCGCTCGTATGGCGGTGACGGGTCGCGCCGACGACATCGGTGACGCGTCGGACGTGGTGCAGCGAGTGCGTGCAGCGAGCGACCTGCCGGTGTACGTGGGGATCGGGATCACCACACCGGCCCAAGCCCGCGAGGCCGCACGCCACGGTGATGGAGTGATTGTGGGTTCGGTGCTGGTGAAGATGATCCTCGATGGCGCCACGCCCGAACAGATCGAGCACGCCGTGGGCTCGTTTCGTTCCGCGCTCGATGACTGAAATCAGGGGCCGTGTGGGTCGCGCGCAGTTCGGTAAAGAACGTGACGCAGCGCGTGAAGAGCAAGCAAATGCTGGGTGAAATTCAAAGAAAATGACGTTAGTCCCTGCCTGGTGAATAAAAATGTGGCTGATGATCCGTGCACGACTCCGCTCTGAGGTGTTAAATCACTAGCGAGTCATCAAACCCGATGGCTTGTGGTGAATTTAAATTGGGGGACTTAAATGTCTGAACAGAGAGTTGCAGACCCGGGACCGTTAGGTCTTGCCGGGTTCGCTATGACCACGTTCTTGCTCAGTAGTGCCAACGCGAACCTTTGGGGCGCTGCCGGTCTGACCGGTGCCATCTCACTGGCTCTGATGTACGGTGGCATTGCTCAGTTTGCCGCCGGTATGTGGGAGTTTGCGCGCAAGAACACCTTTGGTGCCTTGGCGTTCACCTCATACGGAGCATTCTGGCTGGGGCTCTACGCCTTCATCAACTTCAATGGTGGGCTCAAGGTCACAGGTGCGCTAGGCGTGTATCTCCTCGCATGGACAATCTTCACTGCGTACATGACCATCGCGGCCACCAAGACCAACTCGGCGCTGCTGAGCGTCTTTGTGGTCCTGCTCGTGACCTTCGTGTTCCTCACGGTCGGCGCATGGGGCGGCGGACACGCAAACATGACCAAGATTGGTGGCTGGTTGGGCATTCTGACGGCGTTGCTCGCCTGGTACTGCTCGATGGCCGGCGTAGTGAACGAGACGTTCGGCAAGACAGTGTTCCCGCTGGGACCACGCAGCTAGGACCACACCACAGGGGTGGTCCAACCACCCGCACGCGGCGCACCAGCGCTCCGCCTTCACGTGGGAGCGCTGGTGGCCCGTACGGGCGATCCACGCGTCGTCAGGCAGTGAAGATCCTTGCGCGGGTCAGTGCATCACGAAGCGCGCCGGACGCGAGAGTGCTAATTGTTGGCCGCGCAGCGGCGCGGGGCTCGAAGGCCCTCCAAAGACAAGACCAACGAGCACGCGCGGGCCTTCCGGTGGAGCATCGTGCTCATCGGGTGGGCATCGTTGGCAATTCGGTGCCTACGGAGGTACTGTCGGCCCACGTGGTAAGGAAGTATGTATCCGTAGTACCCAATGCAAAGTACCGACAAGAGAGTTTGAGTGGGGGAATCCATGAGCGAAGCGAAACTAGAGGCGTGGCTGGAAGAGAAGCGAGCGTTTCCACCCAGTCCTGAATTTGCCAAGCAGGCGAATGCGCAACCGTCGATCTACGACGAGGCTGCCGATCCCGAGGCGTGGTGGCGCAAGCAGGCTGACCGGCTCGTATGGGATAAGGCTCCCACCAAGACCCTGGAATGGGATCTGCCCTTCGCCAAGTGGTTCAGTGACGGCACCTTGAACGCGAGCGTGAACTGCCTCGATCGACACGTCGAGGCCGGACGGGGCGACAAAGTCGCCTACTACTGGGTTGGTGACCACGAGGGCGAGTCACGCACGATCACCTATGCCGAGTTGCACAAGATGGTCTGCCAGGCAACGAATGCCCTGGTGGAGTTGGGGGTTAAAGAGGGCGACCGGGTCGCGGTCTATATGCCCATGATCCCCGAGGCCGTCGTCGCGATGCTCGCAGTGGCACGTCTTGGCGCAGCGCACTCGGTCGTCTTCGCCGGCTTCTCTGCTGACGCCCTGTCAAGTCGAATTCTCGACTCCGACTGCACCTACGTGGTGACTGCCGACGGCGCCTTTCGCCGAGGCGCGGCCAGTCCGCTGAAGCCCGCCGTGGACGAGGCGCTCCAGAGTTGTCCGAACGTGAAGGCCGTGCTCGTCGTGCGCCGCACGGGAGAGCAGACCCACTGGGTGGAGGGTCGCGACCACTGGTGGCACGAGATCGTCGAACGCCAGAGCGACACGCACACGCCGTCGTTCTTTCCCGCCGAGCAGACACTCGTGCTGATGTACACCTCGGGCACCACCGCGAAGCCCAAGGGCATCTTCCACACGACGGGCGGTTACCTGACCCATTGTGCGGCGACCCACGACTACATCTTCGATGTCAAGCCCGAGACCGACGTGTGCTGGACCGCGGCCGACATCGGCTGGATCACCGGACACAGCTACATCGTGTACGGACCTCTGGTCAACGGCGTCACCCAGGTGATGTACGAAGGCCTGCCTGACTCGGGCGGACGTGATCGGTGGTGGAAGATCATCGAGGAGTTCAAGGTCACCATCTTGTACACCGCACCAACGACCATCCGCACACTCATGAAGTGGGGCCCGGAGTTGCCCGACGGCCACGACTTGTCGAGCCTTCGCCTGCTCGGCACGGTGGGTGAGCCGATCAACCCCGAGGCGTGGATGTGGTACCGCCAGCACGTGGGTGGCAATAACTGCCCAATCGTTGACACCTGGTGGCAGACCGAAACCGGCGGCATCATGATCACGCCGCTGCCGGGCATCACCGCCACAAAGCCCGGTGCGGCGATGAAGGCATTCCCGGGGATCACGGTGGACGTTGTCGACAACGAGGGCCACTCGGTCGGTAACGGAGAGGGAGGCTACCTCGTGGTGACCAAGCCCTGGCCGGGCATGACCCGCGGTATCTACGGTGACCCCGAGCGATTCAAGGAGACGTACTGGAAGCGCTTCCCGGGCATGTACTTCGCGGGCGATGGCGCCAAGCGCGATGAAGACGGCGACCTGTGGTTGCTCGGTCGAATCGACGACGTGATGAACATATCGGGCCACCGACTTTCGACCACTGAGGTCGAGCACGCGCTCGTGGGCCACCCTGCGGTGGCCGAGGCGGCCGTGGTCGGCGCGTCGGATGAGACGACCGGTCAGGCGATAGTGGCCTTTGTCACCTTGAAGCTCTCGGCCGAGGACGCGACCAAGGACCAGAGCGAGATCATCGAGGCTCTGCGCCAACACGTAGCCAAGGTGATCAGCCCGATCGCCAAGCCCCGCCAGATCATCCTGACGCCCGAGTTGCCCAAGACCCGCTCGGGAAAGATCATGCGGCGCCTCTTGCGCGATGTGGCCGAGAACCGCTCCTTGGGCGACGTGACGACGCTGACCGACCCGACAGTGGTCAACATGATTGCCGGATTGATGGAGAGCGAAGGCGCGAGCGACGAATAGTCGCGATTCGTGACGGGCGGCTGCGAGCCGCCCGTCACGAATCGAAGCCCAGACCCAGTCGATCAAGCAGGCGGAGCCAAAGGTTGCGCTTGCCATTCCTCTCGTCGGCGCGTTTGATGGACCATTGGGTGATACGAATGAAGATCCACTTGAAAGGTTCAGGCGGGAACGGCATGGGCTTTCGGCGAACCATGGCGAGGCGCGTGCGCTCGGTGTCGAGTCCATCGAGCAGGTCGAGCATCGTGGCCGCTCCGAAGCGGGTCGAGGCGACGCCCAGGCCCGTGTAACCCATCACGTAGGCCACCTTGCCCTCGTGGGACTGCCCCCAGAAGGGAGAGAACCGGGTGCAGGTATCAATGGCACCACCCCAGGCGTGGGTGAACTTGATGCCCGCCAACTGCGGGAAGGTAGTCAGAAAGTGCGCCGCCAAGGTCGCGTACGTCTCGGCGTTGAATTCATACTCGCGACGCACCTGGCCGCGGAAGTTGTAGATAGCGTCGTAGCCGCCCCAAAGGATGCAGCGGTCTTGGGTGAGCCGGTAGTAGTGAAACTGGTTTCCCGCGTCGGCCAGCCCCTCGCGACCCTGCCAACCGATGCTGTCGAGCTGCTCGTCGGTGAGTGGCTCGGTCACGAGCTCGTAGTCATACACGGGCACCACGTACTTGCGCGCCTTGCGCAGAAGTGACGGAAAGACGTTGGTCGCCAGAGCAACTCGCTGGGCGGTCGCCGCACCATAAGGTGTGTGCACTCGGACCGCGTCATCGACGTTCTCGAGCCATTCCACCTTGGAGTTCTCGTAGATCTTGACGCCGAGCGAGAGACAGGCGCGTTCGAGTCCCCAGACGAGTCGTGCGGGGTCGATGAGGGCCGTGCCGTCATGGTCGAAGAGCCCGCCCACGTAAGTGGGCGAGTGCACGCGCGCCTGGACTTGTTGTGCGTCGAGGATCTCGACGCGATCACCCATCTCGTTGCGAAGTCGGGCTTCTTCGATCATTTCCAGGTATTGCCATTCGGCCAGTGCGACGCGCAACTCGCCGGTGCGCTCCCAGTCGCATTCGATGTTGTAGCGACGTATGGTCTCTTCGATGGCGTCGAGGTTCTCACGGCCCAGTCGCTCGATCTCGGCCATCTCGTGGGGGAATCGCCGCATGCCGTTGTAGAAACCATGGGTGAGTGACGCCGAGCAGAACCCGCCGTTGCGACCCGAGGCGCCTGCGCCGGTCTCGTACTGCTCGAGGATCACCACCTCTCGGGTGGGCTCGCGCTCCTTGGCCAGCAGTGCGGTCCATAAGCCCGTGAAGCCGGCGCCCACGACGCAGAGATCGGCACCGACGTCGCCGATGAGCGCCGAGTGGGCTTCTGGTTCCAGTGGGTCCGAGTCAAGCCACCACAGCTCCGGCTGCACGTCAGCCAGGTGGCGTAGAACGAAGGAATCCTTCTTCTCCATACTGTGTCCAACCGATGGTCGGAATCACCCTCTCTGGGCACCTCGTTTTTCGTGCGTGATCGCACGAACGCCAGCCTTCCAAACCGGCCTCTCCTGCAGGCAGTGTACCGTGAGTCGTCCGTGACCAGGTGAATGGAACTCATCCCTGCTGATCAGGGCATAGTTCCTGGCCGGGTGTCCGCCAGACTCAGTTGCGCAACGTTCGGGCACGATCGAACTGCACCGGCCACTCGATGACGTCGCCCAGTCGTTCGGCCGCGTAGAGCGCCCAGCGGGGATTTCGCAGGAACTCGCGCGCCATCATGACCGCATCGGACCGTCCAGTGGCGATGATGTCGTTGGCGTGCACGGGCTCGGTGATGAGGCCCACCGAGCTCGTGGGCACGCCCGCCTTGGCGCGGATCGCCTCGGCAAAGGCCACCTGATAACCCGGAGCGAAGGGGATCACGGCTCCGGCGACGTTGCCCCCTGACGACACGTCGATCAGATCGACGCCGGCGTCGCGCAGGAGCGCTGAGAGTTGGATTGAATCCTCGAGGTCCCAACCCCCCTGGGTGTAGTCGGTCGCCGAGATACGACACAACAGCGGCACCGCGTCGTCAATGACCCCGCGTACGGCGCTGGCGATCCGCAGTGCGAATCGAGTCCGATTCTCGAAGGAACCGCCGTACTCATCGCTGCGATGATTGGACAGCGGCGACAGGAATTGGTGAATCAGATAACCGTGCGCTGCGTGAATCTCCAGCACGTCGAAGCCGGCACGGATCGCGCGCCGCGCCGCCTCGCCGAAGGCGTCCACGAGTTCGTCGATCTGGTCGAGTGACAGTTCATGGGGGATGGGGTAGTCCGCGAACGCGACGGCGCTGGGGGCGACCGCAGTCCATCCACCCTCCTGTTCACTCGCAATATGGTGGTCGCTCCACGGTGCCAGCGTCGAGGCCTTGCGCCCCGCGTGTGCGAGTTGCACGCCAATCTTGGTGTGCTGGGAGTGGGCAAAGTCCGTGATGACGCGCCACGCGTCCACCTGCTGCTCGTTCCACAGCCCGGGGCACGCGACTGAGATGCGCCCTTCGGGCACCACGGCCGTCGCCTCAGCCATGACCAGACCGGCACCGCCGGTGGCGAACGAGCCCAGATGGACCTGGTGCCACTGACCGACGACCCCACGGTCCGCTGAATACTGGCACATTGGACTGACCCAGGCGCGATTGGCGAAGGCGACGCCGCGAAGGCTAAAGGGGGAGAACAGGAATGACACGACTCTCACTTCCATACGTTGTTGTGTCGTCAACTTAGCGTCGAGGCTGGGCTCACACGTCGACTACGCGGCTGCGCAACCAGGGTGCGTTGGAGTTCGCACTATCGTGGTGCAACGTTGAAGTGGCTGGCGCCGCAACCTAACCCAAGGAGCAATGTGCGGATCGCGAATTTCCAAGGCAGGGCGACCATAGTCCTCGACAAGGGACTCATTGACGTCGAGACGGCGTCACGGGCTCGATTCCCTTCGAGCCTCGATCAACTGCTTGGCCAATTGGACGCCGTGCGTGACTGGTTTGACAGCGACGAGCCAGCGCTGACGAGTGACCTCACTCCCGATCAGCTCGAGCGTGACGCCCGACTCGGCCCCGTAGTCACCCGGCCGAGCCAGATCTTCGCAATCGGGCTCAACTACCGCACCCACGCCTTGGAGATGCACCTAACACCCCCGGTCAAGCCGATGGTCTTCACCAAGTTTCCCTCGTCGCTGGCGGGCGCCAATGCGTCCTTCGCCATTCCGTCGCCGCATACCGACTGGGAGGCTGAGCTCGTCGTGGTCATGGGCGCCACCGGACGTGACGTGAGCGTCGAGAAGGCACTCTCCTACGTGGCTGGCTACTGCGTGGGCCAGGACCTGAGTGATCGTGACCTGCAGATGGTGGGCACGCCCGCCCAGTTCTCGCTGGGAAAGTCGTATCGCAACTTCTCGCCCATCGGACCCTGGCTCACCACGACCGATGAGGTCGCGGATCCCAACGACCTACGCATTACCTGCTCGGTGAATGGCCAGCCCTATCAAGACTCCACGACCCACGACATGGTCTTTCGAGTGGCCGAGCTGGTCTCATTCGTATCTAGCGTTTGTGAACTGCGACCCGGCGACCTGATGTTCACCGGTAGCCCCCACGGCGTCGGTCAGGGTCAGACACCGCCCGTCTTCTTGTCGGTGGGCGACGTCGTGGAGACTTCGATCGACAAACTCGGATCCATGCGCAACGCGGCGGTAGCGGCGCTCTGATCGCTCGGCGCACGGCAGTCAGCCGTGCGCCATGTGGTCGGGCTGGGGAGATTTGAACTCCCGATCTCTCGGCCCCCAGCCGAGCGCTCTAGACCAAACTAAGCCACAGCCCGTGAGCGTCTAATGATAGCCGTTCAGGCTCGTCACGAACTCTGGCGGTGCGCACCGTGTGGCTGATCGGGGTGCGTCAACCACGCCCTCGCCTCACAAAGAAACGCCACCGTCTCGCCGGTCGCCTTGGCGCGCAGCGCTTCGAGGATGCGCTGGTCAAGCGCTTCGATGAGTTCGTTGTTCGACACGTGTTGGCCCCCTTCAGCCGCCGGCCGCAGCCGTGACGATCTCAATTCTCGCACCGTCGCGCACCAACGTGGTCGACCACTCGCCGCGGTGTACGATCTCGCCGTCCAGTGCCACCGCAATGCCACGCTGTTCGATGGTCAATCGTTCAACCAGCGCCTGGACGGTCAAATCCTCAGCGCCGTAGGGCTCGCCGTTCACTACGATCACGCCGGTGACTCCGCGAATTCAAGCGCCGTGCGAGCCGCTATCGGCGCGAGGGTGACACCGTGGCGATAGTGTCCCGACGACCACGCCCATCCATCGATCCCGAGGTGTTCGAAGAATGGCAACAGATCGGCACTCGCCGGACGCAGGCCGTTGCGCATCTCCAAGATGACGGCGCTCTCCAGATCGGGCACGACGTCGAGTCCGTCGCGCAGCAATCGTTGCAGTTCGCCGACTTCAACGGCGGGTTCGGCTCGTTCTTCGGAGGTGGCACCCAGCACGCAGTAGCCGCCGGGTCGGCTGACCATGTAGAAGGCCCGACCACGAACGAAGGCCCTGATCATGGGCTGGTCGCTGCGGTCGATTCCCTGCACGCGCACGGTAACCCCGCGCACGGGACGCACGACGTGCTCGCCGCTCGGGGACGCACCCTCGGGCAGCGGTACCGAGCCCGTCGCGAGAATGCCCAGGTCACCGCGTAACTCGCCGTGCTCGGTGTGCGCAACAACGTGTGACGCATCCGCGCTGATTCGCACGACGCGCTCGGCGATCACGGTCACCCCCAACTCGTCCAGCGCGAGTCGTAACAGGCGTACGGCCTCGTCCGGATCAAGCCACGCGTCATCGGCCATGACGAGACCGTCATTCATTCGCGGTGAGAGACCAACGAAGATTTCGGGTGACTCACGACGCGTCACGCGCTGCATCGGCGCATCGAATTGCTCCGCAATAAGGGAAAACTGTTCGATAAGACGGCGGTCGCCCGCATCCCAGCCCGCGAGCAGGGTGCCCGGCTGGCTGATGGTGAGCCGCTCCCCGGTGATCGCCTCGAGTTCATCGCTCAAGTCGCGCCAGGCTTGCAGCGCTTGCTTTTGCAGTTGGTAGTTACTCTGCTCGCCCGGGGCGATCTCGGCTGACGGCGCGACCATGCCGGCCGCGGCCCACGTGGCGCCACGAGCGACGCTTGGGTCGAAGAGAGTGACGGCGTGTCCGCTTCGGGCCAAGCGAAATGCGCTGGCCAAACCGATGATGCCGCCGCCCACGATGAGTGCAGAGGGCTTCGTAGTGTTCACGTCCACAGCGTAGGCCTACTACCGCGGGCGGAATTTCGTTATAGTGGAGGCGGGTCAGCGTTGCCCCGTTCGGTAACGCCAATGAACAGAACTCTCTACGACCCCTCTTTTGAACACGACGCCTGCGGTGTCGGGATGGTGGCGGATCTCAGCGCGCGCGCGAGCTTTGCGACGATCGCCGACGCCCTGACGATCCTAGAGAACCTCGAACACCGCGGCGCCACTGGCGCGGACGTGGATTCGGGTGACGGGGCGGGCATCTTGATGCAAATGCCGCACTCGTTCATTCGCAGTGTGTTCGGTGAGGCAGTTCCCGAACCGGGAGATTACGGCGTTGCGCACTGGATGGTACCGCCAGAACTAGGGGAGGCGCGAGCGCGCAGCATCATCGATGCCGCGATGGAACGCGTCGGGCTCGAGACGAGGGGCTGGCGCGAGGTGCCGGTTGACTCCACGATCCTGGGCCCCACCTCGGCCTCCGTGGAACCGCGATTCGTCCAGCAACTCATCGTGGCGCGCTCCGCCATGGCCGGCGACGAGTTCGAGCGAGCACTCTTCATCGCCCGCAAGCTCATCGAGCACGAATGCGATCTCTACGCGGCGTCGTGCTCGACCAACGTCTTGATCTACAAAGGCATGCTCTCTTCGCCGCAGTTGCGTCAGTACTTCGATGATCTACGCGACGACCGATTGGCCTCGGCGATCGCGGTCGTGCACAGCAGGTTCTCGACGAACACCCTGCCTCGTTGGAGTCTGGCCCAACCATTTCGTTACATTGCGCACAACGGGGAGATCAACACCGTGCGCGGTAACCGAAACTGGATGACGGCGAGAGAGTCGACGCTGCACAGTCCACTCTTCGCACTGGAGGTGCCCGAGTTCACCCCCATCATCACCGAGGCGATGAGTGACTCGGCCAGCTTTGACGAAGTGGTCGAGCTCCTGGTCCAGTCGGGCCGTTCGCTCACCCACGCCGTACTCATGATGATTCCCGAGGCGTGGGAACGCTCGACGGCCATGAGCAGTGATCGGCGTGACTTCTACCGCTATCACGCGGCACTGATGGAGCCCTGGGACGGGCCCGCGTCGGTTACCTTCTGCGACGGCAAGGTGGTGGGCGCCGTCTTGGACCGCAACGGACTCCGCCCAGCCCGCTACTGGGTTACCAAGGACCAACGCATCATCTTCGCCAGTGAAGTGGGCGTGCTCGACATCGATCCGGCCAACATCGAGCGCAAGGGGCGCCTTCAGCCGGGTCGGGTCTTTCTCGTTGACATCGAGCAGGGCCGCATCATCGATGACGCTGAACTGAAGTCGACGCTGGCCGCACGAGCTCCCTACGGCGAGTGGTTGCGTGACCAGCAGGTGTCACTCGATGAGATCGAGCCGCTCGCGATGCTCACGCCCTCGCACGCGACGATTGTCCGCCAGCAGAAGTGCTTCGGCTACAACGAAGAGGACCTGCGACTGATCATTCGCCACATGGCGCAGGTGGGCGAGGAGCCCATCGGCTCGATGGGTTCGGACACCGCGCTCGCCGTGCTGTCGCGCCAACCCCGCTCTCTCTTCGACTACTTCTCACAACTCTTCGCCCAGGTGACCAATCCGCCGTTGGATGCGATTCGCGAGGAATTGGTGACCTCGACGCGCGTGACCATTGGCGGAGAGGGAAACCTGCTCGAAGAGACAGCGCGTCACTGTCACCAGATCGTGCTGCCCTCGCCGGTGCTGAGTGTCGATGAACTCGCGAAGATTCGCTACATCGAAGAGAGCGAACGCGCGGAGGGTTTCATCACGGCGATCATCGACGCCCTCTTCGAGGTGACGGGCGACCGTGCGCCGGGAGAGATCTTGACCCGCGCGGTGGACGACATCTGCGATCAGGTGGTGGCCCGTGTGCGCGAAGGTGCCACCATCGTCATCCTCTCGGATCGAAACACCAGCGAACACAGGGCCGCCATTCCAAGTCTGTTGTTGACCTCAGCGGTGCACCACCGACTTGTCGACGAGCATCTGCGCACGAGCGCCGCACTGATCTTGGAGGCCGGCGACGTGCGTGAAGTGCACCACGTCGCGTTGCTGTTGGGCTTCGGTGCGTCGGCGGTGTGTCCCTATCTCGCCTACGAGTCCATCGACTCGCTGGTCGATACGGGCGAACTGACCGAGTTGGACGCGTTCGAGGCGCGCTACCAGTACGGCAAGGCATTGAACAAGGGCATCGTCAAGATCATGTCCAAGATGGGCGTCTCCACGGTTGCGAGTTACGTCGGCTCGCAGTTGTTCGAGGCCGTCGGTATCTCCGAGTCTGTTTTGGCCCGGTATTTTCCTGGCTTTCACTCACGACTCGGCGGCGTGTCCTTCGACCACATCGCCAAGACCGTGCTGCGCTGGCACACCAGTGCCTACGGTCCCCAGGCGCACGCGCCGCTGCACCTGGAGAATCGGGGCGAGTATCAGTGGCGTCGAGAGGGCGAGATCCACCTGTTCAATCCGCGCACCGTGCAGAAGTTGCAGCACGCAACTCGTGAGAAGCGCTACGACATCTTCAAGGAGTACACCTCCCTGGTCGACGAGCAGGCGAGCGGCAAGGCCACCCTGCGCGGGCTGTTGCGTCTCAAGGCGGCAGCCACACCCACGCCGCTGGACGAGGTGGAGAGCGCCGCGTCCATCATCAAACGCTTTTCGACGGGCGCGATGTCCTACGGATCAATCTCCGAAGAGGCCCACAGCACACTGGCGATCGCGATGAACCGCCTGGGCGCGAAGTCGAACACCGGTGAGGGCGGTGAGGACGAGGAACGATTCGACACTTCGGACCCGCGATTCAACCGGCGATCGGCAATCAAGCAGGTGGCGTCGGGACGTTTCGGTGTGACCAGCCGTTACCTGGTGAACGCCGACGATATCCAGATCAAGATGGCCCAGGGAGCCAAACCCGGTGAAGGTGGCCAGCTTCCGGGCTCCAAGGTCTACCCGTGGATCGCCGCCACGAGGCATTCGACGCCGGGTGTGGGGCTGATCTCGCCCCCGCCGCACCACGACATCTACTCCATCGAGGATCTGGCCCAACTCATCTACGACCTGAAGAACGCTAACGATCAAGCCCGCATTCACGTGAAACTGGTCTCCGAACAGGGTGTGGGTACGATCGCAGCGGGCGTGGCCAAGGCCCACGCCGACGTGATCCTGATTTCGGGTCACGACGGGGGCACCGGTGCCGCGCCGCTGACCTCGCTCAAGCACGCCGGCACGCCGTGGGAGATCGGTCTGGCCGAGACCCATCAGACCCTCGCGGCCAACGGCCTGCGCAACCGGGTGGTCGTCCAGGTTGACGGGCAACTGAAGACCGGGCGCGACGTCGTGATCGCGGCCCTGCTCGGCGCAGAGGAGTTCGGATTCGCGACCGCGCCGCTGGTTGTGTCGGGCTGTGTCATGATGCGCGTCTGTCATCTCGACACGTGTCCGGTCGGCATCGCCACGCAGAACCCACGGCTCCGCGAGCGATTCACCGGTCAGCCCGAGTTCGTGGAGAATTTCTTCGAGTTCATTGCCGAAGAGGTGCGCGAGTACCTCTCACTGCTCGGTGCGCGCACCCTTGATGAGGTGGTGGGTGACGTCGCGCGCCTCGGCGTCATTCACGACGCGACACCCGACTCGGACCTGGACCTCACGGCACTTCTGCAGCCCGTCGACCCCGAGCAACGCCGTCAGAGCACCAAGCAGCTGCACGGCCTCGAGGGGGCTCTGGACTGGGTCTTCTTGGACGACGCGCTCAGGGCGGCGAAAGCGGGCACGCCCTATCGCCACGTCGGCCCGATCACGAACCTGAACCGTGCCGTTGGCACGCTCACCGGCAGTGCCCTCACCCGCTCGTTGGGCGCCCAGACCTTGCCTCAGGATCTCGTGGAACTCGTATTCGAGGGCTCGTCGGGCCAGAGTCTCGGGGCGTTCGTGCCGTCGGGGATGACCATCAGGCTCACGGGCGACGCCAATGACTACGTGGGCAAGGGCCTGTCGGGCGGAAGAATCGTGATTCGCCCCTTCGCCCAGTCCGACTTCAAGAGTGAATTGAACGTCATTGCGGGCAACGTCATCGGCTACGGCGCCACCAGCGGCGAGATCTTCATCAGCGGTGTCGTGGGTGAGCGCTGTGGCGTGCGCAACTCCGGCGCCACGATCGTGGTCGAAGGTACGGGCGACCACGCGTGCGAGTACATGACCGGAGGGGTGGTGGTCATCCTGGGCGAGACGGGCCGCAACATCGCGGCGGGCATGTCGGGCGGCACGCTGTTCCTCTACGACCCCCAGCGCGCCGTGTACGACCACCTGAGTGCCGGGGTCTACGAGGTTGACCCCCTCGAGTTCGACGACGACGTGCGCCTCGTCGAGCTCGTGACCCGCTTCTACGACGAGACTTCGTCGGCTCGAGCGCGGTACCTGCTCGATCACTGGCGCGAAGCCCGAATGGACTTCGTGCGAATAGAGACGTCGGAGTACCAGCGAATTCGAGACGAGCAGCGCAATGGGTAAGATCACCGGCTTCTTGGAGTTTGAACGGCGTGGCCCGCAGTATCGTCCCGTGCCGGTACGTCTGCGCGACTGGCGCGAGGTCTACGAACACCAGAGTGATCCCGAGATCGTAGAGCAGGCCGCACGGTGCATGGACTGCGGAATTCCCTTCTGCATGCAGGGCTGTCCCCTAGGCAATCGGATTCCCGCGTTCAACGACCTCGTCTACAAGACGCGCTGGCGTCACGCGGCGCGCCAACTCTTCGACACGAACAACTTTCCCGAGTTCACCGGTCGGCTCTGTCCGGCTCCGTGCGAGTCGGCGTGCGTCCTCGGCATCGCCGACGATCCGGTCACCATCGAACGCATCGAGTACGAGGTGGCCGAGCACGCCTTCGCCAACGGTTTTGCGGTCGCGCGTGCGAATGAACCCAATTCGGGCCGACGAGTCGCCGTCGTGGGCTCGGGCCCCTCGGGACTCGCCGCGGCGGCCCAGCTGCGAAGCGCGGGTCACGCCGTAGAGGTCTTCGAGCGCGCTGACGCGATTGGCGGCCTGTTGCGCTACGGCATTCCCGAGTTCAAGATGGAGAAGTCGGTGCTCGATCGCCGCCTGGAGGTCATGGTCGATTCCGGCGTCATCTTTCACCCGTCGTCGCCGGTCGATGCGACGACGCTCGGCGAACTGCGCCACGAATTTGACGCCGTCCTGCTCGCCATCGGCTCGACGATTCCGCGCCTCATCGACGTGCCGGGCCGGGGCCTACGAGGTGTCTACCCGGCCATGACCTACCTGGAGAGTGCCAACCGAGCGGTGCGTGACCAGACGGCGCCGAGCGTTGACGCGCGGGGCCGTCGAGTCATCATCTTGGGCGGGGGCGACACCGGAGCCGACTGCCTCGGTAGCGCGCACCGCCAGGGTGCGGCGTCGGTGGTGCAGGTCGAGATCATGGACGAACCACCGCGGCGACGCCCCGGTGACCAGCCCTGGCCCACCATGGCGAGGCTGTTGAAGATCACCTCGGCCCACCAGGAGGGCGGACAACGACGCTTCTCGACCGAGACCTTGGAGTTTCAGGGCGAGGAGGAGATCCACTCGATCGTCATGGTCGACCACCTGAGCGACGAGACGGTGCGACTGCCCGCTGATCTGGTGCTCATCGCGGCCGGGTTCCTCGGACCCGAAGTGACTGGATTGGGCCTCGACGGTCACCTCAACGCCCGGGCCAACTTGAAGGTAACCGACCAGTGGCGGCTCGATCTGGATGGCGCAACGCCGGTGTTCGCCTGCGGCGACGCCGTGCGGGGTCAGAGTCTCATCGTGTGGGCCATCGCCGAGGGCCGCAGCGCCGCGTCGTCGCTCGACGCCTTCTTGAGCGGGCAACCCTCTCGGTTGCCGGCGCCAGTACGGCCCTACAGCACATCGTGGTAGTCACTGGGGTGGCGACTTTGTAGCATCGTATTTGGGTGCAACGAAAAGGGGAGACATGCTGAGCACTATGCAGGACGCGCCGCTGTTGATCAACGGAATCGTTCGTCACGGCGAGTGGCTCTACGCGAACAAGAAGATCATGACCGTGACGCCCGGAGGTGTCGAGGAGGCAACGTTCTACGAAGTCTCCAAGCGCGCCGAACAGCTTGCCGCGGCGCTCGTCAAACTCGGTGTCGGCTCGGGCGACCGCGTGGCCACCTTCATGTGGAACAACCAGGCGCACATGGAGGCCTACCTGGCGGTGCCGTGCATGGGAGCCGTCTTGCACACCCTCAACATCCGACTGTTCCCCGATCAACTGGCATTCGTCATCAACCACGCCCAGGACGACGTGATCATCGTCGACCACACGCTGGTTCCCGTGCTGGCCAAAGTGCGCGATCAGATTCCGAGCGTGCGACACATCATCGTCAACGGACCCGACGAGACGGGCGTCTTGGGTGCCACCCTGGACTACGAGACCCTCATCAGCGCCGAACAGCCCGGATTTGAGTGGCCCGAACTCGACGAGCGCACCGCCGCCATCATGTGCTACACGTCGGGCACCACCGGCGATCCCAAGGGCGTCATCTACTCGCACCGGTCCCTGTGGTTGCATTCGCTGGCCTCGACAACGGCCAACTCGATCGGACTGTGCGAGAAGGACCGCTGCTTGCTCATCGTGCCCATGTTCCACGTGAACGGCTGGGGAACGCCCTATACGGCCTTCTTAGCGGGCACGGAATTGATCATGCCGCAGATGTTTCTGCAGGGCGAGCCCATCGTCAAAATGATCGCCGAATTGCGCCCGACCATCTCGCTGGGCGTGCCGACGATCTGGAACGACGTGCTGCGCGCTGCCGAGGGAAATCCCGATGCCGACTTCTCAAGCCTGCGGGGGCTTCTGGCGGGTGGGTCGGCGGTACCGCGCCACATGATTGAGACTTACCTCGAACGCTACGGCGTCCAGATGGTCCAGGGCTGGGGAATGACCGAGACGAGTCCGCTGGCGGCCGTCTCGATCCCGCCCGCCGGTACTCCACTTGACCAGGAGATTGATTACCGGGTCAAGGCGGGACGCATCGTCGCGGGCGTTGAGGTGCGCGTCACCGACGACGAGGGCGACGTGCTCGAGCACGACGGCAAGTCGGTGGGGGAGTTCGAGATTCGTGGACCCTGGATCACCGCTTCCTACTACGGCGTCGATGCGCCCGAGCGTTTTCACGACGGCTGGTTGCGTACCGGTGACATCGGAACGCTGGACGCCGAGGGTTTCATGGTGATCTCGGATCGCACCAAGGACGTCATCAAGTCGGGCGGCGAGTGGATCAGCTCGGTGGAGCTCGAGGGCAACGTGATGGCACACCCGGCGGTCTTCGAGGCCGCGGTGATCGCGGTGCCCGACGAGAAGTGGCAGGAGCGGCCCCTGTGCTGCGTTGTGCTTCGTCCCGACGCCTCGGCCAGTGCCGAGGAGCTACGTGACTTCCTGGCTTCACGAGTGGTCAAGTGGTGGCTTCCCGAACGTTGGTGCTTCGTCGAATCGATACCCAAGACGAGCGTGGGCAAGTTCGACAAGAAGGTGCTTCGCGCGCAGTACAGCGAAGGCGCCCTTGACGTCATCACCCTCGACTAGTGGCCGACTTCTCCGAGTTGGCCGACGAGGTCGCCGCGGTCGAACGTCAGGTCAGTGACGCTATCTTTAGCGCCGTGCGAGAGCAGTTGCGGGGTCACGACGCCGAGCTCGCCAAGGAGTTGGAGCGACGCCTCGCCAAGGTTCGACGGGCGCTGCAGAAGGCCGAGGCGCTGTTGCGCGCCTCGAGCGAGCCGTAGTCAGCCCACCCAGAGGTTCATCTCGTCAATCACCCGGCGAACACTCACGTAGTTTCGTCCGTCGAAGGGGAAGCTCACGGTGGTGCCGTCACACCGATAGCCGTCGCCGTAGGCGAACGTGGGCACCGCACGGGCTAGGGTTGCCACCTGCTCGGGCGTTGGTGGGTGGCGCAGTTCGACCTGCGCGTGGGAATTGGTCACTCGAAACGAAACGAAGTTCGAGTAGTAGCGATCGATCACCGCGATTGCGTCCTCCAGCGTGTGACAGATCTGGAAGAGGCACGGGCTCTGCTCGTCCAGGTAGCCATCAGCGATTACTGAGTCCATCATGAACTCCAGCCACTTCTCCCAAAAGTGCCCATGCTCGGTGTCGATCAGGATCACGGGCGACGGGGTGGTCTTGCCGGTGTGCAACAAGGTGAGCACCTCGAACGCCTCGTCCATCGTGCCTAGACCGCCGGGAAAGAACGCGAACGCGAGCGACTCTTTGGTCAGCGCGACCTTGCGCGTGAAGAAGTATCTCATCTCGATAAGGCGCGTCTCGGCGTCGACGTAGGGATTGGCACTCTGCTCGAAGGGGAGGTCCACGTTGACCCCGAGGGTGTGCTCGCGCCCCGCCCCCTTGGCCGCAGCCTCCATTATTCCTGGTCCGGCTCCCGATACGGTCATCCAGCCCCGGTTCGCCATGCGCTCGCTCAAGTCACGAGCCATGTCGTAGAGCGGTGAGTCGGGCTTCATTCGCGCCGAGCCAAACACCGTCAACTTCGGATGTTCGCGCCAGGGTGAGAACAGCCGGGCCGCACCGGACAACTCGGCGAGCGCGTTCGCGGCAATGCCCAGTTCGTCGCGGTCGACGCGCGAGACCGCCAACTCCGCGATGATCTCCACGAGCGAGCGCAATTGATGCAGCCGCAATTCGCTCTGGGGCGACTCGGTATTCAGTGACCGAACGAAGTCCTCGACGTACGCCTTCACGATCAGAGGGTCTGATAGAGGGTGCTGCGCTGGATCAGGGGTCTTCCCAGTGGGGCAACGAGGTTGCGTAAGTTGTCGACGTCCATTTCCTGGCCGTGCGTGGCCCCGGCCGCGCGCGAGATGTTCTCATCCATCAGCGTGCCACCGAGGTCGTTGGCCCCGGCCTGAAGGATCCGGCGCACGCCCTCGACGCCCATCTTGACCCACGACACCTGAATGTTGTTGATCAGCGTGGCGTAGTGCAGTCGCGCCACCGCGTGCATCAGCACCGTCTCGCGAAAGCTCGGCCCGCGACGCGCGCGACCTCGCAGAAACAGCGGCGTCGCCATGTGCACGAAGGGGAGCGGCACGAACTCGGTAAATCCGCCCGTCTCGGCCTGGAGTTGCCTCGTTCGAAGGAGATGGGTCGCCCACTCGTCTGCGCTTTCGACGGCGCCGAACATGATGGTGATGTTCGAGCGCAGACCCACCGAGTGCGCGGCGCGGTGCACCTCGAGCCACTGGTCGCTGTTCAACTTGTCGGGGCACAGAATCGCTCGCACGTCGTCGTCGAGAATCTCAGCCGCCGTGCCCGGCAGGGTCTTGAGCCCTGCGTCGCGCAGGCGAGTCAGGTAGGTCGTCAAGTCCTGCTCGGAGCGCCTGGCACCCTCGAAGACCTCCAGGGCGCTGAACGCGTGGATGTGAATCGTCGGCGAGCCGGCACGCACCGCGGCAATCACGTCCACGTAGTAGTCGCCGTCGAAGTTCGGATGGATGCCACCTTGCAGACAGACCTCGGTGGCTCCACGTACCTCGGCCTCGCGCACGCGATCGCTGATCTCCTCCAGGCTCAAGAGATACGGATCACCGCGCAGATTCAGCGACAGCGGGCCCTTGGAGAAGGCGCAGAAGCGGCACTTGAAGGTGCACACGTTGGTGTAGTTGATGTTGCGGTTGATGACAAAGCTCACGTCGTCACCCACGAGATCGTGCCGCAGCGCGTCAGCGGCTTCAGTCACGGCGTTGAAGTCGCCGCCACGGGCGTTGAACAGAGTCACCAACTCGTGTCGGTCGAAGGCGTAGCCGGGGTAGTAACGCGAGAGGATCGCCGCGACCTCGTCGGTGCGTACCGTGGACGAGGGGGCGGGTGGCGGTGCGAGCTCCAGACCCGGACTCCACCCGTCGCGCCGGGCGAGAAACGCCGAGTCAGCCTGGGCGAGCATCGCTGGACGCACTGCCGGGTCCACGAAGCGTTCGTGGCGTTGGGCGAACTCGGGATAGATGGTGAGGCGCGCCGCGAGGTGAAAGCCCCGATCAGCGCACTGGGTCTCCAGCGTTTCAATGGCGGGCCAGGCGCGCTCGGGGTTGACGTGGTCGATCGTGACCGGCGAGATGCCCCCGAAGTCATCGATGCCGAACTCCAACAAGCGGGCGGGATCGTCGCTGAGGTTCGGTGGTGCCTGCAGGTGGATGTCATCGGGTAGAACGAGGCGCGCGGCCGCGATGGTCCAGTGGAACTCCTCGTCGGACGCCGGTGCCTCGTGGGCCATCGCCGTACGGGCCTTGGGTACGAAGTTCTGGATGATCACCTCTTGGACGTGTCCGAAGTCCTCGTGGGCGTCAACGATGGCCTCGAGCGCAGCGAGACGGTCCGATCGCGACTCCCCGATGCCCACCAGCAGTCCGGTGGTGAAGGGAATCTGCAGCTCGCCCGCCAGACGCAGCGTGTCGATTCGACGTTCGGGCGCCTTGTCTGGTGCCAGGCGATGTGCGGGAAGATCGGCGAGCGACTCGAGCATCATGCCCTGGGAAGCACTGGTCGAGCGAAGCTGGGCGAGCTCGTGGCGATACAGGGCGCCGGCATTCGAATGGGGCAGGAGTCCGGTGGCTTCCAGCACCATCTGTGACGCACTGGCGACGTAGTCAACCGTGGAGCGGTAGCCCCGCGCGGCCAGCCATCGGGCAGCCTCGTCGTAGCGAAGTTCGGGTCGTTCGCCCAGCGTGAAGAGTGCCTCTGTGCAGCCCGCCTCGGCACCCCGTTGGGCGATCTGCATCACCTCGTCGAGACTGAGGTAGGGCGACGTGAGGTGAGCGGGCGCCTGGGCGAAGGTGCAATAACCACAACGGTCGCGACACAACTTGGTGAGTGGTATGAACACCTTGGGCGAGTACGTGACCACGTAGCCGTGCGCGGCGCGAGCACGCGCGAATGCCGTGCGCGCGAGCTCGTCCAGCGGCGCCCCCAGAAGGTCGAGTGTCGCGTGAGACCTTCTCAACTTCGTCATGGCTGCATCCTAGGTCGCTGCGGCGAAACACCGCGCTGCGATGCGGGCGCGTCGCGCGGATCAACTCGCCTGGGCAACCTTGGTGGTCAACGTGGTGAGCAACTCCTCGTACGACGCGACGAACGAGTCAACACCTTCGCGCTCGAGTTCGTCGGTCACCGTGCTGAGCGACACATCTGCGGGCAGTTCGCTGAGCCGGGTGACGGCACGGTCGATCGATTCCTCGTTGGCGAGCAGCGAGTTCGTGAAGGTGCCGTGTTCGAGCACCGCGGCCAAGGTCGCGTCAGGCATCGTGTTGACGGTTTCGGAGGCGACGATCGAATTGACGTACAGCAGGTCGTCATAGGCGGGGTCCTTGGTGGACGTTGATGCCCACAGGGGTCGCTGCACCTGCGCACCCTGGTCGAGCAATCGGCGCGTGCGTTCTTCGTCGACTCGATCACGGTACAGCTCGTAGGCTCGTGCGACCTGGGCGGTGGCCGTGGTACCGCGACGCGGATCGTCTGCTCCGAGGAGCTTGTCGACTGCCACATCGATGCGCGAGACGAAGAAGGACGCCACGCTGGCGATGTCGGACAGATCCAGTCCATTGGCACGGGCGCGTTCGAGACCCTCCGCCCAGGCGCTAATGACCTCGTTGTAGCGTTCGACCGAGAAGATCAGGGTGACGTTGACATTAACGCCGTGGCTCAAGACTTCACTGATGGCCTGAAGCCCCTCGCGAGTGCCGGGAATCTTGATCATGAGATTCTGGCGCCCCACTTCGCGCCACAAGCGCAGCGCCGCCTCAATCGTGCCCTCGGTATCGCGAGCCAATCGCGGCGACACCTCCAGTGACACAAATCCGTCGCTGGCTCGCCGGCGTCCAGCTTGAAACTCGCCTTGGGCACGTTCGTGCACGTCGGCCAGCACATCGCACGCGTCGCGCACGTCACCAACCGCCAAGTGCTCAAAGAGCGCCTCAACATCGCCGTGCGCACTCGAGCGAATGACCTGGTCGTAGGCCGTCGATGTGGCGAGCGCCTTCGCGAAGATGGACGGATTCGAAGTGACCCCGCGCACGCCCTCGGCCACGAGATGCGCCAACGTGCCGTCGTTCAACCAGTCGCGGCGGATATTGTCGATCCACGCGCTCTGGTCGAACTGGTCGTAGAGGTCGTTCAGTTTGGTCATTGTGCCACTCCCAGCGTCTCTTTCACGTGCGCCACGAGGGTGGCGGCGGTGATGTTGAAGTAATTGAAGGCGTAATCTCCCGGGGCCGAGAGGCCGAAGGTGTCGATTCCAAACGCCTCGTCAACGTAGTTTGCCCAACCGAGCGTGGACCCTGCCTCCATCGCGACCGATGCCAGGTCTCGGCGAAGAACCGAATTCCGGTAGTCGAGCGGCTGCTCCTCGAAGCACCTCCAGCACGGCAGTGCAACGACCCTTGTGATGATCCCCTCATCAGCGAGCTCGTCGCTGGCTCGCAGACAGTGCGCCAACTCCGAGCCCGTGCCGACGAGTGTGAATACCGCATTGTCGCGTTCGCGCAGTACGTAACCGCCGCGACGGGCTCCATCGCGTGATGCCGCGGCTTCGTCACCGGCGAACACGGGCATGGCCTGACGCGAGAGCACCAACGCTGTCGTGGGCGGTGACTTGGTGCTCAAGAAGTGTCCTACGAGATCGAGCGTCTCATTGGCGTCCGAGGGCCGCACCACGTGCAGGCGCGGCATGGCGCGCAGCGACATCAACTGCTCGATGGGTTGATGGGTCGGTCCGTCTTCACCCACGCCCACCGAGTCGTGGGTGAAGACAAAGAGGACGCCGGCGTGGCTCAACGATGCGAGGCGCAGCGCGCCGCGCATGTAATCACTGAACACGAAGAAGGTCGAGCCGATCGGGCGAAAGCCGCCGTGCAGCGCCTGGCCCACCAATGAGGCGCCCATGGCGAACTCGCGGATGCCGTAGTGGATCTGGCGCCCACCCGGGCTGTCGGCGCCCTGGGGCGACGCGTGCGCAAGGACCACTCCGGTGTTATCGGTAAGGTCCGCCGACCCGGCGATGACCCCGCTGCACTGCGGCGCGTAGACATCCATCGCGCGCTGGAGCGCCTTGCGGGTTGCCACCGCGGCCCCAGCCTCGAAAGGTTCGGGCTCGGCGATGAACTCAGCCGCCCCGTTGGAGGCGAGCTGTTCGCTTAGCCGCTGACCAGTCGCGCCTGCGGCGGTGAGCCGGGCTGTCCAGGCGTCGCGATCGCGACGCTGCACTTCGAGAGATTCAACCAGTTGACGGGGGAGTTCGGGATCGAAATGAAAGGCTTCCTGGCTGACCCCGAGGATTTCTTTGGCTTCGCTGATGACACTCGCGCTGAAGGGCGAGCCGTGCGCCTCGCGTCGGTCCATCATCTCGGGTGACGGGTAGCCAATGTGCGAGCGGACGATGATCAGAGTTGGACGGGTGCCCTCGGCGATGGCCGCGCGGGCCGCCGTCTCGAGCACTTCGAGATCATTGGCCTGCTCACCGAGGTTCAAGACGTGCCACCCGTAGGCCTCAAAGCGGCGTTGAGCGTTATCGCGCATGGCCAGTTCAGTGGGGCCGTCGATCGTGATGTGGTTGTCGTCGTAGAACACGGTCAGGCGATCGAGCCCGAGCGATCCGGCCAACGACGCAGCCTCGTGGCTGATGCCCTCTTCTAGGCAGCCGTCACCCGCAATCACCCAAGTTCGGTGGTTGACCAGGTCCTCGCCGTAGTCGTGACGCAGGATTCGTTCTGCGATCGCCATACCGACGCCGTTCGCGACGCCTTGGCCGAGTGGGCCCGTGGTCACCTCGACGGTCGGGGTCACACCGTTCTCCGGATGCCCAGGGGTACGCGAGTGCGGCTGGCGGAAGGCCCGCAGATCGTCGGGGGTGACGTCGTAACCGAACGAGTGCGCCAGACCGTACTGCAACATCGAGGCGTGACCGCAACTCAAGATGAATCGATCCCGATCGGGCCAGTGCGGATCGGTCGGATCGTGGCGCAGGATTCTAGAAAACAGCATGACGCCAAGGGGGGAGAGCGCCATCGCGGTGCCGCTGTGACCAGAATTTGCCGCCGCAGGGGCGTCCATGGCGGCGGCCATGATCTCTCGTATGGCCCGCCCTTCTAACTCGGTTGCACCATAGAAAAGTTCGTCGACCATGGCTACGAGCGTAGTGAATCCACGTTCGGTTCTGTGTTGATGGAGGGCTAGCCTTTGGTAGTGCCGCTGCAAATTCCGCCAAATTGCGATTTGACCCTCGGGCTCAACTGCGTCGACAAGTCCACACCGGGACGCAGCGTATGGCGCATGCGCGTCGACGAGCGCTTCGTGAATCCGGCGGGACTCGTCCAGGGCGGCTTCCTGGCGGCCATGGCCGACTCCGCCATGGGTGCCTGCGCGGTGAGCTCGGCCGGGGACCGTAAGGTCAGCGTGGCCAACACCGAGATGAAAGTGTCGTTCCTTCGCCCCGCCCGCCCCGGTTCGGTGCTCACCTGCTCGGCCGGAGTGCTCAAGGCTGGCCGAGCGATCACCTTCGTCCAGGCACGTATCACCGACCAGGATGGACAACTCATTGCCACGGCCAGTTCGAGCTACCTGGTCAAGGAGCGCACTGAGTAGGCTGGGCACGTGAAGATCTCGTCGTGGCGCAAGTGGATACGTGGGGTCAGTATCCAGCGCGACTTGGAGGAGATTCGCGATCTCGCAGTGCGCTACGTCAAGGAAGAGACCGTCCAACCTCTGAAGGACATGGGTCGCTTCGCGCTTTATGGGGCCCTCGGCAGCATCTTCGTGGGCTTTGGCGCCATGTTCTTGCTGCTCGCGGTGCTGCGCTTTCTCCAAGAGCAGTTCCCCGTAATGAACGGCACCCTCTCGTGGCTTCCCTACCTCATCGTGGCCGTGCTTGCCGTGCTCGTCATCGCGTTGACGGCGTGGCGAATCATGAGCGGAGCCGCTCAACGACGCCTGAAGAGTTCCAAGTGAGCGACCGGTCATCCACGCGCCAGGCACTCGAGCACTCGCTACGTTCTCTCGTGCCAGAGCGCCAGTCTGTCGCCGGATCGAGGGACGACGTGGCAAACGTGGCGACGGTGGGCATCGGAGGGCTCCTGACCGGCTACGTATGGGGCTGGTGGCGCGGACGTCGCTCTCGAGCGAGGCGCGGACGTTGATACTACGGCGTCTGTTCCAGTTCGCCGTGGCCTCATCGCTCGCCAAGGCGTGGTCTGAGCGCTCCAAGAAGTGGCTGTCGGTGGCCGGACTCGTGGTGCTGCTACGCGTGTTTGACGGTGTGAACCGACATCTGGCGCGCCGAGCGCGCCGACGCTCCTCGTGAGCGCCTCACAACTTCGTGCGGGCGAGCGCGTCATGTTGATCGACGCCAAGGACCGTCGCTACCTCATCACCCTTCGAGAGGGCGCCGCCTTTCACACCCACTCGGGCATCGTGCAACACGATGACCTGATAGGTGCCGACGAGGGTTCGCTGATCAAGGGGTCGACCGAACGCAGCTTCTTGGTGCTGCGCCCGAGCCTCTCCGACGTCGTCTTGAAGATGCCGCGTGGTGCACAGGTGATCTACCCCAAGGACCTCGGCACGATACTGATGCAAGCGGACATCGGGCCGGGGATGCGGGTGTTGGAGGCCGGTGTCGGCTCGGGTGCGCTGTCGATGACACTGTTGCGCGCGGGGGCGAAGATCACCGCCTACGAGATTCGCGAGGACTTCGCCTTTCAGGCAAAGCGAAACGTCGTTGACATGCTCGGTGAGGATATCGCCTACGACGTGCAGATTCGCGACGTGACACTGGGAATCGACGAGCGGGACTTGGACCGGATCGTGCTCGACATGCCCGAACCGTGGGCCGTGGTCGAACACGCTGAGGTGGCGCTGCGACCCGGAGGCATCATGCTGGCTTACCTACCGACCATCAATCAGACGCAGCTGCTGCGCGAAACCCTCCGTAAGTTCTCGTTCGGGCTCGAAGAGACGGTCGAGATTCTTCGGCGAACCTGGCACATCGATGGCCGATCGGTTCGTCCTGATCACCGCATGGTGGCCCACACCGGCTTCTTGACGTCGGCTCGTCGGCTCGTGGGACGGCTGGACGAGCTCTAGCCGCGCTCGATGAAGATGCACTCGCCGGGGCACTCCTCGGAGGCCTCGATGACGGCGTCTTCAAGGTCGGCCGGCACCACCGCCAGGCCCTCGGCGCCGCCGGGCGCGCTCTTGACGTCGCTACCCTCTTTGACGTAGGCGAGTCCGTCGTCCAAGAGCGTAAAGACCGAAGGGCAGATCTCCTCGCAAAGTCCGTCACCAGTACACAAATCCTGGTCGATCCAAACTTTCATCTACATGCCCTCCATGGCCGCTCTAGTCTTGCCACTTTAGCGGTCCGTCGCCCGCTTCAGTGACTTTCGCAGTAGCGCAACCTCACCTATGGTGGCCTCATGGAGCGCCATGACCGATCTAACAACTCGCCGGAACCGAATCCGGGCGGACGTGAGGTGCGCCCGGCACGCGAAACTACCGTCGGCGACCCGGCCCAGGCCACGCGACGCATCGAGATGCTCGAAGAGCAGTTGCTCGAGGCCCGGGGACAGTTGGCACAGACCCGATCCAACAACGAGAAGTTGACCATCACCATTCAACAGACTCGTGATCAGATCGCGGCCCTGCGTGATGAGGTGGAAAAACTCACCCAGCCCCCCGCGGTCTACGGCACCTTCGTGGAACTCAACGAAGACGGAACGGTCGACATCTTCGCGTCGGGTCGAAAGATGCGCGTGGCGTTGCACCCGGGGATCGACCCCGCTCAGATCGAGCGGGGCAACGAGGTCGTGCTCAACGAGTCCTTCACCGTCATCGGCGTGCGCGAGGCCGACGGTCAGGGAGAAGTCGTCACGGTCAAGGAGGTCCTCGATGATCGACGAGTGCTCATCTACGGCCGCGCGGACGAGGAGCGCGTCGTCGAAGTGGCCGACGTGCTGCGCGACGTCAAGCTGCGAAGTGGTGACGCTCTAGTTCTTGATCTTCGCTCCAATCTCTTGACCGAACGTCTGGTGCGCCAAGAGGCCGAGGAGTTGGTGCTCGAGGAGGTCCCCGATATCAGCTACGCCGACGTGGGTGGCCTCGACGACCAGATCGAATCGATCATGGACGCCGTCGAGCTCCCGTATCTGCACCGTGCCCTGTTCCAGGACTACGAACTTCCTGCGCCTAAGGGCATCTTGCTGTACGGACCCCCGGGCTGCGGCAAGACGCTTATCGCCAAGGCGGTCGCCAACTCGCTGTCGTCCAAGGTGGCCGAGATGACTGGCAACCGAAACGTGCGCTCGTACTTCTTGAACATCAAGGGGCCCGAACTACTGAACAAGTACGTCGGCGAGACCGAGCGTCAAATTCGCCTGGTGTTCCAGCGCGCGAGAGAGAAGGCCGAAGAAGGAGTACCGGTCATCGTCTTCTTCGATGAGATGGATTCGCTGTTTCGCACCCGAGGCACCGGCATCTCCTCGGATATGGAATCCACGATCGTGCCCCAGTTGCTCGCCGAGATAGACGGTGTCGAGTCGCTGCGCGACGTCATTGTCATCGGTGCGACCAACCGCGAAGACCTAATTGACCCGGCTATTCTGCGCCCGGGTCGTCTCGACGTGAAGATCAAGATCGAGCGACCCGACGCCGACGCCGCTGCTCAGATCTTCCAGCGCTACCTGCACCGCGATCTGCCCATCGACGAGCATCTGGTGCGCGAATTGGGTGGGGGAGACCGCGACAAGGCCATTCAGGTGGTGATCGAAGAGACGGTGGCCACGATGTATCGCATCGACGACGAGAACCGATTCCTCGAGGTGACCTACCAGGGTGGGGACAAGGAGATCCTGTACTTCAAGGACTTCGCATCGGGCGCCATGATCGAGAACATCGTGCGCCGGGCCAAGAAGTTGGCCGTGAAGCGCGAGATCGCCGGCGACGGGCGTGGTCTGCGCAGTGAAGACCTGATCGAGTCGATCCGCCAGGAGTTCCGCGAAAACGAGGATCTGCCCAACACGACCAACCCCGATGACTGGGCCCGCATCTCGGGCAAGAAGGGCGAGCGGATCGTGTTCATCCGCACCCTGATCAACCGAGAGGAGACCGACGTCAAGGGCGGTCGTTCGATTCAACACGTCGGCACCGGCCAGTACCTCTGACGCCGTGGCCATCGACAACGTACTGGGTATCGAGACGGAATTCGGCATCGCCGGAGGGCCGGAACTGGATCCCATCGTGGCGTCAAGCATTATCGTGAACGCGTACGCCCAGCAAGGTCGCACGCGGACCAACTGGGATTTCGAGGGTGAGACGCCCGACCTCGACGCACGGGGGTTGCCCGGGCTCACCTCGTTCGCGCCCGTGGTCGAGACGCACCTGGCCAACACCGTGCTGACCAACGGAGCACGTCTCTACGTCGACCACGCCCACCCGGAGTACTCCTCGCCCGAGTGCCGTACCCCACTCGAGGCCACCCTCTATGACGTCGCAGGCGAGGAGGTGTTGCGACGCGCGCTCGTGGCTGCCAACGAGAGCCTCGATCCCGCTGACGCGATCACGCTGTACAAGAACAACTCGGACGGCAAGGGCAACTCCTACGGCACCCACGAGAACTACCTCGTGAGCCGCACCGTCGACTTCAATGACCTGATCCGCGCCATGGTGCCTCACTTCGTCTCACGTCAGATCGTGGTGGGTGCGGGCAAGGTGGGGGCCGAAACCGAGGACGCCCTGGCCCACGCCCCGTCCTACCAGTTGAGCCAACGCGCGGAGTTCTTCGAAGAGGTCGTCGGCCTGGAGACCACCCTGAAGCGACCCATCATCAACACTCGAGATGAACCCCACTGTGACGCCGAGCGATTTCGTCGACTACACGTCATCATCGGTGACGCCAACATGAGTCACGTGGCGACGCTCGTCAAACTCGGCTCGACCGCGCTGCTGCTCGCGGTGCTCGAGGACCGCGGGGCCGGGATTTTCCCAGCACTGCCTCGCCATCCCGTGCGCGCCGTACGCCACTACGCACTGGATCCCACGCTGGCCGCGGGTGAGGAGTGCGATGACGGCACTATCCGCACCGCCTGGGACTACCAGGACCAGCTCTGGCATCTCGCCCAGGACTACGCCCTTTCCCGCGACACCTCGTCAGTGGCCCCACTGGACCAGGTGGGCCTCATCCTTCTCCAGTGGCGAGAGTTGATCGACGGCGTGCGCGACTCGCCCGACTCGGTCGCCGACCGCGTGGACTGGGTGGCCAAGTTGCGCATCGTGCGCGGCTATCAGGAGCGCTACGAACTGAGCGCGGTGGATGCGAAGCTGCGTGCCATCGATCTTCAGTACCACGACCTACGACCCGAACGGTCCCTAGCCCAGCGCGTTGGTCTGCAAAGACTCTTTCCTGTGGAGCGGATCCACGAGGCCGTGCACACTCCTCCCCCCACCACCAGGGCATTCTTTCGGGGGAGTTGCGTGGCCAAATACCCCGATCAGATCGTCGCGGCCAACTGGGACTCGGTCGTGTTCGATCTGGGCGAGGGACCGCTACAACGCGTGCCAATGATGGATCCACTGAGGGGTACCGCAGCGCTGACCCAGAACTTGCTAGAAACGAGTCGTACAGCCGATGAACTGCTCGCAGCTCTCGACAGGTAGAACGGAAAGTATGGCAGAGCAAGAACGAATTCAGAAACAGCGGAGCGCACGCACTGCGCAGACGGCGCACGACGTCAATGTCGATACGTCCAAGGGTGAGCAACTGAAGGCCGACCTTGACGATCTGCTCGACGAGATTGACGAGGTGCTCGAGGAGAACGCTGAAGAGTTCGTGCGCAACTACGTGCAAAAGGGCGGGCAGTAGGCATGGGTCTACCGCTCTTCAGTGCACCCGATGACCCCGGTCCGTCCTTCTACGACTACGCCAAGGCGAGCGGTCTGAACTTCGCGCTCAGCAGCCACGACACCACGGTCGCGCACGCTACCACGGTGATCGCGGTGCGCTACGTGGGCGGGGTCGTCTTGGTGGGCGACCGCCAGGCGACTGGTAACTACATTGCGAGCCGTGACGTGAGAAAGATCGAGCCCGCGGACCGCTACACGGCACTGGCCATATCTGGCACTGCCGCACGCGGCATGGAGTTCATCCGCATGGCCCAGTTGTCCTTTGAGCATTATGAGAAGATGACCGACGGCGCCCTCAGTCTCGAGGGTAAGGCGAACTACCTCTCACCGATCATCCAACAGAACAACCTCACCACGCCCCTGATGGTGCTGCCCCTGCTGGCGGGTTGGGACCCTAGTCACCAGGTTGGTCGGATCTTCGAGTACGACGGGGCGGGCGGTTGCTACGAGCGCATGGACTTCTCCACTATCGGTTCAGGCTCGCCGTTCGCCGAGAGCGCGCTACGCCTGGGCTTTCGTACCGACCTGGATCTCGAGGGTGCATTCGAACTCGGTGCGCTCGCTCTGTACGAAGCGGGGGACAACGACCCAAGCACGGGTGGACCCGATTTCGTGCGCAACATCTACCCGATGATGGTGGTGATCGACTCGAGCGGGTTCCGCGAACTGACGACCGATGACGTCAGTGCGCGCTTTCGCGCGATCAACGAGCGTCGCACCAGCACCGGTGGCATTCCCGGGGGAACACTGCGATGACCAACTACTTCTACGTCGCGCCCGAGCAACTGATCAAAGACCGCGCCACCTTCGCCCAGAAGGGCATCGCGCGTGGCCGCTCGATACTGGCTTCGACCTACGACCTCGGCGTGGTGATGGTGGCCGAGAATCCGTCGGCGTCGCTGAACAAGATCTCCGAGATTTACGACCGGATCGCGTTCGCCGGAGTGGGCAAGTACAACGAGTTCGACCGGCTGCGAGAGGCCGGCATCCGTTGGGCCGATGGCACCGGGTTCACGTATTCACGCGACGACGTGGCGGCTCGGTCTCTCGCCAATTACTACGCCCAGCACATGGGTGACATGTTCAGCGAGGGTCCCAAGCCGCTGGAGGTCGAGATTCTCGTCGCCCAGCTCGGCAACCGCTTTCGTGAGACGAAGCTCTATCGCATCGCCTACGAAGGCACCATCTCGGACGAGGAGCACTTCGCGGTGCTCGGCGGCGACGCCGAATCGGTGAAGGCGCGCTTTGCCACGACCTACGTAGAGAACATGGATTTGTCGACGACCCTGAAGAACGCCACGGCGGCGTTGGCCGGCCCTGAACGAACGATTCCAGTAGGGGACCTGGAGGTGGGAATCTTGGAGGACCGCGGCGTGCGTCGCACCTTCCTACGTTTACCCGATAGTGAAGTGAGTGGGCTCCTCGCTGGCTAGCCAGCGACGGCGATGCCATGCTGCGCAGGATCTACGGCATAGAGACCGAGTACGGAATCACCTTCTCACTACGAGGACAGCGACGTCTCAGTCCCGACGAGGTGTCACGCTTCCTCTTCCGCAAGGTAGTCGCCTGGGGACGATCAAGCAACGTCTTCCTAGAAAACGGCAGCCGGCTCTATCTGGACGTGGGCAGCCACCCCGAGTACGCGACGGCCGAGTGCGACTCGCTCCTCGACGTTGTCGCCCAGGACAAGGCGGGCGAGACAATCCTGCGCGAATTGGTCGACTACGCCCAGGGTCAACTGAGTGATGAGGGCATACGTGGTGACATCTACCTGTTCAAGAACAACACGGACTCGTCGGGCAACTCCTACGGATGCCACGAGAACTACTGCATCGAGCGCATCGAAGACCTGACCCGACTGGAGCAGGTCTTCATTCCATACCTCATCAGCCGTCAGATTTTCACAGGTGCCGGCAAGGTCGTCACCAATGCCAAGGGCACGTCGTTCTCGATGAGTCAACGTGCCGAACACATATGGGAGTCCATCTCTTCGGCCACCACGCGCAGTCGTCCGATCATCAACACCCGCGACGAGCCCCACGCAGATCCGGAGAAGTATCGTCGCCTTCACGTCATTGTGGGCGATTCCAACATGAGCGAATACGCGACCTTCTTGAAGGTCGGCACCGCCTCGGTGGTGCTCGCGATGATCGAGGACAAGACTACGGTGTTGCGCGACTACAACATCGCATCGCCGATCAATGCGTTACGTGACATCTCCTACGACCTGTGGAGCAAGGAACCGGTCAAACTGGTGAGTGGCCGCGACATGACCGCGCTCGAAATCCAAGAGGACCTTTGCGAGCGTGCTGAACTTTTCATCGAACACCGCCAAGTTCCCGCAGACCAGGTACGCGCGGTGCGCATGTGGCGCGAAGTGCTCGAACAGTACCGCAGCGATCCGATGATGCTCGCCGACCGGGTTGACTGGATCGCGAAGCTACAGATCATCGAACGCGAGCGAGAGCGCTCCGGCGTAGCGCTCTCGGATCCTAAGATCGCCCTCATCGACCTGCTCTACCACGACACGAACTTCCAGCGCGGTCTCTACTACCGACACCAGGCGCGCGGCCACTTCCAGCGCATGGTGAGCGACGAGCAGATCGCGCTGGCCGTTCAGGAGGCGCCGCTCACTACGAGAGCTCACATGCGAGGTGAATTCATCAAAGCGGCGAAGCAGTGGCGGCGCGATTACACCGTGGACTGGGTCCATTTGAAGCTCAACGACGAAATGCAGCGAACCGTACTGCTCAAAGACCCTTTCAAGAACAATGACGACAGATTTCAAAAACTGCTTGTGACGCTCGAACGTCATGAGCGCCGCGACTAGCCTTGCTCTGTGCCTGAAGACGTCCCCACCGAGCCAATCGCCACCGTGAATGAGCCGAATGACGCACCCGTGAACGAGTCCGTGCACCCGCGGTCGCGCAAGCGAACGACGCGTCTGGTGGGCGAGTGGGTAGTGATCATCATGATCGCGCTGCTCATCTCGTTCGTGATGCGTACCTTCGTCATCCAGACCTTCTTCATCCCCTCGGGCTCGATGGAGCCCACCTTGAAGGTGGGTGACCGCATCATCGTTTCGAAGTTGAGCGTTCAGTGGGGCACCATCCACCGTGGTGACATGCTGGTCTTCAAGGCGCCGCCGTCCGAGCACTGCGGCGCACCAGTGACCGATCTCGTCAAGCGCGTGATCGGCCTACCCGGCGATCACCTGACATCACGGGGCAACACCATCTACGTGAACGGCTCGCCGCTCAAAGAGACCTGGACGCACTATGAGCCCCTGGGCACGCCGATCGGCCACGTCACCGTGCCGGCCAACTCCTACTTCATGATGGGCGATAACCATCCTGATTCCTGCGACAGCCGAATGTGGGGCTCGGTGCCGCGCAGCGACGTGATTGGCAAGGTGTTCCTGCGTATCTGGCCCCTTTCACGCTTCGGCCTGCTCTAGGGAATACGCCAACGCGCCCCCTACAATGGTGCGGTGTTCAGTTTGAGTCCAATCAAGATCATGGTGATTGTCGCCGTGGTACTGGTGCTGCTCGGACCGGACAAACTCCCCGAGGTCGCCCACAAGCTCGGCTCGAGTTGGCGAGCTCTCAAGCGCCTCCAGGAGAAGGTGGAAGCTGAAGTGCGCGAGGCCATCCCGGATTTGCCCAGCACCGGCGACATCGCGCGCATCGCGCGTAGCCCCGTCAATCTCTTGAACCAGCTCGCCGATCGGGTCGACGCGCGCGAGGAGTCCGAAGACCACATCGCCACGAATTCGACGTTCTCTCCTCCGGAGTTGCCCGGTGACCTCGACAATGAGACGTCAAGCCCCATGACCAAGCAGACTCGACCCACACTGCCCGTGCGTGACGACGCGCGGGCGGTGCCACCCGACCCGTCGCTCAACTAGCAGCCCCATGTCCAACTTTCGCAAGGCAGCCAGCGGAATGACATTGGCCGAGCACCTGGCCGAAGCACGTCGACGGTTTCTGCTCTCCGCCCTGGCTCTGGTGGTCTTCGCGATCCTGGCGTTTCTCGTCTACCCGCAGATCCTTCGTATTCTCCAAGAGCCCTACTGTCGCGCGCTCCCACATCACTGCACGTTCCTGGTCACCAACCCGCTGGATGGCCTGACGCTTCGAATCAAGATCGGCTTCTTCGGCGGACTCCTCTTCTCGTCCCCGGTGCTGTTCTGGCACACCTGGCGCTTCATCACACCGGGACTCAAGGCACGTGAGCGCAAGTACGCCGTGCCTTTCGTGGTCGCCTCGCTCGTCTTCTTCGCCGCGGGCGTCACGGTTGCTTACTTCAGCTTCGGTCACGCCATTGCCTTCCTGCAGTCGATCGGCGGCCACAGTCTGGTCTCGGACTACAACCCGAATCAGTACCTGGGGCTCTTCCTCATGATGATGTTCATCTTCGGTGTGACCTTCGAGTTTCCCGTGGTGCTGGTCGCCATCGAATTGGCCGGGCTGGTCACACCGTCGCAGTTGCTGCGATCGTGGCGCTACGCGTTGATTGCCATCACGATCGCGTCGGCGGTCTTCACCCCGAGTGGCGACCCACTGTCCATGCTGGCCCTGGCCACCCCACTTACACTCTTCTACTTCATGGCTATTGGCATCGGTAAGTTGATGAAGAGGTGACCAGCATCGACTACCGCCAGGACTTCGTCGATGGCCTCGGCTTTGGACTCGACGACTTCCAGGTCGCGGCGATCAACTCCATTGACGAGCACGTCAACGTGCTGGTCAGCGCTCCCACCGGGTCGGGAAAGACGATAATTGCGAACTACGCCATTGGCCGCACGCTCCAGCGCGGCGAGCGAGCGTTCTATACGACGCCCTTGAAGGCGCTCTCGAATCAGAAGTACCACGAACTCTGCGCGCTCTACGGCGAGCGACGAGTTGGACTGCTGACGGGCGACACATCGATCAACCGGAGCGCCGAGGTCATCGTCATGACCACCGAAGTGCTGCGCAACATGCTGCTCACCGAATCGACTCAACTCCTGACGCTGGGGCTCGTGGTCCTCGATGAGGTTCACTACCTCCAGGACCCCTTTCGCGGGGGCGTGTGGGAAGAAGTCCTGATCCTGACACCTGCGGCTGTGCGCTTCGTCGCGCTCTCGGCCACCGTGGGCAACGCGGCCTTCCTGGGGGAGTGGTTCGAGAGCGTACGCGGCCCTACTGCGGTAATCGTCGAGCGCACCCGACCGATTACCCTGCACAACCACATCGCCGTGGTGCGTCGAGGCCAGGTCGACGCCGAGATCCTGGATCTGCTCGAGGACGGGCGTCCCTCGGCCGAGGCCCGACGCATCGACAACCTCACCAAGGCGACTCGCCGTTTTCGCCCCGGCCCCAAATGGAAGGGGCCTAAGTCGAGCGCCCCGCCGCCGCCGTTTCGCGCGCCGCGGCGCAGCGAATTGCTCCTCGCGCTGGAGCGTGAGGACCTGTTGCCCGTAATTGTCTTTATCTTCTCGCGCGCCGCCTGTGATGATGCCGTCCACCAGTGCCGTCGCGACGGCCTGTTGTTCACGACGCCCGAGCAGCGACGCGAGATAGAGCTCATTGCACAAACCCGTCTCGCGCAGTTCAACGACGATGACCTGAAGGCCCTCGAGTACGAGGACTTCGTTGACAGTCTGCGACGGGGGCTGGCCATGCATCACGCGGGAATGGTGCCGGCCTTTCGCGAAATCGTTGAGTCGTGCTTCGAGCGAAACCTGCTGGCAGTGGTCTTTGCGACCGAGACACTCGCGCTCGGTGTCAATATGCCCGCGCGTTCGGTGGCGCTGGAGAAGTTCACCAAGTACTCCGACGCCGGCCGCAAGGTCTTGACCAGCGGCGAGTACGCACAGATGACCGGGCGTGCTGGTCGCCGGGGCCTTGATGACGAAGGACACGCGATCGTGTGCTTCGCCAACGAGATCGCCCTGCACGACATCGCCCGAGTCGCAGTCGCGCCACCCACCGACCTGCATTCCTCCTTTCGCCCCACCTACAACCTGACGGCCAACCTGATCAACCACTTCGAATTCGAGACCGCGCTGGAGGTCGTGCGCAGTTCTTTCGCCCAATTCGAGGCCCGGCACCGGCCGGAGGGGACCAAGCGCTCACTCGGCGATCAGATGATCGCGCGCCACCACGTGCTCGAAGAGCTCGGCTACGCCCGGGGCTGGTCCCTCAACGAGAAGGGGCAACTGCTTCGCTCGCTCTACCACGAGTGCGACCTGCTTATCGCCGAGTCGCTGAACGCGGGAATTTTCGACGACCTCGAACCCTCCCAACTGGCCGGGCTCTTGTCCTGTTTTGTCTACGAGTCCAAGCGTGCGACGCGTGCGCCGCACGCCGGCCACCAGGTACCCAAACAACGCAAGAAGAAGGTGCACGACCGGCTCGGACCTCAGCGACGCGACGCTCTGGTCGAGCGGCTCAACGAGATCTCGATGGCCTCGGCGACGATCCGCCTGGTGGAAGATCGCTTCAAGGTGCCGCACATGAAAGAGCCCGACGGCAAGTTCGCCGTCGTAATCGCGGCGTGGGCGCGTGGGGCCACGCTCGGTACGGTCCTGGACCTGGCCGACGCTGAACTGGGCCAAACCTCGCCCGGGGACTTCGTGCGCAATGCCAAACAAGTGGCCGATCTCTGCGAGCAACTGGCGCGATTGAGCCAATTGCACGACCTCGCCCAGGTCGCCGGCGAGGCCCGCGACGCCGTGCTGCGCAGTGTCGTTGCGGGTAGTTCCAGCGTCCACCCGTTCGGGTAGATTCAGTTCTAATCTCGTAACTCCATGCACCCCTACGTCGCCGAGGAATTCACCGAAGCCGAGACTTCCATCCTGCGCCGGTACTTCACGAATCTCGAAGGGCCGGTCTTTGCCCTGGTCAACCTGCCTGAGGTGGTCAAGGGCGCCCTGTTCGCCCGCTATTCGCGGTCCTCGAAGAGCCTTCGGCGCCTCTTCCTGGACGAGTTCGTAGGCGACTTAGAGCTCACTGGCGACGTCTCGATCGACGCCACGACCGGTCTGGCGCGCGCCGATGACCTCTATCAGAAGATCTTCTACGAGTACGGGGACGACTCGGTGGCCCAACTCGGTGGTGTGCATCTTGCCTGCGAGCAGGCGAGCAACGTGTTGACCAAGGTGCTCGAACGCGGACGCCTGGCCAGCTACCTCGAGCAGTCGACCCGCTACCTGGGCTACGACCGACGCCTCGCCAACGGGCATTACCGCTTCTACCGCGATCACGATCTGCTCGAATCACGCTTCGGCGCGCGCTACGTCGGCGAGATGGACCGAATGTTTGACACCTACGCCGAGTTACTGCCCAAGATGACCGAGTGGCTCACCAAGAAGTACCCCAAGACACCCGAGGACACCGATTTCGTGTATCGCCAGGCAATTCGTGCCAAGGCCCTGGACGCGGTCCGCGGGCTCTTGCCAGCGAGTTCGTTGTCGAACCTCGGGATCTACGCGTCGGGACAGGCGTACGAGGCCTTGCTCTTGCGAATGCGCGCGCACCCGCTGCCCGAGGTGCGCGACTACGCCAGACTCATGCTCGACGAACTGGTGAAGGTGATTCCCTCGTTCTTGAAGCGCGTCGAGGTAGCCGAGCGCGGTGTCGCGTGGTCCGCCTACCTCGCCGAGACGAAGCGCAACACCCACCGGTTGGTTGACTCTCTCGTCCACGAGCACGAGTCACCCGTCGCCTCCGAGCAGGTGCGTCTCGTGGCCTTTGACCCCGAGGGTGAGACGCGAGTGCTCGAGGCGATCATCTTCGAATCGTCCACGCTCTCGAACGACGAGGCCGTACGGGCTGTGGAAGTGCTCAGCGAGCAAGAACGAGCCCTCTTGCTGCGCACCTACGTTGGTCAACGCAAGAACCGCCGGCATCGTCCCGGACGCGCGTACGAGCGCACCGATTACCGCTTCGAACTCGTCACCGACTACGGCGCCTTCCGGGATCTCCAGCGCCACCGCATGCTGAGCATCGAATGGCAGCCGCTCAGCGTGGAGCTCGGCTATGACGTGCCCGAACTGATTCGCGAGGCCGGGCTGGCATCACGCTACGAAGAATCCCTGGAGCGATCCGCCGACCTGTATCACGACCTGGTGGCTGACTTTCCCGGACAGAGCCGGTACTGCGTGGCGCTGGCCTATCGCATTCGTTACAGCGTGCAAATGAATGCCCGCGAAGCGATGCACCTCATTGAACTCCGCTCGGGCCCCCAGGGGCATCCCAGCTACCGACGTGTCGCGCATGAGATGGTTCGCCAGATCAGGGAAATAGCGGATCATCAGGGAATTGCCGAGTCAATGAAGTTCGTCGACTTTTCCGACACGGATCTGGAGCGTCTTGAGGCGGAGCGGGCCGCGGAACGAGCCCGGCGGAATTCTTGAACCAAATTTAGAATTATCGATTCTTTATCCCAAATGACCGCACAGTCAGCAAAAAAGGCTCTACACTGCCAGCGCTACAGAGAAGGATAAACATGGCTAGCAATGGCGACACAGAAGAAGTTTTTGATGAAGACGAGCTCGCCGAGGGCTTCGACGAGGAGATAGTCGGCGAGGAGCTCGACGTCGAAGAGATCGATGACGAGGTAGTGGTCGTCGATGATGACGAGGATGATGACGTCGAAATCGATCAGGCGCTCGAGACCGAGGACGACGAGGTCGCGGCCGTCGGCCCGGTGGTCGTCGAAGACGAAGAGGAGATGGACGACGACGTCGACGTCGAATTGGCGCTCGACGAGGTGCTCGCCGAAACCATTCGGCGAACCACGACACCCGAGGACGATGACGACGTCATCGGTGACGTCGACATCAGCATCGACCCCAGTGAAGCAATCCTTCCCAAGCAGGTCGACGAATTTCGCTGCAGTTCGTGCCGTCTATTGAAGAAGACGAGCCAGCTCGCCGACCAGGCCAGGATGCTCTGTCGGGACTGTGTGTAGCGCGCCAGCGCGTCGTCACGGTACGGCGCGGTGAGCAAGATTACTCTCGAGCGAGTCACCGAGGCGGACACGGAACTCGTTGCCCTGTGGAATGAAGCGATCAGCGATTCTGGTTCGATGCGCGGCATCGAGGCGCTGCGAACCAGCGCGGGCGAGGGGATCGCCCCCGATGAGTTACTGCCCCTCCTCGTAAGCCGGGGGCGCGTATGGGCGGCCACGCACGAGGGCCGGGTCAAGTCGTTCGTCATCCTTCACGAACGGGTGATCCAAGCGCTGTACGTCGCGGTCGCGCACCGCCGCCAGGGTATCGCGCGCCTCGTGCTTGGGGCCCTGGGCACGACCAGCACACCACCGATTGACGCGTGGGCACTGCCGGGGGACCGGGCGACCAAGTCGCTCTACGAGTCGATGGGTTGGAAGGCGCGACTGCTTACGATGCGCGCCGAGTAGGCGTGCGCCGCGGCGTGCGTGTTGGCGGGGGCGGGGGCGGCACCTTCATGCCGAGAAGCTTCGCAAATTCTGGAATCGCGCCGGCATTCTTGACCGCCAGCGCCCTGCACGACTCGTCGGCGGGAATGCCCTGAGGCTTCACGTTGCGTCGGATCGAGGTGTCAACTGTCAAGGTGACGATTTCCTGCCAGCGCGCTACGTCCTGATCGGCGGTCAGCGCTTCGGACACGATAGCCACCACCCGGACAGCCATGTCCGCGCTAACGCGTGTGGACATGTCGGGCGGGCGCGCGACCAGTCGGAGCGCCTCCGGCACGTTCTTGGAGGTCACCGCAGCCTCGAGACGCTCATTCCACTGGGTTCGAAGCACTTCAAGGCGCGCGGTGAGGCTCGCCTGCAACTCCTTGAGTTGCGCACGCGCTTCGTCGTCGAGTGACACGGTCTTGGCCGAGGTCACCACAGCGCGTAGATCACGCAATCGCACCTCGCGACCTGCGCCGATGGCGCCCGCCGCGCGGTCCTTCCACAAGGCGAGGTTCGTGCGTCCGAGGAGATCCTCGGCGATCCGATCGATCGTGAGCGGGTCAACCGTGGGGCGGCCCTGCGCGGTGGCGTTCTTGTTCTGCTCGGCCACGGCGCTGCGCACGGCCGGGATTCCCCCACGCAGCAGCTGCTCGGCCACGGGTAGCTGCTCGGGTGAGAGTGTCGCCAAGAGCGCATTGCGGTGCGTCGTGGTCATCGGGGGGGCGATTGGTCCGCTGGGACGAGGTGGGCGTCCCGTACGGGCGCCACGTTCGCTGCGGGCTCCGGTGCGCTCGGGGCGCCCTGCTTCTTTGTTTGTGGGTCGGCCCGAGGGTCGCTTGGCCCCGGCTTCAGCGCCTTCGCGGCTGGGACGACTCTCGCGGCTGGGGCGACCCTCGCGACTGGGGCGACCCTCGCGCCGATCGCCATCTCGGCGTTCACCATCGCGTCGAGGACCGCGCCCCTTGGGCGCGTAGGTCACGACGACGTCGGGACCCTTCTTCGCGCTGGGGATCAACTCAAGTCGCTCGTTTCGCGGGTCGAGGGGGGATGCCGTCTTCGGTGCCATGACCGAAAGCACTTCCATGCCTTCCATGTACTGTTCGACGTCCGCTCGGTACACGTTGCCCACCACTGGTCCGCCAGGGACCAGGGATGCGCTCAACACGCCCTTGGGTAGTTTCGCCCCCGCGGCACGCCACGTAGCGACGTCTCCGTTCAGGCTGGTGATTTCGATCTCAATGCGACGAGACATAGGGTTCCAATCTAGTCGCTGCGGTCACAGCAAATATTTCCTCTACATTTAAGCCAATTTTACGATTGCGTGTCTAGCATGGCCCCGTGAGTGAGATCCCCTTCAATGAACCCAACGAAGAAGCACGCTCCGAGGCGACGTCTCCCCAGAGCCCGCCCGACTTGAACGCGCCGGCGACTCCCGCCGAAATCCCCGGTGCCGCTGGCGGGGCAGCGCCGGTCGAGGCCATCGAACACTCCGCGGCGACCCCGTCAATGCCCTCCAGTGATCCCGCCGACGTCTCGGACGCGACGACGTATGAGCACGCGCAAGCTCCCGACGATGACACCTCGGCGAGCGCCGCGATGCCACCGGGCTACGTCGACGCAGTACCCCTTTCCTCCCAGGGTCGATCCGCACGCACCAGCTGGTCCAATCGAATCTCGTTGCTCCTGGTCGCAGCCCTGGTCGGTGGCCTCGCCGGGCACTTCGCGGCACCCTCGAACAGCGGCACCAATGGGGTCACGATCAACGCGGTCTCCACGCCGGCCACCGGTGCGGTGTTGCCTTCGGGCCTGACCATTCCCAACCTCGTGCAGAAAGTCCTGCCCTCGGTGGTCTCGATCGACGTGAAGGGTCAGGGGAGCGAGGACCAGGGCACCGGGATGATCATCGCCGCCAACGGGTACGTGATCACCAACAACCACGTGATTGCGGCTGCGGCCAACGGTGGCACCATCACGGTGACGCGCTCGGGTTCTACCAAGAGCCTGCCCGCCACCCTGATCGGGACCAATCCCATGAATGACGTCGCGCTAATCCGCATAAACGGCGCTTCGGGACTTCCCAGCGTGACCTTCGGCAACTCGAACTCGCTGGTCGTCGGCGACTCGGTCGTGGCGATCGGCAACGCGCTCGGTCTGGCCGCCGGCACCCCGACGGTTACCCAGGGCATCGTCTCGGCGCTGGGGCGCACCGTGACGGCCGGTTCGGGCTCGACTTCAGAGACCCTCAACAACATGATCCAGACCGACGCGGCCATCAATCCCGGCAACTCGGGCGGGCCGCTCCTGGACGCGCACGGCAATGTCGTTGGCATGAACACTGCGGTGGCGGGCACGCTGCCCGACGGCACGAGCGCTCAGAACATCGGCTTCGCGATCCCCGTCGCCACGATCCAGTCCCTGCTGAAGTCCCTGATAAAGGGCGAGAGTGTCGTGAATCACGGCGCCTTCATCGGTGTCGAGATCATGTCAATGAATCCGACCCTCCAGTTGCAGTACGGCTTCAAGGTCTCCAGTGGGGCCGTCGTGATGAGCGTCATTCCCAACACGGGCGCCTCTGCGGCCGGCCTCAAGCAGGGCGACGTGATCGTAGGCATCAACAACACGACGATCAACAGCGCCCAGGACATCACCAGTGTCCTGTCCGAACTGCATCCGGGTGATCAGATCAAGGTCAAGATCGTGCGCGGCTCAAAGCACCTGAGTCTCAACGTGACTCTGGGCACCCAGCCCCACTAGAGCAACGTCGCGATCCCACCGTCAACTGGAAGAATCGCGCCGGTGATGTAACTGGCGGCGGGCGAGGCGAGGAAGATCGCCGCACCGGCCATGTCGCTCGGCCGCCCGATGCGCTTCATGGGTGCGCTCTGGGCGATCTCGCCACCGAACGCCTCCAACGTGGCGTGCATCATCTTGGACTCGAAGGGACCGGGCGCGATGGCGTTCACGGTCACCGTGGGCGCGAGGGCCTTGGCCAGGTGGCGCGTCAGGTGGTGGACGGCGGCCTTGGATGCGGAGTAGGCGTAGGTCTCCATGGACGGCACGTGGAGTCCGTCGATCGAACCGATATTGATCACTCGTGAGGGCGCCTCGGCACTGCCGGCCGCCTCGAGGAGGGGCCGCAGGAACTTGGTCAGGTGAAACACGCCCTTGACGTTGAGCGCCAGGACGCGCTCGAAGGCTGCCTCGTCGTAGTCCGCCATAGCCGCGCCCCAGGTGGCCCCAGCGTTATTGACCAGGACATCGAGATGCTGCTCACGCTCGCCGAGTTCGTCGGCGAGTCGCCGGCACCCGGCCTCGGTGGCGAGGTTGGCCGGCAGTGCCACGCACGAGCCGAGCGCGGAGAGCTCCTCGGCGAGCGCCGTGCACGCGTCAGCCTTTCGCGATGAGATGTAGACCTGCGCTCCCGCATCGACAAAGCCCCTGGCGATCATCTCGCCGATACCTCGGCTGCCGCCGGTCACCAGTACCGTTTTCGCCGATACGTCAAACAGTGAGTTCATGCAGGCAGTGTAGGACAACACCCCTGGGGGACCCGGAACTTGCCGCCGGGCCCTTTCAAACCCGGCGAGACCAGGACAGTCGGTGGGCGAGAATGGTCGATCACCGGTGCTGAAACAGTAGCCGAGCGAACTCGAAGCTCAGAGTTAGTGTCGGGCCTAGTAGCCGACGCGGATGTTGGTGACGGCCCAGGCCGAGATGTCAGAGTTCTGGTCCGTCTCGTACTGCGCGTGGATTGACCAGGTGCCCGCGGCCGTGAAGTTGAACTGGCACTTCACACTGCTGTGATCGACCGCCTGAAAGCGACAGACCAGGTTCGATACACCAGAGTCCTGGGGTGACACGGCCACCACACGAACGAGTCCAGGCGTGCGTTCGGGCAGAACGTCGACGACCACCGTGAAGTTGCCGCTACTCGCGCTGGGTGCGTTGCCGTTGTCCGAGAAGTCGTAGGACAGGGTCACCTTGGACGGGTTGGAGTCGGCCGACGCGGGAACCATGTAGATCCCCACACTCGACGCTACAAAGAGCGCAGCCAAAAGTACCCGACGCATGAGGCCACTATAACAGGGCTGGTAACCTTGAACGCCGATAATGTTCGTTATGTAAAGTCGCAGGCGATGATGCCCAAAACATCCGGTCCGACACCTACCATCTCAGGTCGTCCGCGAGCCACAAACTAGTTTTGAAGTACCAATGCGCGCGAATATCACCCTGACTCCGAAGCAACTTGGTGTCGCGCTCATCGCGGTATCGACCGGGGGCGCTGCGGGCACGCTGGTGCGCGACCTGACGCTCAAGTTCCAGCACGTCGTGCCGATGTCCTCTCCGCACCCCAGCTGGCAAAGCCAGATTCCCTGGGTGCTGCTCGCCATCAACTTCGTTGGCGTGTTGGTGGCCACGAGCCTCATGCGCGGACCACTTCGACATCACGACCCCAATGACCCCATGCGGCTCCTCGTGATCACGGGCGTGCTGGGAGGCTTCACGTCCTACTCGAGCTTGTTCGCCTCGCTCGCCGACATCTGGCACCTCTCGGTGTCCGCTGGCATCCTCGTCGGCGCGGCAGCGCTCACCAGCGGGGTAGTGGCGGCATGGCTGGGTTTGCGGGTGCGCCTCCGATGACCCTGGCCCTGATCACGCTGGCCGGAGCCCTCGGGTGCGTCGTGCGCTTCTTGATGGAGTACGCCGTGCGACGTCACCACCCCACGATTCGCCCCTGGGCCACGGTTGGCGCCAACGCCCTCGGCTGTGCGATCGCCGGGTGGGTGGCCTACCAGCTCGTCGCACCAGCCGACGCCCACCTGCACGAGATCATCCTCACCGGGTTTTGCGGTGGATTGACCACCTTCTCCTCCGCCCTGGCCATACCGGCAATCCTCCAACGCGAACACCACTGGGGCTACGCCGCCGCGCTGGTCACCACTACCCCGCTGGTGTGTGCACTGGGCTTCTCGTTGGGCGCGACACTCGCCCACTGAGGTGAGATTCCTAAATCTTGAGCGGGCCCTGGTCGGCCTCAGCGAGCTCGGAGAAGTCGGCGGTGCCGCTCGGCGCCTGGGGCATCATGGCAGATGCGATGAGTCCGGCTACTAGGACCACCACGGAGGCGTAGGGCGCGTACACGGTGGGCGCAGTTACCTTGTAGACGGCGCCGTAGATCGCTGCGGCGGTCACCACGGTACCCACGAGACTCGCCGCGTAAAGTTGCCACGACTTGTCAACCGCGCGAAGTCCGCGCAGCGCTCCCAGCGAGATCAGCAGATAGATCACGGCTATCGAAAAGCCGCCGTAGGTCGACAGAAAACTGAACATCGACACGTACTCGGGATACTGGGGAATCGCGAAGGCGCTGGTGGTGGCGACGAGCACGATAATGATCGCGTAGACCACCATCACAAAGTTGCTGGCGCCGATGGGCGTCCCGTGGCGCGAGATCTTGGTCAGCGCGCCCGGCATGCGCCGGTCGCGGGCCAAAGCGAAGATCCCCCGTGACGCCGACACCGCACAACCGATCAGCACCGCGATCATGTCCAGCACGACGACCAGCTCGACCAGCCGACGCACCCCCACCGAGGCGAAGCCACCCTGACTGGCCGGTCCAGCCAGGGTGAACAGTGGGGCGCCCGCGTTCTTGCCGAGCAGGTTTAAGTTGAAGTGGTAGCCCGCAACCTGAGCGAACGAGCCAATCACGTAGAAGCCCGCAATGGCCAACACCGAGATGAGCACGGCACGCGGGATGTTGTGGTGCGGGTCTTGGGTCTCCTCGCCCAGATTCGCCGACGTCTCAAAGCCCGTGAACAACAACACGCCATAGAGCACGCCGAAGAAGACGCCCTTCCAGTGCGACGGCGAACTGCTGGGTGAGAAGCCGGTCGACACGTGGTGCAGCCCGCCGCTCTTGGCGATGACGAACACGAAGAAGATCAGCACGACGGTGACCGAGACCATCGCGAGGCTCAGCTGCATGCGCGTCGACAGCACGACCCCGAAGAACATGACGATCCCCACGAGCGCCAACAGCAAGATGTCCCAAACCAACTGGGGGAACGGCGCAATGTTGAACTCGGCTTGCAGGGTGTCGTGAATCGTGCCACCGATCATCGGCAGGATGCCCGCACCCAGGGCGAGCATGCCGGTGTAGTAGAGCCAGCCCGCGGCACTCCCCACTCGCCCACCCAATCCGTCGGTCACGTAGTCGTAGAGCGAGCCAGCGGCCTGGATCTTTCGCGTGTACTCAGCCACGATCCAGCCGAGACCGATCACGCCCACCGCGGCGATGATGACCGCCAGCGGAGCAGCGTTGCCCGCACCATTGCCCGACGCGTTCATGCCCACCAGCAGCGGCACGAGGAACGCGATCGAGAACACCGGTCCCATTAGGCCCACCGACTGGGCAATGGTGTCGATGAGTGTCAGTTTGCGCTTGCCGCCCAGCAACGTCTTGGCCGTCTTGTCCTGTGCCATGCATCCCCCCGGACTCTGTCATGTCGTCGCGGGTGCTCGAACCCGTGCGCAAACCGTACGGGTTCAAACGATGTTGGTCAAGAACCAGGATTCTCAGTTTCTTACTTTTGCGAGGCGGCGTAGTCGGTGGCTGCGCGCACCAGCCACGTGAACGTGGGATCCGGCGCCGCCAGCAACTCGGGATGCCACTGGACGCCGAGTACCCGACCGCCGGGAGCTTCGAGGGCTTCGACCACGCCGTCGGCGGCGCGTGCCGAGACGATCAGACCCTCACCCACCCGATCAATTGTCTGGTGATGCAGTGAGTTGACCCCTACCACTGCGCCGAAAAGCGACGCCGCGATCGTGCCGTCTTCGACGCGCACCTCGTGGGTCGGCGTGCGACCGTCGACCTCCCAGCGCGGATGGCCAACGCCCTCATCGATCTCGACATGCTGGTGCAACGTGCCACCGTACGCGACGTTCAAGAGCTGCAGGCCGCGGCAGATCGCCAGCACTGGCACGCCGCGCTCGTGCGCCACCCGCAGCAGGTCCATCTCCCACTCGTCGCGTTCCGGTTCGGTCGCTCCGAGACGATCGTGGGGTTCGGCACCATAGAGTGCGGGATCCAGGTCCGCTCCCCCGCTGAGGACCAGACCGTCCAGGCGCGTCACGATCTCATCCGGCTCGGCGTCACGAGCCAGTTCGATCGGCAACCCTCCCGCGAGAGCCAGCGAGTGTGGATAGTCCGCGAAGTGGAGATCAAAGTGCACATCGCGCATGGCCGATGGCAGCAGATCGCCCAGGGCGGTGGCGGGCCAGCGCCGACCGGAGATGCCAATGAGCGGCTTCAACATGGTCTCATCGTACGGGAGCCGACCTCGGTGTGCTGTAATGGCGAGATTGTTCGGTAACGAACAACCGCAAACCGGAGGGGATTGCATGGCAGAGCACCTGAGTGACCTCACCTCGCACGACACCTACGTGCACGGCGTTCCCCACGAGACCTTCGCCTACCTGCGCGCGAACGATCCGGTGCACTGGACCGAGGAGAGCGATGGTGGGCGCGGCTTTTGGAGCGTTACCAAGTACGCCGACCTGCTACACGTGAGCCGTACGACCGAAGTCTTCTCGAGCCGACAGGGCATCCGCCTCGAGGACATGGACCCCGAAGAGACCGAGGCCCGTCGCACCCTCATGGAGATGGACGCCCCCGAGCACACGCGCCTGCGACGTCTCGTAAGTCGCCCGTTCGCACCCAAGTCGGTCAGTGAATACGAGGGCGCCGTGCGCGAGATCGCGCGCGACCTCTTGGACTCGCTGCGCGACCAGGATCAATTTGACTTTGTGCGCTCGGTGGCGCGCGAACTGCCCATGCGCATGCTGGGGCGTTTGCTGGGCCTGCCCGATGACGATCTCGAGTGGCTGGTCCAACGAGGCGACGCCCTCATCGGAAACACCGACCCGGACTTCACCGACTACGTGGTCGACCAGGTGGACACCTCGGACTACCGACTGCTGCCCTTTCGCAGCCCCGTGGCGTTGGAGTTGTTCGAGTACGCCAACCAGGCGCTGGAGGACCGTCGCCTGCGACCGACCCACGACGTGCTCTCCGCCCTCCTTGAACCCACGGCGGATGGTGAGACGCTCGACGACCTGGCCCTCAAGAACTTCTTCACGCTGATGGTGGCCGCAGGCAATGACACCACCCGCTACTCGATGACCTCGGGGCTGCAGGCATTGATCGAGCGGCCCGCGCTCTTCGGCTCGATCCCTTCGATGTCGCTCGACGAGCGCAAACTACTCGTCGAGGAGATGCTGCGCTGGTCGAGCGTGACCATGCATTTTCGTCGCACCGTCACCCGCGACACCGAACTCGCCGGCAAGCATCTGCGCGCGGGCGACAAGGTGGTGATGTGGTTCGTGTCGGCCAACTACGACGAGGACCAGTTCGATAGCCCCTATGACTTTCGAGCCGACCGGTCGCCCAACAGCCACGTGACCTTCGGACTGCACAGCCCCCACCTCTGCCTCGGGGCCCACCTCGCACGGCTCGAAATGCGCGTCATCGTCGAAGAGATCGCCGCACACTGGTCGCACGTGGCGTCCGCGGGCCAACCTGAACGGCTGCGCTCGAACTTCATCAGCGGCGTGAAGAAGCTGCCAGTCGCAGTGCGTTGGCGCTAGAGGAACGGAAGATACTCGCGCAGTTCCCAGTCGGTCGTGGCGGCCGTGTAACGTTCCCACTCCGCCCGCTTGACCGCGACGTGCTGGGCGACCAAGTCGGCCCCCACCGCCTCGACGAGATCGTGATCGCGTTCGAGGGCGTCGAGGGCGTCCGCCAACGAGGCCGGTACACCAACCGTCGCCTCGATCGTGTCCAGACCGTTGCCCCCCTCGCTGGGGCCCGGATCGCTGGTGTCGCGGACCCCGAGCAGTGAGGCCTGCAACACGGCGGCCACCGCGGTGTGTACGACGGCGGCTCCGTCACTGAGCCGATGCTCGAGTCGGGCAGCGGCGCCGCGCTCGCCGGGGATCCGAATGGTGGCCCCGCGGTGGTCGTAGCCCCAGTTTGCCCAGTACCCCGAAAGCGACGCCGGCCGTAGGCGCTTGTACGCGTTGACGGTAGGAGCACAAAGACCCGCGAGACCCTGGTGGTGCGAGAGAAGGCCTCCGATTGTGTTCTTGGCCAGCACCGAGATTCCATCGGGCTGGGCCGGATCATTGATCACGTTGGCGCCGGTGCCATCGGCGAACGAGAAGTTGATGTGCAGACCCGACCCGCCGCGGTCCGAGAGGGGCTTGCCCATGAAGGTCACCAGGAGTCCCATGCGGTGCGCCACCTCGCGGGCGAGGACCTTGAAGAGGAATCCCTCGTCGGCAGCGCGAAGCGCGTCGGCGTAGCGAATCGTGAACTCGAACTGCGGCGAGTCGTACTCCGAGTTCACCGACTCGAGGGGGATGTCGGACTGCTCGCAGGCCTGCCAGATCTGGTCTACCAATCCGTGCGGATCGACACTGGGTCCGGTGCCGTACACGAACGCGCCGGGTGTATCGAGCGGCACCCAGCCGCCGTCGCCGTCGGGCGCGAAGACGAATGCCTCGAACTCCATGCCCACCTGAGGTTCGTAGCCCAGTTCGCGCCAATCCGCCACCGCCTTGCGTAACGCCGTGCGCGGCGCGACGCTCACCGGTTCACCGTTTCGCTCGAGGTCGGCGACGACCACGCGAGTGTTGGACTCCCAACTCGGCCGGAGGTCGGCCATGTCGTAGGTCGCCTCGAAATCGGGCAGTCCCTCGTTCCAGTGGCTTCCCACAGTCTCGGGAGTCATGCCCCGGTCGTAGCCGAGCGCCCAGGTCCCGGTGCAGTGATGGGTGCCCCGTTCGGCCATGCTGGCGGGCACGTACTTACCCCGTGCCAGGCCCAGGTGATCGGGCCACAGCACCCGCACTCGATTGAATCCTTCGCTCATCACATCCCCCCTACTGACTTTGGCGAAAGTAGCACGCCCGGGCCGTTCTGGTTTGTAAGGTGAGTGAATCATTTGCTAACAAACGACTTGCGGGGGAACTGTGGAGTTTCGACGAGTGCTTCTCGACGGCAATGTTGTCGAAGTGCGGCGCGACGGCAATCGGCTCGTCGCTCCCGATGGTCGCGCGATCGATGCCGAACAGGCGGTGCACCTCGCGCCGGTCACGCCGACCAAGATTCTCTGTTGCCACCTGAATCACGTGTCGCGCGTGCGCGAGTTCGGCGTGGAACTACCCCCCGCGCCCACTTGGTTCCAAAAGCCCGTCTCCGCACTGAACGCACACCGGGGTGCCGTGGTGCGACCGTCCAACTGCACGTACCTCAACTACGAAGGCGAGGTTGCCATCATCATCGGCACCCGAGCGCGCAACATCAAACTGGCTGACGCCGAACGGCATATAGCGGGTTACAGCATCGCCAACGACTTCGGTCTGCACGACTTTCGCGATACCGACGCGGGCTCGATGCTTCGGGTGAAGGGGGCCGACACGCTTTGCCCGGTGGGTCCGGGTCTCGTGACCGACTGGGACTTTCGCGCGAAGTCACTTCGCACCTACGTCAACGGTGAGTTACGTCAGGACGGCTCCACCGAGGAGATGGCCTGGGATATGCACTACCTGGTCACCGACCTTGCGCGGTTGATCACGCTGGAGCCGGGCGACATCATCTTGTCCGGTACGCCGGCCGTCTCGCGTCCCGTGCAGCCGGGCGACATCGTCACGGTCGAAGTGGAGGGCCTGGGTTCACTCACCAACCACGTGGTCGCGTCTCCCGAGCCGGTGAGCGACGAAGTGGGCGCCCAACCTACCTCCACCGAGGAGGTGCTCTCCACCGCTCTCGGCGGTGACTGGGAGTATCGCGGCCAACGTCGTCCCCGTCCGACCGAACGCTCGTCACTCCCCTACCCGCGAGTTCGCCCGAGGTACGAAGCGTGAGCGCGCGCGTCAACGTCGGCGGTGTCGAGGTCTCGCCTGATCATTTCATCGACGGCGTGCGCGTTGGTTCGGCGAGCACCTTCGAGGACCGCTCGCCGCTGGACTGGACTCTGAAACTCGCCGACGTTGCGCGTGGTGGCGAGTCCGAGGCCGCCCACGCGGTGTCCGCCGCCCAGCGGGCGTTTCCGGCGTGGGCTGGTCTGTCGAGTCACGAACGCGGCGTTTACCTGCGACGCCTCGCCGACCTGATTGACAGTTCAATCGAGCCGCTCGCCGCGGTCGAGTGTCTCGACATGGCGATGCTGCACGAAAGCCTGCGCCTGCGCGTGATCGCGCGCGGGGCGCGCAACTTTCGCGCGTACGCCGAACTTGCCGAGCAGTACCAGCCACGGCGATGGGACTCCAACGGAACGCACAACTCAGTCCTTCGCATGCCGGCGGGGCCCACGGTGGTCATCACCCCCTGGAATGCGCCCTTCATGCTCTCCACGTGGAAGTGCGCGCCCGCGCTCGCGGCGGGCAACACCGTCATCTTGAAACCGGCCGAGTGGTCGCCACTGAGTTGCTCGCTGCTGATGGACCTGGTCGAAGAGGCGCAGTTTCCTCCGGGCGTGTTCAACCTCGTCCAGGGAATCGGCGAAGAGGTCGGTGCTGCCCTGGTCGCCGATCCACGAGTGCGCCGCATCTCATTTACCGGTTCACCCGAGACCGGCCGGGCCATTGGCGTCGCCGCCGCTCGCAACCTCACGCCCTTCACCGCCGAGTTGGGCGGCAAGGGCCCCTTCGTGGTGTACGACGATGCCGACCTCGACCTCGCGGTCGACAAGGCCGTCTTGATGTACGACGACGCCGGGCAGGTCTGCCTGGCGGGCACGCGCCTGCTCGTGCACGAAGCCGTGCGCGATGACTTCCTGCGCCGATTCATCGCGGCGACGAATCGCCACGTTCTCGGTGACAGCCGCGACCGTGCTACGACGGTGTCGCCCCTGATCCACCCCGAGCACCTCGCTCGCGTCGAAGGTTTCGTCCAACGCGCTGTCGAGCACGGTGACCGCGTGCTCCTGGGCGGCACGAGGTTCCGCGAACACGGCTTGTGGTTCTCCCCCACCCTCATCGAGCCGCGCTCCAACGACGCCGAGATCGTCCAGCGCGAGATCTTCGGTCCCGTGCTGACCATCCAGAGCTTCGCCGACGAGAACGAGGCGATCGACCTGGCGAACTCGACCCCGTACGGACTGTCGGCGATGGTCTTTACCGCCGACCGTGCCCGAGCCGACCGCTTCGGCGAACGAGTCCGCGCGGGCACGATCTGGGTGAACTGCTTCTTGGTTCGCGATCTGAGCGCTCCCTTCGGCGGCACTGGCATCAGCGGCATCGGCCGCGAAGGCGGCGATTACGCCCTCGACTTCTACAGCGACCTCAAGACCTACCAAGTGAAGGAGAACACCACACATGGGTGAGATCATCGGCGCGGGCGTCGTGGCGCACGTGCCCACCATTGTCCTTCCGGACGAGCAACGCCGGGCCCTCAACAACGGCAACGAGAGCACCCTCTACAGTGGCCTGCACGCATTGAGGCGCGAGGTCCTCGACGACTTGAGGCCCGACCTCATCGTGGTGTTCGACTCACACTGGTTCACCACCGTCGAGTTTGTGATCACCGCCCACGAGCGGCGCCGTGGGCTGTTCACCTCCGAGGAGCTGCCCCGAGGCATGTCGAGCGTGCCCTACGACATCGCGGGCAACCCGGACTTCGCCCGACTCGTCGGGCGCATCGCCGAAACGACCGACGAGTGCTGGATCACACCGATCGATAACGAGCACCTGCCCATCACGTACGCCACCACGAACCTGCTGCCGTTTCTCCAGGGCGACGAGGCCTGGATCTCGCTGAGCGTATGTCAGACGGCCGAACCAGCTGACTTCGCCACCGTGGGCAAGGTTCTAGCCCGCGCCATCGACGAGAGTGACCTGCGCGTCGTGCTGCTCGCCTCTGGGGCACTCAGCCACACGTTCCACCCCCTGCGCACGCTGCGCCAGCACGAAGCGGCGGGCGAGGAACACATCTTCTCGCGCGCGGCGCGCGACGCTGACCACGCCGTGCTGGACGCGTGGGGCCACGGCGACCACGCCCGCGTCATTGCAGGACTGCACGAGTACATGGCGTACCGGCCCGAGGGCCGTTTCGGCCACTACCAGATGATGGTCGCGGCCCTGGGCGGCGAGGAATGTATCGCTCCCGGACGTGCTTTTTCGGACTACGAGAACGCCATTGGCACGGGTCAGATCCACGTGTGGTTCGATCGTCCCGAGGGCGGTTGGACCCGCGAGCGAGCCGCATCATGAGGGGCCTGCCCTTCCCCCGGACCCGGTCGGGCCGCGCGTCGTTGTTGCCGCCGCCGCCGTGGCACTATTCGGGCGATCTGTTGACCGTCGAGTACCGCACCGATCCCTCCGCGATTGCCGCCCTGCTGCCCGAGGGGCTCTCGATGCCCCACGACGACGAGGACCCCGGCGCGGTGGCCTTCATCTGGGCCGACTGGCAGAGCTGTGGCGACGACGCCAGTGAACTGCTCGATCCAGTGCGCTCGCAGTACCGTGAGGCCTTCGTGGTCGTGCGCTGTCGTTACGAGGGGCACCTGTTCAGTCGGTGCGTCTTCATCTGGGTTGACAAGGACTTCGCTCTCGTGCGAGGTCACCTCCAGGGCTACCCGAAGAAGATGGGCTCCATCCACCAGACGCGGCCAGTGGCCTACGGCAAGGCCGGCCCCCGCCTCGAAGCTGGCGGCCAGTTTGGTATGACCCTGGCCGCCAGCGACCGACGCCTCGCCGAGGCCACGGTGCGTCTGGAGGGACCTTCAAACTCCAATGGCTTCGTCAACGCGCACCCCATGTTGCATCACCGCTGGTTTCCGAGCATCGAGCTCGACGGTCGTGACAGCCTGGCCGAGCTGGTCACCGTGTCGGGCGTCGACGTCGAGCTCGGGCCCGCCTACGCGGGGAGCGCGAGCCTGAGGTTGTTCGACTCGCCGACCGAAGAGTTGACCTCACTGGCACCGCTCGAGATCATCGGCGGCTACTTCCGCTCGGTGGGTACCACCTTCGCCGGTGGCACCACGCTCGAGGTGTAGTCGTGTCACGCAAGATCGCCAGTTCGCGCGCGTCGGTACTCTCGGGCGCCGAGCGCGACATTCGACACCGCCTCGGATCCCACAACCTGGACTTCACCGCGATGAGTGCGGTCTCGAACATCTACCGGGCCGGCTCAGCGGTGCGCAATCACATGGAACGGGCAGTGCTGGGCGACTACGACCTGAGTTGGGTCGCCTTCACGGTGCTCTGGGTGCTGTGGATCTGGGGCGAGCAGGAAACCGGACACGTGGCCAGCGAGGCCGGCGTCACGAAGGGAACCCTCACCGGAGTCGTGCGCACGCTCCAGAATCGAAAGCTCGTGCGTCGCATCCCGCACCGCGATGACCGACGCCGGGTGTCGCTGGCGCTCTCCAAGTCCGGCGAGCGCCTGATCGAGGAACTCTTTCCCGAGTTCAACCGTCACGAGTCGCTCGCCGTGGGGGCGCTGAGTGCACCCGAGCAACGCGAACTCGCCCGTCTCCTTCGCCTAGTACTCGGTCACATCAGCGACGTCGACACCTCTGATTGATCAGCGCTGCGCCGCGTCTTCGGTGGCGATCAGATGGCGCGCCGCACGCGCCTCATCCACTCGCGAGACCGGCGTGCTCTGAGGCGCGCGATGCAGCGACTCGGGGTCGCTCGCGGCCCGCTCCGCGAGGCGTTCGATCGCTTGGGCCAGCGCTTCCAGGGTTTGGAGACTCTCGGTTTCGGTAGGTTCGAACATGAGCGCTTCGTCCACGATCAACGGGAAGTACACCGTGGGAGCGTGGAAGCCCTCTTCGAGCAGGCCCTTGGCCACGTCGAGTCCCCGCACGCCGTAGGCGGCCTTCAGTCGCGTCGCGCTCAGCACACACTCGTGCATACAGGTGCGGTCGTAGGCGGCCGGCAAAGTGGCCGACACACGACGCCGCAACCAGTTAGCGTTCAACACCGCGTGCTGGGCCACCCGGGTGAGTCCGTCGCCCCCATTGACATCGATGTACGCGAGCGCGCGCGCGAGCACCATGGCGTTGCCGTGCCAGCCGTGCACGCGGCCGATCGAGTGAGCCGGAGTCGTCCATTCGTAGACGCCCTCGCCCGTCCGGGTTGCTCTGGGGCCGGGAAGATAGGGCGCCAGCCGCGCGGAGACGGCAACGGGCCCGGCGCCCGGTCCCCCACCGCCGTGAGGGGTGGCGAAGGTCTTGTGCAGGTTCATGTGCACGATGTCGAAGCCCATATCGCCCGGACGGACCACGCCCAAAATGGCGTTCAGGTTGGCGCCGTCGTAGTAGAGCAACCCGCCCACCTCGTGCACCGCGCTGGCGATCTCCTCGATCTGCTCCTCGAAGAGACCCACGGTGTTGGGATTGGTGAGCATTATGCCCGCGACGTCGGGGCCGAGCGCGGCGCGCAGCGCGTCTAGGTCCACCAGTCCGCGATCATTGGAGGGGATGGTGGTCACCTCATAGCCACCCAAGGTGACCGAGGCGGGATTGGTGCCGTGGGCCGAATCGGGAATGAGGACGCGGCGCCGTTCGTCGCCGTTGGCGCGGTGGTACGCGCGCATCAACAACAGTCCGGTCAGCTCGCCCGCCGCACCCGCCGCAGGCTGCAACGTCACGGCGCTCATCGCGGTGATGGCGCACAACTTCTCCTCCAACTCGACGAGCAACGCGAGCCAGCCCTGGGTCAGCTCGCCCGGTGCGCCCGGGTGCACCGTGACCAATCCGGGCTCGACCGCTACCGTGTCGCAGAACTTCGGGTTGTACTTCATGGTGCATGAGCCCAGAGGGTACGCCCCCAAATCCACTGAGAACTGACGGTGCGTGAGGCGGGTGAAGTGTCCCACGAGATCTCGCTCGGAGACCTCGGCCACCGCCACCACCTGATCGTTCAGGTGCTCAGCGCCCACGAGGTCGACGAGGGGTCGCTCCGGCACCCCCGTCGTTCGCAGTTGATAACTGGTGCGCCCGGGCACCGACAACTCGAACAACGTGGGCTCGGTCTCGTGTCCCATGAGCGGGGCCGACGCCGCTCGTCCCCCGGCCAGCGCGTGCACCTGATTCACCGGACCACCTTTCGAAGCACGTTGACGTAGTTGTCCAATTCGTCGCGAGTGCGTCGTTCGGTCACCGCGACGAGCACGAGGTCGTCGATTCCCTCGGGCACCGATGGATCCTCACCCCCGGTCAGGGCAGCGACCTCGAGGCCGCCCAGCACGTCGTGCTCGGCCATGGCGGCGAGCACTTCGCGCGCACCCCCGCGCACTCGCAGGGCGAACTCGCGAAAGAAGGGCTGGTCGCAGGCGGCCTCCACTCCGGGGATCTGGACCACTTGGTCGAAGAGGTAGTGCGCGCCCTGGGCACAGCGCGTGGCGATCGCACGCAGGCCCTGCGTTCCAAGCCAGCCCAGTTGGATGGCGGCAGTGACCGCCATCAGGGTCTGGTTGGTGCACACATTTGACGTCGCTTTCTCGCGGCGAATGTCCTGTTCGCGGGCGCGCAGGGTCGTCACGAATGCTCGGCGTCCATTGGAGTCAACGGTCTCACCCACGATCCGTCCGGGCAGCCGTCGCACCTGCTCGACGCTGCAGGCGAAGAGTCCCAGGTACGGGCCGCCGAAGGAAAGCGCAGTGCCCAAGGGCTGACCCTCACCCACGAAGACGTCCGCCCCCCACTGGCCGGCCGTCTTCAAGACGCCAGCGGCGACCGGATCTCCGCAGAAGACGAAGAGCGCGTCGCTGTCTCGAGCGAGGCGGGCGTACTCGCCCATGTCCTCGAGCACACCCAGGTAGTTCGGATAGGCCCCCACGATCGCCGCCGCGTCGCTCACCTCGACGCTGTCCCATTGGGTCATTCCGTCGCGCAGCGCCACCTCCACAATCCGATGACCCGTGCCCTGGGCGAAGGTCCGGGCCACGGCGCGCCAGTGCGGGTGCACACCCGACGAGACGTACATGGTGGAGCGACCGGTCGCGCCCGCCGCCATGTTGAGCGCCTCGACTAACGCCGTCGCACCGTCATAGAGCGAGGCGTTGGCGATGGTCAGCCCGCTGAGGCGCGACACCAGCGTCTGGTACTCGAAGATCGCCTGGAGCACCCCCTGAGCAACCTCGGGTTGGTAGGGGGTGTAGGCCGTCACGAACTCCGAGCGTGACGCCAACGCCCTCACCACCGAGGGAATCTCGTGGTCGTAGGCTCCGGCGCCCGCGAAACACGTCATCGCCGCGCTCGTCGCCCGGTTCGCCGCGCTGAAGCGCGCGAAGTGCGCCCCCACGTCGGGCTCACTCATCCCGTCAGCGAGATCCAGGCCCTGGTTCAAACGCACCGCGGCGGGAACGTGGTCGAAGAGTTGTTCGAGTGAATCCATCCCCAGAAACGCCAACATCGACGCCACCTCGTCACTCGTGTGGGGCAGGTAATCGGCCACGTCACTTCACCTTTCGCACGAAGGGCAGCGCGACGATCGCGGCGGGAATCTCGCGCCCCCGTAGACGCACGCGCACCGCGGTACCCGGATCAAAGTCGCCCGCGAGCAGGCCCAGACCGATGCCGCGCTCGAGCATCGGCGAGAAGTTCCCCGAGCTCAGCACTCCCACGACCCTCTCGCCAACGAGCACCTCCGCCCCCTCACGTAGGGGCTGGCGTCCCTCGGCCACCACACCCGCCAGTAGCCGCGCGGGTCCCCGGTCAGCCTCGCGACGCACGGCGTCGCGTCCGCGGAAGTGCTCCTTGTCCCACCCGAGAACCCATCCCAGACGGGCCTCGAGCGTGGTTGAGGTAAGAGCCAATTCGTGCCCGTACAGCGGGAGCGCCGCCTCCAGGCGCAGGGTGTCACGCGCCCCGAGTCCCGCCGGAGTCACCTCGGCGTCGATCAGGGCCGAAAGCAATTCGGGGGCAACTTCGTTGGGCGCCGCGATCTCGAGGCCCGCCTCGCCCGTGTATCCGGTACCCGCTACTCGAACGCTCACCCCCCGGTAGTCGAAACGCGCAACGCGAAAGCGCGCGACCTCGCCAAATCGGGGATCGACGCGCGCAGCCTTGGCCCGGGCGTTGGGTCCCTGCACGGCCAGCACGCATCGCTCTCGGGTCACGTCTCGACCCGAGAGCGCCCCGAGTACCCCGCTGGTGTTGGACGCGTTCGGCATGACATCGAACTCCTCGTCGCCCACCCACCACACGATGATGTCATCCACAACGCCGCCGTCCTCGTTCAACAGGTGCGTGTACTGGGCGCGGCCCGGGGCGATCTTGCGCAGGTCATTGGTCAGTGTGTTCTGCAGTTCGTCAAACGCGTCGGGCCCGTCACAGCGCACCGTACCCAGGTGACTCACATCGAACACGACGGCGTCGTTGCGACACGCCAAGTGTTCGTGCAGCGTTCCCTGGCCGTAGTGCAGGGGCATCTCCCATCCACCAAAGGGCACGATCTTGGCGCCCAGGGCCACGTGGGATTCGAACAGGTAGGGGCGGTTGTTCACGCCAGTCACACTACGCTGCGAAGTCGCTCAGGGGACCGAGATCATGCTGCTCGAGCAGGTCGCGGAAGTCGCGCTGGTAGACAACGAGCAGTTCGACCTCCGGGTACAGCTGGCGAAACTCGCGAATCTTGCGGTTCTTGCGAGTCACCAGACGCTGCTCGAGCACCGTCAACTCGATAAACAACCGCTGGCTGGGCACGTAGAAGTCCGGGCGAAATGCCCGCGATGGTTGACCCTGTTCATTCCAGGCCAGAGGGAACTCGATCGGCTCGTACAGCCACGTGAAGCCGTACAGGCTCAGCAGACGCGCGAAGAGCCGCTCACTGGGATGGGCAAAGTTGCAGCTCGGATCGATGGCCTCGCTCGGGTGCCGGTGAAGCGCTGGTCCACTCGGCTGGTCCACTGTCACGCCGTACGGGTCTCTCTCTCCGACGTTGGTAGTTGAATCTGGCGAAGTGTGGTCGTGAGTTCGGCGACCACGCCGGCGAGGGGAACAATGTTGAAGACACCCTGGCCGCCGCGCAGCAGGTCCACCAGCTCACCGTCGGTGTGCGCGAGAACAGAACCAGCGTCACTCATCACCAGACTGCTGGAAGCCACGTCGGCGCCGAGCGCGTCTCGCAGGCACTGCACGGCCTGACGCGCACGTGCGAGCGACAGCCCCGAGTCCAGCAACGACTTGATCACCTTGACCTCGAGGACGTCGCCGTAGGAATAGGTTCGCTTGGAACCACTCCCCTTGGCAGGCGTGATCGAGGGCGTGACTAGACCCGTACGCGCCCAGTAGTCCAGCTGACGGTAGGTGACGCCAGTGAGACGGCACACCATCGGGCCACTAAATCCTGCAGTTAGAGACTCTGTCATTCGTAACTCCTCCCGACCGAGGTACGTCCAGACTACCGCGAGGGACTACATATATGTAGTTAGCCCGGGCCTAATCGCCCAGCAGGTCCGGCCGCCCGATACTCGAGGTGGAGGCCTCAGCGTGCACTCGCGGAGGAATCCGTCCGGCGTGAAAGGCACTGTAGCCCGCACGCACGGCGTCACGGATTGCCCCCGCCATCAGGACGGGCTCCAACGCCCGATTGATGGCAGAGCTCGCCAACACGCCGTCACACCCCAGTTCCATGGCGAGTGCGGCGTCCGACGCGGTACCCACTCCCGCGTCGAGCAGCACCGGCGTCACGACACGCTCGGCAATCATGGCGATGGCGTGGGGGTTGCGAATACCCAAACCCGAACCGATGGGCGAACCCAGCGGCATGACCGCCACGCAGCCCAACTGCTCCAGACGCTGGGCCACGATGAGGTCATCGGACGTGTACGCCCAGACCTCGAAGCCATCTCGCACCAGTTCCTCGGCCGCGATCAGGGTCTCTGTCGTGTCGGGCAGGAGCGTGACATCGTCACCGATCACTTCGAGTTTGATCAGATTGGTGGCAAAGGCCTCGCGCGCCAGCTCGGCAACTTTGACCGCCTCGCGCGCGCTGTAACAGCCCGCGGTGTTGGGCAGCAGCGAGAAGTTGTGGCGTGCCAACAGGTCGTAGATCGACCCCTTCACGGTCGGATCGACCCGGCGTAACGCCACCGTCGCCACGGAGGACTCCGAGGCCACCAATGTCGCTTCGAGGATCTCCATCGAGCGAAAGCCGCCGGTGCCCATCACCAAACGCGACGATGAACTCAGCGAACCGACTTGAAAGAGATCACCCACGACTTCCAGAGTACTCACGCACGTAGGGGGTTACTAGGGTTGAGGCGTGGAACCCCGCACCGCACTCACCATCGCCGGGTCCGACTCCGGCGGCGGGGCCGGCATCCAGGCCGACCTACGCACCTTCAGCGCCTTCGAGGTACACGGAACCTCGGCGGTGACCGCCGTGACCGCGCAGAATACACTCGCCGTCACGGGTGTATACAACGTCGAGCCCTGGCTCGTGCGAGCCCAGGTAGAGGCGGTGGTCGGCGACTTCAAGGTGGGCGCGGTCAAGACGGGGATGCTGGGTCAACCGGCGTCCGTGCACGAAGTGGCTGCCATGGCGCGCGAGGGTCTGCTCGTCAACCTCGTGGTCGACCCCGTACTGGTCTCGTCCACCGGCCACTCGCTCATGAGTGAGGGCGGCGTCGAGGCCTATCGCGACGCCCTGCTCGGCTATGCCCGCGTTGTCACGCCCAACCTGCGCGAAGCGGCCGTACTCGCCGACGTCGACGTGCGCGACGTTCGCACCGAGGACGACATGGTCGAGCTCGCGCGGGCGATCTTGAAGTACGGCCCGGCCCACGTATTGGTCAAGGGAGGCCACTTCGCTCGGTCCACGCTGACTGAACGTCGCTCGCCCGATATCTTGGTGAGCAACGACGAGATCACGGTCTTTGACGCGCCGCGTATCGCCACCAACAATGATCACGGTACTGGTTGCTCGCTGTCGGCCGCACTCGCCGCTGGACTGGGCTACGAGCGGAGTGTTCTTGACGCGACCCGCGACGCCAAATCCTTCGTCTTGGCCGCGCTCCAGGGCGCCGCCGACTGGCATCTCGGTGCGGGCCACGGCCCGATCGACCACTTGGGTTGGGGTACGTGAGCGAGGCGAAGCCACCTCTGACCACGACGACGAGCATCGTACCGGCGATGATCGTGCTGCTCATCGCCGCGGGAACTCTCGTGGTGTTTCTCGCCATCAACTTCATCGCCAATCCCCGGGTCGCCACCTCGTCAACCACAGTGCCGATCGTGGTGGGCGCCCTGGCGCTCGATCAGGCGAATCCGGTGCTGCACGGCTGCATCCAAGCGGGCAGTCCGCCATCGAACGTGATCGGTTCACTGATCGTGCCGGTCAAGACGAGCGCCACCGGCGCGATCGTGCACCCCAACGGCGGCGCTGGGGACTACGACTGCCTGCGCCCGCTGGCCACGACTGCGTCGCCGGGCGAGTTGCTCGGCTTCTACAGCGCCCAGCTGCAGGCTCAGGGCTGGAGTCTCTTCTCGCACGGCTCGAGCCATGCCGTGGCCCAATTGCTGTTTCAAAAGGCCGGTAGTGACACGTTCTACTGGATTGTGGGCATCACGGTGAACGCCGTGCACGGGAACACGTCGCAGTGGACCTTCCGCATCTACCAGAACTCGTCGTCGATCTAGACGAGTTGGGGTACCCGGGCAGGCTGCTCATCGCACACCCACGACCACAGGGCGAAGTTCAGCGGATAGATGACGTAGCCCACCCTCGTGGCCGACGCCACCACGATCATCACCGTGAAGGCGACGCTCATCAAGACCAGTAGTTGGGTGAGATCGATGGGCCAGTGGCGCCGCAGATACTTGGCCGCGTAGTAGCCCCCCACTGCGAACGCCATCGGCGCCAGCACGTGGCCGAGAGGCGCCCACCACGTGGTCAGAATATGACCGGGCAGCGCGCTCGCCGCGGGTGAGCGAACCCCGGCCAGACCGAGCGGAAACGCAAAGACGTTCGCCATGAAGGCCCAGGGCGCCTTCATGGCGAACGGTACCACCGTGATCGCGACGATTGCGATCACCAGTGCCGCGATTCGTCGCCACGCCCGGTGTCCATCGTGCCCGCGGGCCACCAGCAGCGCTCCGGCCGCCATCGGCCACGCCGTCAACTTCATCGCGGCCGCCACGCCGAGACTGACGCCGGCCACGTAGTTCGAGCGCCGCTGCAAAGCGGCGACCCCGAGCAGCGAGAGTGCCAGGATCGGCATGTCATCGCCGCCGGTCGACAGAAAGAGCGCACCGGTGGGCAGGGCCAGCATCACCTGGGCGACTCTGATCTTCTTCGCACGCGACGCACGCAGCAGTCCCAGCGCCAGACCGCTGACCAGCAAGGTCATGAGCGACATCACAATTCGCGCGTCGGTGAGTCCCGCGCCGCGGTGGGTCTCCGCCGACGGCAGGCCGAAGACGCCCATCAGGGGAAAGTAGGGGAAGAATGACTCGTAGGGGGGCAGGCCGTGCACCGCGTCCACGAGGTGTCCGTTGTGCAGGTACGAGCGGTACGGATCCTGACCGTGGCTCAGGTAGGTGGCCGAGCGCTCAATGACCGTGACCTCGGGCTGTGCGAAGCCGACTCCGTGGTCCAGTTGACGCCACCGCGCCTCGAGTCCCAGCGGGACGGCCACCGCTCCGAGCACCACCAGGGCGAGTAGCGCGACGCGAAGTGTGGTGGCCCGCCGGGGCCGCCTGGCTCCAAGTACGAGTGCGAGCACGCCAACCGCGGCGTACGGGCCGGCCGCAAGGTAGCCCCAGTGCCACTGCGCCGGTTCGCGCGACGTGACGCCCAGGGCCAGCGCGAAGAGGGCCGAGGCCACGTAGAAGAGCCCGTCGCCGCTCAAGGGATTGAGCGCCACCCACCGAGCAACGAAGCGAGTGCGCACGATGGAAAACTGCGCCAACACCTCCACAAGTGTACTGAGTGTGCCCTTTTCTAGCCCGCTTGTTGGGGGCGCATCATAAGAACTGGGTAACTATCGGGTTCTGGCGCGCCGCACTGGCCAGAGCGTGACCGGCGGCAGATCGCCGGTGAGAAACGTGCGGATCATCCCAGTGCTCAGCTTGTTGCGTTCCTTAAGCAGACTGTGTGAGGTCCCGGGCACGATGGCGAGCTGGGCGTTTCGAAACGACTCGTACATCGAGCACGTGTGCGAGAGCTTGACCACGTCATCGTCACCCGACATCACCAGCACTGGTGCCTTAATCGTGGCCAGATCGTCGCAACTTAGCGTGGGCTCGGTGGCAAAGAGCGTGATGGCCTTTTGAATTACCTCTCTCGCGTGGCCCTTGCCGTCGGGCGAAAGCCTGGCGAACTCGCGACGCCACTGCTTGAACACCGGACCCTTCAGTGGAAACTCCACCACGTCGTGAAGCCCGCGATAGTGGTAATTCGCCCCGATGAGCACGAGGCGACGCACGAGGTCCGGTCGGCGCATGGCCACCAGCAGTGCCACCACTCCCCCGTCGCTATGGCCCACCAGATGAGCGCGAACCCCGAGGTGCTCGATGAATGCGATCGTCTCGTCGGCCATCGTCGAGTAGTGGAACGGCTCGTCGGTATCGCCGGTGCGTCCGTGTCCACGCCGATCGAAGGCGGCGATACGAAAGCGCTTCGCGAGCCGAGGCGCTAGATCGCGCAGCAGACTCGCGCTCGAGCTCATGCCGCCGTGCAAGAGGACGACCGTGGGCTTCTTGCCCTTGCCCTTGCCCTTGGCGATCGTGGCCCACGAGCGGTGGCCGTTCAGCTTGATCATCACCATGCCCCATGGTAAACCCACGCCGGGTCGGATCTAGTGTTGGTGCGTGCGTGCACTCATGATCTCCGAAGCCAATGACCAGTTCACGATCGCGGTACAGGACCACGAACCGACCGCGACCTCACCCGAGGACCTCCTTATCCGGGTCGACTACAGCGGTGTGAACTTCAAAGACGCCATGGTCGCCACCGCCGCGAGCCGAGTGCGTCGGGTTCCGCGGTTGGCGGGCGGAGTCGACGCCGCTGGTGTCGTCGAGTCTTCGCACGACGCGGCCCTAGCGCCCGGAACGCGGGTTGCGGTGCACGGTGGCAACCTCGGCGTAGCCCGCGACGGCGGCTTCGCCGAGTTCGTCTACGCCCCGAGCACCTACCTGAGTGCACTGCCCGACTCGCTGAGCACCCGCGACGCCATGATCATCGGCACGGCCGGCATCTCGGCAATGGCCAGTGTGCTGGCGCTCGAGAACCACGACCTCAGTGAGGGTGAGGTACTGGTCACCGGCGCCACCGGAGGCGTCGGCTCCATGGCGATCGCCTTCCTCGCGGCACGGGGACACGCACCGGTGGCATCGACCGGATCACTCGAGGAGGCCGAGTGGCTGCTCGATCGAGGAGCTACTCGAGTAATCGGACGCGACGAGATCGCCGACAAGCCGGATCGGGTGCTCGCCGGCGAACGCTGGGCCGGAGCGGTCGACTGCATCGGAGGCGACACGCTGCACCAGATCCTGCGCTCGCTACGCTACGGCGCGGCAGTCGCCGCCAGCGGACTAGTGGCAGGCACGGATCTGACCACGACGATCTACCCCTTCATCACCCGCTCGGTCAGCCTTTTGGGCATCGACGTGGTCGAGATGCGTGCCAAGATGCGTGCACACGTGTGGCAAGCCCTCGGCGAGACGGCCCCCCGCGTCGACTTCAAAGCCCTCGTGGACCGCGAGATCGGACTGGACGGGCTTCCCCTCGCGCTCGAGGACATTCGCCACGGGCGCTCCCGGGGTCGGATTCTCGTGAAACCAACCTCGGGAGCCTGACCCCGTCGAAGTACTACTCGTCGGCGACGATTGAACCCACGCGGTCGCCAATGCCCGGATCACGACTCACGAGTACCACCGCGTAGAAGACAGCCAGCACCATTACGACGAGTGCAGCGTAGGGAAACCAGTCGTACGGTGTGGGCTGACCTGGCTTCGTGAGATAGTACAGCGGGATACCGATCGCCAAGAACCCGACAATAGGCACGAGACCGTGACGGAACCAGTTGAACAGCTCAGGGTGATAGCGGCGATAGTAGAAGGGAAGCGCCAGGTTCGAGAGCGCGTAGACCACCAATACGAGGATCGTACCGAAGGTCGACGATTCGAAGAAGAAGTTCGTCGCCGACATCGAGCCTGAGGTCGCGTGACCGCCCAGAATGTGTCCGAGGCCCCAGACAGTGATAATGGTGAGCGCCAGGCTCAAGAAGAAGAACAGGGCGTTGACCGGTGTGCGGCGCGTCGGGTGGACCTTACCGATGAACTTGGGCAGCAGACCCTCGCGCCCGGCGTTGAAGATCAGACGCGCCTGCGAATTCGTTCCAGCGATCAACGCGCCCAGCGTGGAGGTCATCCCCGCGAGAAAGGCCAGAAAGGCCACGCCGCCGAAGATCCCCAGGGCCACCGAAATGAACGGCGGAAGTGAGTCGTTGCCGATCTTGGTGACGTCGTTCGAAAAGCCCACCACGGTGGCGAACGCGAACAGCGCGTAACTGAGCATCATCACGATGATGGAGGTGAACACCGCCTTGGGCACGTTCTTTCGCGGGTTCGTCGTCTCTTCCGCGAGTGCTGCGGAGTTCTCCCATCCGATGAAGAGGTAGACGGCCAGCGGGAAGGCCACCGCGAGGCCCTTGAGACCGCCGCTGATGTTCTTCGGCTCGAAGGGTCCCCACGAGATGTGGCTGTGGAACTTGATCAGCGCGGCAACGCTCACGATGAGCAGCACCGCCATTTCGAAGGCGAAGAACGCGCCCGCCAACTTGGTCGAAATCGAGATGCCACGCACCATCATGAAGACGGCGAAGGCCAGAAAGAGCACGGTCCAGATGATCCAGGGCACGTTTTGAAGTCCGGGCACCTTGTAGTACTGCAGGAGTATTTGCATGAAGCCACCCACGATCGCCACCACCGACGCCATGGCCGCAATGTAGCCCGCGCCGGTCAGGATCGCGGTGGTGACTCCTGCGCGCCCCCCGAAGGTCTTTCCAATGAAGGTGATGAATCCACCGGTGGACGGCGTGACCTTCGTGAACTCGGAGAGTGTGTTACCGAGCAACAAGATCGCCACGCCCGCCACGATGATCACCAGCGGCGAGGCCAGGCCCGTCGTGTAGGCAAGGAACCCGAACCCAAAGAAGAAACTCATCGCAGGACCGATGTTGGCCATCGTGGCTGCCGCGATATCGATCAGTCCCAATGCGCCTTGGTGCAGTCGCTCGTGGTGACTGCCAGCAGTCTCCAGTTTCGCGCCAAGCGAATCGGGCGTGAACCCATCAGTCATAGTGCCTCCAGCTCATCGTCGAACGCGCCTCGTTGCGCGCCCAGGCGTTGCGGACAACGCCTGGGCAGAAACGTAGCGGAAATGGCGCCAAAGAACCGGAGATTATCGATGTGACTTAAGTCACGACCTCACGTGACTTAGTAGAAGGGACTCACCCAAACGGCACCATTGTTGCAGGGCTGCACGGGATACTGGGCGGTAACGTCAACCACCGGCCCGTTGTGCACCAACTGGACGGCGAGAGTCGTGGCCGACGGGCAGACCTCGGTGCCGCGTGGCACGTCGGAGTACGCCAGTGAGAAGTCGGTCCGCGAACCGTCGTGCAGGGCGAGTGTCGTGGGCGGCGTGTTCGCCTGAGTGATCGGGAACTGGATAGGACTGTTGGTCGTCGGCAGATCGATCGTCGTCGAGGGCAGGACCGCACCCGTGCGGTCGAGCAACGTGAGCATTGGCCAGCCCTTCAGCGTGCAGGTCCCCGACGTGTCCTTCACGAGCGACACGCTCGCGTACACCGTGCCCGCGGCCCCTTGACCCTGATTGAAGACGCCGCGAAAATCGCCCGCGGTGCAGGTCGCGGTCCCCGCGGTCGTCGTCGAGGTCGACGAGGTGCTCGCCTGGGTCGTAGTGGAGGTCGAACTCGGCGAAATGGCGTGGCGACTAAGCGTCAAGATCACCAGAAACGCGAAGAAGATTCCCAACGTCTTGAGCGCTCGGCTCACTGATTGAAGTCCTCCGGGCGAATGGTGTCGAGGAACTCGCGCAACTCGGCCACCAACTCCGCTTCGGACTGCTCGGCGTCATCGCCCTCGTCGTCGAGTTGGAGGATCTTGCCCTGATCGGCCATCAACTCATCGCGCACGAGGATCGGCGCGCCGACGCGCAGCGCCAGCGCTACCGCGTCAGACGGTCGCGAACTGATGATGATGTCGTTGCCGTCACGCACGATGCGGAGACTGGCGTAGAAGGTGTTGTCGATGAGTTCGGTGATCTCAACCGCGAAGAGCCGACCACCTAGGGCGGTGATTACGTTGCCGAGCAGGTCGTGCGACATCGGTCGGGGCGTCTCGACGCCCTGGAGCGCGTACGCGATCGCAGTGGCCTCGGGTGCTCCCACGAAGATGGGCAACACGCGCTCTCCGCCCACCTCTTCGAGCAGGAGTAGCGGCGTCGACGAGCCGACATCGACTCGAACCGCCCGCAAGATCACCTCAACCATGACTCCAGCCTAGACCCCGAAAGCGTGAATGTGGACTGCGCTAACCACCCAGAAAGTCACGCACCGCCCGTTCGTGCAGAATGCTGCGCAGCACGGCTACCTCAGATACAACCTCGGCCGTCACCGCCCTGATTTCCTCGTCGCTCAATCGGCTTCCCGGCTCCCTCAGGGCCAAGGTGAGATCTTCGACAACGCCAAGCTCACGTTCCACTACCCGTCGAAGCGAACCGAGAAACCGAAGGTCAGCACCCCGGGCCAGCAGCGACGTCGCGACGAGTCCCACGCGCACGTCGAACCCGGTAAAGGCCGTCGCACCGCCATCGGACACGGGCACGAGCAGGCCAAGCGACACCATCTGGTTCACGTCGTGCGCCTCCAATCCCGTGGAGCTCAAGAAGTCCGTGGTCGAGAAGAACCGCTCGTTGACGTCCGCAGTGGACTCGTCACCGCGCGCTGGGACCACGCTGAGCGGTGTGCGAGGTGCGACCGGTGGTGCCGCAGCGCTGACGGTGTTGCTCTGAGCCTCACGCGCCACCTGCTTGGCGACCGGCGCGGTCGGTACATCGTCCAGCAGGCCCTGCTCAATCAGTCGCAGTCGCACCACGCGAAGCGGGACGAACTCCTCCTGGGCGAGACGAATGGCTTCACGCAGACATTCCACGTCACGCTCGGAGTACAGGCGGTAGCCCTTGCGACTGCGCGACGGCTGCACCAGCCCCTTATCTTCGTAGTAGCGAATCTTGGAGAGTTCGATGTCGGGGTAGTCGTGACGAAGCAGGGTGTGCACTTCACCAATTCGCATCTTGCCCACGATGACACTCATTGTGTCGCCTCCCAAAAGACCAGTTTAAACTTCCCAATTTGCACTTCGTCTGCTGAGTGCAATGTCGTCTCTTCCACCCGGGCGCCGTTCACGTACGTGCCGTTGAGTGAATTTAGATCACGTAGCGTGATGCGTCCACTGGCGGTGCGCGTGAAGACCGCGTGATGTCGCGAGACCGACACGTCATCCAACAATAAGTCGCTCGTCTCGTGGCGTCCCACTGAGGTCGTCTCGCCCATCAGTTCGAAACGAGTGCCGGCCGACTGACCTGAAACGATCACCAATTCATCCAGATGTGCCACGCGCGGGCCAATGTCCGCCTGAGGATGCAACGCCTCGAACGCGCCAATCACGGGAACCGCGACGGTCTCGGGTGAAGCCGCGGCGTGCTGGGGTGCGCCGCACGACCAACAGAAGTTGGCGTTCGCGTTGAGGATCTCCCCACATCGACGGCAGTTCACGGGAGCAACCCTACTGAAGATTCAGCCCGACCGTCGGGGCTAGTTGTTCGTTTGGGCGCGGTATCCCTCAGCATCTAGAAGTGCTTCAAAGTCGCTCGTCGAACTCGTAGAGATTTCGCAAATCCATCCCTCGCCGTAGGGGTCCGTGTTGATGGCCTCCGGCGCGCCGACCAGGGTCTCGTTGATCGCGCTCACCACGCCGCCCACGGGGGCGTAGATCTCCGACACCGACTTGGTCGACTCCACCTCGCCCAAGGTGCCACCCGAGCTGAGTTCGGTACCCACCTTGGGTAGGTCTACGAAGACCACGTCACCCAGCGCATCTTGGGCGTAGTCGGTGATGCCGATGCGCACAACGTTCCCGTCTGCCCGGGCCCACTCGTGGTCGGTTGAATATCGAAGGTCCTCAGGTATCTGCATAGGTCCTGAATCTACAAGATCCGGCGACCCTGGCGCCCAGTGCGCAGGGCGCGAAGTGCCGGCTTCACGTAGCCAGCCAGGACCACCCACGCGAGAGCGAGGCCCACCAGGCCGATCACCCAGCACCCATCGCGTGCGAGTTGTTGCCAGCCCGCCAGTGCACGGTGGTGGGGGTTGCTCGCGAGCAGGAAGAGCGGAAAGGTCGTCATGAGGACGAAGGTCGATACCTTGCCCCACCACAACACGTCGATCCTCGCCGCACCCAGCGCGGCCAGCACCAATGTGAGCGCCGAGACGATCAACTCGCGTGCGAGCGTGGCCAGGGCGAACCACCACGGCACCGCGCCAGCCGCCGCGACCGCCAGCAGCCCCACCATGACCAAGATTCGATCGGCGACGGGATCGATGATCTTTCCCACGTCCGATACCTGGTGCAAGCGACGTGCGAGGTAGCCGTCGATCCAGTCGGTGGCACCGAGAAACCCGAGGAGCCACGCGGCAATCGCCCGGTGATCAGTCTTGAACAGAATCCACAAGAACATCGGCAGCAGCGCCAGACGAACGATCGTCACCAGGTTGGGCCAGGTCCACCAGCCGGCGTCCGGCGCCGAGTCGCTCGACATGAGACGACGTTAGGCGACGGTGATGGACGAATCCAAGTAGACATCTTGCACGGCGTGCACCAGCTCGGCGCCTTCGTCAATGGGTCGCTGGAATGCCTTGCGACCAACGATCAATCCCTGTCCCCCCGCACGCTTGTTGATCACCGCGGTGCGAACGGCGATCGCCAGGTCGTTTGACCCCTTGGACTCGCCTCCCGAATTGATCAAGCCGATCCGTCCGGCGTAGCAGTTCGCCACCTGCCAGCGGGTCAGGTCGATAGGGTTGGCCGTCGTGAGCTCGGTGTACACCCGCGGGTTGGTCTTTCCGAACTTGAGCGCGTTGTAGCCGCCGTTGTTCTCCGGTTGCTTCTGCTTGATGATGTCCGCCTCGATCGTCACACCGACGTGGTTCGCCTGACCCGTCAGATCCGCGCTCACGTGGTAGTCGGCCTCGCTCGTCTTGAACGCCGGATTACGCAGGTAGGTCCAGAGCACGGTGAACATACCGAGGCGATGCGCTTCGGCGAACGCCGCTGAGACCTCGCGTATCTGGCGGCCCGATTCAGGAGAGCCGAAGTAGATCGTGGCGCCCACGCCCACCGCGCCCAGGTCCGCGGCCTGGCGCACCGAGGCGAACGGAATCTGATCGTAGGTGTTCGGATAGTTCAAGAAATCGTTGTGGTTCAACTTCACGATGAAGGGAATCCGGTGGACGTAGCGACGCGACACCGCACCCAAGGTCCCCAGGGTGGATGCAATTGCGTTGCAGTCCGCCGCGAGGGCCAGATCGCACAGACGAGCGGGATCGAAGTAGATCGGGTTTGGCGCGAAACTTGCGGCCGCCGAGTGCTCAATCCCTTGGTCGACTGGCAAGATGGAGACGTAGCCCGTGCCCGTGAGTCGCCCATGGTTGTAGAGCGTGCCCAGGTTGCGAAGCACGGTCGGGGAACGATCGCTGGCACTGAAGACGTCGTCCAGGTAGTTGGGACCGGGAATCGTCAGCAATTCCTTGGGAAAAGCGGTGGCGTGGTGGTCGAGGAGCGACGAAGCCTCGTCACCTAACAGTGCAGCAATGTCCATGCCCGAAGCCTACAAGATGCCCTGTCGCCAACAAGGGGGGTGAAAATGCCCCGGAGAGCAGGTGCATCGGCCAAACTGAAACGATGGACCTCGAGTACAGATCCTCGTTGCAGCGACGCCTGCGCGCGGTGCATTCGCTGTACTACGACGCGATCTCGACAATGGATCTGGAGGCGGTTAATCACGTCGCCCTACCGGGCGTGCTGCCAATTGCGTTCTCGCTCGTTCACCAGGTACTCATTGAAGACGCCAGCGCCGCCTTCGCCGGCGGGCCACCTCCCCAGTTCAACCCCCAGTGGGCAAGCGCGATGGCCCTGGCGATCGTCGACGACGGCAAAGCCCGCACCGTCCAGGACATGATGCACCAGCGCATCGGCGACTTCGGTGCATTCAGGGAGTTCCAGCGTCTCGTCTTTACCTCGACTGAGGACTTTGTCGCCCACATCGACCCCGACCGATTCAGCGACGTGATCGTCGAACACCCCTACGGCCCAAGCCTGCTCAACACTTTCTCCGCGCGCGTTGGTGGTGAGTCGGGCATATCGCGATCGGATGCCATCGAGAGTTGGATCTACCAGCACGCGCTGCGACACATGGGAGAAATCGAACACGCCCGTGCCATCGTCGGTCTCTCAGGAATGACCTCGTGATTCGCCAGCCAAACCAACCACCGACAACCGAGGAGGGGCAATGAGCCTGGTGCAGGGTTCGGTGACTGATCGCTTCACCGGCGTGCGCGAGGTGCTCGAAGCGAACTTGTCCAGCGGCGGCGACCTCGGAGCGTCGGTGGCGATTTACTTCCAGGGTCGGCTCGTCGCGGATCTCTGGGGCGGCTTCCTCGACGAGCAGCGCACCGTGGCATGGCAACACGACACGATCGTGAACGTCTGGTCGACTACCAAGACCATGACGTTTCTCGTGGCGCTCATGCTCTGTGACCGCGGGCAACTCGACTTTTTCGCCCCAGTGGCCAAATACTGGCCCGAGTTCGCCGAGCATGGAAAAGGCGACATCGAGGTCCGACACCTAATGAGCCACGGTGCGGGTCTCTCGGGTTGGAGCGAGCACCTCGAAGCTGAGGACTTGGCCGATTGGGAGCGCTGCACCTCGGCGCTGGCCCGCCAGTCGCCATGGTGGCAACCCGGAACGCGGTCCGGCTATCACGCTCTAACCCAGGGCTACCTCATCGGCGAGTTGGTTCGACGCATTACTGGCACCACCATCGGGCAGTTCTTCAAACGCGAAGTCGCCGACGTGATTGGCGCCGACTTCTTCATCGGACTGCCCGAATCCGAGGAGGCGAGGGTCGCTCCGATAGTGCCGCCAGCTTCCATTGACCTCTCGACGCTACCCAGCGACTCGGTTGCGTACCGGACCTACACCTCCCCACCGCTCGATCCAACGATGCCGTGGGAGCGATGGTGGCGCGCCGCCGAGATTCCCGCCGCCAATGGGCACGGCAATGCCCGATCGGTCGCCATGATCCAGTCCATCATCGCCAACAACGGTGAGTTTGAGGGCCATCGATTCTTTCGTCGCGAGATTGGCGACTTGATCTTTCTGACACAGACCCACGGAATTGACCTAGTACTCGGAGTCGACATGCACTTCGGGATGGGCTATGGCCTCTCGAGCGCGACGGCGCCCATGGGACCACGCGGCTGCTTCTGGGGAGGATTCGGCGGATCGGTGATCGTAATGGACCAGGATACTGATCTCACCGTGGCCTATGTGATGAATCAGATGCGCGTGGGGCTGATCGGTGACACCAGGGGGCCCGCCATCGTGCTCGCGGCAGCACTGGGCGCAGCGCTGGACTAATCGACCTTCTTCTTCGACACCGGGGTCGTGCGACGCTTTCGGTTCTTGCGGGGCGTGCCCGCGCCCAACTCGTTCAATCGCGCCGCCGCGTCATACGCCTCCGGGTCAGCGAGCACCACGCGCGCGAAGAGTTCCCGGGCTGAGGCAACATCGCCCGATCGGTCGAAGACGTCCGCGAGTGCGTACCAGAGTCGCACGTGGCGAAACGAAGGATTACGAAGCTGCTTGGTGCCGCCAGCACGAGTCAACAGGTCGATCGCCTCGGCGTACTTGCGTTGGTCGGCCCAGGTCGAGGCCATCACGATGCGACCTTCATTCAGCACCTCAGCCGACGGCTCGCTTCCTTCAAGCTCCTCGAACGTCTTATCGACCGCGCGATAGCGATGACCCGCTCGATCGCAGTCCATCACCAATGGCAGATGCTCGGGGTCGCTGGTGATGGCGAAGTGCGCTCGAAGATGGATCTTGGCCATGCTCCAACGCTCTGCGCGGTACGCCGCCAGGCCAGTCAACTCTCGGACCGCAGCGACACCCGGCGTCGCGTCGGCCACAATGCGCCCAAGCCGCAACGCTTCCTCATACCTCTTGCGGTCGTACGCCTCCGCCGCCTTTGTAAGGGTTATCACCATCTTCTCGCGCATGTACGCGGTACCGATGAAGGCTCTCCGTACATCCGAGGCCACGTCGCCAGGCAGTGCATACTTCACCCTCGGCTTCGCCTTGGGTACCGGTGCCGCGCCGGCAGGGCGAACCTCTTCGACCCACTCCGACATGGGGTCGGGCGTACGTCCTCGGCTCGGTGTCACCTCCATTGCCTGACCCGTGCTCTTAAGATTGGCGCCACCCTTTCGCGCGACACCGCCCCAGCCCTTGCTGCGGCCGTGAGTATCTGCGCGACGTCGCTCAGTCTCTTCGGGCGTCAACTCGCGAACGGGATGCGCCCGACGCTCACCCGGTCGTGCGTCGCGACTCGCCGGTCGAGGGGGTCGCCCAGTACGTGGTCGGTCATCGCGGTCGTAGCGCTCACCCGGTCGTGCGTCGCGACTCGCCGGTCGAGGGGGTCGCCCAGTACGTGGTCGGTCATCGCGGTCGTAGCGCTCACCCAGTCGTGCGTCGCGACTCGCCGGTCGAGGGGGTCGCCCAGTACGTGGTCGGTCATCGCCACTTCGATGCCCGCCCACGGTGCGTCCTCGCGGCGCGCCGTCCGACTCAACACGAGAACCCTTGAAGCTTCCACCCGATTTCTGTGGGCGGCCACCACCTCTGGAGCCCGAAATCGCGGGGCGGCCCGCGCCTGAGGCGCGACGAGGCGAAGGGTTTGCAGAAGGCATTCATCTATTCTACGGAGCCCGAGCGAAAATAGCGAACGAACTACCGGCTCGGGAGTTACTCTCGCTACCCCTGCAAGTGCGCCTTCGCCCCGTTCGGCGAATTCACCCCGACGATCCGACACGCCCAGTCCTCACGAGGTCGCTCCTCGACCACCCGGTGCATGAGTCGTGCGGTCTCGCACGTATCGATGACCCCCTCGACGTCACCGACGCCCAACTGCCACACCGG
>DATKTZ010000029.1:0-3138 GCA_035530815.1 Acidimicrobiales bacterium
GGGGGGTCCAAGAAAAGACAAGGACCCCCTCGCTCTTCTCTTTGCGTGAGCGCGAAGGGGTCCTCTGAGATGCCCGGAGACACCGATGCTCATCGTAGTGAACGACCCCACCCATGTCGAGCGCGAGCTGCTCGCGGGACGACTTTCTTGCCCGCGCTGTGAGGGCGAACTACGTCCCTGGGGCCATGCCCGGCGTCGCGTGCTGCGCATGACAACCCACGACGAGGAGCTTCGTCCTCGCAGAGCCCGCTGTTCGAACTGCCATATGACATCGGTGCTGTTGGCCGACGTCTGTCTCTGTCGCCGGGTCGACGAGGCGGCGGTGATCGGAAGGGCGCTGCTGGAAAAGGCCACGGGCGCCGGGCACCGCACGATCGCCGCCCGGTTGGCTCGACCCAAGGAGACCGTGCGCGGTTGGCTGCGCCGGTTCTCCTCGCGCGTCGTGGCGTTGCGCGAGCACTTTGTGCGCTGGGCGTTCGCACTCGATCCTCGCCTCGAGACGATTCCTCCCCAGGGCTCTCCCCTCGCCGACTTAGCCGAGGCGATCGGACTGGCGACCCGGGCCGCCAGCCTGTTGTTCGGCCCTCGCCCGGTCTGGTCCTGGGTGAGTGCGATGACCGGTGGCGCGCTGCTTTCCAACACGAACTCACCCTTCCCCGCGCCGCGCTGAGCGGCGAACCTGGTTTCGCACCGCTCGGTGCGAAAAAACCAGGAGGAGAAGGTGGCACGTCACCCAGAAGAACAGCAACGACGAAGAGCCGAGGACATCGCACTCTTTCGCTACGCGCTCGTGCGCGAAGCATCCGACGACAAGTTGTCATCGCGAGAGCGGGGCCGCATCGTGCGCAGCCTCGCCGAGGTCACCCACCAAGGGCCCGACGGCAACCTCGTCACTGTCTCTCGTGTGACGATCGACCGGTGGATCCGCGCCTATCGCGCCGGTGGCTTTGCCGCCCTGGCGCCGAGCCCTCGCCGCGTGGAGCCGCGCACGCCGGCGGGACTCTTGGCACTCGCCTGTGAGCTTCGCCGCGAGGACCCCGCGCGCACCGCCGCCCACATCGCTCAGATGCTGAGAGTGAGTCACGACTGGTCCCCGCACCCGCGCACCCTGCAGCGTCACTTCGCCGCCCTCGGACTGTCGCGCGCGGCCTTGAGTGCGAGCAACGTCGCCTTCGGTCGCTTCGAGGCGACGCACCCCAACGAACTCTGGGTCGGCGACGCCTTGCACGGACCAGTCATCGGGGGCAAGAAGGCGATCCTGTTCTGTTTCCTCGACGACCACTCGCGCTTGGTCACCGGGCACCGCTGGACCTACGCCGAGGACACCCTCTCCGCCGAGAGCGCCCTACGTCGAGGGATCTTGTCACGCGGACTGCCGGGCACGGTCTACCTCGATAACGGCTCGAGTTTTGTCTCCAAACAGCTGCTGCGCGCACTCGGGGTCCTGGGCGTGCGACTCGTGCACAGCCGACCGGGCCGGCCCCAGGGTCGAGGCAAGATCGAGCGGTTCTTTCGCACCGTGCGCGACCAGTTCCTCGTCGAGGCCGCGCACTCAGAGATTCCCACGCTCGAGGTGCTCGAGGCGCGCTTCGTCGCCTGGGTCGAGCGGGTCTATCACGCTCGAGTGCACTCCGAGACCAGCGAGACGCCCCTCGATCGCTTCAGCGTGCTCGGTGCGCCGCACATCCCCTCCATGGCGCTCGTGCGCGAGGCGTTCTTGTTCGCTGAGACGAGGACCGTCACCAAGCTGGCGACGGTGTCGCTGTTCGCAAATCACTACGAGGTCGACCAGGCGCTGATTGGACGGCGCGTCGAGCTCGTCTTTGACCCCTTCGACCTTTCGTCCATCACCGTGCGCTACCACGACACCGACTTCGGGCTCGCGGTCCCCCAAAAGATCGGCCGTCACGTGCACCCGATGGCCAAGGTCGCCCCGCCAGCGGGGCCACCGACCGGCATCGACTACCTCGGTCTCATCGAGGCGCGACACCGCGGCACCCTCGGTGAACCGATCGGCTACTCCCAACTCACCAACGAGTCGGCGACTAACGAGAACGGGGGTCCCCGATGAGCATCGAACAGATCCGCTCGCACTTCGGCTTTTCCAAGATGCCCTTCGGAAAGGATCTGGCCCCCTCGACGCTGCACCGCCACCACGGTCACCAAGAGGCGCTCGCGCGCATCTCTTTTCTCGTGGCCGAACAGGCGATCGGGGTGCTGACCGGCGAGGTGGGCTCGGGCAAGACCGTCGCGGCGCGCGCGGCGATGGCTCAACTCGAGCCCAGCCGTCACAGCGTCATCTACCTTTCGAACCCCGCGATCGGTGCCCGCGGCATCTACGCCGAGATCGTCGCGCGACTCGGGGGCGAGCCGCGCTTCTTCAAGTCCGCCCTCATCGCCCAGGCGGGTGACCTGCTCGCCAAGGAGGTGGCCGAGCGAGGACGACGGGTCGTGGTGATCGTTGACGAGAGCCATCTGCTCGACGCGGGTCAGCTCGAAGAGCTGCGCCTGCTCACCAACGCCGAGATGGACAGTGCATCGCCGTTCGCCCTGTTGCTCCTCGGTCAACCGAGCCTGCGGGCGCGGCTGCGCCTGGGGAGCTTCGCCGCGCTCGACCAGCGCGTGACACTGCGCTACGCGTTGCCCCCGATGAGCAGCGACGAGACCTCGAGCTACGTGAGCCACCACCTCGCGCTCTGCGGGCGCTCGGACACGCTCTTTTCTGACGACGCTCTCTCGAGCATCCACCAGGCCGGTCGGGGACTTCCGCGAGCGGTGAACAACCTCGCCCGCCAGGCCCTCGTCGCCGCTTACGCGAACCGCAGCGCGATCGTTGACGAGAAGGCGGCCCGCCAGGCCATCACTGAAATGGACGCCGAGTGAGGTGACGGGGAGAGGACTCCGTCATCACCGTCGACGCCGCCAAGCGACAACGTGATCACGCGAGGTCATCAGCGGGAGTGTCTACGTCGTCATCATTCTGTCTGGCTGACAACACCACGTACACATCTGGTCACATTGCAGTTCACGTGAGAGCGCCGGCCGTGCTTAACCGGGGCCCCTCGCTACAAGAGAAGTCTCTCCTGCTGACGGTCGAGGAGGCGGCTTGCGAACTCCGCATCGGACGTACCCAAACTT
>DATKTZ010000030.1:0-26215 GCA_035530815.1 Acidimicrobiales bacterium
TGGCGAATATCGCTACGAAAGTGGCTCATCGGTCTACTTCTCCCATGACGGGGTCGATCGTGGAAATCACGGTGATGGTGTCGGACATCGAACCGCCGCGCATCAGCAACGACACGGCCTGGAGGTTCACAAAACTCGGTCCGCGCACGTGGATGCGGTAGGGCTTGGGTCCGCCGTCCGAGACGATGTAGCAGCCGATCTCGCCACGCGGGGACTCAATGGCCGAGTACACCTCGCCCACCGGGACGTGGAAACCCTCGGTGAAGAGCTTGAAGTGGTGGATCAGGGCTTCCATCGACTCGCCGATACGCGCACGCGGCGGTGGCGTGACCTTGGGGTCCTGGCTGCGGTAGTCGCCCTTGGGCATCATGTCGATGCACTGGCGCACGATGCGGATCGATTCGCGAATCTCGTTCAGTCGGATGGCGTAGCGATCGAAGTTGTCGCCGTAGGTGCCGACGATGACGTCGAACTCGACCTGGTCGTAGGCGAGGTAGGGCATCGTACGACGCAAGTCCCACGCGACGCCCGTCGAACGCAACAGCGGTCCGGTGACGCTGAGCGCCAGTGCCTCTTCGGCGGTCATGGGCGCGACGCCGATCATGCGCTGGCGAAAGATGGGCTGGCCCGTGAGCAACTGGTCGTACTCGTACGTGCGCTCCTCGATCGTGTCGCAGATCACCATCACGTCGTCCTGCCAGCCGTCGGGCAGGTCGGCGGCCACCCCGCCGGGACGGATGTAGTTGAGGTTCAAGCGCAGTCCAGCCGTCTTCTCGTAGAAGGCCAGGATGAGTTCGCGCTCGCGGAATCCGTAGATCATCATCGAACTCGAACCAAGGTCCATCCCGTTGGTCGCCATCCACACCAGGTGCGAGGAGATGCGGTTGAGCTCGCTCATCATCATGCGAATCCAGGTGGCACGCTCGGGTATCTCGATGCCGAGCAGCTTCTCGACCGCGAGCGAGTACGAGAGTTCGTTGATCAGTGGGCTCAGGTAGTCCATGCGCGTGACGTTGGTCGCGCCCTGGATGTAACTCAGTTCCTCGGCCGTCTTCTCCATGCCCGTGTGCAGGTACCCGATGATCGGCTTGGTGCGCAACACGAACTCGCCGTCGAGTTCGAGCATGAGGCGCAGCACGCCGTGGGTCGATGGGTGCGACGGACCCATGTTGATGATCATCGTCTCGTCGTCGCGCCGTTCGAAGTCGACGGCGTTCGGATCGAGCACTCGGCCGTCCACGCGAAGGACCGCGCCGACCTCGCGGCCCAACTCGGACGGCGCAGTCGCCTCGCGACGCTGGAGTTCCTGGGCGCCCTCGGAGGTCTCGGCGGCGAGCAGCTCGATGCGCTCGGCGGCGCGTACGGTGGGTTCGCTCATCGGGGCCCCGGGGTTTCTTTGAACTGCACGGGAACGCGCCCAGCGCTGTAGTCCTTGCGAAGGGGGTGCCCCTCCCACTCTTCGGGCATCAAGATACGAGTGAGATCGGGGTGGCCGCGAAAGAGCACGCCCATGAGATCGAACGCCTCACGCTCCATTGCCTCGGCACCGCGGTAGAACTCGAAGAGCGAGTCGACCTCGGGCTCGTCGTTGCCCGCCTGGACGCGGATGCGCGCGCGCTGGCGCTTTGAAAGACTCAGCAGGTTCACCACGACCTCGAAGCGGGTGGGCGCCACGCCCTCGGGCAGCGGACGGTCGAAATGTTCGAGGTAGTCGACTGCGCACACGTCCGAGCACATCTCGAAGCCGTCGAGCTTGAATGCCTCGACGAGCGCCAGATACTGCTCGGGGGTGACGAAACAGACGACGTCCGCCGCGACGCCGTCGGCGGTGATGACGCCCGGGGGGGCCGAGGGGGGAAGGGCGATCACTTGGGTGTTCCCACCCTTACCGCCACCGGCACCTCGGGGGTCCAGGGGCTGTGCGCGTGCTCGAGCTCGATGGGTTCGCCGCGCTCGCGTCGCTTCAGCAACTCGCCCGTGCGAATCTGCTCGTGCAGTGTGAGAATCGCGTGCATCAGCGTCTCGGGGCTGGGCGGACATCCGGGTGCGTAAACGTCGACGGGCACCACCTGATCCACGCCCTGGACGATCGCGTAGTTGTTGAACATGCCGCCCGAGGACGCGCATACGCCCATCGAGATGACCCACTTGGGTTCCATCATCTGGTCGTAGACCTGACGCAACACCGGGGCCATCTTCTGGGACACGCGGCCCGCGACGATCATGAGGTCACTCTGGCGCGGCGAGGCGCGAAAGACCTCCATGCCGTAGCGCGCCAGGTCGTAGTCCGCCGCCCCCGCGGCCATCATCTCTATGGCGCAGCACGCGAGGCCGAACGACGCCGGCCACACCGAGGCGCGTCGCGCCCAACGCACGAGGTCTTCGATAGGTCCGGTCAGAAAGTTGTGCTGCAGATCCTCGAGGGCCACCGCTTACGCCGCCTGTTCTGGTTCGGCGCCGATGCGCACGATCGTCGATGAGCTCGTGCGCGACGGCATGGCACGTGTGAGGTGCTGAACCGGACCCCACGAGAGCGCGCCCTCGCTCACGAGAAACAGCAGTGCGCCGAAGACGGCGAGGGAGAACGCGAGGACTTCAATGAGCCCGAAGACGCCGAGCTGGCGAAAGACCACGGCGAAGGGGTACATGAACACGACCTCGATGTCGAAGATCACGAAGATCATCGCCACCAGGTAAAAGCGAACGGGGAAACGCTGTGGCGGTTCGATCTCGGGGACAATCCCACACTCGTACGGCGCCAGCTTCGCGTCGGTCAATCGCTTGTGCGGCGCCAGCAACGCCGACGCGACCAACGATCCCGATGCGAACAACACTCCGAGGATGAGCAGCCCCAGTATTGGTAAGTACTGGTCCACGTCCATCATTTCTACCAGACGCGACAGGGTGCTCTTCGAAGTTGGCCCCAGGGACCAAAGACCTAGGCTGTACGGATGCAACGACTGGCTGAGTTAGGTGCGAAATCGACGACCTTCGACGTCGTCATCGTCGGCGCGGGTCCCAGCGGCTCGGCGTGCGCGTACTGGCTGGCGCGTGCGGGGTGGTCGGTGTGTCTCATTGAGAAGAAGGACTTCCCGCGCGAGAAGACCTGCGGCGACGGACTCACCCCCCGCTCGGTGCACCAACTCATCGAGATGGGCCTGGAGCCCGAGCTCGCCGCCCACGCGCACCGCTACCACGGCCTGCGCGCCTTCGGCTTCGGCGCGTCGCTCGAGATGCACTGGCCCGAGCACCCCGTCTTTCCCGACTACGGCTACACCATCACCCGCTTCAACCTCGACGGACTGGTCGCCGAGCGCGCCGCCAGCAACGGCGCGGTCCTGCTCAACGGCGTCGAGGCGGTCGCCCTAGTGGATCCCACACCGCACGACGGCGCCCTGGCCGGGGCGCGAGGGGTCGTGGTGAAGGATAAGACGACCAACGAGAGCGCCGAGATCCTGGGGCGCTTCATCGTGGCCGGCGACGGGCAGAACTCGCGCATCGGACGCGAACTCGGCGCGGCGCGCAACCGCGACTGGCCCATGGGGATGGCACTGCGCGGCTACTACAGGAGCGATCGCCACGACGAGCCGTGGATCGACTCGCACCTCGACATCCGCGACCCCAACGGTGACGTGGTGCCGGGCTACGGATGGATCTTCCCCCTGGGCGACGGACGCGTAAACGTCGGGGTGGGGCTGCTCTCGACCGGCGGGGCCTGGAAGGGTGTCAACACGACCAAGCTCCAGGAGTACTTCGTCGCCCAGACCGCCGAGGAATGGGGACTCAGCGAGCACACCAGCCTGGGCGCGCCCACCGGCGGACGCCTGCCCATGGGCCTCGCGCTCGGGCCTCGCGTGGGCGCCAACACCCTCACGATCGGCGACGCGGCGAGTACCGTCAACCCCTTCAACGGCGAGGGCATCGCCTACGCCTACGAAACCGGCCGACTGGCCGCGGGCGTGCTCGGCGAGGCGCTGCTCTCCAACGACCCCGACGCGCTCGGTCTCTACGAGGAACGCCTCACCCAGGCGTACGGCGAGTACTACCGCGTCGCGCGCGCCTTCGTGCGCATCATCTCCGAACCCCGGATCCTGGCGGCGTGCGTGGGCGTGGGACTTCGCGTCGAGCCGCTCATGCGCGAGCTGCTCGCGATCATGGCGAACCTGATGCGCAACGACGAACGCGGGATGGCCGAGATGGGCTATCGCGCCCTGGCGCGGCTCACCGAGGTGATCCCCGAACGCGCCTACGCGCTGTTGCTGGGCGACCAGGATTCGAACGACTGACCCGGCCCATTTACCCTACAGCGATCTGAACTATGCACGTTCCAGATAGCCTGAATACAGTGAATCAACGTCGCTCGCCCGAGGTACCACGGTGATACCTACCTTCGTCATCTTCCTGCGCGAAGGCATCGAGGCGTCCATGATCATCGCGATCCTGCTCTCGTACCTGGCCCGCATCAACCAGCGCCAGCACTTCCGCGACGTGTTCTGGGGCGTGGCGGTCGCCTTCGGCGTGGTCATCGTCGGCGGCATCGCGGCGTACTTTCTCATCGAGCAGTACAACGGCTCCAACGTCCAGACCTACTTCGAGACCGCCACCTACGTCGTGGCGACCGCCGTGTTGACGGGGATGACGCTGTGGATGCACAAGCACGCGCGCACCATGACCGGCGAACTCCAACAGCGCAGCGACCTCGCGCTCTCCAAGGGAACCCGCGTAGGACTCGGGCTGCTCGCCTTCCAGGCGGTGGGCCGCGAGGGGCTCGAGACCATGGTCTTCACGCTCGCGATCATCTTCGCCAGCTCGCGCCAGGCCGCCGCGCCGGTCCAGGGCAAGCTGGTGCTGGTGGGCGCGGCGCTCGGCCTGGCGGTCGCCCTCGCGCTCGCCTTCGCGATCTACCGGCTGGGCACGCGGCTCAACATGAAGATCTTCTTTCGCGTGTTGGGGATCATGCTCATGTTCTTCGCCGCGGGGCTGTTGACCGACGCGATCCAGAACCTCCAGGAGCTGGGCTGGCTGCACTTCGGGACCCACGTGCTGTGGAACACGAGCGGGGCCATCACCGAGTCCTCGAACATCGGCGACGTGCTGCACTCGCTGCTCGGCTACGCCGACCACCCGACGATCCTGCAGGCGCTGGTGTGGCTCACCTACGTGATCGCCAGCGTCACCGCGTTCGTGCGCCTCGGGCGAGCCTCGGGTCCCGCCAAGCCCCTCGCCGCGACGACGAGCCCGATCGAGCCGAGCACTAGTCTCTGACGACTATGGATCACCTGGACGTGGCCGCGCTCGAGGGACGCTGGGTGCGCCTCGAGCCGCTGCGACTCGAGCACATCGACGCCCTGCTCACCGCGGCGAACGAGGACCGTGCGCACTACGGCTACGCCACCGTGCCGGACAACCGTGAGGAGATGGTGGGTCACGTCGGAGAGCTGCTCGCCCAGCACGCGGCGGGTGAGTGCGTGCCCTTCGTCCAGATCGCGCGCCGTGACGAGCGCGTGGTGGGATCGACCCGCTACCTCACGCTGCTCGCGCGCCGCGGCGCGGACCGGCCCTACAGCGTGGAGATCGGCGGCACCTGGCTCGCGGCCACGGCCCAGCGCACGCCCGTCAACACCGAGGCGAAGCTCGTGCTACTCGAGCACGCCTTTGAAGTGTGGAACGTCGGGCGCGCGCAACTCAAGTCCGACGTGCGCAACGCGCGCTCGCGCGCGGCGATCGAGCGCCTGGGCGCGCACTTCGAGGGCGTGCTGCGCCAGTATCAGCCCTCCGCGGCACCCGGCGAAGAGGATCGGCTGCGCGACACGGCGATGTACTCGATCACTCGCGACGAGTGGCCCGAAGTGCACGCAGCACTGCGTGCGCGACTCGCGGGCGCGTCCTAGACCGCGATCGACGAGCTCGAGGCCATGCGGGCCTTGAGCGTGGAGACCAGTCCGCTCAAGAAGAGCTGGCTCGAGGGCCACGAGCTCACCAGTGCGCCCAGGGTGCTCTCGTAGTGGCCGTTGGTGGCCTCGACCATCACCAGGTAGAGCGGCGTGCCTACCTGGGGCAGGGTCACCTTGATCACCCCGCCGCGCGCCCAGCCGTGGGCGTAGGTCGTGGGCTGCCAGTTGGTCGCGCTCGACGAGGCCACCGCCTTCGTGCCCATCTCGCGCAGCAACAAGGTGGCGTTGGACGCGACGAAGCAGGCGCCGAAGTTGGGCCGCGACATCTCGGCCGTATCGCGGCGCACCATGGTGGTCGTCGCGTAGTACTGCACCGTCGAGGCGACTTGGATGCCCTGGAAGGACGAAGAGCTGAAGACCGGTGAGGAGACCTGGTAGTCGGGCATCTGGCCGGCCGCCCCGTAGACGCGATCGTGCGCGGCGCCCACCCCCACACATCCCTGGAACTGGGAGGAGACCGCGAGCCAAGTCGCGTTCGAAGAGGCCACCGTGGTGGGTGTCGAGGTGATCACCTGGCTGCTCGGGGGAAACAGGTAGCCCATCACCGAGGCCGACGTCGTCGTCCAATTCGGGGGCAGGTCCTTCGAGGTCAGGTTCACCGCGCGCGCCGCGGCGAGTTCGTTGGGGCCGCCGCGCGCGCTCAGCCAGGCGCCGATCCCCCCGGCGAACGACGCCAGCAGCAGCACCGCGACGACCGCGACCGCACCCGCGCGTCGTCGTCGGCGCATCACCACCCCACCGCGGTCCAGCACTAGGGTGCGCAGCTCCTCGGCGTCGGCGAGCGAGTGCGTGCGCCAGCAGTAGCGCGTGTCGCCCACCGTGGCGAAGAGCGCCATCGCGCGCGAGGTGCGCACCAGCTGCAGGTTCTCGAGTTCGCCCCAGGGCGTCTGCCAGGCCACCGGGTACACGCCGGCCAACTGGGTCAGGCCCGCGTCGTCGAACAACAGGGTCACCGGCGACGTGGGCCCGTGGGGCGCGAAACTGGGGTGCACGCTCCAACCCTCAGAACGCAGAGCCTGACTCATCGCAGTGCCGCGCGCGCCGCGCGCGCCGCCGCCTGCACGGTCATCGCGAGGTCCTCGTCACTGTGGGCCAGCGAGACGAACATGATCTCGTAGGCGCCCGGGGCCAGGGCGACCCCCTGGTCCAGCATCGAGTGAAAGAACGTGCGGTACAGGCCGTTCTCGCAGAGCACCTTGGCCTGGTCGAAGTCGCCCGGCGCGGCGAACTCTTCGCGCGCGAGGAACAGCCCCATCAAGGGACCGCGCACCGGGGCCCGGGCGAACAAGCCGGCCCCCCTGATCGCCTCGGTGAGCTCAGTGGCGAAGCGCGCCACGCGTTCGGCGAGCGCCGAATAGTGCGCGGGGGTGACCAGCTCGAGCACCGTGGCGCCCGCCGCGGTCGCGAGCGGGTTGCCCGAGAGCGTGCCCGCCTGGTAGACGGGCCCCTCGGGCGCGAGCGCGCTCAGCACATCACGCCGTCCACCGAAGGCACCCACCGGCAGTCCGCCGCCGATTACCTTGCCGAAGCACCACAGGTCCGGGGTGACGCCGAAGTACTCCTCGGCCCCCGCGTAGGCGAGCCGGAAGCCGGTAATCACCTCGTCGAAGATCAACAGGGCGCCGACGCGGTCGCACTCGCGACGCAGCCCCGCGAGGAACTCCGGGCTCGGGGCGACGAGATTCATGTTGGCCGCGACCGGCTCGACCAGCACCGCGGCGACGCCCTCGTCGAGCACCGGCACCACGTTGTAGGGGGCGACGACCGTGTCACCCACCGCGCCGGGGGTCACCCCGGCTGATCCGGGCAGGCCAAGCTGGGCGACGCCGCTGCCGCCGGCGACCAGCAGGGCGTCGGAGTGGCCGTGGTAGCACCCGTCGAACTTCACGATCGTGTTGCGCCCCGTGAAGCCGCGCGCGAGGCGCACGGCGCTCATGGCGGCCTCGGTGCCCGACGAGACCAGGCGCACCTGGTCCAGTCCGACCACACGCGCGCACATCAGCTCGGCGAGCACCACCTCGCCGGGGGTCGGCGCGCCGAAGGTCGTGCCGAGCGCGACGGCCTCGGTGAGCCGCGCCACGACCTCGGGGTGCGCGTGGCCGAGCAGGGACGCGCCGTAGGACTGGACGAAGTCGATGTAGCGAGTGCCCTCGACGTCGTAGACGTAGGCGCCCTCACCGCGCGCCACCGTGTAGGGCGTGCCGCCGACGGAGCGAAACGAGCGCACCGGCGAGTCGACCCCGCCCGGTATCACCCGCTGAGCCCGCTCGAACCACTCCTGATTGGTTGTGCTCAACGGCCGAGCTCCTCGGCGAGCTCGCGGGCGAAGTACGTGAGCGCGAAGTCGGCCCCCGCGCGTCGCACGGCCGTCAACTGCTCGAGCGCCACCGCGGCGCCGTCGATCCACCCGTTGGCGTCGGCCGCCTTGATCATCGCGTACTCGCCGCTCACGTGGTACGCGCACAGCGGCACATCGAAGGCCTCGCGCAGGTCGCTCACGACGTCGAGGTAGGTCATGGCGGGCTTGACCATGATGATGTCGGCACCCTCTGCGATATCGAGTTGCGCCTCACGCAGCGCCTCACGCCGGTTGCGCGGATCCTGCTGGTAGCCGCGTCGATCACCGCCGGCGGCGATCTCGACGCCGACCGCCTCGCGAAAAGGTCCGTACAAGGCGCTCGCGTACTTGGCCGCGTAGGCCATGATCACCGTATCGGTGAAGCCCGACGCGTCCAGGGCGGTGCGAATGGCCCCGACCTGGCCGTCCATCATGCCGCTCGGGGCCACCACGGCGGCGCCCGCCTCGGCCTGGGCCAGCGCCGCGCGCGCGTAGAGCTCGAGGGTGGCGTCGTTATCGACGCCACCGCGACGATCGAGTACGCCGCAGTGGCCGTGGCTCGTGTACTCGTCCAAGCACAGGTCGGCCATCACCACCAGGTCGTCGCCGAACTCGTCGCGCAGCGATCGCAGGGCGACCTGGACGATCCCGTCGGGGTCGAAGGCACCCGAGCCGACCTCGTCCTTGGTTGCGGGCACACCGAACAAGATGATCGCGCCGACCCCGGCGCGCGCGAGGGCGCGCACCTCCTCGTGCAGCGACGCGAGGGTGTGCTGGAAGTGGCCGGGCAGCGAGAGGATCGGCCGGGGTTCGCTCAGCCCTTCGCCCACGAACAGCGGGGCGACCAGGTCGTCGGGCGCGAGCGTGGTTTCGGCGACCAGCCGACGTAGCGCCGCACTACGGCGTAGTCGGCGGGGTCGTTCGGCGGGAAACACCACCTCAGCCTATAACTCGAGGCCCCAAGTCCTACGGGCGCTCGAGGGCGTCGAGGGCCGTGGCGAGCTCGGGTCCCCACGCCTCGATGACCCGCCCGTGTTCGGCACGCACCTCGCTCGCGGTCGTCGCGCCGGGTACGACCACCCACGTCGCGGGCCGAACGAATTCGCGCGCCGCCGCCCACGCCGAGGGGGCGCCGATGACGAGGACGTCGGCCGCCACCACCGTGCGAGTCTGCTCCTCGTCGAGCACGGCCGGGCGGGTCTCGTAGCACGCCGCCCGGTGCACGGCGATGCCCCGCGCCTCGAGCGCCGCGGGCAACTCCTCGCGCATCACGCGCGCGCCGATCAACAACACCGGACCACGGGCGATCAACCCGGCCAACCCGGCCGCGCCCGCGCGCGCCTCGTGTCGCACGCGCACGCCCGCGCGAACCAGGGCCCGCGTGGTCGCAGCCCCGACGCTGAAGACCGGGGCGTCGGGCGCCAACGCGTCGATCGCAAGCCCGAGGAAGCGTTCGCTACGCGCGCTGGTGACCACGAGCGCGGCGAAGGAGCCGTAGTCGCGCTGGGTGCGCAGTTCGCGCTCGACGGCGGCCTCGTCGTAGTAGTGCGTCGTCGTGAGGGCCACCTCGTCCACCCGGGCGTCGCCCGGTAGCCAACCGCGCAGCTCGACGTTGCGGCCCGATTCCCGCGTGAGCACGATCCTCACGAGCCCGCGACACTCCAACCCTCGAGCGACGCGCCGTCGAGTTCGTCGCGAAGGTGCACGGCCAACTCGGTGCCCACCCGCTCGGCGTCGGTGCCCGAGCGCAGCGCGCGCACGCTGCGAGTGCCGTGCGCGTCCACCATCACGCCGCGCAGCTCGAGCACGCCGTCAGCCAAAGTGGCGTGGGCCCCGGCCGGGATTGAGCAACCCGCGCCCAGCTCGCGCAGGAAGGCTCGCTCGCACGCGAGCGTCGTGAAGGCCGCGTCGTCGTTGAGCGGGGCGAGCAGCTCGCGCGTCCTCGCGTCGTCGCGTCGCGCCTCCAGGGCGATCGTGCCCTGGCCGACCTGGGGCACGAACCACTCGGGATCGAGCCGCTCGGCAACCTTGGACGTCTCGCCGAGACGTTCGAGCGCCGCGGCGGCGGCAACCACGGCGTCCACACCGTCGCGACCCGCGCGCGCGAGGCGCGAGGCCATGTTGCCGCGCAGTTCGACCACCCGCAGGTCCGGACGGCGCTCGAGCAGGAGCGCGCGGCGCCGAGGCGATCCCGTGGCCACACTCGCCCCGGGGCCCAGACCAGCGAGCGAGCGCCCCACCAGGACGTCAGCCGGGTCGCGTCGCTCGGGCACGCACACGATCTCGAGTCCCGCGGGCGTCAGCCCGGGTAGGTCCTTGGCACTGTGCACCGCGACGTCGGCCTCGTCGTGTTCGAGCGCACGCTGGATCTCGACCGCGAAGACCCCCTGGCCGCCGAGGGAGGCCAGTGACTCGTGCGCGCGCCGGTCCCCGCTGGTCTCCACGAGCACCAGCTCGCTGTGGACACCGCGCGCCGCGAGGGCCGCGCGCACCGTCTCGGCCTGGGTCAGAGCGAGCGGCGAGCGGCGCGTCGCGAGACGCAGGGTGCTCATAGATCGAAGAGCTGGCGGGTGGCCTCGGTGAGTCGGACCCCCTGGTCCGTCCCGGCCGCTTCCTTCAGCGCCACCGTCGGACGGTGGGCGATCTTGGCCACCACCGAACGCAGGAAGGATCGCACCAGTTCACGCTGCTCGTCGCTGAGCTCACGCAGGTCGTGCTCACGGCGCGCCAGCTCAGCGTCAATCACCTCGTCGAAGTGCTCGCGTAACTCGCTCACGATGGCCGAGGCGCCACGGGCGCGCTGGTCGTTGATGTAGCGATCCACGTCGATCTGCACGAGCTCTCCGGCCTGGTCGACCGCCTCCTGACGCACGCCGAGCACCCGATCGATCCGCTCACGCAGGTCGCCGATGTCCACGCGGCGCACCCGCACCAGGTCCTCGACGTCGCTCGCCACCGCACGCGGAATACCCAGGTCCACCACGAGCAGCTCGCGCCCGCGGCGTTCGAGGTGCGAACGGGTCACGACCGGGGTCGCCACCTCGACCGCCACCACCACGAGCCGAGCGGTATCCAAGTGGCGGACCAGGTCGTCGAACTCGCCCACGCGCAGTCGCTCGTCGTCGATCTGGCCAACCATTGCGTGTGCTCGCGCGGACGTGCGATTAAGCACGGTGAGCCCGGCCAAGCGCCGCGGCGCGTCGAGCAGGCTCTTCACCACGCCGGTGGCGAGTTGGCCCGCGCCCACCACGATGACCTGCGCGCCCTCGAGCTGGTCGCCCAACTCCTCGAGGGCCATGGTCACCGCGGCCTGGGCGAAACTCGTCGTGCCGCGCGCGATCGTGGTCTCGGCGCGCACGCGCCGACCCGCGGCGAGGGCCCGATGGAACAACTCGTTCAGTTCGGCCCCGGCGGTCTGCTCCTCGTTGGCCAGCTCCAGCGCACGGCGCAGCTGGCCGAGGATCTCGAACTCGCCGGGCACCACGGACTTGAGTCCGGCCGCCACCGAGAACAGGTGCGAGGCCACGCCGCGGTCGAAGTGCACACTGAGCCGATGCTCGAACTCGGCCGGCGCAATGCCCGTTGACTGGGCGAGGGTCGCGGTGATGTCCTCGATCGCACCATGGAACAGGTCGATGACCGCGACCACCTCGGTGCGCAGGCAGGTCGAGACGAAGACCGCCTCGTGCACGTTGCGCTGGCTGACCAGCGAGCGCAGGACCTTGGACCAGTCGTGTTCGGCGATACTGGCCCGCTCGAGGAAGTCCAGCGAGGCGTGTTCGTGATCTATCCCCACCGAAATCAGTGCCACGCCGCCTCCACCGTTTCGATCATGCTACGCGCCGCGCGTAGCGTTCGCACCGGCGATCCCGAGCGAGTGCAGCAGGCCGCCACCGAGCGGGCCGGTCCCGTTGTTCAGGTGATACATGAGGATCTGCAGTTCGATCGAGAAGTCCACGTAGTGCACCGCGGTGCCGAGCGGAACGCTGAGCACCTGGGGCGCGAAGTTCAACAGCCCCCGGATCCCCGCCTCGACGAGCCGGTCGGCCACCGCCTGGGCGGCCGGGGCGGGCACGCAGATGACCCCGACCGTGGCGTGCTCGATGGGTTCGTCAATCGAGTGCACGACGTGGCCGGCGACCTCGGTGCCCACGATCGCCGGGTCAATGTCGTACAGGGCGCTGAGTTGGGCTCCGCGAATGAGAAAGTTCGACGAGTTCACCAGCGCGCGGCCCAGGTTGCCGATACCCACCACGACCACGCCGTAGCGGCGGTCGTGGCCGAGCGCCTCGCCGATACGCGCCGCCAGCACCTTGACCTCGTAGCCCGCGCCGCGCGTGCCCAGGGTGCCCAGCCCGGCGAGGTCGCGGCGCACCGTCGTGGCGGTCACCCCGGCGAGTTCACCAATCTGACGTGAGTCGATGCGCACCTCGCCGCGCGCGAGCCATCCCTCGGCAATGCGCTGGTAGATGGGCAGGCGGGCGATGGTCGGTTCGGAAAGCTTCCTCGAGCGCAGTCGCGGCGTCGCCATATACCTACGCTAGTAGAGCGCTCAACGCCCCAATTGGCGGCTGCGCTCGGCGGCCGCGGCCACCGCCTCGAGGAAGGCCGCGCGCACCGCGCGACCCTCGAGCATGCGCAGCCCCGCAGCGGTCGTACCGCCGGGCGAGGTGACCTGGGCGCGCAACTCCTCGGGAGCCTGGCCGGTCTCCGCCAGCAGGGCGGCGGAGCCCTCGAAGGTGCCGATCACCAGTTGTCGCGACACCTCGCGCGAGAGCCCCTGGTGCACGCCCGCGTCGACGAGGGCCTCGACCACCAAGTAGAGGTACGCGGGCATCGAGCCCGACAGGCCCGTCACGGCGTCGATGTTGCGTTCGATCACGCGCACGACGCTGCCCACGGCACCGAGCACCGACTCGGCCCAGTCCAGGTCGTCCTTGGTCACGTGCGAACCGCCCGCGATCGCGCTCACGCCCTTTCGCACGAGGACCGGCGTGTTGGGCATGGCGCGCACGACCGCGACCGGTCCGGGCATGACCGCCTCGATACGCGCGCACGAGAGGCCCGCGACCACCGAGAGCAGCCGGGTGGCGCCCATCGCGCCGATGACCCGCGCCGCGCCCTCGGCGTGGTCGGGCTTCACACATAGGACCACCCCGGTGCGCGGGCCCACGTGGTCGAGTTCGAGCGCGGCCACAACCGCGACCCCCTCGAGGCGACCCGCGAGCGCCTCACGTTGCTGGAGCGAACTCTCAACGACCAACAACTGCTCGGGCGCGCACCACGACGCGCCGATCAGGCCCTCGGCCAGGGCCGAGCCCATCCGTCCGCCGCCCATGATGATCAGTTCGTACGCCACGAGCCAACGCTACAAGGTGCCGCCGCGCGGTGGCCGACGACGATAGAGCGAGCCCAGGCCCATCGCCATCGCGGTCGGGTAGATCTCGTCGACGTAGTGCACCGTGGCCCCCACCAACTCGTCGAGCCGCTCGAGGTCGAGCTGGCCCACCGGCATCGAGGTGACCAGGTAGATGCCGTCCTCGGGCCCGATGGCGAGGTGCAACCCGCGCAGTTCGGCGTTCTTCACGAGCAGGTAGCGGTAGAGGGCCTCGCGCCGCTCCTCGGGCGCGGGCATGAGTTCGGTCTCGGCGACGACGCTGCGCTGGCGCAACGAGAGCCAGATCGTGATGACGTCCTTCTCCACGCCCTTCAGACGGATCAACCAGTGGTAGTGGCCCCGGTCATCGGGAGCGGGCCGGTGCTCGACGTCCCCGACCAGTCCCGCGGCGCGCCACTGGCTCGCCCACACGCCGAGCAGCGCGTCCAATCGCGCAGCGGTGGATTCGTCGCGCAGCGGCCCCGACATTCAACAGCGCACCAGACCCGAGGCCGACAACTGCGCGGCCAACGCCGCGAGCGACTCGCCGGCCGAGCGCCAGGTGTAGCGCCGCGCGAGCAGCACGGCCCCGGTCGACAGCGCCGTCGCGTGATCGGGATCGAGGGTTCGCTCGACCGCGTCGGCCCACGCGGCCGGGTCGCGCGTCGGGATCACGAAGCCGTTCACCCCGGGCTCGACGAGCGTCGTGAGCCCGCCCACCGCACTCGCCACCACGGGCGTGCCGCACGCCGAGGACTCGAGGGCCACCAGTCCAAAGCTCTCGGCGCGCGAGGGCACGAGGGTCACGTCGGCCGCGCGCATCCAGCTCGAGAGGAGTTGGTGGGCCTGGGGGGCGACGAAACTCACCTGGGCGATGACGCCCGCCTCGCGCACCCGCTCGTGCAGGGCGCGCACCGTGTCGCGCCCATCGGGTCCCGAGGGGCCGCCCACGATGGCCAACTGGGCCCGGTGGCCGCGCCGACGCATCTCGATGAGCGTCTCGAGGGCGAGGTCCACGCCCTTGAGCGCCTGGAGGCGGCCCGCGAACAGCAACAGCGGCGAGGCGGGGTCGATCCCGAGCGCGCGACGAGCCTGGACGCGGTAACCCGGCGAGAAGAAGGCGTGCTGGACCCCGAGCGGCACGACGTGCACGCGCGAGGCCGTGGCGTCGTAGAAGCGGGTGAACTGCTCGGCCTCGACCTCGCAACTCGCGAGCACCGCGTCGGCGCAGGCGAAAATGGCGGCCTCCTGCTGGGCACGCTCTTCGGATTCGGCTTTGAAGGTATCGGCCTTCACCCGCTCGAGAGTGTGAAAGGTCATCACGAGCGGCAACTGCAACTCGTGCTTGAGGCGGTGGCCCGCCAGTCCGCTCAGCCAGTAGTTGGCGTGCAGCACGTCGGGGGTGCCGGCGCAGCGGAACGAGGCGCGCACCGAATCGGTGAACTCGTCCACGTGGTGCATCAGCTCGGCGCGCTCGACGGGTGCGCTGGGCCCCGCGGTGACGTGGCGTACCCGAAAGCCCGGCTCGACCTGAACGACGTCGCGCTGGCGAGGATCGTCGCGACGGGTGTACACGTCGACCTCGTGACCCAGGCGTGCGAGCGCGCTCGAGAGCTCTCGCACGTAGACGTTCATCCCGCCACCGTCGCCGGTTCCCGGCTGGGCCAGGGGGGACGTGTGATAGGAGAGCACGGCCAGACGCGTCATGGCGCAAGCCTAACGGCGCCTCGAATTTCCCGATTGCTCAGCGCGGGCGCGGCGAGAGCACGATCCAGCCCACCTCGCGCGCGCGCACCGGGCCGAAGTCGCGCGAGTCCGTGGACGCCGCCGCGTTGTCCCCGCGCAACTCGAGCGAACCCCGCGCGCGCGCCACGCACCGCTTCAAGAGCCAGCGCGTCGCGTCGCGCGGATCGCGCACGACCACCACGTCGCCCACGCGTACTCGGCGCCAGCGCCGTAGCGCCGTGAGCCGTTCGCCCGGCGTGTAGGTCGGGATCATCGAGGGGCCCTCGACGACCACACGGCGCACGAACGCTTCCACCAGGCGGGCCACGAGGGAACGCTACCCGAGCGCACTGGCTAACCTGCGAGGTGTAAGGCCCGACCCGCCCGGCGCGGGCGGAACAATCGAAAGGCGAAATCATGACGTTGCTTTCCCGCATCACTGCCCTGCTGGACGCCACCACCACTCCCCTGGTCGCTTCGGCGCACTGCGACCTCCCCTGTGGCGTGTACGACCCGGCCCAGGCCAAGATCGAGGCCCAGTCGGTGAAGGCCTGCATGGAGAAGTACAACGCCTCGAGCGACGCAGACTTTCGCGTGCGCGCCACACTCATCAAAGAAGAGCGCGCCGAGTTGGTCAAGCACCACCTCTGGGTGCTGTGGACCGACTATTTCAAGGTCGAGCACCTGAAGAACTTCCCGAACCTGCACGACCTGTTCTGGATGGCCACCAAGTCCGCGGGCGACGCGAAAAAGACCAACGATGTCGTCGTCGCCGACCGCCTGCTGAGCGAGATCGACGCCATCGCCGAGATCTTCTGGGCGACCAAGAAGTAGCCCCACTCAGAGAACCCGGTGGCCCGGCCCCAGTTCCCCAAGTCGGGCTGATGTGGGGTCCTAACGAAAACCCCCGACGACATCACATGTGTGAGGCAGTCGGGGGTTTCGCGATACCTTCAGGGCCCCGGTGTCAGCCCGATTCGCCGAATATGGCCCGGCCACCGGGTTCTTTTGGCGTACCGACTAGGAGAGCTCGGGGTGCGCGGCGCAGTGCGAGAGCAGCGGCGACGCGACGAGCGCGGCGTCGTCGATGGCCGCCGCGCAGACCTGGCAGGTTCGATAGGACCCCTGGCGCAGGCGTTCGAGGGCCCGATCAACCTCGTTCAACGTCGCTTCGATGGCCAGCACACTCTCGTTGTCGATCTCGGGCACGGCTAGAACCTTACCGTTCAGCGATCTGACGAGGCCACCACCGAGGTGCCCGAGGTGCCCTCCACCAGCCCGAGCACGTCGTCGAGCGACCCAATGGCCGCGCGACGACCCGTCGACTCCACGAAGCGGCACGCCGCTTCGACCTTGGGACCCATCGAGCCGGCGGCGAAGGACCCCGCGCGCAGTTCGTCGACACTCGCCGAGCGGATCACGCGCTCGGCGGGTGTGTCGTAGTCCTCGTACACCCCGGCCACGTCCGTCAGCAGCAGCAGGAGCTCGGCATCGATCGTCCAGGCGAGCAGCGCCGAGGCCAGGTCCTTGTCGACCACGGCCTCGGCGCCGCGCACCTGGCCGTGCTCGTCGCGCACCACCGGGATACCGCCGCCGCCCACGCCGATGACGATCGTGCCCGAGTTCGCCAACGACTCGATGATCGCCGATTCGAGCACGCCGCGCGGCTCGGGCGAGGCGACCACCCGGCGCCACAACGGGCCGTCGGCCGCGACGCTCCACCCGTGCGCGCGCGCGAGGCGTTGGGCCTCATCGGGCTCGTACACGCGTCCGACGAACTTGGTCGGGTGCGTGAAGGCCGGGTCGTGCGCGTCGACGAGGGTCTGGGTCACCAGGGCCACGGCCGCGCGCTCGGGCAGCGCGTTGGTGAAGGCCTGCAACAGCCAGTAGCCGATCATTCCCTGGGTCTGGGCACCGAGCACATCGAAGGGGAAGGGCCGCTCCAGGACGGGATCGTTCGCGCTCTCCACCGCGAGCAGCCCCACCTGGGGGCCGTTGCCGTGGGTGACCACCAGCTGGTTGCCGCTCGCGACGCGCGCGAGTTGAGCAACCGCGTCCACGACGTGGTGACGTTGGAGTTGGGCGGCGGGAGTCTCGCCGCGCTGGAGCAGGGCGTTGCCGCCCAGCGCGGCGACGATCAGCATCACTCACCCGTCAGCGTGGCGACCATCAGGGCCTTGATCGTGTGCAACCGGTTCTCGGCCTGGTCGAAGACGATCGAGGCGTGCGACTCGAACACCTCGTCGGTCACCTCGAGCGCGTCGAGCCCGTACTGGGCGGCGAGTTGCGCCCCGACCTCGGTCTCGGCGTTGTGCAGGGCCGGCAGGCAGTGCATGAAGCGCACCTCGGGGTTGCGGGTCATCTCGAGCATCGCCGCGTTCACCTGGTAGGGCAGCAGCAGCTTGATTCGCTCGGCCCACCTCTCGGGGGCTTCGCCCATCGAGAGCCAGACGTCGGTGTAGACGAAGTCGGTGTGCGCGACCGCGGCCTCGGGGTCCGAGGTCACGAGCACGCGCGCCCCGCTGTGACGAGCCAGGTCATCGGCGAGTGCGCGCACCGCGTCGCTCGGTTGCAGCGACTCGGGCGCGGCGACGCGCACGTCGAGGCCCAGCATCGCGCCGACCACCAACAACGAGTTCGCCGTGTTGTTGCGCGCGTCACCCACGTAGGACACCGCGACATCGTCGAGCGGGGCGCGGGCGTGGTCCTCGATGGTCATCACGTCGGCGAGCAGCTGGGTCGGATGCCACTGATCGGTGAGTCCGTTCCAGACTGGCACCCCGGCCGCGGCGGCGAGCTCGACGACGTCGTGGTGCGCGAAGCCGCGAAACTCGATACCGTCGTACATGCGACCGAGGACCCGCGCCGTATCGCGCACGGTCTCCTTGTGGCCCAGCTGGGACTCGGACGGTCCCATGTAGGTGACGTGAGCGCCCTGGTCGTGGGCGGCCACCTCGAAGGCCGAGCGAGTGCGCGTCGACGCCTTCTCGAAGATCAGCGCAATGTTGCGTCCGATCAGGCGGGCCTTTTCGACGTGCCAGCGCTTCTCGTCGCGCAGCCGACTCGCCAGGGCGATCAGCGCGAGGAACTCCTCGCGCGTGAGGTCGCTGTCCTGGACCAGGCTGCGGCCCTTGAGGTTCAACAACAGTCCCTGGGTCGTCATCACACCGCCTCTCGTTCGATGGGACAGGTCATGCAGCGCGGACCACCGCGGCCGCGACCGAGCTCGCTGCCCTCGATGGTGACGACCTCGATGCCGTGACGGCGCAACATCGTGTTGGTCGCCACGTTGCGGTCGTAACCCACGACCACACCCGGGGACAGGGCGAGGAAGTTCGTGCCGTCGTCCCACTGCTCGCGCTCGGCCGCGCGCACGTCCTCGTGGGTGGTGAGGACCGTCACCGCTTCGACCTCGAGGACGTCCGCGATCGTCTCGAAGAGGTCCTCGTTGGCTACGAGTTCGAGTTCGTCGCCCTCGCCGGGCGTGATGTTCCAGCTGCGCATGTGACGGTCGAAATACGGATACAGGACGAAGGTCGAGCGATCGATCATCGTCATTACCGTGTCCAGGTGCATGAAGGCGTGACTGTGGGGCAACTCGACCGCCACGACGCGGGTGGCCTGGTGGGTCGCGAACAGGCGTCGCGCCAGCATCTCGATGGCGACCGGCGTGGTGCGCTCGCCCATTCCAATCATCACCGTGCCGTGGCCCAATACGTGGACGTCACCGCCCTCGAGGGTCGCGGTCGGATGCACGACCTCCTCATCGACTAACACCTCGAGGTGCTGGTCGCGAAAGAGCGGGTGAAACCGATAGATCGCGCGGGTGTGCAGCGACTCGCGCCGCCGCGCGGGCTTGGCCATCGGGTTGATCGTCACCGCCCCGTAGATCCAGCACGAGTTGTCGCGCTGGAACAGGTGGTTGGGCAGAGGGGCCAGGATGAAGTCGTCACTGCGCAGCAGGTCCCAGGCGAGGCTCTTGGCCGAGAGCGGCTGCAGGTCCGCCTTCACGACGCCACCGATGAGGTACTCGACCAGCTGCTCGCTCTCGAGATCATCGAGGAACTGACGCACCGGGCCCACCAGCGAGGGGCCGAACTGCTGATCGGTGCACAGGCGGTCGAGCACGAAGGCCCGACCCTTCTCCTCGTCCATCACGTCGGCGAGCAGCTGGGCGAAATAGTGGACCTTGACGCCCTTGTCGCGCAGCGCCTCGGCGAAGGCGTCGTGCTCCTCCTTCGCCTTCTTGGCCCACAGCACATCGTCGAAGAGCAGGCTCTCGACGTTCGAGGGGGTGAGTCGGGCCAACTCCAGGCCGGGTCGGTGCAGCACGACCTGGCGGAGCTGGCCCACCTCGGAGTCAACGTGGAACGCCATCGTTGCTCAACCCTTCGACTGGATCGTCGGGTGCGACAGCGCTTCGAGCGTGTCGGGCACCACGAGCGGTGCGTCGATGGGCATCGGCGCCTCGCCCAGGCGTTCACGCCGCCCGTTCAAGAACGCGTAGAGCACGAGTCCCGCGAGCAGCACCACGAGCGCCTGGTACACGACCTGGTAGCCCGAGGCGAAGGTCACCCACATCGAGAACAGCGCGCCGGCGCCGGCGACCAACAGGTCGCGGGCCATCTGCCATCCCTGGACCCGGCGACGCCGCGACGCGAGGAAGGTCAGCTGGGCGATGGCCGAGAAGAAGTACGGGATCGCGACGGTGACCACCGAGAGGTTCACCAGGTAAGTGAACACGGTGAGCCCCGAGCTCATCGAGTAGCGCCACGCCATCAGCAGCGAGGGCAGCGCCGTGCCGACGAGGATGCCGAACCACGCGGTACCGCGCTTGTCGGTCCAGGCGAAGGGGCGCGGGAACAGGTGGTCCTGGGCGACCGCGCGCGAGGTCTCGGTCACGATGAGTGTCCACCCGTTCAGGGCCCCGATTCCCGACACCACTGCAAGTCCGGCGATGAAGCGCCCGGCCCACGCGCTATTGGGGAAGATCGACTGGAAGGCGTTGACGAACGGCGAGCCCGTGTTGACCAGCGTGTGGTGGGCCACCAGGCCCATCACGGCCGCGGTCACCAGCACGTAGAGCAGCGCGCTGGCCGCGGTGCCCCAGATCGAGGCTCGTCCGACGTTGATGCCGGGGTTGTGCACGCGCTTGGCGGTCATGGCCGCGGCCTCGACACCGATGAAGGAGAACAGCGCGACGCCCGCGGCGATGCCGATCCCGCTGTAGAGGCTTCCGCCGGTGGCGTTGAAGGGCCCGAAGTGCGCGCTCTGGACGAAGAACCAGCCGACCACGCCCACAAAGAGCAGGGGCAGGAACTTGAGCACGACGCTCACGTTCTGGAACCAGGCCATCTGGCGTACGCCGAACAGGTTGACAGCCGCCGGCACCCACAAGCCGACCATGGCGATGCCCCAATTGGTGAGCCCGCTCGGATTGTGCAGGCTGAACAACGCGTCGACGTAGAAGACCCACGACGACACGATCGCCGCGTTACCGGCCCAGGTCTGAATCCAGTAGCACCATCCGACGAGGTAACCGGCGAAGTCGCCGAACTCGTGGCGCGAGTAGGCGTAGAGGCCGCCGTCGCTGTTGGGCACGCGCCGGGTGAGTTGGCCGAACAGTACCGCCAGCAGCATTGCGCCAACCGCGATCACGCCCAGCACGATGATGCCCATGGTGCCGGCGCCAGCCAACACGGCCGGCATGGTGAACACTCCGGTGCCGACGATGCTACCGATCACCAGGGCGGTCGCCGAGGTCAGGCCGAGGCTGTGCGCCTTCTTCTGGTTGCGAGTCGACATCGAAGTCTGGGAGGTGTCTGACCCCTTCGGCGTTGGCGGAGTTGGGCTGAAAGTCATCATGACTCCTTAGAAGCACGATTGCCCTTTACCCGCGGATCGTGCAAAAGGCTCGCATCCACGGCCTAATCAATTGGACAAAAGACAACTAGAGGACAATGTCATTTACTGGAGATCGATGCTCTCACCAGTTCCATAAGAACAACGAGAATCGTCTGCCCTTATTCCCACCACGCCCGGTGCTATAGAAACAATATTGCTAGGCAATTCTGAATTTCATTTCATAACGTGATTCGACACACTACGACCAGGCGCGGCACTGAACGCGCACCCGCAGACCCGGGCCGTGCGGGCCACGCAGGTGAGCATCGCCGCGGTGGCTCCAGTGCCACGCCGTGACACGTGACGGGTTTCGGCGACCAGTCGCGCCCGAGGCGGTCCGGGCCGAAGCGGCCGCATCGCCTTTTGGGACAACGAAATCGCCGCGCGCTGGCGCCCCGGACACCCGGCCGGGCGGTATTGCCCGCCGCATCAGGGCAGAATAGAAGCCGTGACCCTTCCGATCGAAGACTACGCAGTGATCGGCGATCTGCGAACGGCGGCGATCGTGGGCATCAACGGATCGATCGACTGGCTCTGCCTGCCCGATTTCGACTCCGCGTCGTGCTTCGCGCGAATCCTGGGCGACGAGTCCCACGGCTTCTGGCAACTCGCCCCCGCCTCAGGCACGATCGCCACGCGCCGGCGCTACCGTGAGGACTCCTTCGTCCTCGAGACCGAGTTCGACACGCCCACCGGTACCGTGCGCGTCACGGACCTCATGCCCATTCGAGAGACCCACCCGCGGATCATCCGCCTGGTCGAGGGCGTCTCGGGCGCCGTCAGCATGCACATGAATCTCACGGTGCGCTTCGACTACGGCAACGAGATCCCGTGGGTCACCTCAACCGACGGACTGACGCGCATGGCAGCGGGTCCAGATGCGGTGGCGCTGTGGCACACCGTGGACCCGGTCGGCGAGGACATGCACACGGTCGCCGACTTCAGAGTGAGCGAGGGCCAGAGTTACGCCTTCACGCTCGTGTGGTACCCCTCACACGAGGACCCCCCACCGCCGCTCGACGCCTCCTACGCCGTGCGCCTCACCGACGACTTCTGGAGAGACTGGGCGGCGCGGTGCACCTACGAGGGCCCCTGGCGCGAGGCGGTGGTGCGCTCGCTCATCACCCTGAAGGCCCTCACCTACGCCCCCACCGGCGGGATCGTGGCCGCGGCCACCACCTCGCTGCCCGAGGCGCTCGGGGGGAGCCGGAACTGGGACTACCGCTACTGCTGGCTGCGCGACGCGACCTTCACCCTCGAGTCGCTCATGCGCGGCGGGTACTTCGACGAGGCGATGGCCTGGCGCGACTGGCTGCTGCGCGCGGTGGCCGGGGACGTCTCGCGCCTGCAGATCATGTACGGACCGGCCGGCGAGCGCCGATTGGACGAGTGGGAAGCGAGCTGGCTGCCCGGCTACGAGAAGTCCGCGCCGGTGCGCATCGGCAACGCCGCCTCGGGCCAATTCCAACTCGACGTCTACGGCGAGGTCATGTCGGCCCTCTACAGCTCGGTGCACGCCGAGGGCGTCCACAACCGGGCCGTGTGGAACCTGCAGCTCGCCCTCATGGAGTACGTCGAGTCGCGCTGGGCCGAGCCTGACGAGGGCATCTGGGAGGTGCGCGGACCACGCCGGCACTTCACCTACTCCAAGGTGATGGCCTGGGTGGCCGTCGACCGGGCCATCAAGACCCTCGAGGAGTGGCCGGACCTCGAGGGTCCGATCGACAAATGGCGCACGCTGCGCCAGGAGATCTTCGACGAGGTGTGCGCCAAGGGCTACAACGAGGACGTGGGGGCCTTCACCCAGTACTACGGCTCCGACCAACTCGACGCCAGCGTGCTGCGCATCCCGCTGGTGGGCTTCCTACCCGCGAGCGATCCGCGCGTGGTTTCCACGGTCGACGCGGTGCGCGCCTCACTGCTCGACGGCGGCCTGGTGCTGCGCTACCGGACCCAGACCCACGACGGCGACCCCAGCGCCGCGGTCGACGGGCTCACCGGCCGCGAGGGCGCGTTCCTCGCGTGCTCGTTCTGGCTGGTCGACTGCCTGCACCTGATAGGACGCACCGAGGACGCCGAGGACCTCTTCGCCCGCCTACTGGCGCTGCGCAACGAACTCGGGCTGCTCTCGGAGGAGTACGACACCGTGGCCGGGCGCCTCGTCGGTAACTTCCCCCAGGCCTTCTCGCACGTGTCGCTGGTGAATTCGGCGTGCCGCCTGAGCGGGGTGGTCGAGCGAGCCGTCACGTCGGCCGCGACCCCGACCGGACGCATCGTTGACTACGCCAACTCCCTGTTCCCCCCGGTGGCGAGGACTCCCTCGACCAAGCGGCGCCGCCCCGCGCGCCCACCCGACGCCCCCAGCCACTGAGACCGGCCGTTCCCACCAGAAAGTAGGCATCAATGAAGGCTCTCACCGTGATTCCCCACCAGGCCGGTTCGGCCCAACTCTCCGAGGTGGACGAGCCTCCCGCGAGTGACGGCTCGGTGCTGGTCGAGACATTGGCGGTCGGGATCTGCGGGACCGACATCGAGATCCTCTCCGGCGCCTACGGCTGGGCCCCTCCCGGACGCGAGCGCCTGGTGCTCGGCCACGAGTCACTCGGACGCGTGCTCGAAGCACCCGCGGACGCGCCGGTGGCCAAGGGCGACCTGGTGGTGGGCATCGTGCGCCGACCCGACCCGGTCCCTTGCGCCAACTGCGCGGTGATGGAGTGGGACTTCTGTCGCAACGGCCGCTACACCGAGCGCGGCATCAAAGAGCGCGACGGCTACCTCTCCGAGCGCTACCGGATCGCACCGGAGTTCGTCGTGAAGATCGACCCGTCACTGGGTTCGCTGGGCGTGCTGCTCGAACCCACGAGCGTGGTGGCCAAGGCCTGGGAGGACGTGGAGCGTATCGGACGACGGGCCCACTGGGAGCCAAAGAAGGTGCTCGTGACCGGCGCGGGCCCCATTGGTCTGCTCGCGGCGCTGCTCGGCGTCCAGCGGGGGCTCGAGGTCCACGTGCTCGACCGGATGGCCACGGGTCTGAAGCCTGACCTCGTGCGCGCGCTCGGAGCCACTTATCACAACGGGTCGGTGGCCGACGCCTGCGACGGTCCCGACGTCATTATCGAGTGCACCGGTGTGTCCAGTGTCATCCTCGACGCAATGGAGCACGTGGGCATCGGCGGTGTCGTGTGCCTCACGGGCGTGTCGTCGGGCGGTCACCTGATCCAGTTCGACGAAGGGGCGCTCAATCGCAACATGGTGCTCGAGAACGTGGCCGTCGTCGGTTCGGTGAACGCGAACCGACGTCACTACGAGGCGGCCGCGAAAGCGCTCGCCCAGGCGGATCACGCGTGGCTGGACCGAGTCGTGAGCCGACGCGTTCCCCTGGCACAGTGGGAACAGGCCCTGACCCGACAGAGCGACGACGTGAAGGTGGTCGTGCAAGTCAACCCTGACGCCACGCACTGAAACCTCCGAGTTCCCGCACCGACATTCCGCGCGAACGAGCGAAATCAACTTCGACGCGTTCGCGCCGAGGAGTTCATCGACAGAACTGCTGAGCCCATGTCCGATTGTGCAATGAAGTACTCTGTTGAGTCCGGGGATCGAGCACCTCTTGATGCAAATCTCCATCCACCGGGCCGCTAGCTCATCGGGAAGAGCAGGGGACTTTTAATCCCAAGGTGCCGGGATCGAGACCCGGGCGGCCCACCAGTAAAACAAAGGGCTTTCAGAGGTTTGGAGGCTTCGGAACCATTGAACAGGCCTCGGATAGGCCTCCAAAGTGAGTTTTGGTGTTACCTTGAGGTTCATGAGCGGAACACTCCGAGAAAAGTATCCCGGGATCTGGCAGGTCCGATATGAATCCGGTCGGGACCCGGTCACGGGCCAACGCCGCCAGATAAGCCGAAACGTGCGTGGCAATAAGCGGAATGCACAAAAGGCGCTAAACGCTCTTGTGGCTGAAGCCGAAGCTGGCCGGACAGTTGGCACCTCAGGCACGTTCGAAGAATTGAGTACCCGATGGCTTGCCCTCGTTGAGCACGACCTCAGTCCGACAACGCTGCGACGCTACAAGAACCTCTTGTCTAAGCGAATTCTTCCCGCCATCGGCGACCGACCAGTGAGCAGCATCAAGGCTATGGAACTGGACGAGCTCTACCAGGGTCTCACGAGGCGAATCGGGTTGTCGTCGGCCACCGTCCGCCAGGCTCACGCCATCATTCGACGGGCGCTCCGACAAGCTGTGATGTGGGGTTGGATCAACACGAATCCCGCCGCCAACGCCACACCTCCTCGTATTGCAAAGGCCGACCTCTCACCACCCGACGTCGATCAAGTCGGTGAGTTGCTGCGCGCCGCCAATGACCGAGATCCTGAATTCGCGAACTATCTCCATGTCGCGGCAACCACAGGGGCTAGACGTGGTGAACTCTGTGCCCTGCGATGGAGCAACGTCAATATCGAAGTTGGAACTCTTACCATCGAGCGATCCATAGTCGAGGTATCCGGAGGGCTCCTCGAAAAGGACACGAAAACTCACGCCAATCGGCGCATCGCCCTCGATGATGACACACTGGCGGTCTTCGAAGCCCAGCGCCACAAGGCCCAGGAGCGCGCCTCCCTGATTGGTGAGAGTGTTAGCGACGATGCCTTTGTCTTCTCACGAGAGCCCGACGGGACCACTCCCTGGACTCCCGACAGCGTCACCAAGCGCTTCGCGACCATCCGCGTCGAATTGGGGTACGACAACATGCGCCTCCACGATCTTCGTCACTTCGCAGCTACCCGTCTCATGGCAGCGGGCGTACCGGTGCGCACAGTCTCTGGCCGACTGGGACACGCAAACCCGTCGACCACATTGTCGGTCTACTCCCACTTCGTCGCCGCGAGCGACCAAGAGGCCGCGAGCGTCATGGGTAA
>DATKTZ010000031.1:0-17066 GCA_035530815.1 Acidimicrobiales bacterium
GTCACGAGCGGCGAGTCGTTCCGGATGAAAGAAGCCCGAGCGAGAGGGGGCCAGTTCTCGTCACAAAAGAAGTAATGAACAAGTGAAGGGCTGGGACTTTTGCTGGCCACCAGCAGGTACTAGAAATTGGCCATTGACAAAAACTCGCCCCCAAGACTACGACACCGAAGAGCGTGAAGCACAACGTGCTCATGATTCAAGCGCGCCACCTTCGCAACGTGCCCGACCCCGCCAGCAAATTCCTCTACTCATCACGAGAAGATGGAGACACATCTTCCATTCTTCGCCGACGAGCAGGTCTGGGCCGCTACAACGCTGATGTTCGGCGACATTGGAGCATCGTCGAGTCACGGCGAGCGACACCTCGAGTCGTCGTCGGCGCGATCACACCTGTCACGAGGTCGTTCAATCGCCGGTGAAGGGACTTGCACGGAGACCGCGCTGGGCCCACTTCGACGAAGGTATTCCCCGGGAAGATTCCCACTTGACAAGTTGCTGTGTATGTGAGAGAAATGGACACTCCTCGGTGGCAATCCGCCGAGACTCGAGAGCCTGGATCTTCGGATCCGGTGCCCAGGGGCCATCTTCGGATGGGGGTCGGTTGGCAGCAACCCAGCGGGGCGACACGAAAGCGTCGGGTCCGCCGGTACGGAGCGCAAGCGACGTGCCATCGGGGCTTGGCGAGGCTGCTCTCGCCAAGGAGTCCCCGAAGGCCTTTCGGGGTCATCGGGGGAGTATCACCGTAAAGGTGATCCCACGGACAGATTGCTGTCCACTTCGCCGAAGAGGGGGTGGCCGAGAGGCCACCCCCTCTTCAATTGCGTCGACAATCGCCACACTGACGATCGACCCCTGACGCGGCCAAACGATTCCGGCACCAGTGACCAGGTCCCGGTTCGTTGATGGCGAAGATCGAACGAACTGACGACAGTTCAAGTCTCGTACCCGCATCGGCTTCGAAAGCGCTTGGACACCTCGGCCTTGGAACACCCCCCCCCCGACACCCGCCACCGAGCATTCGTGCCTCGACCCGAATCCTTCGACGGCACCGGTTTCGGGGGTGATCAAACGCCGTTCACGTTCTGAGATGATCGCCCAGACACCTCGCAAGGACCAGAGTCGACCCTGGTTCGCGACTGGGTCGTCGTCGCGGCGCCGAGCCGAGCGCTACCGTGCGGTGCGCTCACGATGCTGACACCCCGGTCAACAACATGGCCGCCGCTCACCTTCCTCCAGTTTCTCGCGAGTGCGTCGAATGCGTCGTACCCTGGTCGCCTCCTGCTTGGCGTCTTCAACCCAGCAGATGAACTCGTTGCGAGCCAAGGGCGTGATGTCCTTCCAGGCGTCGAGCGCCGTAGAACTGGAGGTCAACGCCTCGCGCAGATCCGCCGGCAGTGTGTGCACCACCCCACCGGGTACTTGCCGAATACTCGCGCCGGTGACAGTAGCGACCGCCTGCGGAGCCCGCCACCGTTACGAAGACACTCACGCCTGACAGCCGCTCAGCACACTGGGTTGCCCAGCGCTCTCGACATCCTCCATCTGACGCGACTATCCCCGACCGGCGCCACGAGTCACCTAATTACCGCGCCCCCTCGCGTGCCAGCGCCGCACGGCGACGGCGCACCAGACCAGCTCGACGACGCCGAACGGCCAGGCGCCGGTCAGGAGGCCATAGACACTCGACAGAACGCAACCGAACGCGAAGGCGAGCGTGTAGCTCGCCACACGACCCTCGAGCGCGTACATGCTGATCCTGAAGGCCAGGGCGCACACGCCGTGGATGGTGTGATCGTCACGGAGTGATTCTCCCACCACGCTGCGCGACGAGCGCCACTCGACGTGACGTAGCCGCGCACCCGAACGATTGCTCCGACGGCCTGGCGCCGCCACCGCCGCCCGATCCGCATCTCGTGGCGCCAGGTGCGATGTGTCTCGGCGAGGAGCCGAGCGGTACTTTCGCGAATCGGCCCACGGCTGACCCTCGAGTCCGATTGCGCGATGGTCGTGCCCAACCGCTGACCATCCCCATCGAGCGTCATGCTCCCAGTCTCGCAACACCGCCGTCAGCGATGTGAGGTTGGTCGTCGTGCTGGCCAGCGCGTAAGGTGCGAGTGGGGTCGGAAATGGATGCCGATGGACAGTCACTCGACGACACGGCCAGGTACGAGGTTGACGGCGCGCCCGAGCGTTCGGGGCCGTGGCGGACCGAGGGGTCGGCCGCACCGAACGCCCGAACCTAGGCAACCACACCTCCTCGGATGTTCGCGATGAAATGGCTGCGAGCATTGAACACGACCTCGCGCGTCGTGCTCGCAAGCATCATGCTCGCCGTGGCGGTGCTCGCCGGCGTGTTGATCGCACTCACCAGTTCCACGAGTGATCTCGAGGCGCGACTGCTTGCGCCGACGAACTTTCCGTCCGGGTGGCGTACGGTACCGGTGACCACCAGCACCCTCACCAACAACCCCTGTCTCTCGGGCGTGACGACGACCGTCGTCAACCACGCCGAGACCAGCCTCACGCAACGATCAGGACTCCCCTCGGTGACCGAGACGCTCGCCGAGGAGACCAACGCAGCGGGGGCCTTTGCGAAGGAGATCAAGGTGCTCGACTCGTGCCACACGCTGCACTTCGACGAAAGTTCGAGCACGGGAAGCGTTACCCTGCGTCCGATGACGTTGCCCGCGGTGGGCGCCCGCGCCGCGGGGTACGCCATGTCCTACACCTCGGACCAACTAGACCTGACGCTGGATCTCGTCCTCTTCTCGACGGCCACCTACGTGGGCGCCGTCGTCTACACCGATTCCGTGCCACCGCCGCTTACGGCGGTGGCGTCGGTCACCAGGGCCGCCATCGCCAAGTTGCGCGGCGGCGTGGTCACGATCGGTCCACTCTCGGTGGTGGACGCGCCGATACGGACGGTCTCGACCCCACTGGGCACGGTGGGCTATCGCAGCGTGGGCAGTGGACCGCCCCTCGTGCTCATCACCGGTTACACGGGCACGATGGAGGGTTGGGACCCGCGCTTCGTCGACGCGCTCGCCGAACGCCACCGGGTGCTCCTGCTCGACAACGCCGGCATCGGCAAGACCTCACCGCTCCCCTCGTCGCTCACCATCGACGCCATGGCGAACCAGACGAGCGCGTTTATGGGTGCGCTCGGCGTCGCGCGGGCCGACGTGCTGGGCTGGTCCATGGGCGCCATGATCGCCCAGGCCCTCGCCGTGCTGCACCCCACACGGGTTCGCCACCTGGTGTTGTGCGCCACCTTTCCCGGCACCGGTACGAAGGCGGTGCCGTCCCAGAAGGACGTCAACACGCTCACCTCGGGCAACGGGTCCGCCGTGATGGACCTCCTCTTTCCGCGCGACCAGCTCGCCGCGCGCACGGGCTTCACCGTGGCCGACGCCAACTACCCGACACACCCCACCGCCTCCAGTGCGACCGCGGCCGAACAACGTCGAGCCATACTCGCGTGGTTCCGCGGTGCTGACCCGGCGGGTCGGCGCGGCGAGTCGATCACCGCACCCACACTCGTGGCCGACGGAAGCCTCGATCGTCTCGTGCCGGTCATCAACGACCACACGCTGGCGAGGTTGATCGCGGGGGCCCGACTCGTGCTCTACCCCAACGCGGGACACGCGTTCCTCTTTCAGGAGCAGATCGCCTTCGTGCCCCTGGTCGAGTCGTTCCTCTCGGGCCACTGACACTGTCGCACCCGCGCCCGACGTCCGACGTCGCCTGGTGCGTTAGCGTCGTGACGACGACACAAGTGACTGCGTGTGACGATCCCGGGCCGTTGTGAATCGTGAGCATCACGATTCACCGCGAACGGGCAGGCGCCGCGCACCCGTCGTCGACCTACGGCAACGGAGTGACATGAACAACGAGGAACATCGCGTCGGGGTTGCTTCGCTGCTGCGCGAGTTGGGCCACGAGTTCGTGGCCCGCGAGTTGAGCGACGACGTGCTCGACGCCCTGGACTTCGGGGTGCGTGAACTGCTCAACACCGTGCGCGATAACCCGCGCCGCCAGCGATCGGTGCCGCTCGAAGCGCTCACCGACTTCAAGTTGGCCGCGCCGGCCGAGGGAAGGGTGGCCCACCACCTCTTCGCCGACTCGGTGGTCTCAGGCGGTGCCAACCCCATGGGGCTCGGTGCCGAACTGTGGCGCGAGGGCGACACCGCCGTCATGGAGGTAACCCTGGGCCGAGCATTCGAGGGGGCGCCCGGACGTTCGCACGGCGGCATCGTCGCCGCGCTGATCGACGAAACCATGGGCATGGTCATGGGCATCCACGACGCCATCGGCTTCACGGCTCAACTGGACATCACCTACCTCGCGCCGGTGCCCATCGGCGAGCCGATCACCGCACGCGCGCGCCTCGAGCACCGCGAGGGCCGAAAGATGACGAGTCACGCGACGGTGAGTGCCAAGGACGTGGTGCTGGCCGAGGCCTCCGCCCTCTTCATCACGGTCGATCCCCAGCAGTTCCTCGCCCACCTGCTCGAGCAGTAGACCTGACCCGGGTCCGCCCCCAGTGGGCACCGGTGCACGTCAGAGATTCGACGCCTCTCGTTAGGCTGACGCCATGCCCGCCGTCACCGTAGACAACCCGCTCGAACTTCCCAAGGTCGTCGTTCCGCTGCTCGGTGATGTCGCTCGTCACGTCACGACCATCACCACCGCGCCGCGGGGTCTCGAGGGCGAGGGCTTCCCCGTGCGGCGCGCCTTCGCGGGCATCGACCTCGCCGATCTCGACCCGTTCGTCCACATGGACCAGATGGGCGAGGTCGATTACGGACCGGGTGAGCCCAAGGGCACCCCGTGGCACCCGCACCGCGGCTTCGAGACGGTGACCTACATGATCGAGGGCACGTTCTTGCACCAGGACTCCATCGGTGGCGGTGGCGTGATCCAGAACGGCGCCACCCAGTGGATGACCGCCGGCGCAGGCATCCTGCACATCGAGCGTCCGCCGGACGCGCTCATTGACTCCGGCGGGCTGTTTCACGGCGTTCAGTTATGGGTGAACCTTCCCGCCACGTTGAAGATGACCAACCCGCGCTACCAGGACATCGAGTCCCAGGCGGTGGCGCTACTCACCAACGAGCAGGGTGACGCCATCATTCGCGTCATCGCGGGCGCGCTGGGCGACGTGCGCGGACCCGGCTCCACGCACACACCCATCACCATCGTGCACGTCTCACTGCTGCCCGGCGGACAACTCGCGCTGCCCTGGCCGGCCAACTACAACGCGCTCACCTACGCGCTCGCGGGCCAGGGGACCGTCGGACTCGAGCGCAGCGCGCTCGCCGAGGGTCAGATGGCCGTGCACGTCGATGGTGACTACCTGGTGCTCTCGGCCAACGAGACGCAGGATTCGCGCACCCAGGCCTTCGAGGTGCTCATCCTCGGTGGCCAGCCGATACGCGAGCCAGTTGCCGCCTACGGCCCCTTCGTCATGAACACGCGCGCCGAGCTCCAACAGGCATTCGACGACTACCAGGCCGGTCGACTCGGCCAGATTCCCGCCGATCACATCTAGGGTTCATCGTCGAAGTTCAGATTGTGGAGCCAGTGCGCGCGAATCTCGACGGCGCGGTGGACCCAGCACACAAACGCGACCCGCGTCACCGGTCGTAGACCGGCGACGCTACTGATCGCGATGCACGAGAAAAGTACCCGTGGCGCGGCTCACCAGTTTGTCATCGGCGCCGGTGACCGTCGCTTCGGCGTAAGCGATCTGACGAGTGAGACGCACCACTTCGCCGCGCACGGCGTAGCACTCGCCCCGCTGAGCCGGACGCAACAGTTCGGTCGTCATCTCGATGGTCGAATTCGTCCGGTCGCGTCCGGGCAGGGCCGCGTTGATGGCGAAGTTCATCGCCGCGTCCAAGACCACCGAGTGGACGCCGGCCTGCACCGTGCCGTGGGGGTTGCAGGCCAACTCGCTCGGAGTGAACGAACCCTCCACCCAGCCCAGGTCCTCGCCGTCCACGCCGTAAGCATCGAACGAACCCCCCAAGGCGGCGATGATCGCCATGCCACCGTCGCCCAACCACCGATCCATGTTCTTTCGTTGCGCGTCCACTCAGGTGACGATAGTTCGCGGTCACGTCTAGGCTTCGCGGCGTGGTGAAAACCGCAACACACGAAAGGGGTCTTCATGCCAACAGCGGTCATCGTTGACGCCGTGCGCACCCCCGGGGGCAAGCGCAACGGCAAGTTGAGGAATTGGCACGCGGTGGACCTGGCGTCCGAGGCGCTGAAGGCGATCGCGAGCCGCAACAACCTTGATCCCGCGCTCGTGGACGATGTGATCATGGGCTGTGTCAGCCAGATCGGTGAACAGGCCTTCAACGTCGGACGCAACGCCGTGCTCGCCGCCGGCTGGCCCGAATCCGTGCCGGCCACGACGATCGACCGCCAGTGCGGTTCCTCGCAGCAGGCCCTGCACTTTGCCGCCCAGGGCGTCATGGCCGGCGCCTACGACATCGTGGTGGCCGCGGGCGTCGAGGTCATGACCCGGGTGCCCATGGGCTCTTCGGTGGGCAAGGACGCGGGCTTCCCCTTCGGTCCGCGCGTCGCCGAGCGCTACGAACCCCAGGGCGGTCTCAAGAATCAAGGCATCGGTGCCGAGATGATCGCGGACCAGTGGGGCATCTCGCGCGAGCAGCTCGACGCATTCTCAGCCGAAAGCCACCAGCGCGCCGCTCGCGCCACGGCCGAGGGCCGCTTCGAGAACGAGATCATCCCGATCTACGTGCGCGACGACAACGGTCACCCGACCGACGAATTGATGACCAGTGACGAGGGGATTCGCCCCGACTCGAGCGTGGCCACACTCGCGAACCTCAAGCCGGCGTTCAAAGAAGATGGCAAGGTCACCGCGGGCAACTCCTCACAGATCACCGACGGCGCTTCCGCAGTGCTGATCATGAGCGAGGAGAAGGCCCGCGAACTCGGCTACACCCCGCGCGCCCGATTCCACACGTTCGCGCTGGCCGGTGTCGACCCGGTGACGATGCTCACCGGTCCCATCCCCGCGACCACCAAGGTGCTCGAACGCTCGGGACTCACCCTCGACGACATCGACCTCGTCGAGATCAACGAGGCCTTCGCCTCGGTGGTGCTCGCCTGGCAGAAGGAGCACAAGGTTGACCTCGCCAAGGTCAACGTGAACGGCGGCGCCATCGCGCTGGGCCACCCGCTCGGCGCGTCGGGCGCCAAACTGTGCGCGACGCTGCTCAACGAACTCGAACGCCGAGGCGGCCGCTACGGCCTGCTCACGATGTGCGAGGGTGGCGGGCTCGCCAACGCGACCATCATCGAACGTTTGGGCTAGGACTCAGCGATAACGCGTCGCGAGAAAGAACGCCCCGAACATCGACACCAGTCCGAGAATCAGGTACCACGACGACACCGACCCGGGCAGCACCTGCAGGTAGTTGAGTGTGATCACCAGCAGCCCGAAGACCATCAAGTCCACGAGCAGCCAGGGGAACCAGTGCGGGCTGTGGTCCGAACCCGGCGGCCGCGGCGCCGTGTAGCGACCACCCTGCTCGGCGGACACGTAACGTCCCACCGTCTTGGCCCTGCGTCGCTTGGATGCGGAGTTCGCCATAAGCGTCGATGTTACCGAATGCGCCGACCAGGGCTGGACCGCGGTCGACTACGGGCAGATCGTCAGATCGACGCTTGAGTTGTAGGGCGCTGATGAACCCGGGGCGAGACTCTGACTGGCGACGGTGCCCGAGGTGTCCGGGGTGAGACACGCGTCCACGGGCGCGGTCGTCACCTGACCCATCAGGAGCCCCTGGGAGGTGAGTGAGTCGTTGGCCGCACCCTGAGTGAGACCGAGCACGTTGGGCACGACCACGTTGCAGTAGCCCGATGAGGTCACGAGTCCCACCGTGGAGCCGGGCTTGACCTGGGTGCCCGCGGGCGGAGCCGTGTTGAGCACCAATCCCGAAGCCACGGTGTTCGAGCACTTCGAGCTTGTGTTCCCGCTCACGTTAAGACCCAACTGACCCAACTTGGCGGAAGCCTGGTTCGTCGTCTGGCCCCGCATCACCGGCAACTGGAACGTCGCGTCGGGTGACAGTACGGTGAGCACGACCGTGTCGCCGGTGTGGGCGCTCGTGTTGCCGGCGGGCATCTGGGAGAGCACCGTATTGGGCGCGGAACCGGGCGGTGCGGTCAAGGTGAAGTTGGGCTTGTAGGAGAGGTGCGCCGCGCTCAACACACTCTCGGCGTTGGCGAGGGTCATGCCGGTCGTGTCAGGCACCGTCACCGGAGCTTTGGTGGGGCCGAGGCTCACCTGGATGGTCACCTGCTCGCCCTTGGCGATCGATAACCCGGCCGCGGGCGTGGTGGCGAGCACGGTGCCGGTGCGCTCCTTGGAGGCCACCTGGGCCGTCTTGATATTGGTGACGCCCTCACTCTGGAGCGTCTGGGTCGCGGCGGTGATGCTCTGGCCCACCAGGTTCGGCATCGTCGTCGAGGGCGTCTTGGTCCCGATCACCAGGAAGTACGCTAGCCCGGCCATCGCCAGGAGCACGACCAACGCAGTCACGATGAAGCCCGAGCGCGAACCGCGGCGGCGTACGTCGGTGCGCGGGCCGCTCATGATCGGCACCGCCTGGGTGCGCTCGCCGGCTGAGACCGTCGAGACCGCCTGGGTGGCGTCGGTACCGAAGAACGCCACGTCACGCTGGGAGGCGCGCACCGGTTGGCCTTCGGCGAAGCGCAGGAGATCGGCGCGCAACTCGTCCGCGCTCTGGTAGCGCTTGGCCGGCGACTTGGCGAGGGCCAGCATGGTGATCGCCTCGAGGTCGTGGGGAACCGTCGGATTGAATTCCGAGAGCGGGGGCACCGCGTTGTGGACGTGCTGGCTCGACACTTCCACCGGCGAATCCCCGACGAACGGCGGACGCCCGACGAGCATCTCGTAGAGCACGACACCGAGGGAATACACGTCACTGCGTCCGTCCACGGGCACGCCCTCGGCCTGTTCGGGCGAGAAGTAGGTGGCCGTGCCCATGACCGAACCAGCCTCTGCGAGGTGGTCTTCACTCGCGACAGCCTGGGCGATACCGAAGTCGGTGACCTTGACCTGTCCGTCCGAGGTGATCAGGATGTTGCCGGGCTTCACGTCGCGGTGCACCACCCCGTTGCGGTGCGCGTAGCCCAGTGCCGCCGCGACCTGCGCGGCCAGTTGGGTCGAGCGCGCCGCGGTCAGGGTACGCGAACCGCGCAGCATGTCGGCGAGCGAGGTCCCCTCGATGAGCTCCATGACGATGAAGTAGGTGCCGTCATCCTCGCCCCAGTCGAAGACCGGGACGATGTTGGGGTGCGAGAGGTTGGCCGCGGCCTGGGCTTCGCGGCGAAAACGCTCAACGAACAACGGGTCCGCGCTTAGTTCGGGGTACAGGATCTTGAGGGCCACGGCGCGATTCAAGAAGAGATCCTGGGCCCGGTAGACCATGGCCATCCCGCCCCGTGCGATCAGGTGGGTGACTTGGTACCGATTCGAGTAGATTCGTGGATCGCTGACGGGCTCCATACCTTACCTAGCCTAGGTCCTTCGCATTGCGCATACGCCTCGTCACCGCGGACACGTCGTTGCCGTGCCGGTCGCTGGCTGGCCCGCCTGCAACGCGAGGGTGCCCTCGATGAGACATTTCATGATCGGCCCAGCCACCGCCGAACCGGTGCCCGACACGCTCTGGAAGGGCACCACCACCGCGATCGCCACGGTGGGGTGACTCGCGGGGGCGAAGGCGATCATCCAGTCGTCGGTGTTCTTCGCACTGTTGCCGGTCTGGGCGGTGCCGGTCTTGGCGCCGACCTCGTCGGCCGCGGGGAACCACCCGGCCGCCGTGCCGTACTTCGCGACGTCGACCATCAGCGGGACGATCTGACCGGCCTGGGCGGGGGTCAGGGGGTGCTGCCAGGCCGTGGGCACGTAGCGCTTCACCACCGTGCCCTCGGGCGAGCTGACGTAGGCGAGGAAGTGCGGCGACATGGTCGTGCCGCCGTTGGCGATGGTGGCGGCGAGTAGTGCCTGTTGGAGGGCGGTGGCGCGCACGTTCTGTTGGCCGATCGCGGAGTAGGCGACACCGGGCAGGTTCGTCAGGAACGAGGAGGCGGGCGGGAAGTAGCTCGGCACCACGTTGGGGAAGTCCAGCGGGGGTGTCGAGTTGTAGCCGAAGGCGTTGGCCGCCTTGGCGAGCAGCGCGCCACCCAGGTCGAGTCCGAGCAGGGCGTAGCCCGGGTCACACGACACCGGCAGCATCACCGAGACCTTCCCGCCGCAGGGCACAAACCCGAAGTTCGAGAGCGTCTTGTTCGACTGGGGAAGCTTGATGGTCGCCACGACCGGGTAGCTCTTTTGCAGGAGGCTCGGCTTATACGCCACCACTCCCGCGGTGGTCACGATCTTGAAGGTGGATCCGGGCGGGAAGGTCTGCTGGGTGGCGACCAGGCCCAGGGGCGGAAAGCCGTGCGCGTTGTTCGTCGTGTCCCTCTTCCAGGCGGCCTGGGCGACCGTGTAGGTGGGCGAGGTGAGCGGCACCGGGTTGTAGGTCGGGTTCGAGTACATCGCCAGCACCGCTCCGGTGCGCGGGTCGAGTACCACGGCCGCACCGTCACGTCCCAACAGCGCGTTGCGCGCGATGCTCTGCAGCGCCGGCTCCAGGGTCAGGGTGACCGAGTTGGCGGCGCTCGTGGGCGCGAGGAGCTGCTCGAAGCTCTGGGGCGGCTGGGGGTGCGCGGTGAGCTCGCTGTCGTACTCGTTCTCGAGTCCCCACGTCCCGTAGGAGGGCGAAGCGAAACCGATGACCCCCGAGGTGAGTGAGCCCAGAGGGTAAATACGGCGCCACTGGTAGTAGCCCTTCGAGGGTCGCGACTGGGCCAGGATCGTGCCGTCGGCCGCAATGATCTCACCACGGGGGTACTGGGTAGTGGCCTGATTCACCCGGGGGTTCTGTGGCGAGGCGTTCAGGCTGGGCGCGCGAAAGAACTGCACGTTGATCGCCTGAGCCGCAACGACAGCAAAGAGCAGCAAGATGGCGGTGGCGAGGATACCGAGACGGCGCGACATGGTCTACCCCCTCGCCACGGTGGTGGTGGTCGTGCTCGTCGTGGTGCTCACGCCGGTCCCCGCATTGAGCGACTGGCGAGAGAGATGCCACTCGTTGTGCAGATACGCCGCCTCGCGCAGCGCGGCCGTCAGTGTGGGCTCGCTGATCGTCGCGTCGAGCGCCTGCAGATCAGCCGGGCGAAGCTGACGCACCGCGAAGTTGGTGTCGAGTACCTTCACGGGCTTGAACCACAAGACGCCCTTGGGTTGACCCTGGAAGACCGCAATGGTACCGGCATCGTTGCCCAAGTAGTAGGTCGAGTACGCATACCAGTGAGTGATGTAGAAGAATCCGGCCACCACCGCGAGCAGCACCACGACCGCCGCCGCGCTTCGCCAGGTGAAACGCGAGGGTCGCCGTGATCGTCGCAGCGCGGCGGCACGGGGGCTCTGGGCCGCTGGAGGTTTCGCAGTGCTGATCGTGCGTTTCACCGGGGACGTCGCGGCACGCACGTCCTCAAATTCAATCAAGATCGCCGAAATGTTGTCGCGACCCCCCGCGTGACGAGCAGCACCGACGAGTTGCTCTACCGCTACCTCGAGCGGCACCGGCGCACTCGCGAGTTGCGCCAGGGTCTCGGGCGACAACTCGTTGGAGAGTCCGTCACTGCAGAGCAGTATCCGGTCACCCGCCGTGGCGTGCAGTGACATCACGTCGACATCGAGCGACTCCTCGATACCCAGTGTCCGCGTCAGTTGGTGGCGTCGAGGGTGCACCGCCGCCTCCTCGGTCGTGAGTCGACCCATGCGCACCCATTCCTCGGCCACGCTGTGATCCTCGCTCAACTGACGTAGCGCGCCGTCGCGCAACTGGTAGGCCCGCGAGTCGCCAACGTTGAAGAGCGTGGGCGACGTCACTCCGGACGAATCGGTCGTGAGACCGAGCGCGATGACCGTCGTGCCCATGCCGAAGTGTTCGGGAGTTGCCCGCGCATCAGCCATTATGGCTTGATTTGCCGCCTCGATGGCGCCGTGCAGACCCTCGAGCGTCGGCTGCTCGTGGAACCGGTCGCGCACGATGTCGATCGTGAGTTGGGATGCCACCTCGCCGGCGGCGTGCCCGCCCATCCCGTCGGCCACCACGGCGAGGATGTCGTCGACGTAGATGGCGTCCTCGTTCAGGTCCCGAACGAGTCCGGTGTCGGTGGCGGCCGCGTAGCGCCAGCGCGTCAACGAACCACCTCGAACAAGACACCGCCGACTTGAACGATGTCGCCGCGCGCCAACAGAACTCGACCGGTGACGAGTTCCTGGTTCACGTAGGTGCCGTTGGTGGACCCGAGGTCCTCCACGGTCAGATCCCCGTTGTCATTGGCCACCCGGGCGTGGCGTGACGAGAGGTAGTTGTCGTACAGACTCACGTCGCAGTCGGTACTTCGACCGATAACGATCGCGAGATCGACATCGATGCGTTCGCCCCGCTGCTCTTCTGGCTCGATGAACTTGAGTCCTAGCGCCTGGCCGTGGCGACGCTTCGAACCCGACACGCCCACGTCAGCGGGACGCGCTTGCACTTGAGCCACACGGAGAACCCGCGCGAAGAAGAGTATGGCCACCACCATGACGAGCACCTGCAGCGGGCGTACCAGCGCCGCGTAGGTCGACGACGCGCCAAGGAAGCTCAAGCGAGCTCAATCCTCAGATGGAGCGGGCCAATGGTGAGGTCGTCGCGAGGCGACAGCGATACCGCGCTGATGCGATGACCGTTCACGAAAGTCCCGTTGGTCGACTGGAGATCCCTGACCGCCACGCCGTCGCTGGTACGCCAGACCTCGGCGTGCCGCCTCGAGACGTTGCTGTCGTTGATCACCACATCCACGTCGGGGCTGCGCCCGATGACGAGGGGGCTATCGGTGACCTTGAAGGTTCGTCCGTCGTCGAGCAGCAGCCGAGGCTGGCTGTCGCCCGCGACGAACTCCGTCTGCACCGCCACGTCCCCGATCTTGAGGTCGTCGTCGATGAAGACCTCGACGTTCACCGGCCCCACGAAGTTGTAGCCCTCACTGACGGCGTGCTGACGCACCGTTTCGGCCAACTCACTAATGAGCGCCTTCTGGAATCCCTCGAAGCGGTCCGCATCCTCGGGACTCAGCCACACCTTGACCTCGTTGGGAGAGAGTTGCCCCTGGGTGGAAAGGCGCCGGGTGAGGTCTACCTCGCGGATGATCCGCTGACCGATCTCAATAGGTTGCAAGCCGCCCTTGAACGGGCGCGACAAAGTCCGCTCGAACAGTCGCTCGAGGCGATTCTCTACACCCTTTAGTACCATGGCATCAATAACTGTACCGGTCAACTACCGGCGTGGGCAGGCGCGCGCGGCGAGGCATTGCGGGTGGACTATTGTTGCTGAGTCCCAGGGCGAGTGGCGAAATTGGCAGACGCGCAGGCTTCAGGTGCCTGTATTCGAAAGGATGTGGGGGTTCAAGTCCCCCCTCGCCCACCATGAGTTGGCGACAAAAGTCGCCCCCTTGCACCGACAAAAGTCGCCTTGAGCATGGTGCCATGCGGGTGTGACCCGGTGTGGTGTGGTGCGGCTGGTGCGGTGCGCCCACACGGTGCATCGAGGAGCCAGTGGCGTGTTCGATGCGAGTGGTCAGCTCGCCAGGTAGTCCTTGATACTCACCCTTCGCCGTCGGGCGCGTTTTCGCGCCTCGATCGCCTTTCGCTTGGCCAGCTGTCGCTGATGGGTGTCGATCTTTCGCAGGTTGGCCGCGACCAAGAGGATCGTGACAAAGACGCCCTGGGCGGCGATGCCGCGCACCCGGCGCCGGGCCGGCTGGGCCAGGGCCTCGTGGGACGCGTCCTTCGCGAATCCGTTCCAGCCCTCGATGGTGTTGCGCAACGTCGCGTAACAGCGCGCCCACTCCTGCGAGCCATAAGCGAGGGTCTGGGCGTGGCGCGCCGCCACGTCGGGCGCGATGGTGATCGCGCTCTGGCGACAGAGCAGCGGCGGCGTCTCGGGCGGGGTCACCGGTCGTCTGCCGATTGTCACCAGCGAGGTCGATCGCAGTGGGCAGCGCAGCTTGGGGCGACCGAGAGCCGGACACGTGAAACGCTCGTAACCGTCGGCGTCGGGCCCGGACTTGCGCGCCAACGCGTAGTCGACGCGCGCGGCGATGCGCTGGCGGTAGGTCTCGGCGTCGATGAGCCCGCTTCTAAGGTCCTGGGTCGCCGTGACCAGCACCTCGGGCATCGACGGGCAGTACCAGGTGCCCTCGACGAGAACGGCGCCGTGGCTGTTCGCCTGGCGTCCGAGCTCGTCGACCCGGTAGTCCATCACGGGCGAGAAACCCATCGCGCGAGCTGGCAAATGAAAGACCTCGGCGAAGGCGCGCGAGTAGGCGCGATCGACGCCGAGGGGCCCTGGCGCGAAGCCACGTTGAAGCGCCCCGCGCAACACCCTCACGGCCGTGCCCCCGGGGTCGACGCCCGGTCTATCCAGCGCCACACCCACCACCAAGTTGGGAAAGGGCGCCAACGCGCCGGGCGTGGGTGAGGCCGTCGTCAGCAGCGTCGCCTCCAGGGCCCAGGCGACGCGCGTGCGACGACGCCCCTGGTGATCCTCGCGCTCGCGGTGATCGCCCTCGCGCACGTACCATCCTCCGTCGGGGTCACTGGCGCACAGTCCCGTGCGCTGGGACGGCCCTCGCGAGAACAGCGGGACCGGGGTCGCGTCAAGACCGTAGGCCAGGCGCGGCGGCATCGGGCACGCGGCGGCACTGGCCGAGACGAGCGCGCCCATGAAGGACTCGAGGCGCTGGCGTGCGTCCCTGGCCTCTTGTTCGCTCACCTCGCGTCGTCGCCGTTCGAACTCTTCGGTGCGCAGGCGTTGGTTCTTGGGTAGCCCCGAGGGATCGAGTACTGACACCATCACGTGGAAGAGGTAGCGCACCTGGCGATAGCGCGCCGCACGGGCGCGTTCGTCGCGGACGTCGCCCGCGAGGCCGAGTGTCGCCTTCGCGTCGTCACTGAGTCGAGCAAACAGCACCTCGGTCGCGGCCGTCAGGTGCAGGGCCCGGTCGTCGACGCCGAGCAGCAACAGCGCGCAGAGCAAGGCCTCGACGCGCAGCATCCGCGGGCGGCCAGGGCCACGGTGGCGCGCGGCGATCGCCGCCTCCAGCCACTCGGCCACCCCCGAGCGCCGTATCAGCGCGAGAGTGCTCGTCACCTCCTCGTCGCCGATCATCGGCCGGGTCATCGTCGCTCTCTTTGCGCGCAAGCGCGCAGCGCGGCCTTGGAGCGAGGCGCGCCTTCGACGTGGCGCGCGTAGCGAAGGAGGGACTCGAGTTCACGAAGCCCCGCCAGCGCACAGAGCTCGTCGAGCGTGGTGCCCGAGCGAAGGTGAGAGCAGATGAACGTCGCGCGGGCGCGCCCGCTGGTAAGTCGTACCTCATCGCCGTCGCGCACGAGCCTCGCGCAGCGATCGTTAACGAGGTTCTTGGTCGTGCGCACGCTCACACCGGGGCGAAACAGATAGCCGTTGCGCCGCGTGGCGCTCTCGACGAGCTCGACGGCGAAGGGCTCGAGCACCGCGACGTCGCGCGGGTAGGGTCCGCGCACCGTCACGCTCACCTGGCCGCGACGACGGCGCACGTCGGTCGCGTCCAACACCGCAAGCTCGCCCGGACGCAGTCCCGCGCCGAGCAGAGTCGCCACCGCGACGATCGCGTCGTCGACGCGCCGTGCGCTTCGCTGGTGGTGCGCCATCGACCACAGGGCCACCACCTCGGCGCTGCCGTAGGGGGCGGGCGCGAGCGAGGCCGGGAACGATCCGGCGGCGCGAGCACCGCTCAGGCGGCCCAGCGTCGCGCGGTAGGTGCCGAGTGAGTGCGCGGCGAGGCCCCGACAGCCGAGTTCGAGGAACGCCTCGATGACCGCGGCGTCGCCGAGGGCACGCGGAGCCGGGCCGAGTCCTTCGAGGGCGCAGAAGTCCTCGAAGCGCCGGAGCACACTGGCGTCGCGCGGACTGAGGACCATCTCGGTATATCATGACATGACACAATCTCAAGAAGGTGGATGGTGGATGCTGGTGGCGGTGAAGAGTGAGAAGCAACGACGGGCCATCCTGGCCGAGATCGGTCGATTGGCGATGACACCCGTGGTGCCGGGTAACCTCTCGCTGCGCTCGACGCGTTGTGCGGGTGAAGGCTGTCACTGCCGGGCCGAGCCACCGGTGTTGCACGGTCCCTACCCGACCTGGACCCACCAGGATCACGGGCGTCAGGTGACCACGACCTTGAGCAGTGACGAGGCCGAGCAACTTCGCCCCGCCATCGAAGCCAACCGGCGACTTCGCGAACTGGTGAAGGAGCTCGAGGCCCTTTCAGTCGCCGATTTTGAGTCGAGTCGCGCCCGGAAATAGGTGTCATTCGAGCCTGGGGTCAAGAACCTCTAAAGGTGGGGACGCGCCACGAACGCGTTCGCCAATGGCCTGATCAACGACTTTTGTCGCTGACCCACCATTGTGATCTAACGGAGTTTCTGGGACAATCGAACCCTCAGAGACTACTTCTCGACCTCGCTTGGTAGTCCCGGGTGGGATCGAGGGTGAAGTACCGGAGTAGTTCGCCGATCTCAGAGCCGACGCGCACGTCCAGATCCACCATCACGATGATCACCGTCACCTGGCCAAGAGTGCGCCCGACGCTGATGTGGTGCCGTTTCCAGCGGTGACGCGGGGTCACCGATCCCCAGCGGTCGGCGTCGTTGGGTCACTTCCTGGTCTGGGCGAGGACGAGCGAGCCGTCGGCCTCGGGTGTGGACATGTTGGCTCGTCAACCGAGCGTCGAGTCGTCGCGAGCGACGCCGCCTACCGGGCCAGCGTCTCACCCGTCGCATCACTACAGCGCCGTCTTCGTAGTAGGCACTTCGCCGTGATCGTGGCTCTCTGATACCCCCAGGTAGCATTGGACCATGC
>DATKTZ010000032.1:0-74531 GCA_035530815.1 Acidimicrobiales bacterium
GTGCGCATCGACCGTGAAGAGGTGCTCGATCGAATCCGCCAGGAGAATGTGGAGTCGGCGCGCGCGAGCACCGACGGGGCGCCCGACGCCGCTGCGTGGGCTTCGTACGGCGCCCGACGGGCCACGACGAGGTCGAAAACCACCGAATAATCCGTGACGCGTACTCGTGACACCACGATCCGCTCGTCCGCGTCGAGAACAGCGAGGTTCCATCTCCGAACGAGCCCCAGCGGGGCAGCGGAGATTCCTCTAGAGCGGGTGCTCGCCCAGTTCAATACGGAGATTTCGTAATCCCTGCTGGATCAACTGGGTCACCCTGGAGCGGTCAATGCCCAGGGCGTCTGCGATCTCGCTCTTGTGGAAGCCCTCGAGGAAATGGAGAACCAGAACCTGGCGCTGACGTTCGGTGATGCGAAGCAACGCGGCTTTCACCGATTCGCGCATCGAGGTCAGATCGGCGCTCTCACTCGGGTCCATACGCGAGCCGGCCGGCTGCCCGCCCGGCCCCTCGCCGAGCGCCGAGAGCGATACGAGGTAGTTCGAGGTGCTCGCCAGGTCATCGAGTTCCACGATCTCGGCCAAATTCGTCCCCAGGTATTCAGCCACGTCCGCGAAGGTCGGGGTTCGGCGAAGTTCGGCCTCCAAGGACTCGCGCGCAACCTGATAGGTCCGCACCCGAGCCCGCATTCTCTTCGGAAGTATGTCGTCTTTTCGAAGCTCGTCGATAATCGCGCCTTGAATGCGAATCGTGGCGTACGTTGCGAATTGGAAGCCTCCGGATGGATCGAATCGCTCCACGGCATTAATGAGTCCAAATTGACCGCACGAGCACAGTTCCTGAACGGACTGGAATGAGCGCATCCGCCGCGCAACCCGGCTCGCGACGATTCGCACGAGCGGGCCGTAGAATAGAACTAAGCGGTTTCGGTCTTCGAGTGAACGACTCTCGAAATACGTAGACCATAAATTCTCAACCGAGCTCGCATCATCCCGCCTATCCGCACTCGACCCAGCCGATTCATCTTGCACCAACACGGTTGTACTACCCCCTTGCATCCAGAAGAAATGATCAATCGTGAAGACTCAGTTGCCGTTGTTCATTTGTGAATTCTACACAGAAGAGACGCGAAATCAAATAGAAATTCGGGGGGTTTGCGTGAACGGCCGGTGAAGAGTTGCGCGACTCGGCGCCCCGGTTGGCATTGTCTATAGGCGCACGATCACGCGGTGGTGCATGGGGGCTCTTTCACAACAGGAATTGTGATTTCGTGGTCACTGGAACGCAGTGATCTCGCCGTGAAGTGGAACGCGACTGAGCAGGTGCGGCACGCTGGTCGCGACCGGTGGCGAGTGGACCCCGCTCACCGGCGTCGTCCTGGGCGAGTTCACGCAGCGCCGGGAGCGGCTGTGATCGAGTTGATCACCCGCGCGATCCACCACCTTGCGCGGCGCGGTCCTCGCGGTCCTCGCGAGGCGGCTAGCCTGAAGGCGTACCCGCGGTCGATCGGTGGCTGATTTACTGATTTTCACGTGTTTTCTGGCGCTTCGGCCGCGCGGCGCCGAGTGGACTTCTCGGGGGCATCGACCGGGAGTGCCGGTTCCCCCCGGGGCTCCATGCCGGTTGCGCCCATAGAATCGAAGGATTGGATGGGCCCGTTTTGCGTTTCCCTAGAAATTCGGTAGAATAGTCAGCCGACCTCTTGGCGAGCTGAGAGGTCCATCCGTGGAGGAGTTCGCTCCGACGCGCCCCGTAGTGACGAATCAAGGAGAAAGAACCTGAGTAAGCCAAAGGAAGACGCGTTCACCGTTGAGGGAACCGTCGTCGAGCCACTTCCCAACGCCATGTTTCGTGTCGAGTTGGAGAACGGTTACACCGTTCTCGCGCATAGTTCGGGAAAGATGCGCATGCACCGCATCCGCATTCTGCCCGGTGACAAGGTCCAAGTTGAGATCACGCCCTACGACATGACCCGTGGACGCATCACCTACCGCTACAAATAGCTCAAGTTCCACCAGTCGAGAGAGATACAACATGAAGGTTCGCGCGAGCGTAAAGGCCATGTGTGAGAAGTGCAAAGTCATTCGCAGGGAAGGTCACGTCCGCGTGATCTGCGAGAACCCGCGTCATAAGCAGCGTCAGGGCTAGGAGAGGAAGAAGATGGCCCGTATTGCCGGAGTAGACATCCCTCGCGAAAAGCGAACGGTGATTTCACTTACCTATATCTTTGGGGTCGGTCCCACCATCGCCGAGCAGATCTGCGCCGCCACCGGCGTGGATGAGTCAACGCGGGTCAAAGACCTCAGCGACGCCGACGTGAACAAGTTGCGCGCCTACATCGATCAGAACGTCACCGTCGAAGGCGACCTGCGCCGCGACGTCGCCCAGGACATCAAGCGCAAGATGGAGATCAACTGCCTCCAGGGCATTCGCCACCGCAAGGGACTTCCGGTTCGCGGCCAGCGCACGCGCACCAACGCCCGCACCCGCAAGGGACCCAAGCGCACTGTCGCCGGCAAGAAGAAGGTAACGAAGTAATGGCCAAGCCATCCACGGCCCGCAAGGGCCGTCGCAAGGAGCGCAAGAACATCGCCTTTGGCGTCGCGCACATCAAGAGCTCGTTCAACAACACCATCGTGTCGATCACCGACCCCGAGGGCAACGTGCTCGCGTGGGCGTCTTCGGGCAACGTGGGCTTCAAGGGCTCGCGCAAGTCAACCCCCTTCGCCGCCCAGTTGGCCGCCGAGAAGTGCGCGCGCGCGGCCATGGAGCACGGTGTGAAGAAGGTCGACGTTCTCGTGCGCGGTCCGGGCTCGGGCCGCGAGACCGCCATTCGCTCGCTTGCCGCCGCCGGCATCGAAGTGGTCGCCATCAAGGACGTCACCCCGCTACCGCACAACGGATGCCGCCCCAAGAAGCGGCGTCGAGGCTAAGGAAGATCATGGCTCGTTACACAGGACCCGTTTGCCGACTTTGCCGTCGTGAGCGCACCAAGTTGTACCTGAAGGGTGAGCGCTGCTTCACCTTGAAGTGCCCCGTCTCAGAGAATTCGGACCGCCAGATGCGTGCGTTCCCGCCCGGCATGCACGGACGCGACCGCCAGCGCCAGGGGTCGGAGTACCTCACCCAGTTGCGCGAGAAGCAGAAGGCCCGCCGCATCTACGGCCTCTTGGAGAAGCAGTTCCGCAACCTCTACGAAGAGGCCAGCCGCCGACCCGGTATCACGGGCACGAACCTGCTGCAGTTCCTCGAGTTGCGCCTCGACAACGTCGCCTACCGCGCCGGATGGGGCGCGTCGCGCGCCCAGGCGCGTCAGTTCGTGCGCCACGGCCACGTCACCATCAACGGCAAACGGGTCACCATCCCCAGCTATCGGGTCCGCCCGGGCGAAGTGGTGGCGCTGAAGAACGTCACGCGTGAGAATTTCAACGTGAAGCGCAACCTCGACACCTTGGACCGCACGGTGCCGGGCTGGCTCGAGACCGGCGACAACGGCTTTTCGGTCACGGTGCGCGTTGTACCCCAGCGCGAGCAGATTGACGAGTCGATCCGAGAGCAGCTCATCGTCGAGTTGTACTCGAAGTAATCGAAGGACTGAAGGAACGTAAGGAGTCCCCATGTTGATCATCCAACGACCCACCATTGAAGCCCTCGGCGACGAGGTCGACAACCGCCAGTCATTCGCCATCGGACCGCTGGACCCCGGCTTCGGCCACACGCTCGGCAACTCGCTGCGGCGCACGCTGCTGTCGTCGATTCCCGGCGCGGCCGCTACGCGGGTGAAGTTCGACGCCGTGCTGCACGAGTTCGGCGTCATCGAAGGCGTGAAAGAGGACGTGCAGGACATTTGCTTGAACCTGAAGGACCTGCTGTTGCGCGTGCACAGCGACGAGCCCGTCACCCTGCGCCTGGACAAGCGAGGCGAGGGTCCGGTGACCGCCGCCGACCTGTCGACCACCGCGGACGTCGAGATCCTGAACCCCGGTCTGCACCTGGCCTATCTCACCACGCCCAAGGCGACACTCAGCTTCGAGCTGACCGTCGAGCGCGGCAAGGGCTACGTGGGTGCCGAGGGCAACAAGGGTTCGTCGACCATCGGCGTGATTCCCCTGGACGCGATCTTCACCCCGGTGCGTCGCGTCAGCTTCGAGATCGAGCCCGTGCGCGTCGAGCAGTCCAAGGACTTCGACCGCCTGGTGATCGAGATCGAGACCGACAGCTCCATCTCACCTCGCGAGGCCCTGGCCTCGGCCGGCAAGACGCTCGGCTCGCTGGTGGACCTCATCGGCAGCTTCGACGAGGAGGCGCCATCGCTGGAGCTCGGCGACGTGGGCACGGCCCAGGCCGCGGCCAGCGAACTGGACATCCGCATCGAGGAGCTGGGACTCACCGAGCGTTCGCGTAACTGCCTCAAGCGCGCGGGCATCAACACCATCGCCCAACTCATCAACGCAACCGAGCGCGACCTCACGTCGATCACGAACTTCGGCGCGACGTCGCTGAAGGACGTCACCGACCGCCTCGACGAGCGCGGTCTCTCACTACGGACCGAGGACTAGTCATGCGCGGCACTCCCACCAAAGGCAAGCGATTCGGCGGCGACAGCGCCCACCAGAAGGCAATGATGGGTAACCTCGTCGCGTCGATGATCGCGGCGGAATCCATCGTCACCACCGAGGCCAAGGCCAAGGCGTTGCGTCCCATCGTGGAGAAGGTCGTTACCGCGGCCAAGAACTCGCCGGAGGGCTCCGTGCACGCCCACCGACGGGTCGTCGCGTTCATCCGCGACAAGGACATGACCCACAAGCTCTTCACCGAGATCGCTCCTCGCTACGTGGAGCGTCCGGGCGGTTACACGCGCATCTTGAAACTCGGGCCCCGTCAGGGCGACAACGCCCCGATGGCGCGCATTGAGTTCGTCTGATCCAGCACCGTTCGCCACCCAACGGTGGCGTCTGGACCTCGCCTATGACGGCTCGGGTCTGAGCGGGTTCGCGTTCCAACCGCGGTTCACCACGGTGGTGGGACTGGTCCGCGAAACACTCGCGCGCACGCTGCGCCTCGACGAACCCCCACACATCGTGGGGGCGGGGCGTACCGACGCGGGCGTGCACGCCTTCGCCCAAGTGGTCCACGTCGACCTGCCCGACCCACTCTTTCGCTCCAATCGGGGCCCCGAGGAGGAGCGCCTGTTGCATTCGCTCAACCGCCAGTTGGCGGGGCGGGTGCGGGTGTTGCGCGCTCGACGAGTGCCCGACGACTTTCACGCGCGCTTTTCCGCGCAGTGGCGCGAGTACCGCTACCTCGTACTCGAGAGTGAGCCGCCCGCGCTGGCCCTGACCGCCGCCTGGTCTTGGTCGGTGCCGGGTCCCCTGGACGTGGCGGCGATGAACGCCGCGGGCGCCGACGCGGTGGGTGTGCATGATTTTCGGGCCTTTTGTCGCCGACCGGCGAAGGCCGCGCCCGAGGACCCGCTGACCCGCCACGTACTCGTGGCGCACTGGGAGCGAATCGAGGACCGGTGGGGGCTGAGCCCCACGGCCGCTCCGGCGCTGCGCCTGCGGGTGCGCGCCGTCTCGTTCTGTCACCACATGGTGCGCTGCCTGGTCTCCACGATGGTGGCAATCGGGCAGGGAGCGCTGGACGAGACGACCGTGAGAGAGCGCCTGGTGAGCCTCCAGCGCGAGCAACTGCCTCCTCCGGCGCCCGCGGGGGGTCTGAGCCTCGTGGGGGTGGGATACGAGGAATTTGCCGGGGGACCCTCCGGTTTTGTAAGGTAGAGAGTCCCTTAGGAGTCGCGCTGCGGCGACCCTCCTAAAGATCGCTGAAGGAAGAACTGTGCGTACGTACACACCAAAGGTCAATGAGATCACGCGCGAGTGGCACGTCATCGACGCCGAAGGGCTCGTGCTGGGTCGCCTCGCGACGGTGGCTGCCTCGCTGCTGCGCGGCAAGCATCGCACTTTCTTCGCGCCCCACGTGGACACCGGCGACTTCGTGATCATCGTGAACGCCGACAAGATCGTCGTGACCGCCAATAAGGCCGGTCAGAACTTCGCGTACCGTCACTCCGGCTACCCGGGGGGACTGCGCTCGACTTCGTGGGCGACGTTGCTCGAGAAGGATCCTGCGAAGCTCGTCTTCGACGCTATCAAGGGCATGGTGCCCAAGAACCGACTCGGTCGAGCCCAGATGGAGAAGCTCTTCGTCTACGCCGGCGACAAGCACCCGCACGCCGCCCAGCAGCCCGTCACGTTCGACACCTCGGCGATTCGCCGCGGCTAAGGAGAAACCCAGTGTCAAGCCCACTCACCCAAACCACCGGTCGTCGCAAGGAGGCGGTCGCGCGCGTGCGACTTCGCCCCGGCACCGGCACGATCACGATCAACGCTCGCGCCTTTGACAACTACTTCACCTCCGCGACGCACCGTCAGATGGTGATGGAGCCGCTGCGTCTGATCGACGCCCAGCAGACTTACGACATTGACGCCACCATCGAGGGCGGCGGCGTGGCCGGTCAGGCCGGGGCCCTTCGCCTAGGCATCGCCCGCTCGTTGCTCGAGATCGACGAAACCGTTCGTCCGGCCCTGAAGAAGGCCGGACTCTTGACGCGTGACGCGCGAAAGAAAGAGACCAAGAAGTACGGTCTCAAGAAGGCGCGTAAGGCTCCTCAGTACTCGAAGCGATAATGGCCATGGCCGTGCGCTTCGGCACGGACGGCATTCGGGGCAGGGCACTCGACGATGTCTCGACCGACGTGGCCTACCGGCTCGGTCGCGCGGTGGCGAGCGTCTTTGCGGCCCCCGTGTTCGTCGGTTACGACACCCGGGAGAGTTCCCCGATTCTCGCCGCTGCGGTGCTCGCCGGACTTCGCGAGGGCGGCGCGATCGGCGTCAACCTCGGTCGCTTCACGACCCCGGGCGTAGCGGTGATCGCCCAGCGACGCAACGGCGTGGGCGTCGTCGTGTCGGCGTCGCACAATCCCTTCTACGACAATGGGCTGAAGGTGCTCGGGCCGGGCGGCACCAAGCTCGACCAGACCACCGAAGAGGCCGTCATCCGCGCCCTCGACGACGCGCCGTCACCCGCGCACGCGGACTTCGATGAGACCGCAATCGACGCCAGCGCGGAGCGCGAGTACGTGGCCCACCTGCGTGCGCTCGTGCCCGGTGATCTCTCCTCGCTGCACATCGTGCTGGACTGCGCCAACGGCGCCGCCAGTCACGTGGCCCACGAGCTCTTCGCCGCGACCGGAGCGCGTCTGACGATGCTGCACGATCAGCCCAACGGACGCAACATCAACGAGCGCTGCGGTTCGACCCACGTGGATGATCTCGTGGCCGCGGTCAGCGCGTTGGGGGCCGACCTCGGACTCGCCTTCGACGGAGACGCCGATCGCCTGGTCGCGGTCGACGCGCACGGTCACGTGCGCGACGGTGACGATCTCATGGTGCTCTTCAGCCTCGATCTGCGCGAGCGGGGCCTTCTGGACGCGGGTCTGGTCGTGACCACCATGAGCAACCTGGGCCTTCGCCTGGCGCTCGCCGGGCACTCGGTCGACGTGCGAGAGACCGACGTCGGCGACCGAAACGTCCTGCGCACGCTCGAAAGTGAGCAGTGGGACTTCGGCGGTGAGCAGTCCGGGCACCTCATCTTTCGCAACCTGGCTCCGACCGGCGACGGTCTGCTGACCGGCCTCTTGGTGGGTGACCTCGTGGTGCGTCGCGGCCCGCTCTTCGAACAGGCCGACGCGGCGTGGCAGCGTGTGCCCCAGGCGCTGGTCAACGTGGCGCGCGAGAGCTACGACGACCGGTTCGTGCGCGAAGTCTTCGACGAGTTGACCGCGCGCTTCGCGCTCGCATCCGACCAGGTGCGACTGCTCGTTCGGCCCTCGGGCACCGAGCCCGTGGTGCGAGTGATGGTCGAAGCACTCGACGCGGGTTTCGTGCGTGAGTTCACCCAACGTCTACTCACGCACTTTCACGACTAGCCCGGAGTGGCCAAAGGCGCCCCGAGTAGGCTGGTGCCATGTGCGGCATCATCGGGGTCGTAGGATCCACCGACACGCTTTCAACCCTGCTCGAGGGGCTTCAGCGTCTGGAGTATCGCGGCTACGACTCGGCGGGGATCGCGCTCGTGCGCTCGGGCGAAACGTGGCGCGCCCGTAGCGCCGCGGGCACCGAATCGGTCGCGGCGTTGCGACTGGAGTGCGAGGACGCACCCGACGGCTTCAGCTCGGGGCTGGGACACACGCGCTGGGCCACCCACGGTGCCCCCGAGGCGGTCAACGCGCACCCGCACCTGGACTGCTCGGGCAACGTCGCCATCATCCACAACGGCATTATCGAGAACCACGGCGAACTGCAGGAGCAGCTCGAGGCGCGCGGCCACGTGTTCACGTCGGTGACCGACTCCGAGGTGCTGGCGCACCTGATCGAGGACTCGCGCTCCCAGGGTCTGGACTTGGTCGAGGCGGTGCGCGCGAGCTTGCTCGTGGTGCGCGGAGCCTTCGCGCTCGCGGCAATGGATGCGACCGAGCCCGACGTGATCGTGGCGGCGCGTCGCATCTCGCCGCTGGTGGTCGGTACGGCTCCCGGGGTCACCTACCTGGCCAGTGACGTGCCAGCGATCCTGGACCGCGCCTCGGCGTTCTACGCCGTGAACGACGACGAGATCGTGCGCCTGGGCCCCGAGGGCTTTCGCGCCATCGACCTGGAGGGATCACCGGTGCGGTTGCGCCAGCTCTCCATCGACTGGGACCTGGAGACCGCCGAGAAGGGCGGCCATGACGACTTCATGACCAAGGAGATCAACGAGCAGCCCGACGCGCTGCGCGCGACCCTGCTCGACCGTCGGCGCCGTGACGGGACCATTGCCTTTGACGAGTTGCGCGTCAGCGATGAGGAGTTGCGTGACGTCAAGCGCGTCGTGCTGGTCGCGGCGGGCACGTCGCATCACGCGGCGCTGGTCGCCAAGTACGCGATCGAGCGCTGGGCCCGGGTCAGCGTAGAGGTCGACATCTCGAGCGAGTACCGCTACCGTGACCCGATCGTCGAGATCGGCACCCTGGTCATCGGGGTTTCCCAGAGTGGCGAGACTATCGACACGATTCAGGCGACGCGCGAGGCCCAACGCCGCGGCGCGCGCGTGGTCGCCGTGTCCAACGTGGTGGATTCCTCGCTGGCGCGCGAGGCCGACGCGGTGATCTACACCCGCGCGGGCCTCGAGGTCTCGGTCGCCTCCACCAAGGCCTTCGTGGCCCAGGTGGCCGCGCTCGAACTGTTCGCGCTACGCCTGGCCCAGTTGCGCGAGACGCTCGTCGCCCGTGACGTCGAGGCGCTCTTTCTCGGTCTCAACGCAGTGGGCGCCCAGGTCGCCACGGCACTAGAGCGGCGCAGCGACGTCGAAGCCGTGGCCAAGGGTCTGCTCGGCGCCCGCGACTTCTTCTTCCTGGGCCGCCACGTGGGTTTTCCGACCGCGCTGGAGGGGGCCCTCAAGTTGAAAGAGCTCACCTACCTGCACGCCGAGGGCTACCCGGCCGGCGAACTCAAGCACGGTCCGCTCGCGTTGATTGAACCCGGCGTCGTGGTGGTGGCGGTCGCCACCGACCGCTCGATGCACGAAAAGATCCTGTCGAACCTGGCCGAGGTGAAGGCGCGCGGGGCCAGCGTCGTCGCGGTCGCCACCGATGACGACGACACCATCGCGGCGGTGGCCGACTACGTGCTGCGCGTGCCGGCCACCGAGCCGATGTTCACGCCCATGGTTGACATCGTGCCGCTGCAACTCTTCGCCTACTCGATGGCGCGCGGGCTGGGCCGCAACGTGGACCGGCCGCGCAACCTGGCCAAGACCGTGACGGTGGAGTAGTGGCGACACTGGGCGTGGGAGTGGACGTCGTCGACGTCGCGCGCTTCGCGTTGGCCCTCGACCGGCGCCCGCGTCTGGTGGGCCGGCTGTTCACCGAGAACGAGCAGCGCGACGCCCATCAGGCCACCGAGCGTCTGGCGGCCCGCTTCGCCGCGAAGGAGGCGGTGCTCAAGTCGCTGCACGTGGGCCTGGGCGCGTTGCCCTGGCACTCGATCGAGATTTGCCGCGAGCCCAACGGTGCGCCGCGCGTCGAGTTGCACGAGCGCGCGCTCGAGTTCGCCCGCGCGAGCGGCGTGGCGAGCATGGAGCTCTCACTCACCCACACCCACACCACGGCCGCGGCGGTGGTAGTCGCCAGTTCGCGAGACGACCGTGCCGGTTGAGGGCGTGCGTCGTCCCGCCTGGGCCGAGATTTCGCGCGACGCGCTGGCGCACAACGTGCGCGCCTTGAAGGCGGTGCTGGGCGACAGCCTGCTGTGCGCGGTGGTGAAGGCGAACGGCTACGGCCACGGCGCCCAACTGGCGGCCAAGGCTGCGCTCGAGGGAGGGGCCGATCTGTTGGCCGTCGCGATTGTGGACGAGGGTATCGAGCTGCGCGGCGCCGGCGTGTCGGCACCGATCCTGCTGCTGGCCGAGATTCCGCCCGACACGATCGCCGACGCGCTCAGCCATTCACTGACCCTCACCATTGGTTCGGTCGAAGGCGCGCGAGCGGCCGTCAAGTACGCGAACCAGCTCGGGGGATTGCACCGCGTCCACCTGAAGGTCGACACCGGCATGGGTCGAATGGGCGTGGACCCCGATGAGGTGGGCGCCGCGCTCGACGTGCTCCTCGGTGCTTCCACTATCGACCTCGACGGCGTCTATACGCACTTCAGCGTGGCCGACGGCTCGAGCGGTGACGATCGCGCATTCACACGCGCCCAGATCGAGCGTTTCAACGATGTCGTCGAGCGCATGGCCGCACGCGGCGTGCGACCGCGCTACGTGCACCTGGCCAACAGCGCGGGCGCGCTCGGGTACCCCGAGGCGCGCCAGTCAATGGCCCGCGTGGGCCTGGCCCTGTACGGCTACCTGCCCGACGCCTGGTTGGCGTCGGCGCTCGAGGCCGCGGGCGCGACGCTGCGGCCCGCGCTCACCCTGCGCGCCCGGGTGGTGGCGGTGCGACGCCTGGACGCCGGCGAACGCCCGAGTTACGGGCGCCGGCGAGCGCTCGAGCGCGTCGCCACCGTCGCCACGGTCCCCTTCGGTTACGCCGACGGCTACCCGCGCCGACTGTTCGAGGCGGGCGCCGAGGTGCTCATCAAGGGTCGCCGCTACCCGCTGGCCGGCGTGGTGACGATGGACCAACTGCTCGTCGACTGCGGTGACGACGTGGTCGAGCCCGGTGACGACGTGGTACTCCTCGGGCGCCAGGGGGACGAGGAGATCACCGCCGAGGAGTGGGCCCAGTTGGCCAACACCATCACCTGGGAGATCCTGTGCGGCATCGGCGCTCGCGTGCCGCGCGTGCTCGTGGACTAGCGCCGTGGATCTCGCCGCGCTGGCTTCGTGCACCCGGTGTCCCCTCGCCCAGACGCGCCAGCGCGTCGTGATCGGTTCGGGCCCCCGCCACGCGACGCTCATGATCGTCGGTGAGGCGCCCGGCGCCACCGAGGACGCGGGTGGCGAACCCTTCATCGGTCGAAGCGGCCAGTTGCTCTTTCGTCTGCTCAACGAGGAGGCGGGGCTCTCCCGCGATCAGTGCTTCGTGACCAACGTCGTCAAGTGCCGACCCCCGGCGAATCGCGTCCCGCGACGTGGTGAGATCCGGGCCTGCCGCCCCTGGCTCGACGAGCAGTTGGCCGAGGTGTCGCCGCGCGTGCTGCTGGCCCTTGGGGCGACGGCGGCCGCGAACCTGTTCGCCACCACCGCCCCCATGGGCGAGGTGCATGGCGTTATCCACGAACTGGCCGGGCGCCGGGGACTGGCCACCTACCACCCGGCGGCCGCGCTACGCGGAGGTCCGCGCGTGCTGGCGCTGGTGCGCGAGGACCTGCGGCGCGTGCGCGCGCTGCTCGAGGCGACGTGAGCTGGCGTCGTCACTGCGCCAGCGCGCAGGACACCCGCGAGGCCGGCGCCGAGTTCGCGGCGCTACTGGCCGCGGGCGACATCGTGCTGCTCTCGGGCACGCTCGGGGCGGGCAAGACGACCTTCGTCCAGGGCGTCGCCCACGGACTCGGGGTGAGCGAGCGCGTGACGAGCCCGACGTTCCAGATGGTGCGCGAGCACCGCTGCCACAACGACCAGGGGATCGAGACCCTGCACCACGCCGACGTCTATCGCATCAGTTCAATCGACGAGGTGTGGGACCTCGCCCTGGGTGAGTTGGTGGAGGAGGCGGGCGTGGCGGTGATCGAATGGGGGGAACTGGCGGCGCCGTTGTTCGGCCGCGACGTGCTGACCGTCGAATTCGCGATCGACGACGACGAAGGTCGCACCCTGGCGATCGACGGAGCACTCGCGACCGGTCGTGAGCACGCGCTGGGCGAGTGGGCGTCGAGATGAATATCGTCGCCATTGAGACCGCGACCAGCGCCTGCGCCGTGGGCGTGCGCGCGAGCGATGGCTTCGAACTGGCCCGGGTCGTCGACGAACAGCGACGCCACAGTGAGGTCTTGACTGCGGCGATTTCCGCGATGCTGGGCGAGGCCGGCCTGGCGCCACGCGATGTCAACCGCGTGGTCGTCGACCGGGGGCCCGGTCTGTTCACGGGTCTGCGCGTCGGCGTCGCCACGGCGCTCGCCTTCGCCCAGGCGCTCGGCTGCGAGCTGGTCGCGGTGACCTCGCTGGAGATGCTGGCTCACGGGGCGCACGCGCGCGGGGTTCGCGGGAGCTTCGTGAGTTGCGTGGACGGTCGTCGCGGGGAGGTCTTCGTCCAGGAGTTCGAGTTGGGCGAGGGGGTGTTCGAGCGCGGAGTGCCCGAGGTCGCCGTCGCCGCCCACGTGGCCGCGCGCTGGGCCCGCCACGACGGCGCGGTGACCTTCGCCGGCGACGGCGCCGAGCGCTACGCGGACGACTTCGACGCGTTGACCAACGCACAGCGCTGGAGCCAGCGGGTGCCTCCGGTGTCGGCGGCGCTCGCACTGGGCGCCACCAGGGTACCGGTGGCGAGCGTGACGCCGCTGTATCTTCGCGACGCGGACGCCGTCGCGAACTTCTCTACCAGACAGCACCGCGCGTGAGCCACCCCTGGACGATCCGCCTGGCCGAGCGCCGCGACGTAGGGGCGCTGATGGCCATTGAGGAGTCCCAGTTTCCCGAACCCTGGAGTAGGGCGATGTTGCTCGACGAACTCGTCAACGTCGCCACGCGGCGCTACACGGTGGCGCTCGAGGACGGCCGCGTGCTGGGCTATCTCGGGGTCATGTTCGTCATGGACGAACTGCACATCAACACCCTGGCGACGACCAAGGCTGACCAGGGCCGTGGCGTGGCCTCGTCGCTGCTCGAGGAGGCCTGGATCGACGCGCGTGCTCGGGGCATCACGCGCGCGACCCTCGAGGTGGCGGTCTCGAACACGCGCGCCCAGCAGCTCTACTTTCGCTACGGGTTCGCGCCCGTCGGGGTGCGCAAGAACTACTACGCGCGCACCAATGAGGACGCCCTGGTGTTGTGGGCGGCGATCGAGACCGACGATCGTGAGCCCGAGCGGTAGGCACCTACGCTGGTAGGCGTGAAGGTAGTGCTCGGTATCGAGACCAGCTGTGACGAGACCGCTGCGGCCGTGGTCGACGAACACTTCCACGTGGTGTCCTCGGTGGTCGAGTCCTCCATCGATGAGCATCGGTCCTTCGGCGGTGTGGTACCCGAGCTCGCCGGACGCGCCCACGTCACCCATCTCACCTCGGTCGTCCAGCGCGCGCTCGAGGGCGCCGGGCTGTCGGTGCGCGAACCCGCCATCGCCGGTATCGCGGTCACGAGCGGGCCCGGACTCGTCGGTTCGCTGTTGGTGGGGCTGTCGGCGGCCAAGGCCTACTCGCTGGCCTGGGGCGTCCCCTACGTCGCGGTGAATCACCTGGAGGGCCACCTGTTTGCGCCCCTGCTCGAGGCCCCGGACCTGCGCTGGCCGCTCATGACCCTGCTGGTCTCGGGCGGACACAGCATGATCATCTTCCAGCGCGGCCCGGGCGTGCACGAGGTGCTAGGTGAGACCATCGACGACGCTGCGGGCGAGGCCTACGACAAGGTGGCGCGTTGGCTCGGCCTGGGCTATCCCGGTGGGCCCGAGATCGATCGTCTCGCCCAGGAGGGGCGGGTCAGCCTGTCGCTGCCGGTGTCGATGACCGGCAGCGACCTCGACCTGTCCTTCTCGGGTCTCAAGACCGCGGTGGTGCGCGCCGCCGAACGCGAGCGCGAGGTACCGCTCGCCGACGTCGCCGCCTCCTTCCAGGCGGCGGTCGCCGAGCAGTTGTTGCGCAAACTGCGCCGCGCGCTGTCGAGCCACGAGGTCGCCGGGGTCGCGCTCGCGGGCGGCGTGGCCGCCAACAGCGCCCTGCGCGCGGGGGTGAGCGAGCTCGCGCGCGAGTTCGCCGTGCCCGCCCTGCTGCCCAGCCTGGCCATGTGCACCGACAACGCCGCGATGATCGGCGCCGCCGGGGTGTACCGGCTGGCGCGGGGCGAGTCGAGTGACCTAAGCCTCTCGGCGAGCCCGAACTGGCAACTGAGCGAGGTCTCGTGAACGCGCGCTGGCGTCCGCTCGAGGTCGAGGACTGCGACCCGAACCCCTTCGTGCAGTTTCGCCGTTGGTTCGACGAGGCGGCGAGCGAGATGCCCGAGCGTGAGGCCATCGCACTGGTGACCGCGACCCGCGATGGTCGCCCGAGCGCGCGCATGGTGCTGTTGCGCCACGTCGACGACGTCTCGTTCGGCTGGTACACGAACTACGAATCGCGTAAGGGTCTCGAGCTGCGCGACAATCCCCACGCGGCGCTGTTGTGGTACTGCGAGCCCCTCGGCCGCCAGATTCGCATCGAGGGACTCGTGACGGTGATGACGGGCGAGCAGTCCGACGCCTACTTTCGCCAGCGGCCCCGGGGCTCGCAATTGGGCGCCCACGCGAGCCGTCAGGGGGTGCTCTTGGGATCGCGCGAGGAGCTCGAGGCCCGACTCGCCGAGGCCGAGACCCGCTTCGAGGGTCGCGACGTCACCCGCCCGCCCTACTGGGGTGGCTACCGGCTGTTGCCCAGCGCCTTTGAGTTTTGGCAGCATCGCGAGAGCCGACTCCACGACCGGGTGTTCTACGTGCGCGACGGCTCGTCGTGGCGACGTGAGCGTCACGCGCCGTGAAGGTCGCGTTCGCGTTCGTGCGCGAGGCCGCTGGCGCGTAGTGCGACGGCGCCGAGGACCACGGCGCTCACCGACGAGCCGACGCCGGCGAACTGGAACACGGTGCGCGGTGCCAGCACCGTTAGGACGAGACCGCCGAGGGCCGTCGAGCCCAGCTCCGCGCCCGTGATGATCGCGCCCAGGGCCGCGAACATGCGACCGCGCAGCCCTTCGGGCGTGCGCAGCGTGAACAGCGTCATCGCCGAGACGTTGGCGATGCCCACCGCGATGCCCGCCACCAGCAGCGGCGCGTAGAAGTACGCCAGGTGCGTGACGAGTCCCGCGGTGCCGATGCAGAGCCCGACCACCACGACGGCGACGGTCAGCGCTCTCGCGAGGCGCATCTGGTCCTGGGAGAGGCGGCCGGCGACCACCGAGCCGATGATGGTGCCCAGTCCGAAGCTCGCGCCCACCAGACCGTAGGCGGTGGCCGAGCCGTGCAGGGTTTGGGTGATGAAGAAGACCTCGGCGACGTTGGCCATGCCGAGCGACAGCATGAAGACGGCGACGTTGATGATGAGGGGTCGCAGCAGGTCGTCGCCCACGATGAGCGATACCCCGGCCATCATTCGCGGCGACTCGAGGGCGTTCAGCGAACTGGACGCCGACGGCCGTCGGTCGTGGTGCACGAGAGTGGTGGCGAGTGCCCCGACCGCGAAGCTGCACGCGTCGAGGTAGAGCGGCCAGCTCTGGCCCACCCACCCGACCAGTAGGCCGCCCAGGACCGGACCGGCGACCATCGCCACGCCCTGGACCGATTGGAGCAGGCCCTGGGAGCGCGCCACGTTCTCTTCGCCCGCCGCCGCTGGGAGCAGTGCCGAGTAGCCGGGCAGCGAGAAGGCCACGGCCACGTTGAGCGCGACCATGAGCGCGATGGTGGCCGCGACGCCGTGCCAGTGGCCGAGTCCCACGCACACCAGCGCCTCCACCAGGCCGAGCAGCACGAGGAAGCGCTTGGCCGCGAGCCGGTCGACCACGTGGCCCGCGAGCGGTGCCAGGACCACCAGGGGTAGCGACCCGGCAATCGCCAGGGCGGCCACCGCCCAGGCGTGTCCCACGGGCGCCACCCGCAGGTAGAGGGCGACCAGGGCCACCGCGTCGCCGAGAAACGAGGCGCCGCGCAGGGCCGCCAGGAGCGCTACGTCGCGACGCTGGACGCGCGAGTACACCTCAGCGCTCCACTGCGCGACCACGGGGGCGGTGCTCGCGGGGAATCGGGCGCATGGGACTCAGCATACGAAGCCCGCCCCGGGCGTTGGCACTCGAGCGTCGCGGCTGCTAAATTGGCAGTCACAAGTTTCGAGTGCTAATCGCACAGGAGGCAATACATCATGAATCTGCACCCGCTAGAAGACCGCATCGTGGTCCGCCCGAACATCGCCGAGGCCACAACCGCCTCGGGACTGGTGATCCCCGACACCGCCAAGGAGAAGCCCCAGCAGGGTGAAGTCCTCGCGGTCGGTCCCGGCCGTCGCGCCGAGAACACGGGCGATCTGATCCCCACGGGCGTGAACGTCGGCGACACGGTCGTCTACTCGAAGTACGGCGGCACCGAGATCACCGTCGACGGGGAAGACCTGCTCATCCTTTCGGGCCGCGACGTACTGGCGACCATCACCAAGTAGTTCCACGCGGGCCCTGCTCGCATCACCAAGAACAAGGAAGAACACATGTCGAAGTTGCTGAAGTTTAATGAAGAGGCCCGTCGCGGCCTCGAAGCGGGCGTGGACAAGCTCGCCGACGCCGTGAAGGTGACCCTCGGACCCAAGGGTCGCAACGTGGTCATCGGCAAGAAGTTTGGCGCGCCCACCATTACCAATGACGGTGTCTCGATCGCCCGCGAGGTCGAACTCGAGGACCCGTTCGAGAACATGGGCGCCCAGCTGGTGAAGGAGGTCGCCACCAAGACCAACGACGTCGCCGGTGACGGCACGACGACGGCCACGGTGTTGGCCCAGGCGCTCATCAAAGAGGGTCTGCGCAACGTGGCGGCGGGCGCGAATCCCGCTGGCCTGAAGCGCGGCATCGAGAAGGCCGTGAAGGTCGCGGTCGAATCGCTGGCCAGCCAGAGTCAGACCGTCTCGGACCGCAGTCAGATCGCCCAGGTCGCCACGATCTCGGCGGCCGACGCGTCGATCGGCGAGGTCATCGCCGACGCGATCGACAAGGTGGGCAAGGACGGCACCGTGACCGTCGAGGAGTCGAACACCTTCGGTATCGAGCTCGAGCTCACCGAGGGTATGCAGTTCGACAAGGGCTACCTGTCGCCGTACTTCGTGACCGACCCCGAACGCCAGGAGGCCGTGCTCGAGGACGCCTACGTCCTCTTCACGTCGGGCAAGATCTCGGCGGTCCACGACCTGGTACCGGTGCTCGAGAAGGTCATGCAGTCGGGCCGCGCCCTGCTGATCGTGGCCGAAGACGTCGAGGGCGAGGCTCTGGCCACCCTCGTGGTGAACAAGATCCGCGGTACCTTCACCTCCGTTGCCGTCAAGGCGCCGGGTTTCGGTGAGCGCCGCAAGGCAATGCTCCAGGACATGGCGATCCTGACCGGCGCGACGGTCATCTCCGAGGAGATCGGCCTCAAGTTGGACTCGGCCACGGTGGACCTGCTCGGTCGCGCGCGGCGCATCGTCGTGACCAAGGACGACACCACCATCGTCGACGGTGCCGGCGAGGCGTCCGACGTCGCGGGACGTGTCGCGCAGATCAAGCGTGAGATCGACGAGACCGACTCGGACTGGGATCGCGAGAAGCTTCAGGAGCGCCTCGCCAAGCTCGCCGGTGGCGTCGCCGTGGTCAAGGTCGGCGCGGCCACCGAGGTGGAGCTCAAGGAGAAGAAGCACCGCATCGAGGATGCACTCTCGGCCACGCGTGCCGCGATTGACGAGGGCATCGTCGCCGGTGGCGGCACGGCGCTGGTTCGTGCGCGCACGAGCGTCGACGCGCTGGTGGCGACGCTGGTCGGTGACGAGGCGACCGGAGCGCGCATCGTGGCGAACTCGCTCGAGGCGCCCCTGCGCCACATCGCCGCGAACGCCGGGTACGAAGGTGCGGTCAAGGTGCGCGAGGTGGCCGACGCGAAGGGTTCGGTTGGACTCAACGCGGCCACCGGCGAGTTGGTGGACCTGGTGAAGGCTGGCGTCATCGACCCGGCCAAGGTGACCCGGTCGGCGCTGCAGAACGCGGCGTCGATTGCGGCGCTACTGCTCACGACCGAGGCCATCGTGGCCGACAAGCCCGAGCCCGCCGGCGCACCAGCCGGTGACGGCGGCATGGGCGGCATGGGCGGCATGATGTAGCCCTCGTCATCACGAGGACGCACGAACGCCGGGCCCTCGGGCCCGGCGTTCGTGCGTCCTGTGGGCGCAACGGACCAGGGACACCGCCGCGCCGGCGTCGCGGCGCACGACTCGTGGAGGACCGAACGCGCTGATCACCGGGTTTGAATCATGTTCAGAACGAGGTTTAAGAAGTGAGCATGTGACTAACTTCCTTTGGAAGACCGTAAAGTTCCGTGCTTAAATCTCGGCGTAGGAGGAGATTCAAAGGCGTTTAACAAGCTTGCTCAGAATTCGGTGTTGACACTAGCGAGGTTGGCAACTCAATTTCAAAGAATCGTCAGAGCGCACTTCAGGTGACAACCAGAAAGCGACAGGTGATGACATGAGGCACATTGAGCGGAGGGACTCCCAGACTCGACTTCACATCCTTGAGACGACAGTGGCGTTGATCAACGAGACCGGTAGTGGCGAGTTGCGCGTCGCCGACGTTGCCAAGCGAGCTGACGTGGGGGTCCCCACGATCTACTACCATTTTGAGTCACGCGCCCGTCTCATCGCCGAGGCTCAGGTCGCGCACTTCGAACAGATGCTCGTGCCATTCCGACAGATCTTTGTGAACATGGCCACGGCGGTGGAGAACGATGATCTGGACAAGTTCAAGGAGATGTACCGTCTCTACGTCGCGCTGAGCTGGTCCGAGGATCGTCTGCCGGCGATCTGGGAGTTTCTCACGGTGCTCGCGGACATCCAGGGCGACATGGAGGCGAAGTTGATGTTCAACTCCATGCAGCACCGCGAGTTGCGCCACCAGATCGAGGTCATGAACGCCGCGAAGGTGAAGGGCTGGTTGGAGCCCGACGTGGATCCGCGTCTGTTGACCGTACTGGTGTGGGCCGCCACCTTCGGCAGGGTGCTCACCGAGTTCTCCGATGATCTCGCGGTGGGATCCGACGAGATGGTGGCCATGTTGCGCACGATCTTCGTCTCGAGGGATCTGGTCAATTAGCCCGGCAGCGACTTGTTCGGCGCCGCAGCGTACCTGAGAGACGTTGCGCGAGCCGGGCGGACTGGGCGGCCCACGTTGTGGTGCGCCGCGCTGAACCCGGCGGCGCCACCGTACTGGGCCGCGTACCGACTCAGCGCGTTGCGCGCCCTTTGCTGAGAACCCCGGATTCGTTCACCACAGCTGGGTGGTATAGAAAGGTCTGAAACAATTCACGTGAAGGGTGGCGTTGTGGCACGTCGGGATTCGAATACCAGACAGCACATCCTCGACGTCGCGGTGCTCATCATGGCCGAATCGGGCACGAGCGACCTGCGCGTGGTTGACGTCGCCAAGCGTGCCTCGGTTGGCGTGCCGACGATCTACTACCACTTCGAATCGCGCACCCAGCTGATCGCCGAAGCGCAGCTTTCGAACTATCTCGGGCTGCTTGAGCCACTGCACGGATGCCTCGCGCGCGCCGAAGCCGCGCTTGAGACCGAGGACCGGGCCGGCTACGTGGATGCGATCGGTGAGAATCTCGTGTTGGCGTGGAAGGCGGGCCAGCACGGCGATCGCTGGGGCGTCGTGAGGCTTCTGCTCGATGTGTGGTCTGATCCCAAGACCCAGTCGCGCTTCTGCACTCTGTTGGAACAGCAGTTCACGCGTTGGATCGACCTCGCCGAACGGGCCAAGGCGCTCGGGTGGGTGGACCCGTCACTGGACGGGGCGGTGCTGCTCGCGACATTCTGGTCGGCGACGATCGGCCAGGTCATCACGTCAAGTTCCAGCGTGATCGACCCATCGCCCGAGGCCATTCGAGACTTCTTCTTGCGCGCGACGCTCGCTCCGGCCCCCGACGAGCCATCGCTGCGCGCGGTGGGCGACTGAGACGTCGTTCGCCGCACGCGGTGACAATGACTTATGTGAACTCGAGTTCCTCGCTGGTGGCCTCGACCGCCACGCGGGGCACCACTCGGTCGAGCCACTTCGGCATCCACCAATTGGCCCGGCCCAGGAAGTGCATCAGCGACGGCACGAGCACCGTGCGCAAGATGAAGGCGTCCATCAGTACCGCGCCGCCCAGACCGATGCCAAACTCGGCGATAATGCGCTGGCCGCCGAAGGCGAACGAGAGGAACACCGAGATCATGATCAGCGCCGCGGCGGTGATCACGCGACCCGTATTGGCCTGACCGCGGATGATGGCTTCCTCGTTGTCATTGGTGTTCAGCCACTCCTCGTGCATCCTCGAGACGAGGAACACCTGGTAGTCCATGGACAGCCCGAAGAGAATGGCGATCATGATGATGGGCAGGAACGACTCGATCGGACCCGTACCCGCGCCCAGGAGCGAACTGCCCCAGCCCCACTGAAAGACCGCGACCACGAGGCCGAAGGAGGCGCCGGCCGCGAGCAGGTTCATGGCCGCGGCAACGAGGGGCACCAGGACGCTGCGAAACGCCACCATCAACAACAGACAGCCCAGCAGCACGATCACGCCGACGAAGAGCGGGATCTTGCTTGAGAGCACGGTGGCGAAGTCGTCGAAGATCGCGGTGATCCCGCCGACGTAGATCGCCGTGTGCGTGTGGGTCGTCGCGGCGGGGATGTACGTGTCGCGCAGTCTGGCGATGAGCTGGGAGGTTGCCACGTCCTGGGGGCTGGACTTGGGCACCACGCTGATGATGCCCACGGTGCCATTGACCACGGGGATGACCGGGCTGACCGCCGCGACGTCGGGCTTGGTCCGCAGGGAGGTGGCGAGTGACTGCATGGCGGTGAGGTCTCGTGGTGACGTGATGGCGCCCACCACCGTGAGCGGACCGTTGAAGCCGGGCCCGAAGCCCTTGGCGAGAAGGTCGTAGGCCTGGCGCGTCGTCGAACTGGGCGGGTTCGAACCCTGGTCCGAACTGCCCAGGTGCAGCGAGAAGTAGGGAACGGCCATCGCCACGATGGCCACCAGCGCCACCAGCGAGAGCACGCGCGGGTGGCGTGACACGAAGCGCGCCCAACGCTGCCACCCACCCTTGACCACCACCGGCTCGGGACCGTGCTCGGCGAGCGAGCGGCGCTCACGGCGGCTCAGCACGCGCATCTTCTGGAACGCGAGCAGGGATGGCAGCAGGGTCAGCGACGCCAGCATCGTGATCGCCACGGTCACCGTCGCCGAGATCGCGACGCCGTTGAGGAATGAGAGGCGCAGCACCAGCATGCCGAGTAGCGCGATGCACACCGTCGAGCCGGCGAAGAGCACCGCGCGTCCCGAGGTGTTGATCGCCGAGACGATCGACTCCTCGACCCCCATGCCGCGCTTGAGACCCTGACGCGAGCGGGTGACGATGAACAGCGCGTAGTCGATGCCCACGCCCAGACCGATGAGCGAGCCGAGGATCGGGGCGAACTGCGCGATGGCGAGACCGTGGCTCATCAAGGTCGTGGCGCCCGAGGCCACGCCGAGGGCGAAGAGGGCGACGCCGAGCGGGAGCAGCATGGCGAGAAAGGACCCGAAGGCGAACAGCAGCACGATCGCGGTGGCGATCAATCCGAAGATCTCACCGGGGCTGCTCGTGGGCGAGTCGAGCTGGCCGAAGGCGTTGCCGCCGAACTGGACGTCGAGCGAGTGCGAGCGAATGGTCGCACCCACCCGCTCGACCGTCTTGATCTGGTTTGCGGTGAGCTTGAAGCCGGGCACCGAGAAGTGCACGACCGCGTAGGCGATGGTGCCGTCCTGGGAGACCTGGGACGCACCCGGGCACGGCGTCGTCGTGGTGGCGCAGAACGGCGAGGTGACGTCGGCGACCACGGGGAGTTTGGCCATCTTGGTGAGCATCGACTCGATTGTGGACCGGTGCGCCGCGACCGGGCCGCCCGTGCTTTGAAAGACGATCTGGTCGGCGTCGCCCTTTTCTCCCTGCACCTTGGAGAGCAGTTGGTAGGCATTGGCCGAGTTGGTTCCGGGCAGGCTGAAGGTATTCGAGTACGCCGATCCGAAGACCTGAGCCGCGACATTGAGCCCGATGAACAGGACAATCCAGGCAACGAGCACGTACCAGCGGTGCCGCACACTCAGGCGGGCGAGAGACTTCATGCGATCTCCGGAACTAGTGGGGGAAGGACCAGGTAAAATTGCGGGGTGCGCTTGGCGCACACACAGGTTAGAGGAGAATTGATGACGTCCAACGACGAGCGGACGGCGCGATTTTCCGGTCACGTCTACCCCCAGGTCATTCCCGAACCCGACGAGATCGTGACCGGCGCGCCCGCTCCGTGGTCGAGTCTGGCTCCCGGCGATCGACGCGGCCTCAGTCTCGCGCGTGTGCTTGAGCGTCTGCGCTTGGCGGGTCGCCACCTCGAAGACGGTGCCGCGTTGGGTGAGCCGGCCGAGATGACCGCGGTGAGTGACGCCGATCGACGGGCCATCACGCGCCGGTCCGCGGTGCTCGTGGCGCTGTTCGAAGAGGAGGGCGAGACCCACCTGGTACTCACGCGCCGCTCACTGGCGCTGCGCAGCCATCGCGGCGAGATCGCGCTGCCCGGGGGGCGCGCCGATGCCGCCGAGACCCCGGTGCAGACGGCGCTGCGCGAGGCGCACGAGGAGGTGGGCATCGACCCCAGTGCGGTGCGCACGGTCGGGTGGTTGAGTCCCATCGTCACCTTCGCCTCGGGTTCGGCCATCTGGCCGGTGGTAGGGCTGATGGAGCAGCGACCCTCCCTGATCGTGGACCCGCGCGAGGTCGATCGTGCGTTCACCGTGTCGCTCGCCGAGCTGGCCGCGGACGGCACCTTTCTCGAGGAGCGCTGGCGCCGGGGCGAGCGCCGGCCGGGGGCCGACGCCCAGGGCTTCTTCCCGATCCACTTCTACCGGGTGCCCGGCGACCTGGTCTGGGGGGCCACCGCGCGGATCCTCACCGAACTGCTGTGCGTGGTGTGCGACGTGCCCTGGCCCGAAGCGCAGCGGGTGTGGGCCTAGAGAAGTCCGGTAGATTGGATCCAACGCAACCCGGCTTTTGGGCTGCATCACAGGCGGAGGACACCATGGCGGAAGTGGAAATCGGGATCTACAAGTCGGCGCGGCAGGCGTACGGCTTCGACGACATTGCGATCGTCCCTTCTCGGCGCACGCGCGACCCCGAGGACGTCGACATCTCCTGGCAGATCGACGCGTACAAGTTCGAGTTGCCCCTGTTGGGTTCGGCCATGGACGGTGCTATCTCGCCGGCGACCGCGATCGAACTCGGGCGCCTCGGAGGATTGGGCGTGCTCAACCTCGAGGGTCTCTGGACCCGCTACGAGGATCCGATGCCCCTGTTCGACGAGATCCGCGAACTCGACGATGACAAGGCGACGGCGCGGATGCAACAGATGTACCTCGAGCCGATCAAGTTGGAGCTGGTGGCCGAACGCATCAAGCAGATGAAGGACGCCGACATCGTGACCTCGGCGTCGGTGACACCCCAGCGCACCGACTGGATGGCCAAGACCATCACCGACGCGGGTCTGGACATTCTGGTGATCCAGGGGACGGTGGTGTCGGCCGAGCACGTCTCCAAGACCGCCGAGCCGCTCAATCTGAAGAAGTTCATTCGCGAGTTTGAGATCCCGGTGATCGTGGGAGGGTGCGCGAGCTACCAGGCCGCACTGCACCTCATGCGCACCGGCGCGGCCGGCGTGCTGGTCGGCGTGGGTCCGGGCAATGCCTGCACCTCACGCGCGGTCCTGGGCATCGGAGTGCCTCAGGCCACCGCGATCGCCGACGTCGCGGGCGCGCGCATGCGCCACCTCGACGAGACCGGCGTGTACGTGCACGTGATTGCCGACGGCGGCATGAGCAAGGGCGGCGACATCGCCAAGGCCATTGCTTGCGGCGCGGACGCGGTCATGGTGGGCTCGCCGCTCACCAGCGCATTCGAGGCTCCGGCGCGCGGATTTCACTGGGGCATGGCGACCTTCCATCCGACGCTGCCGCGCGGCACCCGGGTGCGCACCCAGGTACGCGGGTCGCTGAAGGAGATCCTGCTGGGACCGGCGCACGAGAACGACGGTCGCATGAACCTGTTCGGCGCGCTGCGCACCTCGATGGCCACCTGTGGGTACGAGTCCTTGAAGGAGTTTCAGAAGGCGGAAATCATGCTCGCCCCGTCGCTGCAGACCGAAGGCAAGCAGCTGCAGCGTGCCCAGGGCGTGGGCATGGGCCATTGAGCTCCAGCGTCCTCGTCGTTGACTTCGGCGCACAGTACGCCCAGTTGATCGCTCGGCGCGTGCGCGAGGCGCACGTCTATTCCGAGATCGTCCCGGCGACCATCACCGCCGACGCCGTGCGGACCGCGTCGCCCGGGGCGATCATCCTCTCGGGTGGGCCCAAGTCCGTCTACGAGACGCCGGCCCCGACGCTGGACCCTGCGATCTACGAACTGGGCATCCCGATCCTGGGCATCTGCTACGGCGCGCAGCTGATGGCGTTGCAACTGGGCGGCGACGTCGCGCGCACCGGGGCGGGTGAGTACGGCCGTACCGAGGTGACCCGAGCCGGCACGTCGGCGCTCTTGGAGAGTTGGCCCGAGTCGAGCACGTGCTGGATGAGTCACGGTGACGCGATCGCGCGCGCACCCGAGGGCTTCATCGTGAGCGCCTCGACCCCCGGGGCCCCGGTCGCGGTGATGGAGCACGCCGGGCGTCGTCAGTTCGCCGTGCAGTTCCACCCCGAGGTAGTCCACAGCGAGCGCGGCCAGGAGCTACTCGCAACGTTCCTGCACGAGATCGCCGAGATCCCACCCACGTGGACCAACACCTCGATCATCGAAGACCAAGTCGCCATCATCCGCGAGCGCGTGGGCGACGAGAAGGTGCTCTGCGCGTTGTCGGGCGGTGTGGATTCGGCGGTAGCCGCGGCGCTCGTGACCAAGGCGGTGGGCGCACAATTGACCTGCGTCTTCGTGGACACCGGTCTCATGCGCAAGAACGAGGGCGAGCAGATCGAAGACACCTTCACCCGCCAATTCGGAGTCGAGCTCATCCACGTGAAGGCCCAGGACCGCTTCTTCGACGCGCTGGCCGGGGTCACCGATCCCGAGGCCAAGCGCAAGATCATCGGCGAGCTGTTCATCCGCGAGTTCGAGAGCGTGGCTCGCGAGCTGGGTGCGGGTGGCGACGGTCCCCGCTTTCTGGTGCAGGGCACGCTGTACCCCGACGTGATCGAGTCTGGCTCGGGTCACGCGGCCAATATCAAGAGCCACCACAACGTCGGCGGGCTCCCCGAGGACCTCTCGTTCGAGCTCATTGAGCCACTGCGCAGTCTGTTCAAGGACGAGGTGCGCCACGTGGGTGAGGAGTTGGGCCTGCCCGCTGAGATCGTGTGGCGTCAGCCCTTCCCGGGACCGGGACTGGGCGTGCGCATCATCGGCGAGGTGACGCGCGAGCGCGCTGAGATCCTGCGCAACGCGGACCACGTGGTGGTCGACGAGATCAAGAAGGCCGGTCTGTACCGCGAGCTCTGGCAGAGTTTCGCCGTGCTACCGGCGGTGCGTACCGTGGGGGTCATGGGCGACGGGCGAACCTACGCGTATCCGATCATCATCCGCGCGGTCACCAGTGATGACGCCATGACCGCGGACTGGGCGCGGTTGCCCTACGACGTGGTCGAGGCGATCGCGAACCGGTTGATTCGCGAGGTCGAAGGCGTCAATCGCGTGGCTCTGGACGTGACCAGCAAGCCGCCGGGCACCATCGAGTGGGAGTGAGCCGCCACACGTTCTCTGACGAGTCGCTGTGGTCGGGGTCGGATAACGCGCCGCGCCTGGACCCCGACTCGCTCCTTGAGGGACTTACCGAGCCTCAGCGGCGCGCCGTGATCCAGCGCGGTGGACCCCTGCTCGTCGTCGCCGGCGCGGGATCGGGCAAGACCCGGGTGCTCACCCGGCGCATCGCCCACATCCTGGCCACCGGCGATGCTCAGCCGTGGGAGATCATGGCGATCACCTTCACCAACAAGGCCGCCGACGAGATGCGCCGCCGCGTCGTCGATCTGGTCGGCGCCGAGGCCGATCGCATGTGGGTGTCGACCTTCCACTCGGCGTGTCTTCGCATGCTGCGTTCGCACGCGGACGTGCTCGGTTACGAACGCGGCTTCACGATCTATGACGCGGGCGACGCGGAGAACGTCGTCGAGCGCATCATGAAGGACCTCGGGCTGGACACGAAGCGACTTTCGCCGCGCAGCGTGGCGAGCGCGATCTCGGCTGCGAAGAACGAGATGCTCTCGCCCGAGGCCTACGCTGCCTCGGCGCGTGGCGACAACCCGCAGCAGCGTCGAATCGCCCAGATCTACCAGCTCTACGCCGAACGCCTGCGCCTCTCCAACGCTATGGACTTTGACGACCTCCTGCTCAACGCGGTCGAGATGTTGCGCCGCGACCCCGAAGTCCTCGCCTCGTACCAGCGGCGTTTTCGCTACCTGCTGGTCGACGAGTTCCAGGACACCAACGGCGTGCAGAACGAACTGGTGATGATGCTCGCCGCGGGGCACCGCAACCTCTGCGTGGTCGGGGACTCCGATCAGTCCATCTACCGCTTTCGTGCGGCCGACGTGCGTAATATCTTGCAGTTCGAACAGCGCTTCCCCGACGCCGAGGCGGTCGTCCTCGAGCAGAACTTCCGCTCGACTCAAACGATCCTCGACGCGGCGAACGCGGTCATCGCCAAGAACGCCAGCCGACGCCCGAAGAACCTCTTCACCGAGGGCGATCAGGGCGAAATAATCCGGCTGTACCGCGGGGGCGACGAGTACGACGAGGGACGCTGGGTTGCGAGCGAGTTGCGCCGACTGCGCAGCGAGCATTCGCTCGAGTGGAATCAGATGGCGGTCTTCTATCGGACCAACGCCCAGAGCCGCATCATCGAAGAGGAGATGCTGCGCGCGAGCATCCCCTACCGGGTCATCTCGGGTATGCGATTCTACGACCGCAAGGAGATCAAGAACGTGCTCGCGTACGCACGACTGATCGTGAATTCGCGCGACGAGGCCTCCGCACGCCGCGTGATCAACGAGCCCAAGCGCGGCATCGGCGCCTCCGCACAGGCCAAGCTCGGCGCCTACGCGGCCGAGCACGAGCTGTCGTTCGCCGAGGCCGCGTACCACGCCGGCGCCGCTGGGCTGAGCGGTCGCGCGCTGGGCGGCGCCGACAAGTTCGTCTTCATGCTCGACGAGTTACGCGCGCTGAGCAACGACCTCGCGCCGCGCGAGATGATCGACGCGATCGTGCGCGAGTCGGGCATGGGCGACGCGCTGCGCGAGGAGAACACCGACGAGGCGTACTCGCGCCTGGAGAACCTCGGCGAACTCGCCTCGGCGGCCTCGCAGTACGACTCCCTGCTCGACTTCGTCGAGCGGATGGCGCTGGTGGCCGATTCGGACCAACTCGACAGCGGGGCGGGCGCGGTGTCGCTCATGACCCTGCACGTGGCCAAGGGCCTCGAGTTCCCCGGCGTGATCATCACCGGACTCGAAGAGACGATCTTCCCGCACCGGCGCGCGCTGTCCGACGACGCCGAGCTCGAAGAGGAGCGCCGTTTGTGTTACGTGGGCATCACGCGCGCCATGCGCCATCTCTCACTCACCCACGCGTGGAGCCGCACGATGTGGGGACAGCGCGCCGACGCGATCCCCAGCCGCTTTCTCGCCGAGATACCGGCGCCGCTGGTGCAGGATCTCTCGGCGACCCAACCGCTGCGTCGCTCGAGCTTCAACGAGGAGGAGGGCTTCGTCGGACGCGCGAGCGAGTTCGCGCAGGGACGGGCGTTCGGCACGGGCGCTGCCCCACCCGTGCGGTCGACCGGTGCCGAGAAGCTGGGTCTCACGGTGGGCGACGTGGTCGTGCACGATCGCTACGGTCGCGGTGTGGTCAGGGAAGTGCAGGGCGAGGGCACGCACGCACGAGCGACGGTTGAATTCGATGATCACGGCACCAAACAACTGGTATTGGCGATGACCCCGCTGCGTCGCGCATGAGTTTTCGATCGACCCCTTGATCTTTGTAAATCGTGCGTAAGAATCAGTACGTGCTGGCTAAATCGGTCCAGTGCCCAGGTGTCAGAATGGGAGTCCATGGTTTCCGTCCGTCCCGCCTACCGTCCCCCGAGCGCGCCGCATAACCATCGGCTCCCCCAGCGGGTCTACTGGCGACGACGCGCGATCGTTCTGCTGGCGAGTGTCACGGTGATCATCGTGGGCTATCTCGGCGTCACCCTCGCCTTCGCGTTGAACAACCCGACCTACGGCGTGTCGTACATGGCCCGCGCGGCCGAGTGGGGGCGCAGTCACGGTCTGGGGAGCGTCATCACCTGGGCCGAGGCCGAGTACTACAAGCTCAATCCGCCCAAGGTCGGCGGCGCGCCACCGGCGAACGCTTTCGGTTCCACCAAGGCACCCAGTGCGCGCGTGGTCGCCGGGGGCCTGCCGGTGCCTAAGACCATCGTGTCACCAGCTGCGCACCAGATGCCCGGCGAGGGCGTGTGGCACCCGGTCGGTCGGCGCACGGCGAGCGGGGTCCCCGCGGTGTACGAGGCATTCGTGCGCCCCAACGCGATCAACACCAGCTACGTCGTGGGCGTGGCGTGGATGGACACCAAGCTCCTGAGCGCGCAGCTCTACTCGGGCTCGTACATCCCGGGCCCCTACCACTTCAGATACACCGCCCCGATCACCGCCAAGTCCTCCGAGACGCTGGTGGCTGCCTTCAACGCCGGCTTTCGCATGCAGGACGCCAACGGCGGCTACTACACCCAGGGGCGCATGATCATCCCCTTGCGCAATGGCGCGGCGTCGGTGGTGGTCTACAAGGACGGCACGATGACGGTGGGCAAGTGGGGTAGCGGCGTGTTCACCATGAACAACCAGATCGAGTCGGTGCGCCAGAACCTGAACCTCGTGGTCGCCAACGGCAAGGCGGTGCCCGGACTCGCGAGCCAGAACACCAACCAGTGGGGCAAGACCCTCGGCGGCACCTTCAACGTGTGGCGCTCCGGACTCGGGGTGACCAAGGACGGCGCCATCGTCTACGTGGGCGGACCGAGCCTGTCGATCGGCGACCTGGCGAACGTGCTGGTGCGCGCGGGCGCGGTGACCGGCATGCAGCTCGACATCAACACCGACTGGGTGCAGTACTCGGTGTACAACGGCCCGCTCAACGCACCGATCAACGGCGGCAACGGCTCGAGCCTGTTGAGCTCGATGAACGGTCCGCCGTCGCGCTATTTTGCCACGTGGTGGAACCGTGACTTCTACACCATGAGTCTGCGCTCGAACCAGACCGCGGCCCCCTCGGCCACCGGCGGCTCACTGACGACCACCACCGCGCACGGTTAGCGGTCGGCCACCTTTCGCCAGATCGGTGCCGGCAGGTGGCGCAGCACGAAGAACACGTAGCGCAGCAGCGGGGGGCTCCAGATCACGCGCTCGGTGCCGGCCAGGCCGCGCAGCACGTGCTCGGCGACCTCATTGACGCCGGTCGTGAAGGGGATCTCCTTTTGGCCAGTGGTCATCTTGGAGCGCACGAAGCCGGGCCGCACCAGTTGCAGCGTGACGCCGGTGCCCTCCAGCGAGTCCGCCACGCCCTGACAGAGTCGATCCAGGCCCGCCTTGGCACCGCCGTAGAGGTAGGCCGAGCGGCGCACGCGCACGGCCGCCACCGACGAGAGGACCAAGATCCGTCCGTGGCCTTGGGCAATGAGTCGTGAGCGCAGATCGGTGACCGCGGCCACGGGCCAGGTCATGTTGACACTGACCATGCGCGCCGCCGCCTGCGGATCGTTCTCCATGGCGGGCTGGTCGCCGAGCAGGCCGACGGCCACGATGACCAGATCCACCGGCTCGCCAACCTTGGCGAAGCACTCCTCGATCGCGCGCGAGGCGCTGGCGGGGTCCTCGGCGTCAAAGAGCACGGTGTGGGTCGTGGTGGCGCCGTACTCGCGCGCCTCCGCGCCGGCTTGGTCCAGCAGGTCCTGGCTACGTCCCGCGAGCACGACCGTGTGCGTGCGCGCCGCGCAGAGCTTTCGCACAATGGCTCGCGCGATGTCCGAGCTGCCGCCGAGCACGACGACGTTCTGAGGTTGGCCAAAGGCGTTTTCCATGTCTACTTTCCTACTAGGTGGAGCCGACGGGCGAGATCGCTGGTCAGGCGCCGCTCGGGATCGACGCGGTCCTTGACCTCGAGGAAGTCGGCCAGCCTCGGGTACATCGCCCGGACTTTGTCCGGGCTCAGGCGTGCGTCCTTGGCGAGGTAGATCCGCCCACCGGCGCCCAGCACCAGTTCGTCGAGCTCGTCGAGCACCCGCGGCAGGGCGTCGGGTCCCACCGGCAGGTCGAGGGCCAGGGTCCAGCCGGGCAGGGGGAACGAGAGGGGGGCGGGATTGGACACCCCGAATCGCTTGAGCACGGCGAGAAAACTCGGAAGCCGCGAGGAGGACAGCCGCTCGATCGCGCGCGCGACGGTGTCACCGGCCGCGTCGGGCACGCAGAACTGGTACTGCACGAAGCCCCGGGGCCCGTAGAGGCGGTTCCAGTCGCGCACCCCATCGAGGGGGTGAAAGAACGCGCCGAGCGAGTGCGGCTGAGCCGTTCCGGTACGCGCGCTGCGGTACCAGGCCTCGTTGAACAACCTGATCGAGAGCGGGTTGAGCAGGCCCGGCGGTGCGGTGAAGGGGACGACGAGCTTGGCGGGCGCGGCCGCGTGCAGGCTCGCGGGCTGGTCGTGCGACGCGGGGGCGTGTTCGCCGCGGGTGAGGATCGAGCGGCCCATGCGCGCGCCGCGGGTCATGCAGTCGACCCAGGCCACCGAGTAGCGCCAGTGCTCGTCGCCGCTCGCCATCGCGTCCATCACGCCCTCGAGGGTGGCGAAGCGTTCGGTGTCGACCAGCACCTGGTCGCTCTCGATGCGCATCAGGCGCAGGGTGACCATGGTGACCACGCCCGTGAGACCCATACCGCCGATGGTGGCCCAGAACAGATCGGGGTCCACGCTCGGCGACACGCTCAGCGCGCCCTGGGGGGTGACCAGGCGCAGTTCGAGCACGTGCGCGCCGAAGGAACCGTCGACGTGGTGGTTCTTGCCGTGCACGTCGCTCGCGATCGCCCCACCCAGGCTGACCTGGCGCGTGCCGGGGGTGACCGGGACGAACCAGCCGCGCGGCACCGAGAAGGCGAGGAGTTCGTCGATCGAGACCCCCGCGCCCACGCTCACGACCCCGTCTTCGCTGATGGCGCCGATGCCGCCGAGGTCGTGATTGTCGAGCACCACGCCCCCGCTCAACTGGGCAGCGTCGCCGTAGCTGCGACCCAGCCCACGAGGGATGATCGCGCTCGAGGACGCGAGCAGCGCGGCGACGTCGGCCTCGTCGGCGGCGCTCACCAGGTCCGCCGTACTGGGAGTGGTGCGGCCCCACCCGTGCAGGAGGGTCCTGGTCACGCGTAGATCCCGATCGCGAGCAGGATCGCCCACAGGGCGCCCAGGGTCTGCACGGTGCGGTTGTGCAACAAGAGGTCCTCGGGCGAGGAGCCGTCGCCGGCCTCGGCCGATCGCATGATGAACAGGATCGCGAGCACCACGGGCACCACCGTGAGCCGGATGGGCACGATGTTGTGGTGCAATGAGGACAGTCCGGTCGGCGAGGTGTCAAAGGCCCACAGGCAGTAGCCGGTCACCACGACCGTGGCGCTCATGGTGAGCGCGGAGTGCAGGAACTCGGGCGTGTACTCGCTCAGGACGGGACGGGTGGCGCCGGCGCCGATCTTCTTCAACTCACTGGACCGCTTGCCCACGACCAGGAAGAGCGCGCCGAAGGAGATCACTACGAGGAACCAGGTCGAGACGAAGATGTGCGAGGCGGCCGCTCCGGCGTACGCGCGAAGGAAAAAGCCGCTCGCGACCACACCCAATTCGATGATGACCAGGTTCTTCAGCCAGAGCGAGTAGCTCAGTGAGATTGCGGCGTAGAGCCCGAGCACGAGATAGAGCCCCTCGGGCTGCCACAAGAACGCGGGCAGGGCGAAGGCGATCAGCGCGAGGACCCCGGCCGCGGCGAGGGCGACGCGCTGGGAGAGTTGGCCCGCGGCGATGGCGCGATGGCGCTTGGTGGGGTGTCGTCGGTCCGCTTGAAGGTCGCGTACGTCGTTGACCAGGTAGACCGCTGAGGCCAGGGCGCAGAAGCAGGTGAAGGCCACGGCCGTGTGGCGGATGACGTCGGCGTGGGTCGCCACGCCCGCGGCGGCCGGGGCCACGCCAATGAGCAGGTTCTTCACCCACTGCTCGGGCCGCATCGCCGCGAGCAACGCGCGCACCCGTCCTCGCGCGGGCGTCGAGATCGTCGTCACGAGACTCCACGCTACTCGCGCGTTCACACCGACTTTCGGCGGGGGCAGGGCGAAAATCGGTGTGCGCCACGGGCTCTATGCTCTTGTATCGATGGAGCGCACGTACCGAGTCGTTGTCGCCAAACCGGGTCTGGACGGCCACGACCGGGGAGCGAAGGTCATCGCGCGAGCCCTGCGTGACGCGGGCTTCGAGGTCGTCTACACCGGACTGCACCAGACGCCCGAGCAGATCGTCCAGGCCGTCGTGCAAGAAGACGCCGACGCCCTGGGACTGTCGCTGTTATCGGGGGCCCACCTGGTGCTCGTGCCCCGGGTCGTCGCGCTCTTGGCCGAGGCCGGCCGCGAGGACGTGTTGTTGGTGGTCGGGGGCATCATTCCCGAAGACGACATCACCGCCTTGGAACAGGCGGGGGTCGCCCGGGTGTTCACGCCCGGCGCGCCCCTGGGTGAGATCGGCTCCTGGCTCGAATCGGCGTTGGACGCCCGAGAGCACGCCCACTAACCCGTCAGTCGCAGTGAACACCGAGATGAAAGCAGAAGTGAATGGACCTCTTTGAATATCAGGGCAAGCAGTACTTCGCTCGCTACGGGATCGCGGTGTCGCCCGGCGACATTGCCGACACAGTCGATGAGGCGGTGGCCGTGGCGGATCGCGTGGGCTACCCGGTGGTGGTCAAGGCCCAGGTCAAGGTCGGCGGCCGCGGCAAGGCGGGCGGCGTCAAACTCGCCGACAACGCCGACGAGGTCCGCCTGCACGCGGGCAACATCCTTGGTCTGGACATCAAGGGTCACGTCGTACACCGTCTGTGGATCGAGCGCTCCAGTGACATCGCCAAGGAGTACTACGCCTCGTTTACCCTCGACCGACCGAACAAGGTCCACCTGGGCATGCTGAGCGCCCAGGGCGGCGTCGAAATCGAGGTGGTGGCCGAGGAGAGCCCCGACTCGATAGCGTTTCTCTCGATCGATCCCCTGCGCGGACTTGATCTGGCCACCGCGCGACGCTGGGTGCACGAGGCCGAACTCGACGAGCCGGCTCGCGAGCAGGCGGCCGAACTGCTGGTGCGCCTCTACGAGTGCTACACCAAGGGCGACTGTGACCTGGCCGAGATCAACCCGCTGATCTTGACGCCCGACAATCGGGTGCACGCCCTGGACGCGAAGGTGACCCTGGACGAGAACGCCGCCTTTCGCCACCCCGAGTGGGAGGAGTTCCGAGCCACCGAGACCGAGGATCCGCGAGAGAAGATGGCCAAGGAGCGGGGCCTCAACTACATCGGCCTGGACGGCGACGTGGGCATCATCGCCAACGGCGCGGGCTTGGCGATGTCCACGCTCGACGTGGTCAACCAGGTGGGCGGTAGTGCCGCCAACTTCCTCGACATCGGCGGGGGCGCCAACGCCGACGTGATGGCCGCCGCCCTGGAGGTGATCAACTCGGACCCCAAGGTCAAGTCGATCTTCGTGAATATCTTTGGTGGTATTACCCGCGTCGATGAAGTGGCCAAGGGTGTGCTCGAGGCACTTCAGCGCGTCTCGATCAGCGCGCCCATCGTGCTGCGACTCGACGGTACCAACGCGGTCGAAGGCCGTCAGATACTGGCGCCGCACCTGAGCAGCACCCTGATCACCGAACCAACCATGTTGGATGCCGCGCGCCGCGCGGTGGCCTTCGCGAACGCTTAAGGAAGAACGATGAGCATCTTTGTTGACGAGAACACCAAGGTCATTGTCCAGGGACTGACTGGCGGCCAAGGGCGTTTCCACGGCCTACGCAACCGTGACTACGGCACCAAGATCGTCGCCGGCGTCACCCCGGGTAAGGGTGGCAGTGACGTCGAGGGAATCCCGGTCTACAACACCGTCAAAGAGGCGGTGGCCGCGACGGGGGCGACCGCGTCGTTCGTGTCGGTACCACCGAAGTTCGCCTCGGGGGCGATCATCGAGGCGGCCGAGGGTGGTATCACCTTCATTGTCTGCATCACCGAGGGCATTCCGGCTCACGACGAGGCGGTGACCTACAACCGGCTGGTGGAGGATTTCCCGGGCGTGCGACTACTCGGGCCGAACTGCCCGGGCATCATCAGCCCCGGCAAGTGCAACATCGGGATCACCTCGGGTGACATCGCCCTCGCGGGTGGTCCGGTCGGCATCGTCTCGCGTTCGGGCACCCTGACCTACCAGGCGTTGCACGAGCTCAGCCAGCAGGGCATCGGCCAGACGACGTGCGTGGGCATCGGCGGCGACCCGGTGCCGGGCACGAACTTCATCGACTGCCTGGCCGCGTTCGAAGCGGACCCCGAGACCAAGGCCGTCATGATGATCGGCGAGATCGGCGGCTCCGAAGAGGAGCGCGCGGCCGAGTGGATCAAGCACAACATGACTAAGCCCGTTGTCTCGTACATCGCGGGCGTTACCGCGCCCGCCGGTCGCAAGATGGGACACGCCGGCGCGATCATCTCCGGCTCGAAGGGGACGGCGCAAGCGAAGATGGAGGCGCTCGCCGAGGCGGGCGTCCACGTCTGCGTGAACCCGACCGAGGCCGGTGAGAAGATGGTCGAAATCGTCAAGGCGCTGTAGCGCGTTGGGCGAGGTGCGACTGTGCGTGTTGGTGTCAGGGTCGGGCACCATCTTGGAGGCCATACTCGAGGCGGGTCTGGCGGTGACCCTGGTCGCCGCCGACCGGCCCTGTCGCGCGCTGGAGATCGCCGCGCGCGCGAACGTCGAGTCGCTGCTCATCGACCGAGCTGACTTTGGGGGTTTCACGAAGGCGTTCGACCGTGAGGCCTACAGCCTCGCGCTGGTGCGGGCCCTCGAGGAGCGTTCGATCGACCTGGTGGCGATGGCGGGCTTCGGCACGGTGACCACCAGCTCGTTCCCCACGGCGTTCCCCGGGCGCGTGCTCAACACCCACCCGAGTCTGCTGCCCGACTTCAAGGGCTGGCACTCGGTGGCCCAGGCGCTGGCCGCCGGGGTCGGCGAAACCGGCTGCACCGTGCACGTGGCGACCGCCGAGCTCGACGAGGGGCCGATCCTCGCCCAACGGCGCGTTCCCGTGCTCGCCGACGACACCGAAGAGAGCCTGCACGAGCGGATCAAGGGGGTCGAGCGTTCGCTCTACCCCAAGGTCATTACTAGGGTGATGGCGTCGCTCGCCGAGGGAATGGAACCCGTATCGGTGGCTGGCACCGTGGAGGAGAGTTAGATGCGAGCGTTGTTGAGTGTGTGGGACAAGACCGGATTGGTCGACTTCGCCCGGGGCCTGGAGGCGCTGGGCGTGGAGTTGATTGCCTCGGGCAAGACGGCCGCGACGCTGGCCGAGGTGGGCATCGCTCACCTCGACGTGGCCCAGGTGACGGGGTTCCCCGAGATGCTGGGTGGGCGGGTCAAGACCCTGCATCCCAGTATTCACGCGGGGATCCTCGCCGACCGCTCCCAGGATGCGCACATGGCGGCCCTGGGCGAGCACGACATCACCGCGATCGACCTCGTCGTGTCGAACCTGTACCCGTTCTCTTCGGACCCGTCAGTCGAGTTGATCGACATTGGCGGGCCGACCATGGTGCGCGCGGCGGCGAAGAATCACGAGCACGTGGGCGTAGTGACCAGCCCTTCGCAGTACGAGGGCGTGCTCGACGAGTTGCGCGCGCATGGTGCGTTGAGCGACGCGACGCGTCACACCTTGGCGCGCGCGGCCTTCGCCCACACCGCCGCCTACGACGCGCAGATCGTTGCCTGGCTCGACACGGGCGGCGCGATCGGACCCGCGCCCGATCCGATCGACGCGGCGGTGCCCACGACCCTGCACCTCACCCTCGAGCGCGCCGACATCCTGCGCTACGGCGAGAACCCGCACCAGATCGGCGCGCGCTATCGCCTCTACGGCTCGTCGCCCTGGTGGGACGGCGTCACCCAGCACGCCGGCAGCGCACTGTCGTACCTCAATCTGTTTGACGCTGACGCGGCGTGGCGACTCGTGCACGAGCTGGTCGCGGATACACCCGGCGTGTCAGCGGTCGCGATCATGAAGCACGCCAATGCCTCGGGGGCCGCGCTGGGCACGTCGCTCGGTGAGTCCTTCACCAAGGCGTTGGCGGCTGATCCGCAGAGCGCCTTTGGCGGTGTCGTGGCCGTGGGCGGACACGTGGACAACGATCTGGCGACACTGATCGCCGCGGGGCCGCAAGCCGACGTAATCATCGGGTCCTCCTTCGATGATTCGGCGATTGCGACGTTGCGCGCGCGTCGAAAGGCGACACGACTGCTGAGCGCCCCCGCACCCGAGCCCCTCGGACGCTCGGTACGCACGTTCGGCATGACCGCTCTCGTGCAGAACGCCGATGAGTTGCTGGTGCCGATCGGTGAGTGGCGCTGCGTGAGCGAGGCCACGCCAACGCCCCAGCAGCTCCAGGACCTGATGGTCGCGTGGAGGGTGTGCGCGCGAACGACCTCCAATGCGATTGTGATCGCTCGTGACGGTGTCGCGGTCGGCGTGGGCGCGGGCCAGCAGTCACGCGTGGTGGCGGCGGGGATCGCCACCACGAAGGCGGGCGATCTCGCGCGCGGCGCGGCCGCAGCGTCAGACGCCTTCTTCCCGTTCGCCGATGGCCTGGAGTCGCTCACCGACGCCGGTGTCACCGCCGTCGTGCAGCCGGGCGGCTCGGTGCGCGACGCCGAGGTGATCGAAGCTGCTAACGCCGCACGAATCGTCATGATGCTCACTGGTGAGCGTCACTTTCGTCACTAGGAGAGATATGAGCGCACTGGTACTTGACGGCGAACGACTCGCCGGACGCATCAAGATGGAGCTGGCCGACCGGGCCCAGCGGCTCAGCGCCGCGGGACGTACACCGGGGCTCGGTACGATCCTCGTGGGTGACGATGCGTCGAGCGCGCGCTACGTTGCGATGAAAGTGGCCGAGTGCGCGGAGATCGGCGTGCGGTCCTTCGACGAGCACCTGGCCTCGAGCGCGACCCAGGGCGACATCGAGGCGATCATCGACCGGTTCAATGCCGATCCCGATGTTCACTCGATATTGGTGCAGCTGCCCCTGCCCAGCGGCATCAACGAGGAGCAGGTGCTGTTGCGCGTGCTTCCCGAGAAGGACGTCGACGGGCTGCACCCGACCAATCTCGGGCGACTGGTGATGGGTGCACCCGGCCCGCTGCCGTGCACGCCGGCGGGCATCGTCGAGTTGCTCGCCGCCTACGACGTGCCCGTGGAGGGCAAGCACGTGGTGATCATTGGACGCGGCCTCACCATAGGCCGTCCGCTCGCGCTGCTCATGGCGATGCGCCGTCCGGGCTGCAACGCGGCCGTGACCGTCGTGCACACCGGTGTGCAGAACATGGCTGAGATCGTGCGCAGTGCTGACGTCATCGTCGCCGCAGCCGGCCGGGCCGGCCTCGTGACGCGCGATATGGTCAAGCCCGGCGCCGCGGTCGTCGGCGCCGGCACCAGTTGGTCAGGGAGGAAGCTCCTGAGCGACGTCGCCGACGACGTGGCCGAGGTCGCGGGCTGGATCACACCGCGACTCGGTGGCGTGGGACCGATGACCCGTGCCATGCTGTTGCGCAACGCAGTGTTGGCCGCAGAGAAGGTGCGATGAAGACTACAGATGACTTGGGGCGTGAGTTTGACGAGCGGCCGTGGGGCAACTTCACCGTGCTGGACGACGAGATGTTCGACCACAAGGTCAAGCGCATCGTGGTCATGCCCGGCAAACGTCTGAGTTACCAGCAGCACGCCCAGCGAGCCGAGCACTGGTTCGTGGTGAGTGGTGAACCCACGGTCGTCCTGGACGACGTCGAGCATCAACTGGCGCCGGGTGACAGCATTGATATTGCTCTCGGTCAGAAGCACCGTTGCGAGAATCGCGGCACCTCCCCGGTGGTGCTGATCGAAGTCCAGCACGGCACCTACTTCGGCGAGGACGACATCGTGCGGATCGCTGACGACTACGGGCGCGCCGACTAGATCCGTGCGAATCGACGCGCTGCTCAGCGCCGGTATCACCCGGTCATTCGAGTTCTTTCCACCCAAGTCCGACGAGGAGAGCGCGGTGCTCGACCGCACGCTCGCCGAACTCGAGCCGCTGCACCCGTCCTTCGTCTCGGTGACCTATCGCGGCGGGCGTGAGTCGCGCCAGCGGACGTTTGATCTGGTGGCACGCATCCAGCGCGCGCGACGACTGACACCGATGGCGCACCTGATCTGCGTGGGCCACACCCGTGACGAGATGCGCGCGATCCTGTCGACCTACCGGGCCGAGGGCGTCGTGAACGTGATGGCGCTGGGGGGCGATCTGGCGCCCGGCGCGAGTGCGGACCACTCGCAACTGGCCCACGCCATCGAGCTGGTCGAGCTGGCTCGCGACGTCGGTGAGTTCTCGATCGGGGTGGCCGCGCATCCCCAGGGGCACCCTCGCTCGTCCGATCTGGTGGTTGACCGTCGGCATCTGGCCAAGAAGCTGCAACTCGCCGATTTCGCGATCACGCAGTTCTTCTTCGAGCTGGACGAGTGGACGCGCCTGGTTGACGAGTTGGGCTCGCTGGGCGTGACCAAGCCGGTGCTGCCGGGCATCATGCCGGTGACGACCCTGTCGGGCATCGAGCGCATGGCCACCATGGGCGCGCGCGTTCCCGCGTCGCTGAGCGAACGGTTGCACGAGGCGTCGCTCAGGGGCGGGTCGGCCGCGGTGCGCGCCGAGGGAGTGCGTGCCGCGCGCGATCTGTGCGAGGCCCTGCTCGACGAGGGCGCACCGGGGCTGCACTTCTATACCCTGAACAGATCGACGGCGACCAGAGAAATTCACGACGCGCTCTTCTCGTAGCGTGGCCCTATTGCATGGGACTTTGGGCCTAAAAGCGAGCCGCTCACAGGTCGTAGGATTGCGTTATGGCTGAAAAAATCACGATGAGCGCCTTAGGCGTACTTACTGTTTCCGACAATCCGATCATTCCCTTTATCGAAGGCGACGGCACCGGCGTCGACATCTGGCCCGCCGCGAAGTTGGTACTCGACGCCGCAGCGAAGAAGTACGGCAAGACCATCGAATGGAAGGAAGTGCTCGCGGGCGAGAAGGCCTTCAACGAGACCGGCGAATGGCTGCCCGACGAGACCGTCCAGGTCTTTCGCGACTACCTCATCGGCATCAAGGGACCGCTCACCACGCCGATCGGTGGCGGCTTTCGCTCCTTGAATGTCGCGCTGCGCCAGATCCTCGACCTCTACGTGTGCCTGCGGCCCGTGCGCTGGTTCCAGGGTGTGCCCTCGCCGGTGAAGCACCCCGAGCTGGTCGACATGGTGATCTTTCGTGAGAACACCGAGGACGTCTACGCCGGCCTCGAGGTGGAGGCTGGCACGCCCGAGGCGGAGAAGTTACGCTCGTTCCTCTTTGACAACTACGGCTGGGAGATCCGCGAGATGAGCGGCATCGGTGTCAAGCCGATCTCGAAGGAGGGTTCGGAGCGTCTGATCCGCGCTGCGATCAAGTACGCGCTGAGCCACGATCGCGAGTCGGTGACCCTGGTGCACAAGGGCAACATCCAGAAGTTCACCGAAGGCGCCTTCATGAAGTGGGGCTACGAGTTGGTGCGCAACGAGTTCGCCGATGTCGCGGTCAGTTGGGAGGACTGCGGCGGCCAGTCCGGTTCGAAGTTGCTTGTGAAGGATGCCATCGCGGACATCACCTTCCAACAGGCACTCACTCGTCCCGCGGAGTTCAGCGTCATCGCTACGATGAACCTCAACGGCGACTATCTGTCGGACGCGCTAGCGGCCCAGGTGGGCGGGATCGGCATCGCCCCGGGCGCCAACATCAACTACGTCACGGGCCACGGCATCTTCGAGGCCACCCACGGCACCGCACCCAAGTACGCGGGCCAGGACAAGGTGAACCCGGGATCCGTGCTGCTCTCGGGCGTGATGATGTTCGAGCACCTCGGCTGGGACGACGCAGCCAAGGACATCGTGCGTGCGCTCGAGGCCACCATCGCCGACAAGGTCGTAACCTATGACTTCGCGCGTCAGATGGAGGGAGCCACCGAGGTGAAGTGTTCCGAGTTCGCCTCCGCCATCGTCGACCGCCTGTAACCACACCCTAAGGAGCACCATGACCAACCCTGTCCACGTCACGGTGACCGGCGCCGCCGGTCAAATCGGCTATCAACTGCTGTTTCGCATCGCATCGGGTCAACTGCTGGGGCCCGACGCACCCATCGTGTTGCGGTTGTTGGAGATTGAACCGGCGATGAAGGCGCTCGAAGGCGTCGTGATGGAACTCGACGACTGCGCGTTTCCGCTGCTGGCCGGCGTCGAGGCCACCAGCGATCTCGACACGGCCTTCACCAACGCGTCCTGGGCGCTGCTCGTGGGCTCGATCCCGCGCAAGGCGGGGATGGAGCGCGGTGACCTCTTGAACGTCAACGGCGGCATATTCAAGCCGCAGGGGCGCGCCATCGCCGCGAACGCCGCCAGTGACGTTCGCGTGCTGGTGGTGGGCAATCCCTGCAACACGAACTGTCTGATTGCGCGCTCCAACGCGCTCGAGGTCCCCGCCGAGCGCTGGTTCGCCATGACGCGACTGGACCAGAACCGGGCCGAGACCCAGATCGCGAAGAAGGTCGGCACTGGCGTCGCGGGCGTGAAGAACCTGGCGATCTGGGGCAACCACTCGGCCACCCAGTTCCCCGACTTCACCAACGCGACCGTCGACGGCGCCAACGTGGTGAACGCGGTGAATGATCAGACGTGGCTCGAGGGCGAGTTCCTCACCACCGTGCAGAAGCGCGGTGCGGCGATCATCGAGGCTCGCGGGGCGAGCTCAGCGGCCTCGGCGGCCAACGCGGCCATTGACACCGTGGTGAGTCTCATCACACCAACCGCAGCCGACGATTGCGTCTCGGTCGGTGTGACTTCTACGGGCCAGTACGGCGTGCCCGAGGGACTTACTTTCGGCTTCCCCGTGCAGGTCGATGCCGCGGGTGCGTGGTCGGTGAAAGAGGGCCTCGAACTGAATGAATTCGCCCAGGCCAAGATCAAGATCACGACCGATGAACTGATCGCCGAGCGCGACGAGGTGCGAGCGCTCGGGCTCGTCTAGCCTCTGGCGGACACGGGAGCCACTAATCATCAACAACGTCGCAACTACGCTCGCGATTCCCGCGTGGCGACTGCCTATGCTCACTCGCAGTGAGCGAATGGACCCGTTGCGACGCGACACGAAACTAACCTTGGTCGAAACGGTATATCGACGAGACATGAGAAGACGGTGATAAGTGTAAGACGGGGTGTCGTGAGCGAAGACGACGCGAACCGTTCTCGTCACTACCTGGGGCGTGATCTCATGATCAACCTCGCGCACATACCGTGGAGGGACTCGAGATTCTGGCTTGCCCAGGGGGTCATCGTGGTGGCGATGGCGTCGCACGTGGTGGCCGACTACCTGCAGAATCGTACCGGCTTTCCCGCGCCGGGCCTGGTTGGCGAGTTGCTCGTGTTCGTGGCGATCTTCTACTCGGGCGCGGTATTCGGCCTCGTCGGGTCCCTGGGCACGGCGCTGTCGGCGGTGCTGGTGCTCCTACCCAGCGAGTTCATCCTGCCCCACAACCCAGTCCAGATCTGGGACGGCTGGAGCATCGTACTGCTCGGAATCTTCGTCGCGCTGGTGGTGGGTGGGCGATTCGAGATGGAGCGGCGCCAGCACGAGGCGCTGCTGCTCGCCGAACGCGCGCGCATGGTGGGCCTCTTCCACGGTGAGCCGCTCTCGTGGCGGGGCCTGTTCGAGGCCGTCAGCTACGGGATTTGCATCGTCGACGAGCACGGCGTTATCCGCTTCATCAACGAGCGTCTCGAGGAGGGGGCGTACTACGCCCGTGGTGACCTGGTGGGCAGGCGCATCGGAGCGCTGGTGCCGCTGGTGGATGAGTTGGTGCGCGACTGGGGTCATGGCGCCGAGCCGCGCGACGTCTCGGGCTCCGATGACACGATCGACGCCGTGCTGGTGCGCAGCGACGGTGCTGAGGTGCCCGTCGACATCGCCTTCGCGCCACTGGACTTCGGTAGCGAGGCGTGGTTCGTCATCACCATCCACGACGCCAGCGCCCGTGTCGCTGCCGAACAAGCGCGCGTCGATGCCGAATTGTACGCGCTCAGCGTCGAGGCGGCGGCGACCCGTGAGCTCGCGCGTGGCGAGCGACGATTCCGCCTCGCCTTTGAGGAGAACACCTCGAGCATGGCGATCACGGATGCCGAGGGGATCGTGGTCGACGTCAACCAGGCCTACTGCAACATGATCGGCCATCCAATGGAGGAGGTGATCGGCCAGCACGTCCTCGGACTGACTCACCCCGAGGACCGCCAGGCCACCGGCGAGGTCCTGCGCCAACTGGCTGACAACGAGACCACCCAGGTCCGCTACGTCAAGCGCTACCTGCACCGCGACGGCTCCACCGTGGTTGGAGACAACTCGACGGGCGTCATCCGCAACGAGCAGGGCGAGATCGAAGGCTTCGTCGCCTCAGTCAAGGACATCACCGAAGAGCGCGAACTCATCGCCCAGCTCTCGCACCAGGCGCTGCACGATCCGCTGACTGGACTCGCGAACCGTGCGCTGTTCGAGGACCGACTGACGCGCGCCCTCGAGTACTCGGCGCGCCACGGCGGCACGAACGCGCTCTTTCTCATCGACCTGGACGATTTCAAGGGCGTGAACGACTCGCTCGGGCACCACGTGGGCGACGCCCTGCTCGTGGAACTGGCGCGGCGCTTGGAGTCGGTCACGCGCGTCAGCGACACGTTGTGTCGATTCGGGGGCGACGAGTTCATCTACCTCGCCGAGGGCATCACGAGCCCGCCCGAGGAGATCGCCGAGCGACTCCTGTCGGTGTTCGAGGAGCCATTCCTCGAGAGCTCGATGGGTCTCGAACAACGCGCGAGCATCGGCGTGGCAGTTCAGAACGCCGATCGCACCGACGAGTACGAGTTGATCCGCGACGTGGACACCGCGATGTACGAGGCCAAGCGCCAGGGTAACGGGCACTTCGTTGTGTTCAACGCCGAGATGAACGACCTGGTGTCCACCCGGTTTGAGTTGCTGCGCGACCTGCGCCGCGCGTTGGCCCTGGGTCAGATGTCGATGCACTACCAACCCCTGATTCACCTCGTGACCGAGGAGATCGTCGGGTTCGAGGCGCTCATGCGCTGGCACCATCCGACGCTGGGAGCGGTCGCCCCGGACGTATTCATACCCCTGGCCGAGCAGAGCGATCTCATCGTTGAACTCGGCGAGTTCGCGCTCAACGAGGCCGCGGCCGCGGCCGCGGCCTGGCCCCCGAGCGTCAGGACCGGACGTGACGTGCACGTCTCGGTGAACCTCTCGGCGCGCCAGTTCCACGATCCCAACCTCTCGCGCACGATCGAACAGGCGTTGTTCGCCAGCGGTCTCGCCTCGCGGCGTCTCGTGCTGGAGATCACTGAGAGCGCGACCCTGAGCGACGTCGCGGGCGCCACGACCTTGGTCGACGACCTCGAGCGGCTCGGGGTCACGGTGGCTCTGGATGACTTCGGCACCGGGTATTCCTCCCTGTCCTACCTCGCGCACCTGCGGCCCGACGTGATCAAGATCGACCACTCGTTCGTCCAGCCCATCGACAAGAGCACCGACACGAACCCCCTGCTGGAGTCGATCATTCAGTTCGGTCACCAGCTGGGGCTGACGATGGTGGCCGAGGGCATCGAGCGACCCGAGCAGCTGGAGTACCTGCGTCACGTGGGCTGCGACCTCGGCCAGGGCTTCCTTTTCTCACCGGCCGTGCCGTCCGAGCGGGCGGCCGATCTGCTCACCAACACCCCGTGGCTCGAGGACGCGGCGCTGCCCAGCGCGGGTCGCTAGGCCAGGGCGAGCGCGCGAGCCGTGCGGGCCGCGACGCGAAAGAGTTGCTCGCGCACGTCGCGGGCGTGGACCCAGTGGCGTGACTCCCACTCGTCGCCCGCGAGCGAGTCACCCGCGTAGAGAAGCTGGGCGAAGCGCAGCCCGCGATAGCGCGCCACCGCGATGAAGGCCGCCGACTCCATGTCCACCATGGAACAGCCCTCCTCGATGCGTCGTGCGACCCGGCTCCTGGTCTCTCGCATGAAGCCGTCGGTGGTCCAGGTGCGCCCCACGAAGTAGGTGATGTCGTGCTCGCGCAGCTGGGCTTCGGCAACGCGCACGCCGAGCGGGTCGGCGTCGATGACGCGGCTGGGCGCGGCGTAGTGGAAGCTCGTCCCCTCGTCACGCAGCGCCGAGGCGACCACCATGACGTGGCCGAGCGTGAGGTCGTCCACGAGTGCGCCCGCTCCGCCGCAGGCCACGAACGTGGTGATGCCGAGCGCGATCATCTCCTCGACCACGCCCGCGGCCAACGGTGCGCCCACACCCGGGTGCACCACGCTCACGGGGCCCAGATCCGTCGACATCTCGTAGACGGGATTGCGGCCGATCTCGCTGTGCAATACGTAGGTCTGGCGCAGGGTGCCCTGCGCGGCGAGGCGCTCGAGCACGTCGTTGAAAAAGCACAGCACCGCCACCGGTGCCAGTACGACGCCGCGACGGTGGATCATGTGGGCTTCGATGACCCCCGGCTCGGTGAGGTCGTCTTCGAACAGCGGTAGGTCCATCACGCGTTGTCGGGGTGGGCTCGTTGGAGCCAGTCCAAGAGGGGAACGATCGCGTTCACGTCGCCGCGTACCTTGATGCGCCCAGCGCGCAGCGCCTCGGCACTGTCCAGGGTGCCCGAGGCGAGCGACACGGCGTCCTCGTAGGAGAGCCGTATCAGGGCATCGGCGTAGAGGTGATCGCCGACGGTCACCGACGACCCGGTCACGGTCATGACGAAGGTGAGCGCGTGCGGGAGCGTTGCGGGCGTGCCGGTGAATTCGAAGACCACGCGAAAGACCTCGTCGTCACGGCCGAGCGGCACCGGACCCGCGAGCTCCAGCGTGGCGCTCAGACTCTCGAACCACCCCTCCGAGAGGAAGTCGGCCACGAACTAGGGGGCCGGCTGCACGGCCGCCTCAGCGGCTGACTTCTTCGTGCGCCGCCGGATCTTGCGACCGAGCCAGGCGACCGGGTCGTAGGTGGCGTCGACCACGCGCTCTTTCAGCGCGATGATGGCGTTGTCGGTGATCTTGATGTGCTCGGGGCAGACCTCGGTGCAGCACTTGGTGATGTTGCAGTAGCCGAGCCCCATGTCCTCACGCACGAGGTCGCGACGGTCGTTGGTGTCCAGCGGGTGCATCTCGAGCTCGGCGTAGCGGATGAAGAAGCGCGGACCGGCGTAGTGCTGCTTGTTCTCCTCGTGGTCGCGGATGACGTGACACACGTCCTGACACAAGAAGCACTCGATACACTTGCGGAATTCCTGGCTGCGCTTCACGTCTTCTTGGTACATGCGATAGCCCTCGGCCGGCATCGGCGGGGGCAGCAGGGCGGGCACGCGCGCCGCCATCTCGAAGTTGAACGAGACGTCGGTGACCAGGTCGCGGATGATCGGGAACGTCTTCATCGGGGTCACCGTGATGGGTCCCTCGGGCAGCTCGTCCAGGCGCGTCATGCACATCAGGCTGGGCTTGCCGTTGATCTCGGCCGAGCAGGAGCCGCACTTGCCTGCTTTGCAGTTCCAGCGGCAGGCGAGGTCCGGGGCCTCGGTGGCTTGGATACGGTGGATGACGTCGAGCACCACCTCGCCCTCGTTGCGCGTCAGCGTGTAGTTCTCGAAGTCACCGCCGCTGGCGTCGCCGCGCCAGACTCGCATTGTTACCTCAGCCATTACTTCGCCTCCTCGAGCAGTGTCGCTAGTTCCTGTGGAATCTCAAGCAGCGGGGACTTCTCTGTCGTGATCTCGGCGGCCCAGTGGTCACCGGTCATCGAGTGCGCGAAGTTGTACTTCCCGTACTCGGCGTCGGCCTTGGGGAAGTCTTCGCGCGTGTGCCCGCCTCGAGACTCCTTGCGCTCGCGCGCGCCGAGCGACACGCACTTGGACACGCTGATCATGCTGGGCAGGTCGGTCGCGAGGTTCCAGCCCGGGTTGTAGGCCCGCCCGCCCTTGACGGCGATGTTCTTCACCCGTTCGCTGAACTCTTCGAGTTGCTCGATCGCGGCCTCGATCTCGGCGCCGGTGCGAATGATGCCGACGTTGGCCTGCATCATCTCTTGCAGGTCGCGCTGGATGTCGTAGGGGTTCTCTCCCTCGGTGCGCTCGAAGGGTGCGAGTGCCTCGGCGACGGCCGCTTCGGCCTCGGCCATGTCGAAGTCGCTCGGCCCCTGACCGCCCTCGACGTACTCGGCCGCGCCCATGCCGGCGCGGCGCCCGAAGACCACGAGGTCCGAGAGCGAGTTGCCGCCCAGGCGGTTGGCTCCGTGCATGCCGCCGGCCACCTCGCCCGCGGCGAAGAGTCCCGCGACCGCCGTGGCGGCCGTGTCGGCGTCCACCTTCACCCCGCCCATGGCGTAGTGGCAGGTCGGGCCGATCTCCATGGCCTCGCGCGTGATGTCCACGCCCGCGAGCTCCATGAACTGGTGGTACATCGACGGCAGGCGTCGGCGGATGAACTCGGCCGAACGGCGCGAGCCGATGTCCAGGTACACACCGCCGTGGGGACTGCCGCGGCCCGCCTTCACTTCGGCGTTGATGGCGCGGGCCACCTCGTCGCGCGGGAGCAACTCGGGCGGTCGGCGTCCCGCGGTGTGGTCGTCGTACCAGCGGTCGCCCTCCTCTTCGGACTCGGCGGTCTCGGCGCGGAACATGTCGGCGACGTAGCGGAACATGAACCGCTCGCCTTCGGAGTTGCGCAGTACGCCACCGTCGCCGCGCACGCCCTCGGTGACCAGCAGGCCGCGCACGCTGAGGGGCCAGACCATGCCGGTCGGGTGGAACTGGATGCACTCCATGTCGATGAGCTGCGCTCCCGCCCACAGGGCCATGGCGTGGCCGTCACCGGTGCTCTCCCACGAGTTCGAGGTGAACTTCCAGGACTTGCCCACCCCGCCGGTCGCCAGGATGATCGCCTTGGCCGAGAAGGTGACGAACTCGCCGCTGGCGCGCCAGTACGCGACGCACCCCGCAATGCGCCCGCTCGAGTCGTGCACCAGCTTCAGCACCTTGCACTCCATGAAGACGTCGGTGCCCATCGACACGACCTTCTGCTGGAGCGTGCGGATCAGTTCGAGACCCGTGCGGTCGCCCACGTGGGCCAGGCGAGCGTAGCGGTGCCCGCCGAAGTCGCGCTGGAGGATCTTGCCGTCCTTGGTGCGGTCAAAGAGTGCGCCCCACTGCTCGAGCTCCATGACGCGCTCGGGTGATTCCTTGGCGTGCAACTCCGCCATGCGGTAGTTGTTGAGCATCTTGCCGCCGCGCATGGTGTCGCGAAAGTGCACCATCCAGTTGTCTTCGTCGTAGACGTTGCCCATGGCCGCGGCCATGCCGCCCTCGGCCATGACCGTGTGGGCCTTGCCCAGGAGCGACTTGGTGATGATGCCGACTTTGAGCCCGCGCTGCTTGGCTTCGATGGCCGCGCGCAGTCCGGCGCCGCCGGCGCCGATGATCAGTACGTCGTATTCGTGGTGTTCATAGGGGGACGTGGTCACTTGGAATCCTTCGATCTAGAAGAGTTTGTAGTCGGTCAGGGCGCCCGAGGCGACCAGACGCACGTAGACGTCGGTGAGGGCCACGAAGATGAGCGAGGTCCACGCCAGGTTCATGTGCTTGGCGTTGAGCGGGGTCATCACCTTCCAGAAGAAGTGACGAATCGGGTGCTTCTTGAAACTCTTCACGTGGCCGCCGAAGAGGTGGCGGCACGCGTGACAGCTGACCGAGTACATCCACAGCAGGAGCGCATTGAGACTCAATACGAGGGTGCCGATGGTGACGCCCCAGCCCAGGCCCGGCTGGCGGAAAGCGCGTATCGCGTCGTAGGTCAAGATGGTGTTGAAGACGAGGCCCGCGTAGAAGAAGTAGCGGTGCATGTTCTGCATGAGGAGCGGGAACCTGGTCTCACCCGAGTACGTGGCGTGCGCGTCGGCCACCGCGCAGGCCGGCGGCGACCACCAGAACGCGCGGTAGTAGCTGCGGCGGTAGTAGTAGCAGGTGAATCGAAAGCCCAGGGGAAAGATGAGGATGATCAGGGCGGGCGAGAGGTTCCAGAAGCTCAGGATGAACCCGTGCGACGAGCCGGGCACGCAACTGTTGGCCAAACACGGCGAGTAGAAGGGGCTGATGAGGTCCCGGTTCACGGATGCCCCGACGTAGTAGTACCGGTTCTGGAACGCGGCCCAGGTCGAGTAGATGATGAACGCGGTCAGCACCGCCACGGTGATGACCGGCTGGACCCACCACCGGTCGTTACGAAGGGTTGCGACGTTGGGGCCTCCGCGAGTACCCCGTACGACGACTTTGGTCGAACTCTCTACGGCCGCCACTGCATCTCCTCGTTCTCTCGTACCCATCGCGAGGTGATCCTCGCCGTTTGCACAACGTCCCCAATACTAGGCACCGCGCGCCACCGCCTCCGTTGCGTCCGCAATGTCGAATTCTCCCAAAATTACCCCATGACCGCCCGCGCACCGTGCGGCCTTTGGTCACACGTGACGCCCTCGTGATGCTCGTGTCCGTCTCTAGGACCAGTGGCGCCGTGGCTGGCGCCTCGCCCCCGCATCACGTCTCGGGTGTTGAAAGAATTTCGACGCGCCGACTCGACGTGGCATCAGGAGCGCTTGTGGTCGGGGAAGCGAAGTTCGCCGGCCGACCTGATGGGCCAACCTCCCTCGGCCAGATGCGTCGTGATCTCACTCGACAGGGCCGCGGCGGCGCGTGACAGGGAGTGGTGTACCGGGCGCACCAGGCCGATGGTGCGTTCGAGGATCGGCGCTTCGAGGTGCAACATGTGCAGGGTGTCGTGGCTCGTCGCCATGATGCTGGGCACGATGGCCGCACCCAGGCCCGCACTGACGAAGGCGTGAACCGTGCCCATCTCGGCCCCGTCGAGGGCGACCGTTGGGGCGAACCCGGCCCGGTCGAACGCGGCGAGGGTCGCGGCGCGGATGTCGTAGCCCTCCGAGAACATGATCATCGGCACGTTACGCAGATCGAGGATCGTGATCTGGGTGCGCGAGGCCAGGGGGTGGTCGTGGGCCACCACGACCACCATCTTCTCGATGGCGAGCACCGTGTTCTCGAGGCTCGGCCGCCGCAACGGCATGACGACGAGCGCCAGGTCGAGCACGCCGGCCTCGAGCTGTTCGGCGATGACGACGGAGTCGCGCTCGACGAAGCTGAGCGACACGCCCGGGTACTTGCGGTGAAAGCTGGCTAGCACGTCGGGCAGCAACGCCGCGCCGAGGCTCGGGGTCGCGCCGATGGTGACGTGCCCGCGCTGGAGTCCGTCGACCTCGCTGATGCCGTGCACCACGTCGTCCAGGCTGCTCAGTACGCGCCGCGCCAGCGGGAGCAGCTCGAGTCCCGCATCGGTCAACAGCACCGGGCGATGGCCCCGGTGAAAGAGTGGGGTGCCGAGCACCTGCTCGAGCCGATGGATCTGGGAGCTAATCGAGGGCTGGGCTATGCGCAGCGCGTCGGCCGCGGCGGTGAACTGCTGTTCTTCAGCTACCGCAACGAAACAACGTAGTTGCTGCACCGTCAAATCTCGCGTGGTCAACATAGGCTCATCCTATCACTTTAAAAGAAAGAATTGATTTGCAATCTGTAGTCTTTAACTATAGGTTCTGTTCATGACCACATTTAAGAAATTCTTAGCAGTCGGTGTTACGAGTCTGATGACGCTCTCGGGAGTTGGTGTTGCCACTGCCGCGACCACCGCCACGCCTCAGACACCGAGTTCACACCACAGCCTTACGGAGCACGCCGTGAAAGTACGCAGCGTGCACTTCAAGGGCACGTACAAGGGTACGATCGCGATGCTCTGGAGTTCGAGCTCCGTGCAGGCCACCGCCGTGCGCGGCACAGGCACGGGCACGCTCATGGGTAAGAGCAAGATCTCGGGCAAGGGCAGTGCGACCACGGCCAGCACCTGTGACCCGCTGTCCGGCAACGGCGTCATCGTGGGTGGCGGCTCGAAGTTGTTTGTGAAGGTCGTCTCGTCCTCCAAGACCCAGGCGTGCGCCGCGGGTCAGACCGCACCCACCCAGGTCACGGTCACCGGCGTGGCGACGGTCACCAACGGCACCGGCAAGTACAAGGGTGCCAAGGGCACGCTGAAGGTGAACGGCACCTTCCAGATCCAGTCCAACAAGGCCGGTTCCAGTGAAACGGATTCGTTCAGCGCGACGCTCGCAGGCGTGCTGAAGGTTAGGTAGTAGTACACAACGAAAGAGGAGGCAGTACATGAAACGAATTATGTCCCTGGTCGTGGCGGGAGCCGTGTCCTTGGGCGGCGTGGCGATGGGCGTCGGTACGGCGACCGCAGACACGACGACCACGACGGCTCCACCCACCACGACGACGCTGGGCCCCCCAGTCCAGGGCGCCGACCCGCTCCCGTTGTACCTCAACGTGGACACCGTGGTCGGCAGCCACAGCACCGGCGTCTTGAAGCCGGCGGTCGGCTGCGCCCAGACCAATGAGTTCCTCGTCGGCCAGACCGTGGTGTTTCGGATGTCCGGCGTGAACGTGAAGGCGGGCGGCGCGCCGCTCACCGCGGCGAACGTGGCCAGCGCGACGGTCGTGATCCCGGGAGTGAGTGCTCCTCTGGTCATGGGCTATGGCAACCACGGCACGGTCGCCTTCTGGACCGTGGGTTGGGACACCACCGGCTACGCCACCTTGGGCATCGTGCCCTTCAAGATGGTCGTGAAGACCAAGGCCATCCCGGCCGTCACGAAGAGGGTACGCGTGCGCGTGAAGAACCGGTTCGTATTGCGCAGGAGGATCGTGAAGCCTGCGGTCCCCACACAGACGTTCACCTACACCCAGTCCGGCACGGCACCGACTTCACAGCTCACCTTGAACGCGCCGCCGGTGGCGTAGGCAGTAGGTAGTACCTCGGCGCCCGGGCGGGTTTCCCTTACTCGCCCGCCCGGGCCCTGAGTTCGCAGTTGGAGTAGTAACCCCCTTATCTCAAGATCGTGGCCGTTCACGGCCCGAAAGGAACACCATGAAGACAATGCACTTCGCCAGAGGGCACCGGCGAGTAATCGCGCGGGTGCTGGTGGGCGCCCTCTTGCCGGTGGCGATGCTCGCCACCGCCAGTGGCGGTGACACCACCACCGCGACGAACAATCTGATCACCCTCAAGGCGCCCGCACTATCGAACGTGCCGTCTCTGCCCTTCACGGGCGTCACGGCCGCGCCGGCGACGCTCGCCACCACCGTGGGCAACCTGAGCATCGCGCCCTACGTGGGCACCGTGGGGACGCCCTTCACCATCTCGGGTACGGGCCTCGCGCCCAACACGACCGTGCAGCTCACTTGGGCGACTAGCACCGCGACGTGGGTCGCCGACGTCGAGCCCAACACCGTCAACTACATGGGGCGTAGTGCCTCGGCCCTCACGGTGAATCTCGCCACGGTCACCACCGACGCCAGCGGCAACTTCTCGATCAAGGAGAAGGCGCCGGCGGACTTCGGTGGCGTGCATGACATCTACGCGGTGATCGACGGCGTCGAGGTCGCTCACGGTGGCTTCGAGATGCTGCGGTCGCTGACGGTGACCCCCAAGAGCGGCCCCATCGGTACGCCCATCACGATCACCTACACCGGCATGGGCGCCACGCTCTACACGACCGGTGCCGCGGTCCTGTGGGACAACCACTACGTGGGCGAGATGACCGCGGCCTGGACCCGCGGCACCGCCACGGTGACGATCCGCGCGGCCGGACCCATCGGAGCGCACAACCTCTACGTGGGTGACTCGCTCTCGAGTCTGTACCTCAACATCATCCAGTCACCCGTCCCCTACGCCAACGGCGCCGGGGTGACCTTCACGACCACGCGCGGACACTTGGACCTCGCACCATCGATCTCCTGGCCGCCGGACGTGAAGCCCACGGTCAACCAGGTGACGACCGTGGTGCCCGGCAGCGTCGACCCCCAGAGCACGGCGGTCGCCAAGCTCAGCGCGACGAGTGGTCCGGTCAACACCAAGGCCGACCTCTCGGTCACCGGACTCTCGGGCTCCGGCACCCTGCAGGTCGTGTGGTCCACCGTGGTGGGCAGTCGCGTCAACTGCCCGACCAGCTCGTGCTGGGCCTACGAGTCGGTACCCCTGGGCACCGGCACGATCACCAACGGCAACCTGAAGGCGTCGATCACCATTCCCGACGGACTCGGTGGCTGGCACGTCGTCCAGGTGCTGCGCGGCTCGGCCGTCGAAGCCCAGGTGCCCTTCTACGTCAAAGAGAGCATGGTGCCGTTCTACGACAAGTCCGGCAAGCTGGTGAGTGAGGCCATCGCCACCGCCACGACCTCGACGAGTGCCGACGCCCTCGCCAACGGTCAGTCGGGCACCGGCACCTACACCTTCAAGCAGGGTCAGGAGATGACCATCAGCCTGAAGGGCGTGGGCTGGACCCAGATCGACAACACCCTGGCCGTTGACTACGACAACAGCTACATGGGTTACGGCTGCGGATTCAACTCCAACGGGTACACGGTGATCCACCTGCGCGCCACCGGTCGTCCGGGCGTGCACATCATCGACCTGTACCCCCAGCTCTACACCCAGCAGCCGTCGTTCGCGAACACCCCCTACGGCATGGCGCCGGTGCTGACCTACGCCAGTGACTTCCCGGGCCTGGCGCTCGGGTATCAGGTGCCGTCGTTCCACTTCGCAATTCGCATCGTCAAATAGTCGCCTCCAACTGCGAGTACTAGCGCCTCGCTCCTCGGTCAACGAGGGGCGGGGCGCTAGTGCGTGCGGGTCGAGGCGCGCGGGAGCCACCAGTTCCACCGGCCGAGTAGCGCCATGGCGGCGGGCAGGACGAGTCCGCGCACGATGGTGGCGTCGATCAGCACGCCGGCCGCGAGACCCACGCCGAGCTCCTGGAGGCCCGCCACGTGGCCAAACACCAGCCCGCACAGCGCACCCACCAAGATGACCGCGGCGCTGGTTACCACGCCGCCGGTGTAGGCGAGTCCCTCGACGATGGCGTCGTTGGTGTGCTCACCGCGCTCGAAGGCCTCGCGGATGCGCGTGACGATGAAGACCTCGTAGTCCATGGAGAGCCCGAAGAGCATGGCGAAGAGGAAGATCGGCACCCAGCCTTCGATCTGGCTGACGCGGTAGGTATGCAGGATCGACGAACCCACGCCGAAGCGAAAGACCGCGCACAGCACGCCGTAGGCGACCGCCACCGAGACGAGGTCGAGCACCACCGCGACCAGCGCCAGCAGCAGTGAGCGAAAGGCCCGCGCCAGCACGAGGTAGGCCAGCGCGAGGGCGACCAGCACGATCCAGGGGAAGGCACCGTACACGCTGCGCAGGAAGTCCACGCCCTGGGCCGGGGCGCCGCCCAGGTAGAGCTTCACGCCGGGGGGGAAGTGAACGCGCGGGATGATGCGGGTGCGCAGTTGGTCGACCAGGTGCTGGGTCGTCTCGGCGCCGAAGGCGTGCCGGGCGACGACCATGACGCGGGTGTAGCGCCCCGTGGCGTCGACGTAGGGCGCCTTGGTGTCGATGGCGACGATCGCCACCTCGGGGTTGACGAGGATGTCGCGCGCGAGGCGCAGGCGCGCGGCGACCACGGCGCTCGAGTTGGAGCGATGGGCTCGTCCGGTGTCGATGACGATCTCAATGGGGGTGATGACTCCGGGACCCACGTGGGTGCGCACCAGCGTGAGTGCGCGCGAGGACTCGAGGTTCGCCGGCACGGCGCTGAGCGAGCCCGGGGTGAGTTGGAACCACGCGAGCGAGGCGCCCAGCGTTCCCAGGGCGAGCGCGGCGGCGAGCAGCACGGGGAGGGGGCGGCGCACGACGCCGCGCGTGACGCGAGCCCACGCCCCGGCTAGCGGTGATCGCGGTGTGATCACGCCCGCGTAGCCCGCGTGGGCGTGCGCCGCGCGGCCCAGCATCGACAGCAGTGCGGGCTGCAGGGTGAGCGCGGCCGCAACCGAGACGATGGGCACGACGAGGCCCGCGACCCCGAGCGAACGAACGAACGGCACGGGCACCAGCATCATGGTCGCCAGGCCAATGGCGAAGGCCAGCCCCGAGATCATGACCGTGCGCCCGGCGGTGACCATCGTGGCTTCGACGGCGAGGTTCACGTCGCGTTCGTGGGTGAGTTCGGTGCGAAAGCGGTGCACGATGAGCAGCGAGTAGTCAATGGCCAGACCCAGTCCGATGAGCTCCACCACGTTGGGGATGTAGAGCACCATGAGCAAGTGGTGTGCGAGCAGGTAGATGATCGCGATGGCGCCGCCGGTGGTCGACAGGGCGACGAGAAAGGGCACCACCAGCGCCCACGACACCCCCAGGACGATCGTGAGCAGGATGAGGGCCAGACCCAGGGCGAGCAGTTCGCCGCGGCGCAGGTCGCGCGCGAGCACCGGAGCGATGTCGTGCTCGAAGGCCGGTGGCCCGGTGACCAGGGCGTTGGTCAGTCCCCCCGCGCGCAACGCGTGACGCAGCGTCGCGGTGGCGGCGGCGGCGCGCTGGAGATTGAGGGTGGTCGCGATGTTCGCGTAGAGCAGGTGGCCGACGACCTTCTCCTGGGTTAGCGACGCCGTGGGGATCGCGGTGGCGGCGTGGCGTAAGGATCGGACGACCGAGGCGGGTTGCGCGCGTTGACCTGACAGGGGCACGACCACGGTGAAGGTGCCCTCGACGTTCTCGTGGAAGTTGCGCACCAGGATGGTGTTTGCCTGGGCCGAGCTCGATCCGGGTACCGCGAGCGACGTGCTCAACAGGGACGAGAGCTGGGTCGAGGCGAAGACGCCGAGCGCGAGCACGACGACCCAGCCCACCACGATGGCACGTCGCCAGTGAATGACCGCGCGGGTCCATCGTGCAAGCACCTGAGTAGGGTAACGCGGCTCGCGGCCCGCGGCCGCGAGCGACACTGCTAGACGCGGCCTCCGCGGCGACCCTCGGCGGTGCCGCCCAGCACCGCCCACGCGACGAGTCCGAGACCCGGGATCATGAACCAGATGCCGAAGACCAGCGCCAGCACGACGAAGAAGGCGCCCATGCCCAGCGTGAAGGGCCAGATCGAGGTGCCCGGGAAGGCGCCGACGACGCCCGCGCCCTCGGACTGGGTCGCGTGGGGGTCATCTTCGGGACGTGCCTTCATTCGCCGACTCCACCAGTAGTAGTAGAGACCGGGAAGGAAGCAGAGCAGCATGCCGGCGAACATCATGACCCCGCCAGCGTTCTCGAGGCTCCAGTTCCAGTAGACGGCGCACATGGCGCCGAAGAAGACGCCGAGGGTGAGCAGGATCTTGGCTTCTACCTTCACGGGGTCACCTCGGCGTGCTTGCCGTGGGGCACTGCCTTGTGCTCGGGGTGGTTGTGGTCCCAGGTGGGCCGCTCGGAGCGGATCTGGGGCAGCCGGTAGAAGTTGTGGTGTGGCGGCGGCGAGGTGGTGAACCACTCGAGGGTGTGGCCATCCCACGGGTTGTCGCCGGCCGGGTACTTCTTCCAACTCACGATGATGTTGACCACGAAGAGCAGCGTGGAGACGCCGATCAGCACTGCGCCCACCGTGCTCAGGTCGTTGAGAAACTTCCACTGGGGATCGTGCGGGTAGACCGCCATGCGTCGGGGCATGCCGCGAAGCCCGAGCAGGTAGAGGGGGAGGGTGAAGACCTGGGTGCCGATGAACAGGAACCAGAACTGGATCTTGCCGATTCGTTCGTTCAAGAGGTAGCCGGTCACCTTGGGGCCCCAGTAGTAGAGCCCGCCCATGCCCGCGAGCACCAGGGCCATCACCACCGAGTGGAAGTGCGCGATCACGAAGTAGGTGTCGTGGGTGAAAAAGTCCAGCGGCGGGCTGGCGAGGTAGATGCCCGTGAGACCGCCGATGAGGAAGGTCAAGAGGAAGCCGATCGCCATCAACATGGCGGTGGAGAACCAGATCTGGCCGCGCCACATGGTGCCGATCCAGTTGAAGATCTTGATGCCCGTGGGCACGGCGATCAACAGGCTCATGATCGAGAAGAAGGGCAGCAGGACCACGCCGGTGGTGAACATGTGGTGCGCCCACACACCGAGTGAGAGGGCCGCGATCGAGAGCGTCGCGAAGATCATCCCCTTGTAGCCGAAGACCGGCTTCTTCGAAAAGACCGGGATGATTTCGGTGGCCATGCCGAAGAACGGCAGCGCGAGGATGTAGACCTCGGGGTGACCCCAGAACCAGAAGATGTGCTGCCACAGCACCGGCACGCCGCCGCCGGCGACCGAGTAGATGTGCGTGCCGAAGTGTCGGTCGGCGTAGAGCATGATGAGACCCGCGGTCAGCACCGGGAAGGCCAGCAGGATCAAGATCGCGGTCACCAGCATGTTCCAGGTGAAGATCGGCATGCGGAACATGGTCATGCCCGGCGCGCGCAGGTAGAAGATGGTGGCGCACAGGTTCACACCGGTGAAGATTGCCGAGAAGCCCGTGAGCAGCAGACCGCCGATCCAGAGATCCGCGCCGGCGCCCGGCGTGTTGATCGAACTCGACAGCGGTGCGTAGCCGACCCAGCCGAAGTTCGCCGCGCCGCCGGCGGTGAAGAACCCCGACAGCATCGTGATCGAACCCATCAGGTACAGCCAGTAGGAGAGGGCGTTGAGGCGCGGGAAGGCCATGTCTGGCGCGCCGATCTGGATGGGCACGATGATGTTCGCCAGCCCACCGAACGCGAAGGGTCCCGCGAAGAGGTAGATCATCACCGAGCCGTGCATCGTGAACAGTTCGTTGTACTGGGCGAGCGAGACGAGGGTGCCGTTGGGGGTCGTGAGCTGGGCGCGGATCAGCTCGGCGAACGCGCCGCCGATGACGAGCATCATGACCGAGGTCACGGTGTAGGACAGGCCGATGATCTTGTGGTCGGTGGTGGTGAGCCACTTTAGGATCCCGGTGGGACCGTGGTGTTGCTCGTGGCCGTGGTCGGGCGTCTCGACCGGGCGATCTAGGACTTCAGTCATTACTTCACTCCCGAGCTAAGGGTGGTCTTGGCCGGCACGTAGGTGGCGCTCTGCTGGCTCTGGGCACTCTGGGCCGCCGCGGCGACGGCCGCGTTCGACGAGTTCTGGCTGAGCCACGTCTGGTACTGGGCGGGAGTGACGACCTTCACGTGAAAGAACATCAGCGAGTGGTAGAGGCCGCACAACTGGGTGCACTGGCCGAAGAAGGTGCCCGTCTTGACGGCGCGGATCGTGAACTGGTTCAACACGCCGGGCAGGGCGTAGCGCGAGAAGTTGAAGGCCTTCACGTAGAAGCCGTGGACCACGTCGGTCGAGGTGAGATTGATGTGCACGTTGGTGTCCGACGGCATGACCATCGTGGGGGCCTGGGTGGTCTGACCCACGACAACCACGGGGGTGCCGGGGTAGGAGAACTTCCAGCCCCACTGGAACGCGTTGACGTCGATGGTGACCGAGGTCTTGGGGTTGGCGAGCTCCTTGTTCTCCACGACCAGCGTGGCGGCAAAGAGGCCGAAGACGATCAGGATCGGCACGATCGTGTAGAGCAGTTCGAGGGGGATGTGGTACTGGTACTGGGCGGGGATGGCGTCGCCGCGGCGCCGGTAGCGCAGGGCGGCCCACACCACGAGCGCGACCACCAGGCCGCCGATGATGGCCGCCAGTACTGAGAAGCCCTGCCAGAGGTGAAAGACCGAGCGCGAGCTGGTCGAATCGCCCTGACTGGCTCCGAAGGTGGGCACGGTGCAACCGGATAAAGCGAGAGCGGCCAAGGGGAGTGCAGCGGCTCGGCGCACACGGCGCCAGCGACGAGTGCGAGCCGGTACACCCTGAGGGGGCAGGGCGGGTGATTCCACGGATTGACCTTAGTCATTGGCGTCCTGGCACTCACAGGCGGAAAATGTGAAAACCCTTATTTTCACCGGCGTTGACGCGTCGTCAGTACTGCTCACCTGTGCTTTCGCGTGCTGCCCACCCGAAGACGCCCTTGGCCATCGTGGACGTGGCGGCCTCGGCGCGGGCGCTGAAGACCCGCTGGCGCGCAGCCTGGATCGCCGGATCATCGGGACTGGCGAGCCAGGCGAGCTCGACCAGGTGACCGGCGAGGCGAAGCTCATCCTCGCTCGCGCCCTCGCGCAACTGCTCGGCGCGCTCGGCGAGTCGGCCGGCGCCACCGGCCAACTCGGCGATCTCGGCGGCCACGCGCCGATCGTTGGCCGGCTTCAAGGTGGCGGGATTACCGTCCCACCATCCTCCGTAGAGGCGCCAGATGTTGCGCACGATGAACTCCGGCTCGTCGTAGACGGGCTGGAGGAACGCCCGACCCGCCAGGTGCGCCGGCGCCGTGACGCTGCTCAGCACGTCGCTGAGGCGCGCGCCCTGGTTCATAAGCGCGAGCGTCGCGCCGACGAGATACTCGAGGTACTCGGCGGTCTCGGTGAGGGCCTGGTGAACCCGATCGGCGCCGATGATCGGCATCCCGTGTCCGGGCAGCAGGTACTCAGCGTCGAGTTCGGCCATGCGCCGAAGGGCCTCGGCCCACTCGCGCGGGTAGCGCTGCACCTTCTGGGGATTGCCGGCGTTCGGGCTGGACCACACGAACAGGTCACCGGTGCACAGCACGCGACGCGAGGGGACCCAGGTGACGGTGGCGTCATCGGTCTCTCCCTTCTCGTGACGCAGGAATGCCTCGAGCTCGCCGACCTGCACCACGTGTTCCTCACGGTACGTCGCGTCGGGGTAGCGGTACTCGGTGGGCCACACCAGGTCCTTGGCGGCGAACTGGCGCCGGTTGATCACCTGGTTGTAGCCCGCGGTCAAGAGGTAACGGTCGAAGCGCTTGGGCAGGAGCTCGTGGGCCACGACGTGCGGCGCCCGCCAGCCGTTGGTGCGGGACTCCTCTTCGAAGACGCCGACTCCGAAGACGTGATCGATGTGACCGTGGGAGAACACGGCGGTGTTGAGCGGCTGGGTGCTCCAGCGGCGGATCTGGGCGTGCATCACGGCGGCGGTGAAACTCGAACCGGTGTCGACCATGAAGAGGCCGTCGTCGCTCGAGAACACGCTGGAGTTGGCGAAGGTCGGCACGAAGGCGACGCCGTCGGTGATCTCGCAGAGCTCGCCGCTGAAGACGACGGGGTGGTGCTCGGACGTGGACGCCTCGCCGCGCCAGAGACGGTCGGCCAGCTCGACTACGTCCACGGCTTAGCTGTCGGTGTCGGGAGCCTTCGTCTCCGTTGTGGTGTCGCTCGTCTTCGCAGTTGTCTCGTCGGCGGCCTTGGCCGTCTTCAAACCTTTTTCGAACTCAGTCTTGGCCGAGCCCAAGTTGCGTGCCAGCTTGGGGATGGCAGAACCCCCAAAGATCAGCACCGCGACCACGATCACCACGATGAAGAGGTCGGGTCCAAATATTTCGCCTAAGAACACGGTCTTCTCCTTTGACGTGCCTACTTCTAGCGTAGTGCGGGCGGCCTTGGCGCACTCCGGCACCGCGCGGGCGGGTGCGAGACATGGGTCAAACTGGTCGGATGCCGCTGCCCCGCCCCACCGTGCGAGACGCCCTCAGCGTGTCGCTGACCGTGGGCGTCTACGGGGTCGCCTTCGGGGCCGCGAGCGTGGCGGCGGGCTTCTCGGTGCTCCAGACCTGCCTGTTCTCCCTGTTCACCTTCACCGGGGCGAGCCAGTTCGCCGCGGTGGGCGTGGTGGGCGCCGGCGGCGTCGCCGCGAGCGCGGTCGCGGCGGCCACGCTGCTCGGTACCCGAAACACCCTGTACGGAATCCAGATGGCTCCCCTGCTCGGGGTTCGCGGCCCGCGCCGCGTGGGCGCGGCCCACCTGACCATCGACGAGTCGACCGGCGTGGCGCTCGCCCAGGTGCGTCGCGGCACCCGCGCCATGCGCGTGGGTTTCTGGGTTACCGGCACGGGCGTGTTCGTGTTCTGGAACCTGTTCACCCTCGCGGGCGCGCTGGGTGCGCACGCCATGGGTGACCCGGCGTCGTGGGGCCTCGACGCCGCGGTCCCCGCCGCGTTCTTGGGCCTGGTGTGGCCGCGCCTCGACACCGGCTTCTTGCGCGTGGTCGCGGCGAGCTCGATGGCCTTCGCGCTGATCCTCACGCCGTGGCTGCCCGCGGGTCTGCCCATCATCGCCACGACGCTGGTCGCGGTGGGCTTTGGGTGGAGCGAGCGATGACCATGTGGATCGTGGTCGTGGCGACGAGCGTGGCGGCCTTCGCGCTCAAGCTGGCCGGACACCTCGTGCCCCAGCGCTGGTTCGCCAACGCGCGCCTCCAGCGCATCAACGCGCTCGTGCCCGTAGCGCTGTTGAGCGCGCTGGTCGTCGCCCAGGGCCTGGTCACCAAGACCCACGTCGTGCTCGATCACCGGCTCGCCGGTCTGGCCGCGGCGCTAGCCGCGCTGTTCGCGCGCGCGCCGTTTCCCGTGGTGGTGGTCGCCGCGGCCCTCACCTCGGCCGTGGTGTACCACGTGCACTAACGCGTTAGCCCGCGATCGCAATACCCAGGATCAGCGCGAGTATGGAGCCGACGGTGCCCAGTCCCGCGTAGATGCCGCGCGCCTTCGCGCTTGACGCCTTGGTGTGCATGTAGGCGCCGAGTCCGGCGAGCACGACGCAGGCCATCTTGACGCCGAAGGCCGCGTTCCAGTTACTGGGCGCGTTCGCGTGGTCCATCGCGGCGTAGTTCCAGATGCCGGTGGCGACGAGCAGCCAGTAGGCGGGCCAGCTCAGTCGGCCGAACGCGCCGGCGATCTTCTTGGGCGCCTCGGCGCCCAGTGAGCGCACCGTGGGCAGCAGACCCGCCACGACGAGCTGTCCGCCGACCCAGACGGTGGCGGCGAGCACGTGCAACGTGAGCCGGGTGACGGTGAGCCCGTCGGCGAGTTGTACTTGGGCGAGCAAGGACACCTACTTGCCCTGCCAACGCGGCTCGCGCTTCTCGGCGAAGGCGACCGCACCCTCCAGGGCGTCGGCACTCTTGGTGATGGCGGCGAAGGCCTGGTCGCTGACCGTCCACGCCTGGGCCTCGTCGAGTTCACGGGACTCGCGCATGACGTGCTTGGAGGTGCGTACCGCGAGCGGCGCGTTCGTCGCGATGCGCTCGGCCAGGGCGAGCGCGACCTCGAGGACCTGGTCGCCGGGGACCACTCGGTTGACGAGCCCGAGCTCGTAGGCGCGCGCGGCGTCGATCGGATCGGCGGTCAGCGCCATCTCGTAGGCCACCGCGAGCGGAATCCGCTTGGGCAGGCGAATGAGTCCGCCCCCGCCCGCGATGAGCCCGCGCTGGGCTTCGGGGATGCCGAACTTGGCGTGCTCGGCGGCGATGACCATGTCGCAGCTGATCATGATCTCGAGGCCGCCCGCCAGCGCCGATCCGGTCGCGGCGCAGATCAGCGGCTTGGGAAAGACACGGTTGGTGATGCCGGCGAAGCCCTTGTCGGTGGCGGGGATCTCGCCGGTGGCGAAGGCCTTGAGGTCCATGCCGGCCGAGAACGCCTTGTCACCGACGGCGCTCAGCACCACCACCCACACCTCGTCGTCCGCTTCGGCGGCGTCGAGGAACTCGCTCAGAAGAACCGCGGTGGCCCGGTTGATGGCGTTGCGCGCCTCGGGGCGGTTCAGCGTCAGCAACTCGATGTGTCCGCGTCGCTCGCGCAGTACTTCGTCGGCCATGATGTCTCCTTCGAACGGCCCCACGGGGCACCCGAGGAAACGCTAGTGGAGTTCGAGCGGGGTCCGCGTGCGAAACTGATCCGGTGACGAAGCGACCTCGCGTACTGGCCGCGCTCGAGGGCTACGCCGTCGAGGGCGGCATCGACGGGCCGCGCGATCCCGCCACCTGCTACCGGGCGACTATCGCCCTGGGTCGCCACGAGGGACCCGGCGCGGGCGACGAGTTGTGGCGCGACTACGAACAGGTCCTCGCGCTCGTGCCCTCACTCGGCCTGGACGGCGTGCGCCTCGGTGTCGAGTGGGCGCGGGTCGAACCGCACCGCGGAGTGGTCGACGACGCGGCCCTCGAGCGCTACGCGCGCGCGGTCTCCTTCGCCCGTTCCCTGGATCTGCACGTAAGCGTGGTGGTGGTCGACAACGCCTGGCCGTCGTGGCTCGGGTTGGAGGCCTGGTTGTTGCCGTGGGTGGTGCCCCACGTGCTCGCCCAGGCGCGGCGCCTCGTCCAACGCTTCGGCAACGATCTGGGCGCATTGGTGCCCTTCGCCGACGCCGCGGGTCTCGCAGAGCGCGGCTTCGTGCGCGCAACGGCGCCGCCGTGGCGCGCACGGGCCACGGCCGACGCCGACAGCGCACGCCGTCAACTTGACCTTATTATTGGGGCACTGGCGAGCGATGAGCTCGTCGGACCCCGCCTGGTCGCCAGCGCGCGCACGCTGGACGTGGACGCCGACGCCCGGCTGCTCGCCGACGTGCTCGCCGAGCGCCAGCCAGTCGAGGAGATCCACCTGCGCTCACTCGTTCGAGGTCGCGGACCGAGCGCCGCGCGCGCGGGTCTGCTGGAGCGGCGCGAGGGAGTCTGGCAGCGCTCGTCGGCGGGCGAGCTACTGAAGGTCCTCGGCTGAGTCGGGTCCCTCGTGGTGCTCGATGACCCACTTCTCCTCTTCGATGGCCTCGCGACGTCGCCGACGAAAGTGCAGCGCGGTGAGCAGGGCGAACACGAGGATCAACAAGATGATCCCGAGCCAGCTGGCGTAGCTCTCGATCGTGCTCAGCGCGCTGCCCGCGAAGTAGCCGAGCAGCGCGTAGCCCACACCCCAGACGATGCCGCCTAGCGCGTTGGCGATCAGGAAGCGTCGGTAGTGCATCTTGCTCATGCCCGCGAGCCCGGGCATCACCGCTCGCAAGAAGGCCGTGAATCGACCGATGAAGACGTAGACGGGTCCGCGTTGGCGTAGACCTTCGAGGGCGCGTTGCAGCGCCACCTCGCGCTTTCGAATGATCGGTAGGCGCAAGAGGTGCTCGCCGTAGCGGTGTCCGACGGCGTAGCCCACCGAGTCGCCCACGATGGCCGCCGCGACGACCAGCGCGCACAGCACGTCGATGTTGACGTGGCCCTGGCTGGCGACCACGCCGGCGACGATCACCGACGTTTCGCCGGGCAGCACGAAGCCGATGAACAGGGCCGCCTCGCCAAAGACCAGCAGTGCGACGAGCGCGTAGACCAGGCCCCCCGAGAGCTGTTGGAGTTCGGACAGGACGTAGGAGACGACCGAGGCGCTTATCACTTACCCATTCTGGTGGAAACCAGTCGGCCACACTCGCTTGATAAATATTTGCTAAGGACCGCGCACTCACGTCGCGCCCGTCATTGGTCACTGTGCCACCATTGACCCATGCCAGCCAGCCGCCCGGTGCGCCACGTTCGCGCACCCGAACGTCGCCTGCCGATGAACGCCCCGGTGCGGGCGTGGGCGCTGTCGGAGTGGGCGCTCCTGCCGCTGCGGATCTTTCTCGGGCTGACCTTCACCTTTGCGGGGCTCCAGAAGCTCTCCAACCCCAATTTCTTCAACGCCCAGAGCCCCAGCTCAATTCAGGCCCAGATGATCGCGGCCGCGCGCCTCAGCCCCATCCACCTGTTGCTCAGCCATCTCGTGCAGTTCGCCAAACCGCTCGGGATCATCATCGCGCTGAGCGAGATGGCCATTGGGGTCGGCGCGCTCGCGGGTCTGTGGATGCGCGTGGCGGCCGTGGGCGGCGCGGTGCTCTCGTTCAGCCTCTATCTCACGGTGAGCTTTCACGCCTCGCCCTACTACACGGGCGCCGACATCGTCTTCTTCTTCGCGTGGCTGCCCTTCATCCTGGCCGGCGGCGGTACGCGACTGTCGATGGACTCGTGGATCGCGAGGCGCGCCGCGAAGATGGAGGGCGGCCCCGCGCCCGAACTCGTGGCCGTACCCTTCGCCCAGGTGCGACGGCTCTGCGGTCACTTCAACCGGGGCCGCTGCTCGGCCCGTGAGGGACTGCGCTGCGAAGCGGCCGTGTGCCCGGTGCTGCTGGGTGATCGCGCGCCGCTGGTGACCCGGGTCTCGATTGATTCGGTTGACCGGCGCGCGCTCGTGATGGGCAGCGCGGCGGCGGTGATGGTGGGCGCGACCACCGTGGTAGCCGCTGGCGGCGTAGCCGCCATCGGACGCGCGTTGGGTCGCGTGAAGCCGCCCGAGGCCACCACGCAACTGGGTGGATCCACCACGACGGTCTCGGGCGCGAGCACCACCACGCCCGCCAAGGCGCTGGGTACCTTGCTCGGACCGGCCAAGGATGTGCCGATTGGCCACGCGGCGGGGTTCTCAATTCCCTCCAACGGGGATCCGGGCATCGTGGTACAGGCCGTCAAGGGTCAGTTCGAGGCGTACGACGCGGTGTGTCCCCACGCCGGGTGCACGGTGGGCTACTACGCGCAGAACCAGATGCTGGTCTGCCCCTGCCACGGCTCGGAGTTCCAGCTCACCACGGGAGCGGTAATTACGGGCCCGGCACCGCGCGGGCTCACCAAACTCGATGTCGTCGAGGGTCCGGACGGTAACCTTTATCTCAAATGAGTGAAGAACGACGCCGGGTGCTCGTCATCGAGGACGACCACGACCTGGCCAAGGCGGTGGCCGACTTGCTCGGCGACGAAGGCTTCGACGTTGAACAGCGCTTCGACGGCGAGTCGGGCTACCTCGAGGCGCTCAACGGCGACTACGACGTGATCATGCTCGACATCATGCTGCCGCGGCGCAACGGCTTCAGCGTGTGCCTCGACCTACGCGACGCCGGCATCCATACGCCGCTGTTGATGTTGACCGCGAAGGATGGCGAGCTCGACGAGGTCGAGGGCCTCGAGGTTGGCGCCGACGACTTCTTGCGCAAGCCGTTCGAGCGCTCGATCTTGATCGCGCGGATCAACGCCCTGTTGCGTCGCCACGAGCGCGAGCGGCCCCAGCCACTCGTGGTGGGACCGGTCACCCTGGACCCGCTCAGCCGCCACGTGGTCTCCTACGGCCGCAACATCACCCTGACGCCGCGTGAGTTCGCGCTGCTGGAGTACTTGATGAATCACACGGGCGTCTCGATCGCCAAGAGTGACATCCTCGAGGCCGTGTGGGGTGGCGGCTTCGACGGTGACCCGAATATCGTCGAGGTGTACATCGGTTACCTGCGTCGCAAGATCGACGTCGCCGACCGACCCTCAATAATCCGCACTGTCCGCGGAGTTGGTTACAGCGTGCGCGAGGACTGATGAGTCCCCAGCGCCAGTTGTCGATACGCGCGCGCCTCACGTTGTTCTTCGTGGTGTCGATCGCCGCGGTGCTGGCCTTCACCGGCGTGGCTCTAGTCAACTTCGTGCATCGCTCGCTGGTCAACAGCGCCACCACCCAGGTTCAAGAGATCATGCTCCAGACCCAGGACTACCTCGCGGTCGCCACGCTGCCCGCCGACCACGTGGCCCAGCTGCCGATGCACGGCAACGTCGTGGTCCAGGTCACCAACGCCCAGGGCAATCAAGTCTGGGCGGCCAGCTCAGCCATCGCGTCGGCACCGGTGCTCGCGGTCGCCTACGGTGACGTCACCTCGCGCACCGGCTTCTCACTTCGCCAACTGCATCCGGTCAGCAGCGCCGTGGACATCTCCCAGCTCAGTGAGGGTCAGGTCCAGACCGTGCAGACGAGCCGCGGATCGGGACTCATCTTCGCCTTCGTGTACGGCGCGTCCATCTCGCACAGCGTGGGCGTGCTGCTCGCGAGCGTGGCCATTTCGTTCCCACTGCTGTTGCTGTTGGCGGGTGGGCTCATCTACCTCGGCATCGGACTGGCCCTGGCCCCGGTCGAGGCGATTCGACGCCGGGTCGACGCCATCGCGGGTCGTGATCTGAGCGAGCGGGTGCCGCTCACCGGGGGTGACGACGAGATCGCTCGCATGGCCCGCACGGTGAACGCGATGCTCGATCGGCTGGAGGCGGCGTCGAAGTTCCAACAGGAGTTCGTCTCCAACGCCAGCCACGAGTTGCGCAGCCCCCTCACCACGCTGCTCGCGACGGTCGAACGCGCGGCCGCCGACCCCGCGACGACCAACTGGAGCGACGTGACCGACACCGTCATGCGCGAGGGGCGTCGCCTCGACGGTCTCATCGACGATCTGTTCTGGCTCGCGCGCCACGACGAGAATCAGATCGAGAGCGTGAGCGTGGACGTGGACCTCGACGACCTGCTCTACGAGGAGTCCCAGCGCATTCGCGCCATGAGCGACGTGGGCGTGGACACGTCGGCGGTCCAGCCGGTGCGCGTGGTGGGCGATCCCAAGATGCTCAAGCGCATGATCCGCAACGTCGTCGACAACGCCGCGCGCTACGCGACCAGTGAGCTCACGTTCGCCTCGCACTACGAGGGTCCCCTCGCGGTAGTGACGGTAGCGGACGACGGTGAGGGCATCGACGTGGCCGACAGCGCACGCTTCTTCGAGCGCTTCGTGCGGGCCGATCCCGCGCGCAACCGCCAGTCGGGCGGCACGGGGCTGGGCCTGTCGATCGTGACCGACATCGTGGTGCGCCACGGCGGCTCCGCCCGGTTCGTCGAGGTGCCCCGCGGCTCGAAGATCGAGTTGCGCGTGCGCCGAGACGGACAGCGCCTCGCGCGAACGGGTGCCTAGAGTCCTTACTATGGATCCTCGCGAACTGGCCACGCTCACCGCCACCCCCATTCAGACGCTCGGCATGAGCTTCTACTTCGACCCGCGCACCGCCGAGCGCGCCACCGAGCTGGGGCTGAACGTCTACGAATTCTACGGACTCGGCCGTGCGGGTGTGCTGGGCAACGTCGAGCCCGACGTCGTCGAGCGCGCCTTCAACTTCTTTCACTCCAGGACCATCAATCTCATCTACACCAAAGCCCTCGACCGGGCCGAACCCGCCCAGACGGCCCAGCGCTACGTCCGAGCCGCCTTCGAGTTCGCCGATCGCACCTTTGGCGCGGTATCGGTCGATCTGCTCGAGGGCCTCGCCCACGGCGCGCACAAGGTGGCCGACGCCGTGCCGGCCGGGCGCCACCTGCTCTTTGACGGGTATCACCGCGTGGCGGTGCCCGAGGATCCCTGGCACGCGGCGTACCTGGGGACGATCGTGCTACGAGAGTTGCGCGGGTGCGTGCACATCGATGCGGTGGCCGAGGCGGGTCTCAGCGCGAGCGAGGCCTGCTATCTCCAGGACGCCTCCGTGTTCGCCCTGCACGGCTACCACGACGACGACGCACCGCCGTCGAGCGAGGGGCTCGCCGAGAAGAAGGTCCACGCCGAGGAGCTCACCGAGCGCGCCATGGCCGAGTGCTTCGCGGTGCTCGGGGCCGACGAGCAACGGACGCTCGCGGACGCCACCCTCGCGATGTACGACGCGCTCTCGAGCCCGGTACCCGTCCTCCGCTAGCGCCGTGGCACGATTTCGCTCCCACCTCGTGCCTGATCCGCTGCTCAGTGCGCTGACCATCGCGGCCCTGGTCGAGACGACGTGGACGGTCTATCTCGGGTTGCGATTGCCGCGAACCTACGTGGCCAACCACTGGGACCTCGCGTGGGTGGGTCTCGACGCCGGCCAGGTGGTCATGTTGCTGGCCTGCGCGTGGGCGGCGTGGCGCCATCGAGCGGTGCTGATCCTGTTCGCGAGCGTCTCGGGCACGCTCTTGTTGGTCGACGCCTGGTTTGACATCACCACGGCGCGCCACGGTGACCTGCTCGAGAGCATCATCGTGGCGGGGCTCGTCGAGGTGCCCTCGGCCCTCGCGCTCTTCTGGGTCACGCGGCGCACGATTCGTCAGTTCAACAACGCGGCCTTTGGCGGTACCAACCTCGAGCCGGTACCGATCCGGCGCTTCCCGTTGCCGCCGATGGCCCACCGGCCCGGCCCCGACGAGGGTCAGGCGCGGTAGCCCTCGAGCTCGAGGAGGAACCGCTTGACCTCAGGGCCGCCGCCGTAGCCGCCCAGACCGTGGCGTGCGACGACGCGGTGGCACGGCACCACCACCGGCCACGGGTTCGCGTGATTCGCGTTGCCCACCGCGCGCATCGCCCGGGGACGGCGCACCTGGTCGGCGACCTGCGCGTAGGTGCGCACCTCGCCGTAGGGAATGGCGCGCAGCGCGGACCAGACGTCGCGCTGGAAATTGGTCGCCGCCACGTCGCCCAGCGAGAGTTCGAAGTGGCGCCGGGTGCCGGCGAAGTACTCGCCCAACTGGGCGGCGGCGTCGCGTAGCGGCGACGGCGCGTCGGGGGTGGTGTGAAAGCGCTCGGTGGGCATGTAGACGCGCGTGAGTCCCTCCGCGGTGCCCTCCACGCCCCAGCGCCCGACCCGTGACGTGACGGCCAGTCGAAAGAGTTCCATGGATCCTTTCTACCCGGTGTACGGTCACCAGGGTGAGTCCCGCGATGGTTGCCAACGGGGAGGTCGAGCTCGCGTACTGGGTGCGCGGCGAGGGTCCGACCCTCTTGCTGTTGCACGGCTGGCCGGACACCGCGGCGCTGTGGGATGAGATGGTCCCGGATCTGGTAGTCGCGGGCTACCGGGTCGCGACGGTGGATCTGCGCGGATGCGGGTTGAGCTCCAAGCCCGCGGCGACCTCCGCTTACGCGATGCACCACCTGATCAGCGACGTGGCAGCGGTGATCGACGCGCTGGGCGTCGAACGCGTGAGCTTGATCGGCCACGACTGGGGGGCGAACCTGGCCTGGGCCAGCGCCGCCTACCTGGGTGCGCGCGTCGACGCGGTCGTGGCGCTCTCGGTGGGCCATCCCACGTCGTTCCGCTCGGCCGGGCTCGATCAGCAGATCAAGAGCTGGTACACGCTCTTGTTCGCGCACGAGGGGCTCGGCGAGGCCTTCTTGCGCAAGAACGACTACGAGGCGATGCGCCGTTGGCTCGGCCATCCCAAGGTTGACGAGATCATCGTCGAACTCGAACGCGACGGCCAGATGACCACGCACCTGCTGTGGTATCGCGCGAACCTCCCGCCCGCATCCTTCGTTAGTGAGGCACCGGTGCTGCCGACGATTGAAGTGCCGGCCATGGGCGTCTGGTCGAGCGGCGACCACGCACTCACCGAGGCCCAGATGATCAACTCGCGCGAGTACTGCGCGCGTGGGTTCACCTACGTGCGCGTCGAGGACTACGGTCACTGGCTGCCCCTCGAGGCGCCCCACGAGGTGGCCGAGCAGATCGTGCGCTTTCTCGACGTTCAGACTCGTCTTTCGAATTCATAGTCAAATCACTGACATTCGTCCCTAAATGGGGGTATGGAGCGGGCTGCTAGAAAGTGTCTATGAATATTGCGCTCTTTAAGGAGTCGCGCGAGGGAGAAACGCGGGTCGCGCTCACGCCCGACGCCGTAAAATTCCTCGTCAGCGACGGTTGGAACGTGCTGGTGGAACGGGGGGCGGGTGTAAAAGCCCACTTCAGCGACGAGGCCTATAAGGCCGTTGGGGCGGCGGTTGTTGACGCGCCCTCGGGCGAGGTGAACCTGCGCGTAAACCCGCCAACGCTCGACGAGGCGGCCCGACTGCCCGAAGGATCGGTGCACCTCTCATTCCTCTCGCCGCTGCTCGCCACCGACGTGGTGAAGGTGATGAACGAGCGGCGCGTCACGATTCTCTCCTTCGACCTGCTCCCGCGCATCTCGCGCGCGCAGTACATGGACGCGCTCTCCTCGCAGGCGACGGTGTCGGGCTACCGCGCCGCGTTAGCCGGAGCAACGTACTTCGACCGGTTCTTTCCCCTGCTCACGACCGCCGCGGGCACCATCCGCCCGGCCAAGGTGCTGGTCATGGGCGTGGGTGTCGCGGGCCTGCAGGCCATCGCGACCGCCAAGCGACTGGGCGCGAAGGTTCGTGCCTACGACGTGCGCTCGGCCGCCAAGGAGGAGGCCGAGTCGGCCGGCGCGGTCTTCGTGAAGCTCGGCGTGACCGCCGACGCGGCGGGCGGCTACGCGCGTGAGTTGACCGAGGAGGAGCGGGCCCAGCAGCAGGCCGCCCTGGTCAGTGAGGTCGCCAACGCCGACATCGTCATCACGACCGCGGCCGTGCCGGGTCGCAAGGCACCGATCCTGCTGACCGGAGCCATGGTCGAGGCCATGGGCGAGGGCTCGCTCGTAATCGACATGGCCGCTGACGGGGGTGGCAACTGCGAGTTGACCAAGGCCGGCGAGGTGGTCGAGCACCACGGCGTGCGTGTGGTGGGGCTCTCGAACCCGCCCGCGCAGATGGGTGCGCACGCCAGCTTCATGTTCGCCAACAACGTCTTGAAGCTCCTGGCGCTGTTCGGCGACAAGGGTGCGCTGCACCCCGACTGGAACGATGAGGTGGTGATCGGGGTGACCGTCGCGCGCGACGGTCAGATCAACCACGCTCCCACGGCCGAGGCGCTCGGCGTGGCCCACGTCGCCATTACCCCCGAAGTGAAGGAGAACGCCTAATGGGTAACGTCCTGTTGCAGTACGCCACCGTCTTCATACTGACGAGTTTCGTCGGTATGGAGATCATCGCCAAGGTGCCGAGCATCCTGCACACCCCCCTCATGAGTGGCTCGAACGCCATTCACGGCGTCATCGTGGTCGGCTCGATGCTGATCCTCGGCTCGGCGACCACGAACCTCGAAGAGGTTCTGGGCTTTCTCGCGGTGATCCTCGGCACACTCAACGTCGTGGGTGGTTTCGTGGTCACCGACCGCATGCTCGAGATGTTCAAGGCCAAGGCACCCAAGGCGCCCGCGGCCAAGAAGGATGAGGTGGCCCAGTGAGTCGCGAAACAACCATTGACCTGATCTACCTGGTCTCGGCAATCTCGTTCCTGGTCGCCCTGAAGGGCCTCGGCAGTCCCAAGCACGCGCGCAAGGGGAACCTGGTCGCCGCGGCGGGCATGTTGCTCGCGGTGGTGGCGACGTTCTTCCGCTACGTGGACGGGCACGCGCTCTATCACGTGCCGCTCATCCTGCTCGCGATGTTCATCGGGTTGATCGTGGCCGTGCCGGTGGCGCGCTTCGTGAAGATGACCGCGATGCCCCAGTTGGTGGCGATCTTCAACGGTGTGGGCGGCGGTGCCGCGAGCCTCGTCTCGATCACCGAGTTCATCCACATCAAGTCGACCCATCCGGCCACCTACGTAACCCTGGAGGTGCTGCTCGGCGTGCTCATCGGTACGGTCTCGTTCTCGGGTTCGGCCATCGCGTTCGCGAAGTTGCAGGAGCTGATGACGGGGCGCCCGGTGACCTATCCCGGCCAGCAGGTGCTCAACGGCGTGGTCGGCGTGGTCTCGCTCGCGCTCATCGTGACCATCTTGGTGAACTCCTCGACGACGCTGCTGTGGGTGCTGCTGATCTTGTCCTTCGTGCTGGGCATCGCGTTCGTGCTGCCGATTGGTGGTGCGGACGTGCCGGTGCTGATCTCGCTGCTCAACTCGTTCACCGGCCTCGCCGTGGCGGCGTCGGGCTTCACGTTGGGATCGAACCTGTTGATCGTGGCCGGCACCCTGGTGGGCGCCTCGGGTCTGCTACTGACGCGCCTCATGAGCGCGGCCATGGGTCGCAGCCTGCCGAACATCCTGTTCTCGGCCTTCGGTTCGGTGGTCACCGCCAGCGGTGACGCGGCGCGTGCCGACGGGCGCAGCGTGCGCTCGGGCTCGCCCGAGGACGCCGCGGTGCTGATGAGCTACGCGAGCCGCGTGGTGATCATCCCGGGCTACGGCCTCGCGGTGGCCCAGGCCCAGCACATCGTGCGCGAACTGGCTGACGAGCTCGAATCCAAGGGCATCGAGGTCTTCTTCGCCATCCACCCGGTCGCGGGCCGCATGCCGGGGCACATGAACGTGCTGCTCGCCGAGGCGAACGTCCCCTACGAGCAGTTGCTCGAGATGGACGAGGCGAACTCGGAGCTGCAGACCGCCGACGTGGCCCTCGTGGTGGGCGCCAACGACACGGTGAACCCGGCGGCGAAGGACGACAAGAGCTCGCCCATCTACGGCATGCCGATCATCAACGCGGACCTGGCCGAGAACGTGCTCTTCCTGAAGCGCTCGATGCGCCCGGGATTCGCCGGCATCGAGAACGAGCTGCTCTACAATCCCAAGACGACGCTCATCTTCGGTGACGCCAAGGACACGCTCACCAAGATCGTCGCCTCGGTCAAGACGTCCTAGGCCCCGTCGCAGGGAACAGCGAAGCGCCCCCGCCCGAGAGGCGGGGGCGCTTCGCTGTTCATCCTTGGACCGTCAACTCGTTCAGCCGCTCGAGCACCTCGACGGGAAGTTGGCTCACCGCGGACGCGTTGGCGCGCACCTGGTCCGGGTTCGAGGCGCCCGCGATGACCGAGGCGACCTGGCGGTGACTGAGCAGCCAGGAGAAGGCCAGGGTGAGGATGGGGGTGTTGATCTGCTCGGCGTAGGTGAGCAGCGTCGCGACGCGTCCCTGGATCTCGTCGCTCAGCCAGTGGAGACTGCGCTCGGGCGCCATCGTGGCGAGGCGCGTCCCCTCCTCGATGGGCTCGCCGGGGCGGACCTTGCCCGTGAGCAGTCCGTTGGCCAGCGGGTAGAAGGGGAGAAAGGCCATCGACAGCTCGTCACATGCCTCGAGCACGCCGTCGCGCTCGGGGTCGCGCGCGAGCAACGAGTACTGGTTCTGCACCGAGACGAACGCGGGACCGTCGCCGGCGGCGAGCTTGGCCTCGCGCAGCTGGGCGGCGCTCAAGTTCGAACAGCCGATCTCGCGGACCTTGCCCTGAGCGATCAACTCGTGCAGCGCGCCGATCGTGTCGGCGATCGGCACGGTGTCGTCGGGGAAGTGCAGTTGGTACAGGTCGATGCGGTCGGTGCCGAGTCGACGCAGTGAGTCCTCGCACGCGCTACGCACGTACTCGGGGCGCGCGCCGAAGTGGGTGTCGTCGATGGGCATGCCGAACTTGGTGGCGATGACCACCTCATCGCGCCGAGCGCCCAGCGCACGCCCGAGCAGTACCTCGGACTGGGTATCGCCGTAGATGTCGGCGGTGTCGAAGAAGTTGATGCCCACCTCGAGCGCTGCGAGCACCACCTCGCTCGTGGCTTCCTGGTCGAGGCGACGACCGAAGTTGTTGCACCCGACTCCGACCTCGGAGACCTGCAGCGATCCCAGCGTGCGTTTGTTCATGGCGATTCCTTTCGTGACGTCGATCAGTGTAGGCACGCGCGAGCGGCGCTCGGCGAGTACGGGCCAACTACGATGGCGAAAAAGACCAAGGAGTTTCGATGAAGATCAAGGTTGACTACGACCTGTGCACCTCCAATGCGGTGTGCATGGGCATTGCCCCGGAGATCTTCGAGGTTCGCGACGACGGCTACATGTACGTCTTGAACGACAACCCCGGTCCGGAGTTCGACGAGCGGGTGCGCGAAGCGGTCGCGAGTTGCCCCAACGGCGCCATCTCGATCGAGGGTTAGTTCATGTCCGGACCCCGAGTCCGCTTCGCCCCGTCGCCCACGGGCTTCTTCCACGTAGGTTCGGCCCGCACGAGCCTGTTCAACTGGCTCTTC
>DATKTZ010000033.1:0-2822 GCA_035530815.1 Acidimicrobiales bacterium
TGAAGTGAAAACCATGGAAGATATACACCACAGCGAAAAGGGACCCACCATCGATCCGGTTTGCGGCATGACGGTTGATCCCGCAACCGCGGCCGCCCATCGGGTCCACGAAGGCCGCGACGTTTGGTTCTGCTCATTGTCGTGCGCGACGCAGTTTGATGCCGACCCCAGCAAGTTCGCCAAGACGAATTGAGGGGCCTCGCTATTTGGTACTCCTTCGCAGCTCTTCAATCTCGGTCATCGAATCTTTAGCGGTTGTGGTCGCAATATCAATCAAAATTAGGATCACGAGGCCTGCGCATCGCACTGGAAAGTTGAACCCGCCGTCACTAAGTAGTCGAATAGTTGTCAATGGCCAATTCCTAGTACCCGCTCATGGCCAGGAAAAGTCCCAGCCCTTCAGGTGTTGATTACTTCTTTTGTGGCGAAAACTGACCTCCTCTTGCTCGGGCCTCTTTCATCCGGAACGACTCCCCGCTCGTGACGACCACGACGCCGTGGTGGACGAGTCGATCGAGCAGGCTGACCGCGGTGTTGTGCTCTGGCAAGAACCTGCCCCACTCCTCAAAGGGCCAGTGCGACGCGACGCCAAGGGCCCGGTGCTCGTATGCGGCCGCGATGAGACGGAAGAACAGCTGGGCCCCGGTGTCGTCCATCGGCGCGAAGCCAATCTCATCAATCAGGATCAGGTCCGCGCGCAGCACCTGGTCGATCACCTTGCCGACCGAGTTGTCGGCGAGTCCTCGGTAGAGGGTCTCGATGAGAGCGGGGGCCGAGAAGTAGCGCACCTTGTAACCCGCCGCGACCGCCGCGTGGCCGAGGGCCACCAACAGGTGGCTCTTGCCGGTGCCCGCCGGCCCGACGAGACAGAGGTTCTCCGTGCCGCGAATCCACTCGAGACTGGCGAGGTAGTCGAACGTCGCTCGCGGGACCGAGCTCTGGCTAACGTCGAACTCCTCCAGGGTCTTGGCGACTGGAAAGTCCGCGAGCTTGAGTCGAGCCGCGGCGTTGCTCGCGTCGCGCGAGGTGATCTCCGCTTCGAGCAGCGTGCGCAAGAACTCCTCGGGACTCCAGCGCTGGGTCTTGGAGGTGACGAGTAATTCCGGCGCGAGGTGACGTATCGCCGAGAGTCGAAGACGTCGCAATGCGGCGTCGAGGTCGGGGGCCAGTGCGGGTGCGTTCGAACTCAACTTGTCGCCTCCACCCGGTAGTCACTGAGCGGTCGAGCCGTGACGTTGGGCAACTCGACGATGAGTGCGTCGCCGGACCTCGTGGGTCGGGCCACACCGTCACCCGCGTAGAGAATCGATTCGACGTCGTAGGCGCGAAAGCGTCCGAACTCAACGGCTCGTTCTAGCGCGCGCAGCACCGCGTCGCGACCGTGGGAACGCTCGAGGAGCACCAGTATCGAGAGGTCGCGCTTGAGTGAGGTCATCCCCGTCGCCGCGGCTCCCTTGATGAAGGCTTCGGCCACCGGGCCGTAGGTGCAAAAGACCACCTCGTCGGGGGTGCGGGGTCGAAGCGCCCGCCGAGGCTTCGCTCGCGGTCCGCCGTAGTGGTCGTCGAGTATCGAGGTCTCACCAGGGACGACGACTGCGTGTTCGGCCAGCACCACGCCGAGCAGGGTGACGCTGAGCCGTCCGTCAGCGACGCGCAGTTGCACCACTTTGCCGATGTTCTGAGTCGGCACGGAGTAGCGCGCCGAGGCGAAGCGCACGCAGCTGAGCTTGTCGACCGTGCGGTAGATCACCTTGCCCGTGCTCGCGCGTAGTTGCGGCAGTGGCCCGAGCAACTCGAGCTCAACCGCGAGTCGTTCGGCGGGGATGGCACAGATCTCGGAGTGCTCGGCCGCGTTCACTTCCTCCATCCAGTCGCGGGCCAACTCGTTCGCGCGACGCAGGTCGCGCGCTATGAGCTCCTCTGGGATCATGAGGTCGCGCTTCACGTAACCGACGAGGTTCTCGACGAGTCCCTTGGAAGCGGGGTCGGCCGCTTCGCAGAAGTCGGCCGCGAAGCCGTAGTGCACAGCGAGTCGGACGTAGTCGGGACTCGCGATGACGACGTTCGCGACGACGCCACCTTTCAGACACCCCATGCGGTCAGCCAACACCGTCTTGGGCACCCCGCCCAGGAACTCGAAGCACGCGGCGAGGGCCGCGAGGGTGGTCTCGGATCGTTCGTTGTCGGCGAAGTAGACAAAGCGCACGCGACTCCACGCCAACACCGCACAGAACACGTGCAGGGTGCCAATGGCGCCCCAGTCGATGGCGAGCACGTCGCCGGGTTCCCACACGCCCGGTCGACGTCCCCGGTGGTTATCGGTTCGCCAGTTGCGCTTCTCGTCGGCGACGAGTCGGCGAAAGTTGCGGTCCGAGCCAACGTAGCCCGCGGCGATCGCGACGGGCAGGAGCCGCTTGGCGCTGATGCGGCCCTTGGTCTTCTCCACGCGTTGAGCGACGAGGTCCGTGACCTCGTCGTAGTTGTGTATCGGCGGCGGGCGGGGCTCGCTGCGCTGCGCCGCTTCGACCACGCGCTTCACGGTCTTGGGCGTGGTCGAGCAGATCTTGGCCGCCCCGTGGTAGGAGCCGACCTCTCGATAAGCAGAAATGATGTCCATACGTTCCCTAACTGATTTCATTGAGGTGTCTCCTGGTCGGTGGTGTGGTTGGTGTGGAACCACCACCGTCACCGGCCAGGGGGCACTGCGGTTGGATACTCAATGAAGGGCGGGGACTTCTCCTGGCCACCAGTGGGGACTTTTCGTGGCCACCAACGGAGACCTCAGTTGGCCACCAGTGGATACTTTCTCATGGCCACGGACA
>DATKTZ010000034.1:0-20580 GCA_035530815.1 Acidimicrobiales bacterium
ACTGGAGAGGTGGGTGAGTTCGGTTTAAACCACATTCCTGCTAAGAATGCGGCCTGTTAACGCGGGCCCGAGGGTTCAAATCCCTCCCTCTCCGCCACCAACACCGAGCGCAGTGCGCTCGGTGTTGCCATGTTATGAGGAGACGTTCGTGCGGTACTGGATCGAGACACTCGGGTGCCCCAAGAACCACGTGGACTCGGACAAGTTGGCGGGCCTCCTGCACACCCAGGGCTATCGGCCGGCCGACTCGGCCGAGAACGCGGACCTCGTGGTGGCCAACACCTGCGCGTTCATCGAGGCGGCGCGTGAGGAGTCAATCGACACGGTGCTCGATCTGGCCGAACGGCGCCGCGTCGGCGCGCGGCTGGTGGTCACCGGCTGCATGGCCGAGCGCTACGGTGACGAACTCGCGAGGGCGCTACCCGAGGTGGATCTGGTGGCCGGCTTCGGCGAGTCCCTGATCCCCCCGAGCGCCACGGCCGTTTCGCTGCGTCAGCGCGCGACGCCCGCCTTCGACCTGTTGAACCTGCCGCGTCCGAGTACCGCCGTGCCGTGGGCCTACGTCAAGATCGCCGAAGGCTGCGACCGTCGCTGCGGCTTTTGCGCCATTCCCACGTTTCGCGGCGACCAGCGCTCGCGCTCGACCGAGGAGATCCTCACCGAGGCGCGCGCGCTCGCGAATGGTGGTGTGCGCGAACTGGTGCTCATCGCTCAGGACCTCGCGAGCTGGGGTCACGACCGACGCCGCGCCGGGCGCGGCGAGCCGGTCGAAGTGCTCGACGAGGGCGGCACCCAACCGCTAATCGAGCTCACCCGGGCTCTCCAGGGCGAGGTCGATCGCGTGCGGCTGCTCTACCTCTACCCCTCGGGCTTGACCAGCGGCCTGATCGACACCATCTTGGGCACCGGCGTGCCCTACTTCGACCTCTCGCTCCAGCACGCCTCGCGGCCGATGTTGCGCGCGATGCGCCGCTGGGGCGACGCCGAGCGATTTCTCGAGCGCATCGACGCGATCCGCGCGAGCGAGCCCGAGGCGACCTTTCGGTCATCGTTCATCCTCGGGTATCCCGGCGAGACCGAGGAGGACCAGCGCGCGCTGATCGAGTTCATCGAGGCTGCGCAACTGGACTGGGCCGGATTCTTCACCTTCTCCGCCGAGGACGGGACCCCCGCGCAGACGATGGATGGACAGGTGCCTCACGAGTTGGCGCTTGAGCGCCTGCGCGAGGTGAGCGAGATCCAAGATGACATCACGGCGCATCGGCGCGACGCGCTGGTCGGCACGCGTCAGCGCCTCTTGATCGACGCGCCAGGGGTGGCTCGTAGTGTGCGAGAGTGCCCCGAGATCGACGGTGTCGTGATGGTGGACCCGTCACTGGCCGTGGGAGCATTGGTCGAGTGCGAGATTGTGGCGAGTCACGGAACGGATCTGGAGGCAGTGGCGATATGAGCACCGAACAGAAGACGTACGGTGAGAGCGCCCTGTTGACCCCAGCGAACCTGATGACGGCGTTTCGCCTGCTGGTGGCCCCCGTGTTCATCTACATGATCATCGTGCACCGCATCTCCTGGTGGACCACGTTCGTGGGGCTTCTCGCGGCGGCATCGGACTACTTCGACGGCATCGTGGCGCGCCGCCACGGTACGACGACCTCGGGTGCCTTCCTCGATCCGCTCGCGGACAAGGTCATCGTGCTGGGCGCGCTCTACGCCATCGTGATCTCGCGGCCCCACGGCCTGAAGGAGTTCGTGGCACCGGCCCTCATCATCACGCTGCGCGAGGTGTGGATGAGCGTCTACCGTTCGCGCGCCGCCAAGCGGGGAATCTCGATACCCGCGAGCCAACTCGCCAAGTGGAAGACCTTCGTGCAGGACTTGGCCATTGCGTTCTGCGTGCTGCCGCTCACGGGGCACCACACTTGGATCGGAGCAGTGACCATCTGGATCGCCGCCGTGATGACCGTGTACACGGGATGGCAGTACTACCGCGACGGCAAGAAGGCGCGGCCCCGTGCGAGTTGAGATCGTCGCGGTCGGCTCGGAGTTGCTGTTGGGTCAGATCCCCGATACGAACTCGCAGTGGCTCGGCGAGCAGTTGGCCGCCAACGGCATCGCCTCGCACTTCCATCAGCACGTCGGTGACAACCACGAGCGCATCGTGCTGGCGTTTCGTACGGCGCTCGCTCGCTCGGACGCGGTGATCGTGTGCGGGGGCCTTGGCCCAACCCAGGACGACATCACCCGAGCGGCGCTCGCTGAGGTTATGAACGTGCCCCTGGAGCGTGACGAAGCGCTGGTGACGACGATCGAGGCGATGTTCCGGAGCCGCGGGCGCGTCATGCCCGCGAACAACCTCGCCCAGGCTGACGTTCCGCGCGGGGCCCAGGTGATCCCCCAGGTGCGCGGGACCGCGCCAGGGTTGATCTGCCCCGTGGGTCAAAAGGTCGTCTACGCGGTGCCGGGCGTCCCCTACGAGATGATCGAGATGTTCGAGCGCGCGATCCTGCCCGACCTGTTAGCCCGCGAACGCGCCGCCGGTCGTTCGGCGGTGATCGCGAGCCGGGTGCTTCGCACCTGGGGGGCGAGCGAGTCGAGTCTCGCCGAAGCGGTGGCGGATCGATTCGACGCGCTGGCCGACAACGACCGCATGACCATCGCCTTCCTCGCGTCGGGCATCGAGGGCATCAAGGTCCGTCTCACCGCACGCGGCGACGACCTGGCACACGCCGAGGCGTTGTTGACCGAGGAGGAGCGCGTCATCCGCACGGTCATCAACGAGCGCCTCGGCGACATCATCTTTGGTGTCGACGAGGAGACGATGGAGGACGCCATCGCTCGACGGCTCTTGGCGCGCGGGTGGACCCTGGCTGTGGCCGAGTCGGTCACCGGCGGCCTGATCGCCAGTCGACTGGTCAACATCGACGGGGCGTCGCAGTGGTTTCGCGGCAGCGTGACCAGCTACGCCTCGGACGTCAAGTTCGACCTGTTGGGCGTGCCAAGGGGTCCGGTCGTCAGTGGCGCGGCCGCCGAGGCCATGGCCGCCGGCGTGCGCCGCCTGCTCAACGCTGACGTGGGCGTGGGCGTGACGGGCGTGGCGGGGCCGGCCGAACAGGAGGGTCAGCCCGTGGGCACCGTGTTCGTCGGCATCGCGGTGCGCGAGCACCTCCACCACGTGGCGCTGCAACTACCCGGCGACCGACCCCGGGTGCGCGCCTACAGCGCGATCAGCGCGCTGGACGCGCTGCGGCGCGAGCTCGATCGACTCATTGGAGTGCCCGCGTCCACGTAGTGTCGTGGGTAGTCACCGGAGGTGGGCATGACGCTGGAAATTCGTGGGGATCCCCGCGTGGCGGGGTTCGATCCGGCGCGCCTGGCGCGCGTGCAGTCGCACTTTGACGCTTACGTGGCCGATGGCCGTCTACCCGGCTGGCTCGCCACCGTCTCGCGTGGCGGCGCGCTGGTCTGGCGTGGTGGTGGTGGCTACCGCGACCGCGAGCGGGGACTCGTCGTGAGCGACGACACGATCTGGCGCATCTTCTCGATGACCAAGCCGCTGACCTCGATCGCCGTCATGATGCTCTACGAAGAGGGCCTCTTCGACCTGAACGATGACGTGGGACGCTGGATCGAGGAGTTGCGCGAACCACGGGTCTTCGCCGGGGGCACGCCCACGAATTACCAGACCACCGGAGCGGTCGAACCCGTGCGGGTGCACCACCTGCTCACCCACATGAGCGGGCTCACCTACGGATTCCAGTACGCGCATCCGGTCGACGCCATCTATCGCGCTAAGGGCTACGATTTCGGCTTCGCGCGCGGCGCCGACCTCGCCCAGGCGGTCCACGACTGGTGCTCGAGCCCGCTGCTGTTTCAACCCGGGAGCCGGTGGAACTACTCGGTGGCGACCGACGTGCTGGGCCGGTTGATTGAACTGTGGAGCGGCCAGCGCCTCGACGAATTCTTTCGCGAGCGCCTGCTCGACCCGCTCGCAATGTACGACACGGACTGGTACTGCCCCGAGGAAAAACTGGACCGGTTGGCGATGCTCTACGTGCCCAAGAATGCGGACTCGGTCCCGATGCCCGACCTCGCGCGCGCGGCGACCCGCGTGCCGAGGGTCATGGGGGCGGGCGGCGGCCTGGTCGCCACGGCGCACGACTACGAGCGCTTCATGACCATGCTGGCGCGTGGGGGCGAGCTCGATGGTGTGCGTTTCGTGTCGAGTCGCACGCTCGAGCTCATGGTCACCAACCATCTCCCGGGCGACGCCGACCTGGCGAGTGTCGCCACCGACTCGTTCGCCGAGGTTGACTACAGTGGCGTCGGCTTCGGCCTGGGTTTCTCGGTGGTGGGCGACCGGCGGGAGAACAAGAGCCTCTTCTCCGAGGGCACCTTCGGCTGGGGCGGTGCGGCGTCCACGGCCTTCTGGGTCGATCCGTACGAGGACCTGTACGTGGGCTTCTACACCCAGTTGCTGCCGAGCGGGACTTACCCGATTCGTCGCGAGTTGCAACAGCTCGTGTACCAGGCCCTGATCGACTAGAGGATTTGGGTCTTGATCAACGAAAACACTGTCGTGCACGCCCGTGGGGGACGGAGGTTCAAAATCCCTACTACGAACACCTGTTCGTAGTACCGTGAAAGGCGGGCGCAGCCCGACCGATGTCACACTGGGTACGTAGCGTGCCTCGGATGACAAAGACCAAGGAGAACGTAATGGCAACCGACGACCGTGCCAAGGCCCTCGAGGCTGCGCTGGGCCAGATCGAGAAGCAGTTCGGCAAGGGCTCGATCATGCGCATGGGCGAGAACCTGCATATGAACATCGAATCGATCTCAACCGGCGCGCTGGCGCTGGACATGGCGCTCGGCATCGGCGGGCTTCCGCGGGGACGCATCGTCGAGCTCTACGGTCCCGAATCGTCGGGCAAGTCCACTCTGGCGATGCACGTGGTCGCCGAGGCCCAGCGCAATGGGGGCGTGTGCGCGTACATCGACGCCGAGCACGCCATGGACCCGGTCTACGCACGTGCCATCGGCGTGAACGTCGACGACCTGCTCATCAGTCAACCCGACACCGGCGAGCAGGCACTCGAGATCGCCGACATGCTGATCCGCTCCGGCGCGCTCGACGTGATCGTGGTCGACTCGGTCGCGGCCCTGACCCCACGCGCCGAGATCGAGGGCGACATGGGCGACTCGCACGTCGGGCTGCAGGCGCGTCTCATGAGCCAGGCCCTGCGCAAGCTGACCGGCGGGTTGTCGAAGTCCAACACCATCGCGCTCTTTATCAACCAGCTGCGCGAGAAGATCGGCGTGATGTACGGCTGCTTCTCTTACGGGACGCGAGTTGTTCTGGCTGATGGATCGACTGAGAAGATCGGCAAGATTGTTAATCAGCGTCTTCCTGTCGAAGTGCTTTCTTACGATTCCAAGCTGGGAGCGGTCGTCCCGAAGAAGGTCATCAGTTGGTTTGACAATGGTCGTGCGGATGAGTTTCTTCAAGTAACTGTGGCGAAGCCGAAGGGCAACGGGCGCGCCCAGTTCGCCGCTACGCCCAACCATCTCATCCGAACTCCGAGCGGCTGGAAGGAGGCAGGGAAACTGGTTGTGGGCGAGAGCGTGCTACAAGCCCTACCGCACTACCTGTCAGAGTTTCAGATGCAAGCGCTTAAGGGAACTCTCATGGGAGACGGTGCGATCTCTCCTACAAAGAGTGGGCATGGGGCGCGGTTTCGTTACTCCCACGGTGCAAAGCAACTGACGTATGCCGATTGGAAGGCCTCGCTGTTCGAGAATGTGAAGGGAACTAGGCATATTCGCGAAGATGGTGTGGTCGTGTACGACTTTCAGCCACTGGCAGAGTTGGCGGATTTGCGCCGCTCGGTCTACGTCAAGGGTAAGAAGGCCTACAGCGACGACTTCCTCAAGGGTCTTACACCGTTGTCATTGGCATTGTGGTACATGGACGACGCGTGCTTTACCGTTAGATCAAAGGGCGTACAGGAGCGAACTCAGGGTGGGAGTGGACGAGTGGAGATTGGTGTTGAGGCGATGGAGCCTGCCACGCGTACTCGTGTAGCCGAGTACCTCGCTGACACCTGGGGTTTGCACGCAACTCTGTCGGATCGCGGCGTCCTGGGCAGAGCGGTACTTCAATTTTCGACATCCGAGTCTGCGAAGTTTCAGGCACTCATTGCGCCTTATGTTCATCCAAGCATGGAGTACAAGTTGCTCCCCCGCTTCCGCGGGAAGTTTGAAGTGACGCCGGTGATCGGGCCAGTGAGGCATGAGCTCGTTGCCATGCCCGTGATCGACATCCACAGGAAGCCTCCCACTCGATCGATGCGAAAGTTTGACATTGAGGTTGAGGGTTCGCACAACTATCTTGTTGATGGCGTGGTGGTGCACAATTCGCCCGAAGTCACGCCCGGTGGTCGGGCGCTCAAGTTCTACTCCTCGGTGCGCCTCGACATCCGGCGCATCGAGTCGATCAAGGACGGCACCGAGGTCGTGGGCAACCGCACTCGCGTGAAGGTCGTGAAGAACAAGTGCGCCGCGCCCTTCAAGCAGGCCGAGTTCGACATCATGTACGGCCAGGGCATCAGTCGCGAGGGTTCGGTGCTCGACGTCGCGGTGGAGCTCGGCTTCGTGAAGAAGGCCGGTGCCTGGTTCACTTACGAGGGTGAGCAGATGGGTCAGGGTCGTGAGAACGTCAAGACGTTCCTGCGCGAGAACCCCCAGTTGATGGCCGAGATCGACGGACGCGTGCGCGAGCACCTCGCGAACGCGCTGTTGCCCGACGTAGTTGGCACGGGCGACGAGATCGACGTCGACGCGCCAATCACGCTGGACTAGGGATCGGGTCCGCGGCCCCTCGGGTGCTGCGAGACTGGGGAGCGTGACGGATTTGGCAGCGGGCTGTTACTCGTGTGATGAGGGGCGCACTCTCGATCCTTCTCAACCCGAACGGGCCATCTGGGTTCGTGACGGCTGGAGGGTGGCGCACGCGTTCAATTCGGCACTGCCGGGTTGGCTCGTGATCGTGGCTCAGCGCCACATCGAGTCGATGCACGAGACGACCGAGCTCGAGGCCGCGTCGCTCGGCCCGCTGGTGCGCGACGCGTCAAGGGCCCTGTGTGCGGTGGTGGGTTGCGCCAAGACTTACGTGGCGATGTTCGCGGAGGCACCCGGCTTCGCACACCTGCACGTCCACGTGGTGCCGCGCGACGCGTCGATGCCCGAGGAGTTCCGCGGTCCACGGATGTTCGGCTACCTTCAGGGCCCTCCCGAGGACTGGGTTTCGCTCGAGCGGCGCCGCGAACTCGCGCTCTCGCTTCGCGCCGCCCTGTAGGGCGGCGCCTCAGTGCGCGGCGAACACGAGCAGGGCGTGTCCCGCGTAGGGGCCGTTCCCGGTGTCGAGTTGCCAGGCGAACTTCGCCTGTGACGATTTGCGGGCCGCGCCGATCGGGAACTGCATGACGAAGGTCTCGGTGCGACCGGGACGCACACTCTTCGCCGCCCGACAGTTGAGTTGGTAGGTCCGCGAGAACCGCTGGGAGCCGCCCACCTCCGGCGTCGTGAGAATCGTCTCGGTGTAGTTGGGACAGTGGCTCCAGGTGACGGTGGTGCGACTTGGGTTGTGCAGGGCGACCACGTAGCGCAACGTGGTCGCCGAGTCGGTGCTGAGGGGCAGCGTAACGTTCGCCTGGAGTGTCTGGGGGCTGCCCGGGGGATTGGTGATCTCGCCCGGTTGCGGTCCCTGGACGCCGAGTCGACTCTCATCGAGTCCGCACGCCACGTCCACGGTCACCCCAGGAACTCTGAGTGAACCGGCACCGTGAGCCAAGACGATGGTCACGCCGTGGTAGGTGTCGGCACGTTGGTTCGCCAGGTCCTGGGCCTGTGAGGGCTCGTTGAGCGCGGGGCACGCCTCGCCGGTGCCCAAGAGCAGTTCGCCGCGCTGTCGCGGGGCCAGATCGGCGGGTATCAGGTTGCCGAAGTAGGTGCCCGACTTTGTGACCTGCATCATGCCCGGCGTCCGAGTCGGCGTGGTGCCGTAAAGATCGGGGTAGCCGCCCAGGCGACACGTCGGACCCGTGTTGGTGATCACGATGACCGAGAGTTCGTGGCCGAGTCCGGCGCCGCCCTGACCCGTGGTGGCGCGCAGGTGGTCGGCCGTGCAGGGGGCCGCGGGCGCGAGCGGGGTCGCGGTGGTGGTGGTGGTGGTCGTCGCTACGGGGGCGAGGGCGAGCCACGGGACGAGCGTCGCCGTCGTGGCCGGGGCGCTCGAGCACGAGCTCAGGGCCAGCGCCGCGGCCAGTCCTGCGCCCGCGACGCTCGCCCGGCGTCGCGTCACACTGGGCGAGCGCCACGTCATCTACGCGCGTTCGCCCGTGGGTGCATGATCGTCGCGGACGAAGTGGCGCGTGGCGCGCCGGAAGGCGAACGTGAAGCCGGGCCAGATCGTGGTGTTGCGGCCGGCGTCGTTGAGATACCAGCTGGCGCAACCCGAACCCCACACCGTGCGGGGAAACTTGGCGTGCAGCGACTCGGTCCAGGACGCGGCGGCGCGCGCGGTGGGCTCGACCGGCGTATCGGAGGCGAGCGCGTGCTCGAGGGCGCGCACCACGTAGTTGAGTTGGCTCTCAATCATGAAGATGATCGAGGAGTGCCCGAGGCCGGTGTTGGGCCCGGCCAGCATGAAGAGGTTGGGAAAGCCGGGGAACGTCGTTCCCTTGTAATGGGCGAGCTCGCCGTTGAACGCCTCGGCGAGGGTTCGCCCGTCAACCGCGCGTACCCGTTCGCACACGGGATTGTCGGTTACGAGAAAGCCCGTGGCGCAGATGAGCACGTCGAGTTCGTGCAGACGACCGTCGTCGGTGACGATGCCGTTCGGGGCCACCCAGGCGATGGGATCGCTCACGACCTCGACGTTGGGCCGCGCCAGGGCGGGGTAGTAGTCGTTGCTGAGCAGTACCCGCTTGCACCCCATTCGGTAGTCCGGGGTGAGCCTGCGGCGCAGCTCGGGGTCCTCGATGTGCGCCGCGATGAACTGACGGGCCTCGTCTTCGGCCTTGGCCATGCGCGCTGGCTGGCGGGCGAAGGCCAGCACCAGCAGTTCGCGGCGCCAGTAGTCGAGGTAGCGCGCGAGGCGCTGGACGAGCGGGACGTGGCGAAAGAGACGTCGCGTGCGGGTCCTGACCGCGCGGCCGCGGTGCGGGATCACCCAGGCGGGCGTGCGCTGGAAGACCTCGAGGCGCTCGACGTGCGGGGCGAGTTCGGGGATGACTTGGATGGCGCTCGCCCCGGTGCCGATGACGCCCACTCGCTCGGCACTGAGTTTGATCGACGAGTCCCAACGCGCGGTGTGCAGGAGCTGTCCCTCGAAGTCGTTGAGTCCCGCGATCGCGGGCATGCGGGGCTCGGCGAGCGCCCCCACGGCGAGGATGACCGCCCGGGCGTAGTAGGTCCCCTGGCTGGTGTCGAGCGTCCACAGGCGCGCCTGCTCGTCGTAGGCGACCTCGCGCACGTCGTGGTCGTAGCGGATGAGCTCGTCGATCCGGTGGCGTCGGGTCACCTCACCCAGGTACTGCAGGATCTCGGGCTGGTAGCTGAAGGTATTGGTCCAGGTGGGGTTGGGGGCGAAGGAGAACGAGTAGAGGTTGCTCGACACGTCGCAACGGCACCCGGGGTAGGTGTTGTCGCGCCACGTGCCGCCCAGTTGACTCGCGCGCTCGAAGATGGCGACGTTGGCGATCCGCGCACGCTCCAGGCGCACGCCCGCACCGATGCCGCCGAAACCCGCGCCGATGATCGCGACATTGAGAACCATCATTCGACCCTACACAGCGGCCCTGGGTCGCGCGCAGGGTAGCGTGACGCCGGTGAGGTTTCGTCAACGGGCTCGTCAGGCGCTGGGCGCGCGCGTGCGCGCGGCCCGTCGCTACCTCAATGAGGTCGCGACCATCGGGCCCGAGGATCCCTACGCCCGCGAGTTCCACCACTTCGGCACCGGGGCGGCGCTCATGGCGCCCCAGGGCGTGATCTACAACGAGCGCTACCTGGCAATCGGCGAGGGTACCCTGGTCGGGCCGAACGTGTGTCTCACTGCGGGTATCGGTCCGGACCAGGAGATGCTCTCGACGCCCGTGGTCTCGATCGGGCGCAAGTGCGTCATCGGGCGCGGTTCGCACATCATCGGGCATTGGTCGATCGAACTGGGCGACGAGATCCAGACGGGGCCCTACGTGTACATCACCGACCAGAACCACGCCTACGAGGACCCCGACACCCCGGTGGGCTGGCAGCGCCCGGTGGAGGCGGCGGTGCGCATCGGCTCGGGCAGTTGGCTGGGCGCGAACGTCGTGATCCTGCCCGGCACCCAACTGGGGCGCAACACCACGGTCGCCGCCGGCGCCGTGGTGCGCGGGAGCTTCCCCGACCACGTCGTGCTGGGCGGCGTCCCCGCGCGAGTCCTTCGCCACTACAGCGCCGAGCACGGCTGGCAGCGCGGGCCGGCCTAGGCGTGGCGCTGTTCGGACTGGATCTGAGCCCACTGCGCGAGTCCGCGCAGTACCGGCGTCTCTACCTCGCCGGCGTGGTCACCGCGCTGGGCAGCCAGGCCACGTACGTGACGGTGCCCTTCCAGCTGAAGGGGCTTACGAACTCGCCCTTCGACGTCGGCGCACTCGGCCTCGTCGAGTTCGTGCCGCTCATCGTGTTCGGCCTCTACGGGGGCGTGCTCGCCGACCGGCTGAACCGGCGCCGGCTCATCATCTTCTCGGAGGCGGCCCTCATGGCCACGACCGCGATGCTGCTCGTGAACGCGTTGGCGACCCGCCCCCAGGTGTGGATTCTCTACCTCGACGCCATCGTGGTCGCGGCGGTCTCGAGCCTGCAGCGTCCGAGCATCGAGGCGCTCAAGCAGGGCTACGTCGCCCACCATCGTCAGCGGGCCGCGGCGGCGCTCGCCAACATCTCGAACACCTCGGCGTCGATCGTGGGCCCCGCGCTCGGCGGGCTCGTCGCGGTCGCGGTGGGACCGTGGGCGGTGTACCTGGCCAACGTGGTGACCTTCGCGGCGTCGCTCAGCTTGCTGTTCACCTTGCACGCCACGCCGCGTATCGAGGCGACGGGCGAGCGGGTGCGCCTGGGTTCGGGGCTCGCCTACGCGTGGTCGCGACCCGACCTGCTTGGCACCTACGTGGTGGACCTGCTCGCGATGGTGCTGGCCTATCCGGTGGTGATGCTGCCCTTCGTGGCGGACCGGTTTCACGAGACCTACGCGCTCTCGCTGCTCTATCTCTCGCTGCCCGCGGGCGCCCTGGTGGCGACTCTCACGTCGCCCTGGACCCGACGGGTGCACCACTACGGGCGTGCCATCATCGCGGCCGCGGCGCTGTGGGGACTCGGCATCGCCCTGTTCGGCTACGCCTCGTCACTGTGGATCGTGGTCCTCGGGCTCGTGGTGGGCGGCGGCGCCGACGCGATCAGTGGGATCTTTCGCGCCACGATGTGGAACGAATCCATCCCGCCCGACGTGCGCGGGCGCATGGCCGGGATCGAGATGATCTCGTATTCGCTCGGACCGACCGCCGGCCAGTTCCGCGCGGGGGTGATGGCGGCGTGGATTTCGCTGCGCTTCTCGCTCACCTTCGGCGGTCTGGCCTGTGTGGGCTCGGTCGGTGCGGTGGCCCTGGCGTTGCCGCGACTGTGGTCCTTTGACGCGCGTCACGACGAGCACGTGGAGGCGGTGCGGGTGATCAGGTCGACCCCGCGCGACCCGGAGGTTCCGTAGGCAGGCTCTACGCTCTTGGCATGACGACGACCTATCTGGTGACCGTGAGCGGTCTGGACCGCGTGGGCGTGGGCGCGGAGTTGTTCGGCGCCCTGGCGGCTCTGAGTGACCGGGGCCAGTTGCGCGACGTGGCCCAGATCACCATCCGTGGTTCGCTGGTGCTGTGCGCCGAGATCACGACCGACGACACCGTTACCACCGAGACCGTCTACGACGCGCTCGCCGCGCGACACATCATCACCGAGGGCATCAGCGCCACCGTGGAGCCGGTCGTGGCCAGTGAGGTCGCCGAGGGTCGGCGCCTGCTCATCACCCTGCTGGCGCCGCTCATCAGTGCCCACCAACTCGAGGATGTGTTCCACGCCATCGCGAGCACCGACGCCACTTGCGAGCGGATAGTTCATCTGGCCACCTACCCCGTGGACTGCTACGAGCTCGTGGTGCGCGGGCCCGACCACGGCGCACTTCGCCGTGCGGTGACCGACGTGGCCAAGGAGAACGGCTTGGACCTCGCGGTCCAGCGCGCCGGTCTGCACCGGCGCGCGAAGCACCTCGTGGTGATGGACGCCGACTCGACGCTGCTCCAAGACGAGGTGATCGACCTGCTGGCCGACGCGTGCGGACGCGCCGAGGAGGTGTCGGCCATCACGCGCTCGGCCATGGCCGGCGAGTTGGACTTCGCCCAGTCGCTGCAGCGGCGCGTCGCGCTGCTCGAGGGGCTGTCGGTCGACGTGCTCGACGAGGTGCGCTCGAAACTTCGGCTCACCCCGGGGGCGCGTACGCTGCTACGCACGCTGCAGCGTCTGGGGTACGTGGCTGCGGTCGTCTCGGGCGGCTTCGCCGAGGTGCTCCAGCCGTTGATGGACGAGCTCGACGTGCACTACCTGGAGGCGAACCACCTCGAGATCCGCGACGCGAAGTTGACGGGGCGCCTGGCCGCGCCGATCGTGGACCGCGCCGGCAAGGCCCGGGCTCTCCAGCACTTTGCGGCCGAGGTGGGTGTCCCGCTCGAACAGACGGTGGCCGTGGGTGACGGCGCCAACGACATCGACATGCTCTCGGTGGCCGGTCTAGGCATCGCCTTCAACGCGAAGCCCGTCGTGCGCGAGCACGCCGACGCCGCGTTATCGGTTCCCTACCTGGACGCCGTGTTGTACTTTCTCGGCATCAGTCGCGAGGAGATCGAGACCGACTAGTTCGTCGCGGGGAGGTTCGCCCTCGACTTCACGTGCTGCGCCGTCGCCACGAGCCACCACTCGAACCGCACAGATTCGTAGAGTGCTCCGGTGCCGCGTGGAGTCGGCATTGTTAGTGAGTGTCCTCGTCCAACGCTTCGGTGTCGGTCGGCTCCATAATCGGTTCGCGTACGAACTCGTGGTGCGCGATCTGACCCCGTTCACGATTGATGAGCTCGGTGTCGTCGGCGAATTCGATGTGCACGAGGTGATCGTCGGCCTCGGGCGACGTGCGGATCAACTCGTCGAGCTTCAACTGCAGCGCGATCTGGTGACGGGACTGGGTGTGTTGGATCACGAACAACATCACCAACGTGATGGATTCGACGACGGTGGTGAATCCCGTCTGCCATCGCCCTGGGAATCCGGCCAGCGACAGCGTCACGAGGAATCCCAGGATGACGATCGTGACGATCGCCGCCGCGCCGGAGCGCGACGTGACGTCGCCCACCCATTGAAGGATTCGACTGATCCGGCGCTGCATTGACGAGTTCTCCATGGCATTCCTCTTTCGTGCGCGACCCTTCACGAGGCTTCCTCGCCTCGGGCGGCCGCAGTCGATCGTCGCCGACGCCGAGGGCGGTCCAACTCTGGGACGACCGTGGCGCCACACCGTTCGAGTGGCGCTCGTCGTGCCATGGCACTACGAAGTTTGCCAGCGTGTCTCGCGGGTCATCGTGCAGCTGGGGTGTGCGGGGTAGAGCGCGGGACCGTTTTCGCCATGGTACACTAGAAATAGATGACTAGAAATGAAGTTCAGGTATCAGCATCCGTCGGCACGACGTCGGACTGGAGTTTTCTCACCAAGCACGGTCGGGTTCTGCTCTGCGTCGCCCAGGACCCCCAGATTCGGCTGCGCGACGTCGCCACGGCCGTGGGGTTGACCGAGCGGCGGGTCCACGCGATCCTCGGCGAACTCATCGAGTCGGGATACGTCATCAAGGATAAGAACGGACGGCGCAATCGCTACGAGATCAACGAGCAGCTGCCCCCGGCGGACTTCACCACTCGGGTGCAACCCGTGAGCGAGATGGTGCGACTACTTTCCGCGCGGTCGCCTTCGTGATTCGCGATCGCGACGTGAGGGCTGGTGACGAGGGCCAATGAGTTCGCCCAGCGCGAACCCGCGAGGGTCGTGACGACAGCCCGGCTGTTGCGGATCTTTGACGTGATGGCGCTACGTGAGCACGACCGCAACGTGCAGGGTCTCTTGTGTTCGGTGGCGGCCGAGATCACCGAGCTGAGTGGCGCGGGAATCGCGCTCGCCACCAATGACTCGACCATGACCAGTTACTGCACGAGTGGTGACATTGGCTCTCTGCTCATGGATCTGGAGGTGACCCTCGGCGAAGGACCGTGCGTGGAGGCTCATCGCTGCGAAGTGGCGATTGAGGAGTCGGATCTTCGCGTCTCGACGAATCCTCGGTGGCAGAGTTACGCGCCGATGGCACTCGCTCACGGCGCCCGTGCCGTGTTCGGCTTCCCGGTGCGCATGGGCGCCGTGCGCCTCGGCGCACTCAGCCTCTACCGTGACGAGTCCGGCATTCTCACCGAGGTGCAGCTCTCCGACGGATTCCTCATGGCTTCGGTGATTGCTCGCGCGGTGCTGACCCTGCAGGCCGGTGCGCCCCCGGGTTCGTTGTCGCACGAGTTGATCGAGGAGGCGATGTTTGACTTCTCAGTGCACCAAGCAGCGGGCATGGTGGCCGCCCAGGGCGAGATGTCCATCCGCGATGCATTGGTGGCCCTTCGTTTGCACGCCTTCGCGGACAACCAGAGCCTCTCCGAGGTGGCCACGAGTGTGATTGAGCGCCGCCTTCGATACCAACTCCTGGGACGAGTGTGGCTGGGGGTCGATCAGTGAACGCGCCGCGGCGCCGCGCTCGACCCCCGCACGGACTCGCGCCGACGGAACATCCACGTTCGCCGGGTGGCGAATTCCAGAGAGGCTGAGAGATGGCTCGAGAATCAATACTGGTTGCCACGCTCGTGGAATTGGCCGACAACCTGGTCGACAACTACGACGTGATCGACATCTTGACGGTGATGAGCAATCGCTGCGTGGAGGCGATGAACGTCGATGCCGCGGGGGTCATGTTGGCCCTGCCCGGCGGCGAACTCCAGTTCGTGGCGTCGTCGAGCGAGTCGATGCGCGTGCTCGAGCTCTTTCAGATCCAGGCCAACGAGGGACCGTGCGTGGACTGCTACAACGGCTGCGTTGCTGTTGTCGACGAGGCGCTGGTCGAGCCTCACGAGCGTTGGCCCGGCTTCAGTCCGCGAGCCCTCGCCCTCGGCTTTCGATCGGTGCACTGCCTACCCATGCGACTGCGCGGTCGAACGATCGGCGCGCTCAACCTCTTTCGCCACGCTGAGGGTGCCCTCGACGCCAGCGACGTGGTGGTGGCTCAGGGTCTGGCCGACGTCGCGACCATCGCCATTCTTCAACATCGGACCTCGCTCAACTCCAAGGTGTTGAATGATCAGTTGAGCAGCGCTCTCAACAGTCGAATCATCATCGAGCAGGCCAAGGGAGTGGTCAGCCAGGCCACCGGCTGCGACATGGACCTGGCCTTCGCGCGGCTGCGCGGCCACGCGCGAAACCACAACGAGCGCCTGACCGACGTCGCGGCGCGGGTGATTGATGGCGCGCTGGGGATCGAGGGCCTCGACCCCCCAGGCCCTTCACGAGCCCGCTGAGGACCCACGGCGAGGTGCCACTTCGCCCCGCCAGTGCGGGCGACGCCGCCGCGGTGCTATGACCAAGGTGGTCACGACGGAGCTCGCCCTTCCCGGAAATATAGGGAATTGTGATTGCGGGGCGAGTACACGCGCTAGGGTGGCCAAAAGGACGTCAAGACCCCGCCTCCTTCTCACCCGACACTTGGTCGGGGATTGCAGAAGAGAGAGAAAAATGGGACTTCCCGGAATGGTGCTCAGTGCCTTGGTGACCGGTATTGGGGCCATCATGTACTGGGCCATCACGTATCAGGGCCACGGCTTTCGTATGTCCACCGTTGGTGTGATCCTCATGGTGCTCGGCGTGTTCGGCTTCATTACGTCGTCGATCGTCTTTGGTGTGTCACGCGGATCGATCGGGTCCAGCCGTCACTCGCTGGATCGCGAAGTCACCGATGCCCAGGGCAACACGAGTTCTGTCCATGAACAGACCAAGTAGGCGACGGGTTGGCGGGGTCGTTACTTCGAGAGCACCCGAGCGCCGTGAAACGTTGAGCGATTCGCCGGTGACGAGCGTCCGTGTTGACGACGTGACCATCTTCGCTCCGCGCGGGACGTACTGAACGTGCGCATCAAGGCGGGGACGGTCATCATCACCCTTCTCATCGTGATCATCTATCTGATGGTTCGTTGAGCATCAGGCCGCGAGGCGCGGACGGTTGGATGTCCGCTCGCGGCCCCGAGTACATGACCCCCCCCGGTCGACGCCTGGCGGTGACCGTCGCACGACGTCACCACGAGCATGAAGGGATTCACCATGACAAAGACATTTCGTCCGGAGAGGCTTCTCTTCAGGAACGTACCCGTCGTGAGCGTTCGGTCCGGACGTCGGCGTTTGCGTTCGATTGTTCTCGTGCTCCCACGCCGCGACGCGGGTTGGACCGCCGCAGCGCTGGTGGCACCGTACCCGCGGGTCTCAAGCACCGCACTCGACGTCCCCGACATCGACACCTTCTCACGTCCGTGACCCGATCATTGGTGGACGCGACGTTCGGTGAAGGTTGCCGGCTCGCGCGCCCCCGAGCGGTGTCAGCGCCCAGGCGCTGACTGTCGCCGCGCCCCGACGGGCTGAGCGACACTGGCCGTGGCGGGGGACTGGGACCATCGCTCGCGTGGAGGTGAAGGGTGCGCCGTGCACCGCGGGCCCCGGGTGGTGACGCCGCGCAGCACCGACGGTGCGGGTGGGCCGGTCCAGGTGTGCCCGTAGCGGACGCGAGCCCCGCCAACGGCGTCGTCGGACTCCGCGGCCCGGTGCACTTCGAGAGTCAACGATGACTGGCCTGGCCACGACACCGCGAGCAGATCTCCGCCTGAGGGACTGCGCAGGGGGGGGGCTTCGTGTGCATTACTGGGTAGTAGGGTCTCGAATAGCACGAAGGAGGGGTCGTGAAGGTATCGATAGATGCCGAGCTTTGCCAGGGCCACGGGCGGTGTTTCTCGTTGGCGCCGAGCATCTTCGGATTCGACGACATGGGCAACGGCGTGGTGTTGGGTGACGGCACGTTGAGTGAGGACACCGTAGCGCTCGCCCGCCTGGCGCAGGCCAACTGCCCCGAGCACGCCATCATGATCGAGGGGGAATCGTGAGCGACAAGCCTCCGGTGTCGGACTTCGCGAGCGACTGGGATCACACCGATCCGAGCTGGGTGAAGGATCCTTATCCGATCTGGGATGATCTTCGTCAGCGCTGCCCGGTGGCGCACACCGAGCGCTACGGCGGGGGATGGTTCCCCGCCACCCACGCCGGTGTGTCCACGGTGGCCAAGGACACTGAGCACTTCACGAGTCGCACGGTGGTCATCGGCAACGGCCGACCGACGGACGACGCCCCGCCCGCGCCCATCGGCGTCGCCCCGCCGATCACCTCGGACCCGCCGTTCCACCAGATCGCACGCCGCCTCATCCTGCCCGCATTCGCACCCGGGCCGGTCAACGAGCTCGAGCCGAGTATTCGAGAGTTGTGCGCGAGCCTGCTCGACCGGATGGTCGATCGTGAGGTCGTGAACGGCGGATCCGAATACGCGCAGTTCATCCCGCCCGCGGTCATCAAGCGCATGCTGGGTTTTCCCGAGGCCGACGAGGACCTCTTTCGCGAGTTCGTCCACATCGTGCTCGAGGGCATCGACCACCCGATCGAAGAGCGCATCGAGGAGTTCGCGCCGGTCGACGAGTATTTCCAGGCCCAGATCGAGGACCACCGCCTCCACCCGCGCGACGACCTCACGAGCTACCTGTTGAACGTCGAGGTGGGCGGACAGAAGTTGGCACTCGAACACGTGTCGGGCACGATGATCCTCATCCTCGTCGCGGGCATCGACACGACGTGGTCCGCGATCGGGGCGTCGCTGTGGCACCTGGCGAGCCACCCCGAGGACCTGGCGCGCCTGGTGAGCGAGCCGGACCTGATGCCCGTCGCCATCGAGGAGTTCCTGCGCTTCTACGCGCCGGTCACGATGGCTCGCCTGGTCAAAGACGACATGGAGTACCTGGGCTGTCCGATGAAGCGCGACGACTGGATCCTGCTGGGCTTTCCCGCGGCCAACCGCGACCCCAACGTGTTCAAGGACGCCGACAAGTTCATCATCGACCGGATGGAGAACCGCCACATTGCCTTCGGGCTGGGCATCCATCGTTGCGCCGGTTCGAACCTGGCGCGTCTCGAGATGCGCGTGGCGATTGAGGAATTCATCAAACGCTTTCCGCGCTTCGAGCTGGCCGATCCCGACGCGGTCACCTGGGCCCAGGGTCAGGTGCGCGGTCCGCGCAACCTCCCGATTCGAATCCTCAACTAGGGTCGGCGCGCGGCGAAGAGCAGGTGCGTGCCGCCGTCGAGCGCACCGGGCTCGGCGCAGGCCGCCACCTCGTGCTCGATGAAGCGCGCCCAGCGATCGGGATCACCTTCGAGCTCCTCGATCACGTCAGGGTCTTCGAGCGACGCCCAGTTGCTGGCGGAGCGGGCCACCATCTCACCGCCGTGTCGAGTCACGAGTTCGTCCACCTCGCGCGCGCGAAACATCTGGCACACGTGCGCCGACGGGAGGTGCCGTAGGTCCCCGGTCGTCAGCACCAGGTCGTTGGCGTCCTCGCCGGCGACCCGGGACTCTTCGACGACCTCGCGCAGGAAGTAGCGCCACGAGCCGAGCGCCGACATGACCGAGGCCACGACGTAGCCGCCGGGCTTGACGATACGAAACAGCCCCGCCATTGCATCATCGATCCCTTCGAACGCGTACGAGAGGGGCCCGCCGTAGGCGAGGACCACGTCGAACGTGGCGTCTTGATAGCGCGAGGTGTCACACACGTCGAGCAGCGAGCGCGACGCTACCGCACTCTCCGCCTCGCTGGCGCCGACGTGGTGACGGTGCAGGTCCAGCTGGACGGGCGAGAAGTCGGTCACCTCGACGACGGCGCCGCGCGTGGCGAGCTCGATGGTGAAACGTCCCGGGCCCGCTCCGATCTCGAGTACCCGGTCGCGTGGACGCACGAACGGATCGAGGAAACGTCGATGCACCTCGTAGGACACCCGGGCGTGGGGGGTCGCCACAAGACGCCGCCACTCGCCCTCTGCGAGTTCGTCGTAGAAGGCGCGCATTCGCACCCGGTCCTTCTCGGTCACGGTCTGATTGCGGACGGGTCGGCGGTGACGGGGTGGTCCTTGGGCGCGCGACGGCGCGAGAAACCATGTCGAGCGTTGTGTTCGCGACCACCACTCAGCGACGGCGTGGAATCACTAGTCACGGCGAGGTGGCGCCACGCGCCCAGACCGCACTCGCGCGCCGAGCGCCGTCATGGCGAGCGCAAGGACCAGCAGCATCCACGCCTGAGACCGCGACCACCCAACGACCCAGAGGTTAGCGAGCGACCAGAAGGCAACGATGACGAAGGGGACAACCGCGCCCGTGACGCCGACACCATCGCGCCAGTGCGCGCTCGCACTGGTGGTCGTCGAGACATCCGCGAACTGACTCACGGGATTCATCGCGGACGCCTCACCACGCCCTGGTTGCTTGGCCCAGTCGCGCACTGGCATGCGGCTCAGCCGAGACCGAGGCTGGCCGGTCCATCCGACCACAGTCCGGCTATCCAGGCCTCGACCTCCTCGGCGCGTCGCGGCAGGTCCGCCGAGAGGTTGCGCGCGCCGTGCGCGGTGACCAAGATGTCGTCCTCGATTCGCACCCCGATGCCGCGGTACTCCTCGGGCACGGTCAGGTCGTTGGGCTGGAAGTAGAGTCCCGGTTCGACGGTCAGCACGTAGCCCTCGGCGAGCTCGCCGAGATAGACATCGTTGCGCGCGTTGGCGCAGTCGTGCACGTCCAGGCCCAGCATGTGGCTCACGTTGTGGAGCGAGTACCGCTTGTAGAACTGGTGCTCGTCGGCCAGCGCCTCCTCCGCGCCCATGGGCAGAATCCCCAGCTCGTCGAGCCCGTGGGCCAGCACCTTCATGGCCGCGCGGTTGGGCTCCAGGAAGTCGTTGCCCGGCTTGCACGCCGCAAAGCCCGCCCGCTGCGCGCGAAGCACCAGCTCGTAGATCGCCCGCTGCTCCTTCGAGAACTTGCCCGAGATGGGCAGGGTGCGGGTGATGTCGGCGGTGTAGAGGGTCTGCGCCTCCACGCCCGCGTCGAGCAGCAGCAGCTCGCCCTTCTTCACCGGCCCGTCGTTTCTCACCCAATGAAGCGTGCAGGCGTGCGCGCCGGCCGCGGCGATGGTGCCGTAGCCCACGTCGTTGCCCTCGTCGCGCGCGCGAAGGTTGAAGAGGCCCTCCACGTGCCGCTCGCTCGCCGATTGAGGCAGCCCGCGAATGACGTCCTC
>DATKTZ010000035.1:0-2502 GCA_035530815.1 Acidimicrobiales bacterium
GACGTCGTGACCTTCGCCACCGACGACGGCGAATTCATCGGAGAGACGAGACTCGATCCGAATCGCGACTACCAGCCCAAGGGCCATGGCTTTCGATAGTCTGCACAGGTTCAGCTGTTCACGATGACGTGACAGATTTCACTGGCAGTCCCAACGGGATTCGAACCCGTGCCTCCACCTTGAGAGGGTGATGTCCTAGGCCACTAGACGATGGGACCGTGAAAGAAGTGGGAACTCCCACTCACTTCGCTCGGGGGCAAGGACTCGAACCCTGAATAACTGGACCAGAACCAGTTGTGTTGCCAATTACACCACCCCCGAAGGGCTGGGCAATCTTACCCGAGTCACCTCGTCAGTTGCCAGACGACGCCGGAACACTGGTGTTCGTGGTGGTCCACGAGCTGAGTGTGGCGTAGCCGACGATGCGCCCCACCCCAACGGCGAGAGTCTCTTTGGCGTAGAAACGCCACAACGAGTGCTTGATCGTGGGCGAATCGGGGACCGGCGACGGGCTCGGCGTCAGCCCCTGGGACGAGGCGATGGCCATGGCTCGATACTCGTGGAACGGATCGGTCACCGTGAGCACGTCCACCAGGTGGTGCGCGCGCATGGCGGCGATCACCGAGGACACGTTCTGCCAGGTGTCGTTGCCCGCTCCCTTCACGATTCGCCTGGCCGCCACGCCGTGAGCCTCGAGGTAGGTCGCCGAGACGCCCGCCTCGGTGTAGCGGTCACCGGGCTGCTTGCCGCCGGTGACCACGATCCACGGGGCCCGGCCCTCGTGGTACAGCACGAGCGCCTGATCGAGGCGCGCGGCGAGTTCGGGCGAGGCCGCGCCGTTGTTCTCGGTCGTGCCGAACACGAGGATTGCCTGGGCCTGGGCGCTCGAGTGCTCGCGTCCGGTCAGCCAGATCTGGACGAAGGTGACCGCGAAGTACGCGACCACGAGGGTCACCAGCGCGCTCACGACGCGCAGCGCCAGCTTGAGCGGCCAGAAGATCACTCGCCCGCGCGCTCGAGGGCGCCGCGGAGGCGCTCGAGGGTGCGCTCGCGACCGAGCAGCTCGAGCGATTCGAACAGCGGCGGGCCCACGAGGGTGCCGGTCACCGCGCAGCGGATCGGCGCCTGCGCCTTGCGCAGGTTGAGACCCACCGCCTCACCGAGCTCGATGATCGCCTGGTGCAGCACCTCGGCGCGCCATTCCAGCTCCGCGAAGCGCTCGATCGCCACCGCGAGCAGCGTGCGGCCCAGCGGGTCCTTCGCGATCACCTTGTCGAACGCGGCCTCGTCGTAGCGAGGCGTCTCGTTGAACAAGAACCCGATCATGGCTGGGATCTCGCCCAGGGTCGCGACTCGCTCCTGGACGAGCGGCGCGATGCGCGTCCACAGTCCCTCGTCGAAGTGCGCCTCGTCCCAGGCGGGCTCGAGCGGGGCGGGCGACCACGCGCACGACCACGGATGCACCCAGGGCCCGGCCGCCTCGAGGAACTGCTCGGGGCTGAGCCGTCGGATGTACTCGCCGTTCATGTGGGTCATCTTCTTCACGTCGAAGAACGCCGGCGAGTGCGAGACGTCCTCGAGTCGAAACTCCTCGACCATGGCCTCGCGGGTCACAATCTCCTCGTCGCCGCGCGGACTCCAGCCCAGTAGGGCGAGGTAGTTGACGAACGCGTCGGGCAGATATCCCTGTTCGCGGTAGGACTCGACCGCGACCGGATCCTTGCGTTTGGAGAGCTTCTTGCGCTGCTCGTTGACCAGCATCGGCAGGTGCGCGTAGAGCGGCAGGGGCACCGCCTCGACGCCGACGCACTCGTTGAGGGCGAGCCACATCATCACCTGCTTGGGCGTCGTGGGTAGCAGGTCCTCGCCGCGGATCACGTGGGTGATGCCCATCAACCGGTCGTCGACCGCGTTGGCGAGCGGATAGAGCACGACGCCGTTCGACTTGACGACGATGAAGTCCTCGTAGCTGTCGTGGGGGAACACGACCTCGCCGCGGATCACGTCGGTGACCACCGTCACCCCTTCGTCGGGTACCCGAAAGCGCAGCGCACTGGCCGCCGAGCGCTCGACGCGCCGGTCACGGCAGTGGCCGTCGTAGCCCGGCTTGGCACGCTTCGCGGCGCGTTCGTCGATCTGCTCGCGCGTGCAGTCGCAGGCGTAGAGGTAGCCCGCGGCGTAGAGCGCCTCGGCCGCCGCGACGTGATCGGCGAGCAATTGGCTCTGGAAGAAGGGCCCCTCGTCGTAGTCGAGCCCGAGCCACTGCATCGCCGAGACGATCCCCCGACTCCACTCCTCACGGTTGCGCTCGGTGTCGGTGTCCTCGATGCGCAGGACGAACGTGCCGCCGCTCTGACGCGCGAAGAGCCAGTTGAACAGGCTCGTGCGGGCCGAACCTACGTGGAAGAAGCCCGTGGGCGACGGGGCGAAGCGGACTCGGGGTCCGGACATGAACTAACCCTCGATCGAGATGGCGCCGTTGGGGCAACTCGCGACCGCTTC
>DATKTZ010000036.1:0-145527 GCA_035530815.1 Acidimicrobiales bacterium
CGTGATGAGGGCCCTGGGTCGGAACCGAGTACTCAGACAGAATTTGACCTGGGAAGTCGGACGGTGAGCAAGCACCGCTGGGCCAATTGGTTCAGTTGGTCAAGGCAAACCGGTGGGTCCAATTAGGACACACGCTGTCAGCGAAGCGGATCGAACGGGCGAAGGGCCGCGGGCCGGACCCCCGTCATCATCTCTTCGGCGAGCAACTTGCCAGTGATCGGACCAAGCGTGATGCCCCACATACCGTGTCCTCCGGCGACGAAGACACCGGGAACCTTGGTCGCACCGACGAAGGGAAGCCCGTCAACGCCGACGGGTCGCGAACCGACCCACTCGTCCGAGATCGAATCCCAGTCGACCCCAGTGATGAGGGGCTTGGCCGACTTCACGAGGGCCGCCACCCGCTTGGGGTCGATCGGCGCATCAACCGAGCGGAACTCCATGGTGCCCCCGACACGCATTCCCCCCCGATAGGGGGTGCAGGCGACCCGCGATGTGGGCAGATATAGAGGTGCGGGAACCGGCACGTCAGTCGCCACGGAGAACGAGTAGCCCCGTCCGGCCTGCACCCGTCGTCGCACGCCAAGGCTCGAGGTGAGCCCGTTAAACCAGGACCCCGTCGCCACGACCGCGGCGTCTGCATGCACGGACCCCTCTCGAGCCAACACGATGACGCCCTTCGCTTGGCGACGCACCGAGTCCACGTGCATGGGCGACCGTATTGACCCGCCCCGTTGGATGACCGCCGCCGCCAACTGGTTCACGTAGTCGCCGGGGTCGATGTAGCGTTGCCCGTTCAGTTGCAGCACCAACTGCGTCCCCGAGGCGACCTGGGGGGCCGCGGCGTGAATGGCATCACCGCGTAGTTCGGTCACGTCGAGTGCCTGACCCAGACGAGCAAACTGCTCCAACTCGTGGCGCATGGCCTCTGCCTCATCGGCGTGCTGGAAAGCCATCATGATCGGTGCGTCGTTCGCGGGCGCCGCGATCCCACCGGCGCGCAGGTCATCGAACGCCTCCAACGCCCGCCGATTGACGTCGAGATAGCCCTTCATCGACCGCGTCCACTGCGTCGTCGTGCAGTGGGTCGCAAAGCCCACGAGGAAACGCCACAAACCGACGTCGATCGTCGGAGGCACGTAGAGCGCCGCGGAGGGGTCGAACAGGGCCCGAAGTCCGTAGCGCAGCACGCTCGGTTCCGGTAGGGGGCTGACGAGGCCGGGACAGACCCAACCAGCGTTACCCCACGATGCCCCGGCGGCCACGCCGACGCGATCGATCACCGTGACGGCCGCGCCCCGCTCTTGCAGGAACCACGCGGTGGAGAGCCCCACCATCCCCGCTCCCACGACCACCACGTGACGCGGTGGCGTCGACGACTCTGACGGTGCGCTGGTCATATGCCTCCTCGCCGGATGGATCGTAGAACGACCCGCCGTCCTCAAACGTCGAATTCGACACCCTGGGCGAGTGGGAGCTCGCCCGAGTAGTTGATGGTGTTTGTCGAGCGACGCATGTAGTTGCGCCACGCGTCCGAGCCCGACTCGCGTCCCCCGCCGGTCTCCTTCTCTCCGCCGAAGGCGCCCCCCACCTCGGCTCCCGACGTGCCGACATTCACGTTGGCCATCCCACAATCCGAGCCGTCGCTGGCGACGAAGCGCTCAGCCTCGACTTGTTCATTCGTGAAGATGCTGGATGACAACCCCTGAGGAACGTCGTTGTGGATGCTGATCGCATCATCGAAGTCGTCGTAGGACATCACGTAGAGCAGGGGGGCGAAGGTCTCTTGTCGAACGACGTCGCTCTGATGGGCCATGCGAACGATCGCCGGGCGCACGTAGTACCCCTCGGGTGCGTCGGCCTCCAACTCGCGCCCGCCTCCGACAACCAGTTCGCCACCCTCGCGCAACGCGCTTTCGAGCGCGTGTTGCATCGCGTCAAAGGCGGATCGCCGAATGAGCGGACCCACCAACGTCGACGACTCCAGTGGGTTGCCCACGACCAGGCGCCGATAGGTCTGCGCGAGGCGGTCGACGAGTTCGTCGACCACGCTGGAGTGCGCGATGACGCGGCGCATGGTGGTGCACCGCTGACCCGCGGTCCCCGCCGCCGCGAACACGATGCCCCTCATCGCCAGGTCCAGATTCGCCGTGGGCGTGATGATCGCGGCATTGTTCCCACCCAGTTCGAGGAGTGACCTACCGAACCTCGCGGCCACACGAGGGCCAACGGCCCGGCCCATACGGGTCGAGCCGGTCGCGCTGACCAGCGCCACCCCGGGGTGATCGACGAGTGCCTCGCCCACGAGCGATCCGCCCAGCACGACCTGAGCGACATCGCGCGGTGCCCGGGACTCCGCGATCGCTCGATTCACGAGGGCGGAGACGGCCGATGCGGTGATCGGGGCCAACTCCGAGGGCTTCCAGACCACCGCGTCACCGCACACGAGCGCGATGGCCGTGTTCCACGACCACACGGCGGCCGGAAAGTTGAACGAGCTGATCACTCCGACCACGCCCAGTGGGTGCCACGTCTCCGCGAGTCGATGGCCCGGCCGTTCGGAACTGATCGTGCGGCCGTAGAGCTGGCGGGACAGACCCACCGCGAAGTCGCAGATGTCGATCATCTCCTGGACCTCACCGAGTGCTTCGGAGGTGATCTTGCCAACCTCGACGCTGATGATGGTCCCGAGGTCGGCCTTGTGCTCGCGAAGCAACTCTCCCAGTCGTCGCACGAGGGCGCCGCGCACCGGTGGTGGCACGATCCGCCACTCCTGGTATGCCGCTCGCGCCCGGTCCACGGCGTTCTCAACATCGCTCGGGCCGGCCGCACGGAACGAAGCAATGGTCTGTCCGTCAATCGGCGAGTGAACGGGAGTCTCGCCCGCCATGGCGGCGAGGTCGACACCGCAGCGCGAAGCGGCGTCAGTCACCATCCTCGTGAGTTCAACTGATGTGGGAATTTGGGTCATTTCTCTCCTTGTGACGTCAACTGACTGCTCTAGACGATGTTCATTTCCGGGCGCGACACTCCGTCGGCGAATCGTCGGGCGTCCAATTCCGCGACGTCCACAAACGGCGTAGCCCCCACGTAGATGTCGCGCACCACTTCGCCGATGGCCGGCCCCATGAGAAAGCCGTGCCCCGAAAAGCCGGTGGCGTAGATGAATCGCGAAGGACCGGCCGCTTCGCCGAGCAGGGCGTTGTGGTCGGGTGTGTTCTCGTAGAGACCCGCCCAACCGCTGGAGAGCCCGACCTCGGCGAGACGAGGTGCGCGCTTCTCCATCGCCTGACCCAGTCGAGGCAGCCACGCATCGGACTGTTCGAGCTTGAAGCCCGGCGTCTCGTCCGGATCGGACATTCCGAGCAGAATACCGGGACCCTCTCGGTGAAAATAGAACGTCGTCTCAAAGTCGATCGTGAAGGGCGTACGAGGGTCAAGGCCCGCAATGGGCTCGGTCACCAGGATCTGGCGGCGCAGCGGCGTCACCGGCAGATGGACGCCAGCCCACTCGCCGACGCGCTGGGACCAGGCGCCCGCGGCGCAAACCACGGTCTCGGTGCTGATACGCCCCCTCGAGGTCTGCACCGCCACGATCTGATCGCCCTCGACCTCGATGCCGTTGGCCGCGCAGTGCGGAATAAGCACCGCACCGCTTCGGCGGGCCGCCGTCGCGTAGCCGAGCACGACCGACTCCGGAGTGCAGTGTCCGTCGTTCGGTGAGAAGACAGCGGCGACGAGTCCCTCAGTGTCGATCAAGGGTGAACGTTGCTTAGCCTCATCAACACTGATTATCTGGCTCGAGACGCCCAGTTCGTGCTGTTTCACGAGGCTTTGCTCGAACAACTTCACCTGCTCGTCGGAGCTCAGCAGAAACAGATAGCCCACCTGGTGCAGGTCGATCTCCTGGCCGAACAGTTCGTAGAAGTTCTCGAAGACCTTCAGACTTCGAGCACCCAACGCAATGTTCAGCGAGTCAGAGAACTGGGCGCGCACTCCACCCGCCGCCTTGCACGTCGAGCCCGAACCAAAGTCGCTCATGTCGACCAGGACCACGTCGCGGACTCCGGCGGCGGCCAGGTGATAGGCGATGCTCACGCCCATGACGCCACCACCAATGATCACAACCGAGGCCGTTCTCGGGAAGTCGTTCCCGTCTACTTGCATCACATTCTCCATCTATTCGAGCACGAATCAACGTCACAAAACTGAGAATCATGCACAGTTGATCTGCCAATTGAGAACACATGATCACTGGTTAACACCGTATGACAAGAGTTCCTATTCACCCCGGAAGCGTGGTTAGTCTGACGCTCATGAATATCAATAACCAACAATTCCTGACACTGACCTGACGCAGCGCCACCAGCCCGCTCGGCGTCATCACGAACGAGAGGTCGTGCGTCACGGGCAAAGCGATCGTCCACGCGGGCCACGCGACACGACAAGTTCGATGCGCGCGACACAATCGCAGCGCCCACGCTCGCGCCTCCTCGAACCATCACCACCATGTCCCGTCCCCTTCAACTCCGCGACGCTTCGCGGTCCCGTCGAGGCGGTCATCCCTCGAGCAACGTCCCTTCGCCGAGCGACGCGCAGCGCCTGCGCGCTACGAAGTAGTCAATCGTGGGGCACTTGGTAGCGTCCACTGCGGCGCAGTTCGACCAATTCGCGGCGAGCGTATCATGCACCCCCAACCTCGTCAAAGGTCGACGGGCACCCGACGCTTCACTCGTCCGAGCGAAGCACGCTCTCGTACGAGTCGAGTGTCGCGGTGGCCGACCTAGTCGGCCTTGAAGATCTCGGTGGCGACGACCAAGTCCTCCCACGACATGCCGGAGCCCGTGTAGACGCGAGGTCGTCCGTGCTCTACGGCAACCGCGCCCGTGATGATCTCGCGCATCGTGAGGAGTGACTCGGGTGCGATGACGCCTTCAGCGAGCGGGAAGATCACGTCACCGGATTCGCGCCGGGCCACCCCGACGTCCTCGACCACCACTTGGGCGCGTGCGACCAGCGTGGAGTCAAGTTCGCGAGCATCAGGTTCGTACGCACCCATGGCCACCGTCAGGGAGTCTTGCGGCACAAGGCCGCCATCGAAGAGCGGCGTGCGTGACGTCGTGGCACAAACAATGAGTTGCGCGTCTACAACGTCGTCGGCGGTGCCGACGCGTGCATCAATACCGCCCGCGACCAGGTTGGCCACCAGCGCGGCACCGCGATCAGGATCAGGTTCCACGATCGAGATCCTCTGAATCGACCGGATGGACCGCATCGCCGCGACGTGGCCCGCCGCCTGCGTGCCAGCGCCAAAGACCACCAGATGCTCAATGATCTCGGGGGCGAGAAACTCCGCCACCGCGGCGGAGACCGCCGGCGTGCGCAGCGTCGTCAGCGCCGTACCGTCAATCAGCGCCACCGGGCTGAGTGTTGTGGCGTCCATGAGCACGTACACGCCCTGGATCACGGGCTTGCCGAGCGCCGGGTTGCCCATCGCCACGGTCACGATCTTCACGCCCGCGAACTCCGAGGTCTCGGCGGGCATCAAGATGACCTGCCCGTGGGTGACCGGAACAACGCTGCGGCTCACGTCCTGGGCGGGATCGAGACCATCGCGCAGCGCGCGCTGCACGGCGTGCGCCGCCGTGGCGTAGTCGACCCGTGCGAACACCTCATCCGCGCCGATCCATATGGGTTGCGTAACAGTCATCGAACATCCTCCCACCCGTGCGTCACGGCTCGACAGAACACGACATCACGTACGTGCTCGTTGCACATCATGTCACTGCCGCTCTCGAGCGACGACGCCACTCAGCAGGCGAACTCGACGTGCACCGCCGCACGTCTCACGGAACTGACAACCATGGGAATCAGTGGATTCGTATTGCCCTCGCGCCAGATCGCGTAGACCCGTCGCGACGCCAACTCGGGGTCGAGGCTGCGTGCTCTGACCAGTGGTGAGCCTCGATAGGCCAGAGCCGGCACAAGCGCAACTCCCAGATTCGCGCCCACGATGCCGATGACCGTGTCGTAGTTGTTGCTCCTAAAGGCGACCTGGGGAGAGAAGCCCACCGCCGCGCACAGGCGCTCGAGGCAGGCGGCGCCACCGGTCGCCACACCGCTCGCCACCCAGTGCGCGTCGGCGAGCGCCGAGAGGTCCGCGTGCTCGACGCCAGTGGGCAGGTTGGGATCAGCCGGCACCAGAAGGATCAGATCCTCACGCAGCACCTGCTCTCGCGACAGTCCTTCAGGCCAGGTCCTGGGCACGACGCTGTACTCGTAGGCGAGCAGGACGTCGAGGTCACCTTCGAGCAGGTGATCCAAGAGGACCTCGGGCTCGCCCTCGTCGAGCAGGACCTCCACACCAGGGCTGTCCGCCGAAAGGGCTTGTATGGCCCTGGGCATGAGGGTCGCCCCCGCCGAAGGAAAGCTCCCCACGCGCACGCGTCCACGTTCACCGTGCGCCAGCGCCATCGCCTCTTCTTCCAACTGCAGAATCGACGTCAGCACATCGCGAGCACCGATCCCCAGCATCTCGGCGGCCATAGTCGGTCTCACCGAATGCGCCTCGCGCTCGAAGAGCTTCATCCCCACCGTTCGTTCCAGTGCGGACATCTGCTGGGACACCGCCGACGCCGTGTAGTCCAACTCTCGAGCGGCGTCAACGAACGAACCCGTGCGCAAGATCACGAGAAGAGTCTTGAGATGCCCAGGATTCAGCATAAGCAAACGTTACTCTCAGCGACGCGGACTTCGGTTGTCGTCACCTTGTTGGTGCAGATATGGACTGTCATACTTTCTCACCGTGACCACGGACGCGCTCGACCTCATAGACCGATACGGACCCGAAAAGATCATCTGCGTATCGGACGCCCGCACCGGCATGCGAGGCGTGCTGGTGATCGACAACACGGCGAGAGGTATGGGCAAGGGTGGAACCAGAATGGCACCGAATTTGAAAGTGCTTGAGGTCGCCCGACTGGCTCGCGTCATGACCTGGAAATGGGCGGTCGTCGATCTCTTCCTCGGAGGGGCCAAAGCGGGGATCTCATTCGACCCAAACCATGCGGACAAGGAAGCTGTGCTGCGTGCGTTCGTACGGCGCCTACGCAATGAGGTTCCCGAGGAGTACGTATTCGGTCTCGACATGGGCCTCCAGGAGTCCGACGCCGCCGTCATCCTTGATGAACTGGGTGATCGAGGTTCTGTGGTGGGCACCCCCGACGTACTGGGCGGCCTGCCCTACGACGAGTTGGGCATCACTGGCTTTGGCGTGGCCGAGGCCACCGCCGAAGCGGCCGACGTGATCGGTCTCGAGCTCGCCGGAGCGAGCGCAGTAATCCAAGGCTTCGGCGCCGTCGGCTCCGCGACGGTGCGCCGCCTCTCAGAACTGGGCACGACGATCCTCGCGGTGTCAACTCGCGATGGAGTCCTGCACCGCCCCGAGGGAATCGACGTCGTCGCCCTCCTCGAACTGCAACGTGCCAAGGGCGACGCGTGCATCTTCGACTACCCCGGAGGCACCGTACTTCCGGTCGGGGCCGAACTGACCATAGCGTCGGACGTCCTCATCCCCGCAGCGATGCAGGACGTGATCGGTGCCGACGAAGCCAAGAATCTCAATGCCCGCCTGATTGTCGAAGGGGCGAATCTGCCCATCACACCGGACGCCGACGCGATACTCGACCAACGTGGCATCACCGTGATACCTGACATTGTCGCCAACGCGGGCGGTATCATTGCCGCCGCGTACGCAATGGACGCGCGCCGCTCCCCGTTTCGAGTCGACCCTGAACCAGTGCTTGCGTCAGTGTCGACACGTCTTCGACAACAGACCGCGACCGTCCTCGAGCACGCCAATCGATCCGAAACGTCGACGAGGGTTGCCGCGAGGGCACTCGCCCAAGGAAGGGTGACCGCAGCGATGCAAGCGCGGGGTGTGACGCACTGGACCTAGGCCGCGCTCACTGCGGTCCTCGAAGTACCGTTCATCGCCGCGGATCACCAATCAACCGGCCACCGAGCCGTGCTCGCGCTTTGGCACCCGACGATCACGGAATCGCAGCCTCAGTGCCGTCGGTCCGCAAGGTCGTTTCGCTCGGGCGCCAAGATGCAAGTGAGAGTGCCAACGGGCACCGCGGTCGTACCGCCACTTCTTGATGATCACGTCAGTTCAATGATTCCCCAGCGACGTCGATGGGGTGGCAACAGACTTCGTCGCGCCGTAGCCCGAGTTGGTGACCGTCACACCCATCACGCCCAGCGCCGCGAGACGCTCCTTCTCGAATCATGCGGCGCTCTCCGCCATCTTCTTGCTGAGAAGATGGCTCCTACGGGCCGATCCATTCTCAATGAAGTAGCCCCCGACAGTCACTGACCGCAAGTTGCCTTGTCTGATTCGCCGGAGCGTATCGATGAGACAGTACTCATCCATTTTCGCCAACAATGTACCCCCAGCAACGAGGGTGCGGGACACGTCGGCCACAGACTTCCACGATATATATGTGCATCGGTGTCCCAGGGCATCAGATCTACTCACCCACACCACGTCAATGTGCCGCATGTCGAACCCACCAGTATGAGAGGGGGGACGACTGTTCTGGGTGGTCTTATCTCTCACTGGCGGTCATCGATCAGTCATGACTTCCTGAGCGCCGCGGCGAAGGCACGCAAAGCCTGCAGCGCTGGAACACTAGATTTGCCCAGATGAATCAGCCGCTCGATCACAGCGAGCACCAATCACGGATTGTCAAGGTCCTCAGCACCGCGCAGGTCCTCAACGGCATCGGAGTCACCGGCACCGTCGCGGCCGGCTCTTTGTTGGTGGCCTCCATCTCGCACTCCACGACCCTCGCCGGACTTGCCCAGACCACGGGGGTGCTCGGAGCGGCGGCAATGGCACTGCCGCTCGCCCAATTGACCCGACGCGGCGGGCGCCGCCCCGCCCTCGCCACTGGCTACAGCATCGGCGTGCTCGGGGCGCTACTAGTTGTCCTCGGGGCGACCCACCGGACCCTGTACGTGGTGCTCCTGGGAACCTTCATGATCGGAGCAGCGTCGGCCTCGGGTTATCAGGCACGATTCGCCGCCATCGACCTCGCCACCGACGCGTCGCGCTCGAAGAGCCTCTCCTTTGTCGTGTGGGGCTCGACCATCGGTGCGGTGACCGGCCCCAACCTGATGCAACCCGCGGGCGACGTCGCTCACTTCCTCGGCCTGCCCCGCCTCGCCGGTCCCTACCTCATTGCTGCGCTCACCTTGTTCATGGCGGCAGCGGTGACGCGGCTGTTCCTGGTGCCCGATCCGTATCTGACCGCGAGGCGCGAATCGGATGAGTCGCCGGCGGCCAAGCACCAGTCGACGCGCGCGGTACTGGCGCACATCAGGTCCTACCCCAACGCCCTCTTCTCGATCGCGACCGTGGCGATCGGCCACCTGGCCATGGTCTCGGTGATGGTGATGACCCCAGTACACATGGCCATGGTCGAGGTCACCCTCACGGTGATCGGCCTCGTGATCAGCGTGCACGTGCTCGGCATGTACGCGTTCTCCCCCCTGATCGGCGCGCTCAGTGACCGGATCGGTCGAGTCCGCGTGATACGGATCGGCGTCGTGTTGCTGCTACTCGCCGCCCTCGTCGCCGGCACCACGCCGGGCATGGAATCGGTCCGCCTGGGTGTCGGGCTTTTCCTCCTGGGGCTCGGCTGGTCGTGCACCCTCATCGCCGGTTCGACGTTCCTCTCCGAATCGGTCGACGTCTCGATGCGCCCGTCGTCCCAAGGGGCCAGTGATCTGGTGATGAATCTGGTGGGCGCCGGCGGGGGCGCGCTCGCCGGGGTGATCGTCGGGACCCTCTCCTACGCGTGGCTGTGCCTGGCGGTGTCGATTCCGGTAACCGTCTTGGGTGTGTGGTCGCTTCGCATGGCCGACCCCGCGCCATCGCCGATCGTGAACGCACCACTTCACTGATTCGATCGCCGAGCCACGCCACGTGACAGCGGCCGATCCGACAACGGACCCGTTGATCGGTCATCACTCCAGCTCGCAAGTTCGCATCACCCCTGACAAGGTCGAAGGTACCTGGTAGGTGCCCAGTTCTCCAGCGCGAGCCCCCATCTGGGTCACGGTGGCTCGCTCCTCCGGGGGTGTCGACACTTTTCATCTGCCAGCCAATTGAAACTCCAATGTTGCACGAATATGAACATTGATCGGTGGAGCAGCAATGGTGCTTGACATCCGCCAATTTGAAATGTTATTCTCCTCACGTCTGTGAACGTCGTCACCACGGTGGTGCGAATGCTCGTGACCTGGAGACAAGGGATTCGTCCTTTGAATCAGTCACAACTATTGAACCGGGGGGAAAAAGATGGAGGAAGCAAAGAGTGCACGGCACGAGTCGGTAGTAGCGGCCGGACCTGCAATCGTCCTTACTGACTTGGAGGAGGGGAAGTTAGCGCGAGGCTCGCTAAGCACTTGGGACGCCGTCGCAATCAGCGTTGCAGTGTTGTCTCCGGCCATGGCAATGCAATTGAACACCGGCGGGGTTGCCGCTGTCGCAGGTGGGTCAACACCGCTCGCGTTCCTGCTCGGGGGCATCGCCTGCCTCTCTCTCGCATTCGTGGTCATTGGCTTCACTCGCCGACTCGCCTCAGCGGGTTACGCGTACACCTACGCGAGTCGCAGCCTCGGTAAGCACTCGGGCTTCATGGCCGGATGGCTCTACGCATTTGGCATGGCCTGCTTCGTCCCAATGACGATGGCTGGCGTCGGCGGACTGCTCTCCAGTCTCTTCGGACTGGGCGGAAACTGGTGGTTCTGGTTCTTCCTGATGGGGATGGCTCTACTGCTACTGCTCTCCATCATTCAGATCAAGTTCACGACCAAGGTGCAGTTGCTGGTGGCCTCGACCACTGTCCTCCTCTTTCTTGTGGTGGACATCGTGGTCACTGCGAAGGGTGGCGCCCACGGACTATCGCTGGCACCTTTCTCCTTTGGTCACACCGCGAGTGGCGGCTTTCACGGGGTCTTCTATGGTCTCATCCTTGGAGTGACATCATTCATCGGTTTCGAGACTGCGGCCGACTTCGGAGAAGAGACCGCAAACCCTCGCAAGGCGATCCCGACCGCCGTCTTGGTTGCGGTGTTGTTTGGCATCGTGTTCTACGTATGGACCACGTACGTCATGACCGTCGGCTACGGCGTCAATGCCCTGCAGCACGACCCATCGTCGTGGGTAAACAACGGTTTTGCTGGGGTCGCGACAATCTACATGAGCCACGCTGTCGGCACCATGGTGCAGGTCGCGGCTCTGTTCTCCGCCTTCATCGTCTGTGTGGCGTGCGCCACAGCCTCAAGTCGCACCCTCTTTGCCATGGCTCGTGAGGGTGTGCTCCCCAAGTGGCTCAGCCACACGAATTCGTGGTCACGAGCACCCTTCAACGCTACGGCCACGGTGGCCGCAGTGGCGACAATCGTAACGATCATCATTGGCTTCGGGTTTGGGTCAGCTGCGCTCGGCGGGGACGCCTGGACGGTGTACGACCTTACGGCAACGATCGGAACACTCGCGATTGTGGTTGTGTACATCTCGCTGTGTGTCGGCGGCATCGTCTTCTTCAAGAAGACAAGTCGCCGATTCAACCCACTGACCCACGGCCTTATCCCATTGATCGGTGCGGCGATCTTCGCAGCGGCGTGGTATGGCTCGGTCAAGCCTGCACCGCCCGCTCCGATCAACTCCGCGGCATTCATTGCGATCATATGGTTCGTACTCGGCCTCGTTGTCCTCGCGGTCCTCTCGACGCGCAATCGCGCTGCCATTGAGCGGATCGGCACGATTCTTGGTGAAGAGGGCGGCGACATCGAAGAGTTGGAGTCGCCACTCTCCTCATCGTCTCCCAGCGTCTAGGACCACTAGTACGGAGTGCCCCCACGCATCAGAACACTCCGCAATGGTGACGAGACGAACTGACAACACCGGGGCGCAGGCAAGAGCGCCCCGGTGTTGTCAGTAGCGAGCTCGGTTCCACGCGCAGGAAGCGATGGCGCTCAGCCAACGAACTGCTTCATCGCTGGGTGCACCGCGCGCAGAGTCTCCACAGCAACGTCTGGATCGCCCTGAGTCTGATGCAGGCTCCACACAACCCAGGGTGATCCAGCGCCCTCGTCGCCACGAGCCACGATCAAGAGACCAGGGATCCGCGCTTCACGTCGGGTAGCCCATCAGTATCGATGTGCGAGCGCCGAGCAGAATGTCGGCCCCGTGCACTCACGCGATTACCATAAGCGATTGCCAGGGATACAATTCGAATGAAAACTTTCGAACGTAGATAGTTGTGTTATCACTGCTGACTCTCTCATTTACTTGACAAGTGTTGGCTTCGTCGATAGTCTTCTTACTGTTTAGTCTCGAGGGGAAGAGGGTGCCAATGTCAAGGCAGTCAGTGCGCCGTGGCGCCACTTCGCACGCCGGCAGCGGACAGTTCACTCGGGGTGTTTGGGGCGATGCTCTCGTCCATCGTCACGTTCAACCGGCGCACGCGTGCGTGCGTCAGAATCTGCCTCGCACGGTCCACGAGTCTCTTGCGAGACGTTTCGCCCCGAGCGGTCTGCGCAGAGGGCTCGACTCGAAATGAGTTGCCCCCAGGTCGTGCAGGGGGACCACTTGTTGGCGAAACGCGTATCTTCGACGCCAAATAGCGAAGCCATCGCCAACATCATGGCTCAGACCGAGGCTGCGGGTCTGATCACGTTTTCTGGCGGATTCCCCAGTCCCGACATCTTCCCGGCCGCAGTGGTAACGAAGTTGACCGCACAACTTCTGGCGGAAGAACCTGAGGTGACCATGCAGTACTCGCCCACGAGGGGACTTTCCAGTGTGCGCGATGCGATTGCCCGATGGCTGAGTGGTCGAGGCGAACTCGGACTGTCAACGGATGAACTGATAATCACCAGTGGCGGGATGGACGCCCTCGGTCTACTGGCCAAGAGCTACCTCGATCCCGGCGACATGGTCATCGTCGAGGCGCCCACGTATCTTGGTGCCATCATGTCCTTCGCCAGCTTTCAGGCGGAGACCGTAGGCGTTGCAGTCGACGACGGCGGGATGGACGTTGACGCCGTGGCCGACCTACTGGCAAAGGGGATGCGACCCAAGTTGCTCTACACAATCCCCGACGGCCAGAACCCAACCGGATGCAGTCTGTCTATCGAGCGACGCCACACCCTGGTGGAACTCTGCCGACGTTACGGCGTGCTCGTGGTGGAAGACGTCGCTTATCGAGAGTTGGGCTTTTCTGATGAGCGGGCACCAAGTCTGTGGAGCCTGGCCCCCGACACCGTTGTTCAAATAGGAACGTTCTCGAAGATCTTCTTCCCGGGCGTTCGACTCGGCTGGGCACTGGGATCGCAAGCGGTGCTCAAAGCCATGGTCGGGGCCAAGCAGCTCGCCGATCAGTGTGCTGGAAGTCTGGGCCAGCGTCTCATTGAGGATTACCTGCGCGGACGTTACATGGACGACTGGCTTCCCGATGCGCGCGATTTCTACCAACGACGATCACACGCCATGATGCAGGCGCTCGAATTGACGATGCCCGAGGGGACGCGATGGACCCGTCCGACGGGTGGATTCTTCACCTGGCTGACGGCACCCCACGGCATTGACACGAGCGCGCTTTCGCCTCGGGCGACCTCGGCGGGTATTTCCTATGTGCCCGGGGAGACCTTCTATCCCCACGGTGGGAACAAGAATGAGATCCGTCTGTCGTTTAGTTGTGTTCCCGAGTCGGACATCGCAGAAGGAATTGGGCGCTTAGCCACACTCTTCACACACACATCGTCACAAATCAACAAAGGGGAGATTCAATGAGTAATGAAGCACACTTCAGCACCGAAAATGCCGGAACACCGACGGCCCCGGGTCGCTACGTGAGGGTTGAGGACATCAATCCATCTGAGCTGGTTCCCGGACTCGAATTCCGCCCAGTGCTCGGCGAGAAGACCATGGTGAATTTCGTCCACTTCGCGCCACACGTCGAGGCTCCGATGCACGTGCACGTCGAAGAGCAAATTGTGTTGGTTCTTGAGGGTGAGTTCGAATTCGATATTGATGGTGACGTTCGCACGATGCGTCCGGGTGACGTCGCTGTCATCCCCCCGTGGGTTCCACACGGTGCGCACACGAACGATGTGAGTTGTCTGGAGGCCGACGTCTTCAATCCGCCGCGCGAAACTCTGTTGAAGCACGCGGAGGCCGAAGCGCTCAGACTCCGGAAAGACTCGTAGCGTGGACCTGAGTCTGAGTGGCCGTCGCGCGGTCGTAACCGGGGGATCCAAAGGAATCGGCTTCGCGGTGGCGCGCGAGTTGGCGAGCGAAGGTGCGAGCGTGGCTATCTGCGCTCGCACCGCCGACGAGGTCGCGAGTGCCGATCGTGAACTGCAAGCGCTGGGAGGCACCGTCTACTCGCAGACCGTTGACGTCACGGTTGCCGAGCAGGTCACTGACTTCATTGACAGAGCCGCTGACGCGCTCGGGGGAATTGACATCTTGGTGAACAACGCGGGTGCCGCACACCCGGGCAACTTTGACTCGCTCACCGATGAAGCGTGGCAGGGTGATCTCGATGTGAAACTGTTCTCCCAGATACGGTGCACGCGCGCTGCTGGCGAATATCTGAGCCAGAGTCCCGCTGGTCGAGTCATCAACGTGAACGCGATCTACGCCCGCTATCCGGACCCAAAGTTCTTCGCAACCACCGTATGTCGGGCGGCGTGCCTCAACCTGTCCAAGGCGCTGGCCATTGAGTTGGGACCCAAGAACATCCTCGTGAACAGCGTGAACATTGGTTTCGTGGTTACTCCCCAATGGCACAATATTCATCAACTCCAAGCTCCCGGGTTGAGTTTCGACGAGTTTCTTACATCCCGGGCCGAGGCCGAAGTTCCCCTGGGACGGTTCGGTACGGTAGACGAGGTTTCAGGTATCGTCACATTCCTGGCGAGTGATCGTGGCAGCTACATCACTGGCGCCAGTATCGATGTCGCCGGAGGGATGGGGAGGTACGTGTAGTGTGCCGACTACTGGCGTGGGTTTCGCCTTCACCGCAAAGCCTCGGCGAGGTGATTGGCGGACCCGGGCTGTCCGCGTTCACCAACCTTTCTAGCCTGCACGATGATGGCTGGGGTACGGCCGCGATCGATGAGGTCGGCAAGACTCCAAAGGTGACGAGATCAACGTTGCCAGCCTTTCGCGATGCGCTCTTCCGCGAGACCGTTGCCTTGAGATATCGAGCTTGCATTGTCCATTTTCGAAAGGCAAGTTCGGGCTTGGCCGTAGAGATGCGCAACACGCATCCCTTCGTGTTTGACGAAGTGGCATTCGCCCACAACGGTTCGATTTGGCCGCAGAGTCGTCTCGATGAGATCGTACCGGAGCACTGGCGTCACCACCTTGTCGGTACCACCGACAGTGAGCGGTACTTCATGGCCGTAATGGCCGAGGTGGCAGGGGGCATGACACTCGCGCAGGCGATTGACGCCACGGTCACCCGACTCACGCGGGATTTCGAGGTCAGCAGTCTCAACGCCATGTTCGTGACCCCGGACGCTCTCTACGTCGTCAACAGTCATGACCCCGCGCAAAGTCCGGGGCCGGAGATGGAGCCCGACGGCGAGCCGTACTACCAGCTGCGGATGCGGGTCAGCGCCGACTCACTAGTGGTCGCCTCTTCGGGCTTCCCGCAGCGTGACGACGATGGCTGGGCGACGCTGGACAATCACACCCTTCTCATGGTCGACGTGAGAACGTTGGCGACAAAGCGTTCGGAACTGGGTTCTCGGGCTTTCGTATCGGGTCACTGAGGCTGGGCCACGAGGTGCCGCGCCTTGGTGGCACGACTAGAACTGTTGTTCTGCGTAGTGGCGAAGGGCCGCGACACGTCGTGCGAGGAGCTGTCAACCCTCCACGTGAAGTCGGAGCCCCCGACGCAGTTGCGACGGTGGATGGGTTTCGAGAAGTATGTCTTACGTACGTGAACATTCCTATGGTAAGACCTATCTAACGACACAGAAATTCACTGATATCATTACAATCATGTCAGCATTCAGCAGGTTTTCGGTTCCATCGCTCGAGGAACTTCCCGAGGATATTCGATCTCGGATTGCCGAAGTTACGGAACGCAGCGGTTTCACCCCCAACGTGCTAATGGCGCTCGCACGGCGTCCCGACGAGTTCCGAGCCTTCTTCGCATACCGCGACGCAATCATGGATCGCGGCGATGGACTGACGAAAGCCGAGCGAGAGATGATCGTCGTGGCGACGAGCGCCACGGTGAACTGCACCTACTGCCTGCTCTCGCACGGTTCGAGCCTGCGTATCCTCACGAAGGATCCGTACCTTTCGGATCAACTAACGATGAACTACCGCGCTGCTCCGCTGACAAAGCGTCACCGCGCGATGCTTGACTATGCCGTCAAGCTCTCGCTCCATCCTCAAGAGATATCGGACGACGACCAGGAGGTTCTCAGGGAACTCGGTTTCGATGACGAAGACATCTGGGATATCTCCTCGGTGGTCGCGTTCTTCGCGCTCTCGAACCGCATGGTGCACGCCATGGCTCTCAAACCCAATAGCGAATTCTTCAATCTCGGCCGCTTCAGTGGCGAGGGAGCCTGAGTCATTGCAAGAGGTAGCTGACAGCGATACGAAGCGCCGTCGACGAACGTGGTCCCGGCCAGGCAATGTGAGGGGTACCTCCAGAACTGGACAACGTCAACTCGCCACCACTCACCATAAGTAGATCGCGAAGGTCGATGAAGTGATCCGCCACGCGTCAGCGCCCGGCGACATCCTCTTCCGCAACCTGAGAGAGCAGCTCCTGCAATACGCTTCGAGCGAAATTTGGCGGCTCCAGGGTGCTGAGCACTATCGACGTATTGGTGTGCTGAATTCCTGACACCGCCAGGAGTTCATCAAAGAACACTTCCCTCAGATGGTCCAGATCCGCGATTCGAAGTCGAAGTCGCAGGTCCAATGAACCGGTGATGATATCGACGCTCTCAACCTCAGGAATCTCGAGCAGTCGCGCTGCGACCTCACGCTGATCGGCGCTCCTCTCGGAGAGGACACTGATGTCCACCAACATCGGTCGACGCAGCGCGCTCCAGTCCACGATCGCGCGATAACCCCTTATGACCCCCGACGCCTCCAGGCGCGAGATTCGCTCCGAAATCGCCGGTGGTGACATTCCGATGGAGCGAGCAAGCGCCCGCTGGGAAAGTCGAGCATCAGTAACGAGATGCTCGAGGATCTTGAGATCCACCTCGTCCAAGTGACTCCAACTCATAGGGGAAGGTCTACCCATCGCGTCATGTCACGCAACCACCGCAACCGCCCACCAACCCTCTCCAACATTGCCTCCCCCTCCGCTACGCCGTGAACAGCAGCGCGAGCACGTGGGGCCTCCTAGAAGAACTCAAAGTACTCTTTCATCTCCCAATCCGTGACCTCGCTCAGGAACCGGTTGATCTCGTTGCGCTTCATCATAGTGAGGAAGTTGACGAAGCTATCGCCAAACTCGTTGCGAAAGAACGCGTCATTATCCAGGGCATCCGTTGCTTCCCAGAGGCTCTTTGGCAATTTCTGAGCGTTGTCATCCGCGTACGGATCGGCCCCGGACATTGGTGGTGGCGTCAGTTGACGACGAACTCCATCCAGTCCAGCCGCGACGTTTGCCGCGAGATAGAGATACGGGTTGGCTGCCGGCTCGCCCATTCGATTCTCGATGTGCGCGCCCTTCTCTCCGGGTTGTGCTTGGACTCGGACCATCGTGCCCCGGTTCTCCTCCGCCCAACCTGCACGGTCGGGAGCAAACGAGTACGGACGAAAGCGCTTGTATCCGTTAATGGTCGGATTAGTGAATATCGACATCGGCACGGCGTGTTCGAGTATGCCCGCCACGAACTGTCGACCTACCACTGACAACGAGTTGTCATCATCACTAGTGAAAGTGTTCTCACCGGTGGCGTGACTGCGCAGCGACTCGTGAAGATGCCACCCACTAGAGAAGGCATTGGGCAGGTTGGGGCGAGCCATGAAGGAAGCCAAGAGACCCTCACGCTGGCAGATCTGCTTGGTCACCGACCGAAAGAGCACCATGGCGTCCGCACTCCCTAGGCCCACCATGGGATCCATCGTGATCTCCAACTGGCCCGGCCCCCATTCGTCTTCCATCGACCTCAGGGGAAGCCCAAGATCGCGAAACGTATCGCGCAGTGTCTCAAGAAGGGGGTTCAAGCCAGCCAATCGCACTTCTGAGAGGTACTGATAGCCCTGTTCAACGGCGCTCACCTTCGGCGGTGCCGGCGGCCAACCGGTCTCGGAAAAGTCAATGCGCCCTGGCGAGTCCAGACGCACGACGTAGAACTCCACTTCCAGCCCTGACACGTAGTCGAATCCCATCGCCTCCGCGGCAGCCAGTTGGTCGCGCAGAATGCGCCTCGGATCAAACATCATCGGCTTTCCATTTGCGAAGTACGAATCAGTGAGCACCCACCCGGTCCGATTCGCAAATGGCAGTACTCGTAGCGTGGTCGGATCGGGCACCAAGACCAAGTCTGGGAAGCCAGTAAATTCGGGCACGCCGAACCCGCCGCCTTCGGCGAAGGCCTGGGTGAACACAAAGTTGCCCGAGTCCAAGCTGAGCAGGGCCCCCGAGAAGTCAATACCGCTCTCCAACGACGCCAGGTAGTCTTCTGCGGACATGAACTTCACCCGCGGAGCGCCGTGTTGATCCACCCACACCATCCGCACGGTCTGCAGGTCGTGCTGCTTCACCAGTTCCCGACTCTGCTCAGCCGCACGGCTGAAGCTCTCCGTGTCCAGCCCGTGCTCTTTAACGAAGCCGGCCTTACCAACGCCACGTACTGATTTACCTGACATGTACTCCCCCTCTTCCTGTGCGGTGCAGACATCCGGCACTATAGCCACCCCTGTAACAGTCGTCAAGAATTATGAAGCAAAGTATCAAATATTGAAGGTGATTTGATCATTCAAGTTGGCAATCGCATTGACAGAGCCAGATTCTCATCTTGCTTGTGACCCGGCGCAAGTTCAATCTCATGCGACCTGGCCGCCACCCCTTGAACAATGGCGGCCATTAAAACCCCGTCCGACACACCCGCACGGTTCGCTCGGAGCTCATGGGAACATCGGTGACAGCGTGTGTCCTAATTGGACCCACCGGTTTGCCTTGACCAACTGAACCAAGTGGCCCAGTGGTGCTTGCTGACCGTCCGACTTCCCAGACGATGATTCGTCTGAGTACTCGGTTCCGACCCAGGGCCCTCATCACGTTGCCGTGACGGTTGTGCGGGTGACGATCGACTCTTCCCGCGCGCTTCGCGGTGCAGATCCCAAGCGGATCAGGCTGTGAAGAGAAGCGGAACGCGCGTAGGAGCTGGGAGTTTCTTGGCGGAGGGTTCCTTGGGTCGCCAGCGGGCCAGGTTGATGGCCGCGTTGAGATCACGGTCGATGACCAGGCCGCACGCCCCACACGAGTAGGTCCGTGTCGACAGGTCAAGGTTGTTCTTGATCACGCCACAGCCCGAGCACGTCTTGGAACTCGGATAGAACCTGTCGGCGACTCGGACCTCGACCCCGTGCCAGCCGGCCTTGTAGAGGATCTGGCGTGAGAGTTCTCCCATGGCGGCGTCCGAAATGGACCGGGCCAGGTGTCGGTTCCTCACCATGCCAGCCACGTTCAGGTCCTCGATCACGAGGACCTGACATCTGTCCACGAGGGCCCTGGATGCCTGGTGGACGAGGTGCCGGCGGGTGTTGGCGACCTTGCGATGTCGCTTCGCGAGTCGTGCCCTCGCACGTTGGCGGCCCTTGGACCCCGGTGTGGTTCTGGCCAGGGCCTGGTTGGCCGCCTTGAGCGTGCGTTGCGCTTGCGTCAGTGTTTTCACCCCTCGAAGCTCTCGAAGGGAACACCGTTGGCGTCTGCGGCGACGCAGAGGGAGCTGATCCCTCGGTCGACTCCAACAGGGGCGGCGTGACGACTGGTGCGACTGCGCTCTGCCGGGTGGAGTTCGGCGGACCTACACGTTCGCATGTACTTCGTGCTACATATTTGGGAGTACGCGGACAGCCACACCGGTCAGTGACACGGTCCAACGACCGGCGCGCTGGGTGAGGGTGGCCGAGTACACGTGAAAGCGACCGGCGTCAATCCTCCGGCGGACCTGGCGGGTGGGGCCGAAGAGCTTGACTGGTCCGAACTTGGGCAGTCGCAGATGTGAAGGATCGCTGAAGCGGATCGGCTGGCCCGAGGGCGCCCGGCCTGGCGTTGCCCGGTTCCTCAGCCGGAAACTCGGCGTCACCTTCCCCTTCGCTTGAAATCGAGGAAACCCGGCTGTTCTTCCACTGCGCTCGCCTCGTCGCGACGCCGAGAAATTCTCGAGGGCCCGGGCCGCGTCCACGCTGGTGCACTCGAAGACGTCGCCGGGCAACTCGTGGCGCCAGGCAAGACCCCGACTGCCATCCTCGTTGATCGGTGAGTCATCGGACCGCCCGTTCTTCCAGCCGTTGAATTCGTTGATGAACGAGAAGCCCGACCAGGAGATCGAAGCGGTTGACGATTCATGTGACTCTCTACTTTCGAGGTGAGCTTCTCGCTCGGCCGATCGGGCGTCCAAGTTGGCTTTGACTCGCGCCAAATGGTGGTTCATGGTAAAGCGTCGGGCGCCCGCGCACTTGGCGAGGAGGACCCTTTGCTCGACGTTGGGGTCAAGGGCGAACTGGAACGTGACGGCCCGTGAGAGCACCTGACCAGAGTGTGAGAGGACGGAGGAAGTCGGTCGTGCGGGCACTGTGCTCAGTATTGAGTGCGCTTGTGACACCTCGCGGGACGATACTGGATGGGTGAACTCTCAGAATCGATTGCACCAAAGTTCTAGCCGGTGTTCGTTGGCGCCAGACCCGGTCACGATCATCCATCGAGGGAAGACGAAATCATGAAGGTTCGAAGGGCCACAGCTGACGATGCAGAATCGATGGCAAGCCTCAATGCGAGTGTTCAGCAAGTGCACCACGAGGAGCGTCCCGACTGGTTCAAGCCAGTTGACGAAAACGCGATCGCGCAGATGTACCGCAATCGTTTGATGGACCCAACGGTCACCGCCTTCATCGCCGAGGAAGACGACATCGCGCTGGGATTTGTCGTGGTCGAGGTCCAAGCGAAGCCTGATACCCCGTTGCGCTGGGCCCAGACGACTCTCTATGTCGAACAGATTGGCGTAGCGCCGTCACAGCGACGCCGTGGCGTCGGCCACGAACTCTTTGATGCCGTTCGACAGATGGCCAATCAAGTGTCGGCCAGACGCATCGTTCTGACCACCTGGGAATTCAATGTCGACGCACATCGATTCTTCGAGGCCGAAGGCTTCGAGACCGAGATGCGACGAATGTCTATGGCTTGGCCTTCATCCAGCGACTGAATCGTCACTGGCTCAGCACAGCACTCGAAGGACCTCGGTGATTGAAGCGACGTGCAGCCATCCGGTGGCCGAGGTCACGGTATTCTCGAAGCAGCGCGCCAGTCGGCGACGGCGCACAAGATGTCCATGAGCGACCTCGACACGCCAAGCGTGACGGATGGGGCGAAAGATCTTGGCCCCGTGCTCATTACGCGGTGGGTCGTCCCATCCAACCCGGCGCACCTCGTACTTGAATTTTGCCGACAGTCGCGTGGCAGCCGACACCGCAGTGCCGCGGTCCACGAGCACGAGCTCGAGGCGTTCGTCCGCACCTGAGCGGGCCAGGTCGTCGAGTATCAGTTCGACGGCACTGGCCTCGGATGTCGAGGCGGGGACGACTCTCACGCAGAGCGGAAGTCCCGTGATGTCCACGCAGACGATGCGCTTGGTCCCGTTAGTGCGACCGTAGGGACCACCCTGGTTGTGGAAGGTGACGCCCCCGTTTGAGGCTCCTCGTGCGAGGTGGGTGTCGATGACGACCATCGAGGGCCGCGGTTCCTTTCGACCCAGGGCGGTTCGCGACGACGCATGCAGTGCAGTGAGAACTCGCGTCCAGGTTCCGTTCCTCGACCACCGGCGAAATTGCGACCAAACTCGGGTCCACGGGCCGAACTCATCAGGCAGGAATCGCCACTGGCACCCGGTGTGCGAGATGTAGAGCATCGAGTCGACGACGTGTCGCAGGTCGGCACCATGTTTCGGTCCTCGTTTCGACGGAACCAGCAGGAGAGGTTCCAGGAGATTCCACTGGGCGTCTGTCAGATCGCTTGAGTAGGCCACGACTTGATGGTGTCGGTCGTGTTTCCTGGCGCACTCGCCAAATAGAACACACGCTCTGAGACCAAGGATCGAAGCGATGAACTGTGCGCTCTCGAACTCCTTCGAGACGATGCGGCAAGCAAATCGCATTTCCTGGGCGCAACCATGTGATCTCGTCGAGCGGAGTCCTTCGAAACCAAACTCTGAGCAGATCAGAGGCACGGCCCCGATGTGCGATGCGCTCCGAGACCCTCGCACTCGAGCGGATGGACCCGAGGCGGCCACGACGGAGACCACAACGCCCCTCTGCGAGGACAATCCCGCAGCGACGGGTTCACGGAGGTGTCCAGACCCCTAATGGGTCGCACAGACTACATATGAAATGAGAACCGTCGCCTTATGAATACTTCATTCATGAATAATCTCTGAATATGTTACAATCGTCAGGTAAGTGAAAAGGTATGGCATCCAGTGAAGCCATGGGCATTCTGAGTTACGGACCTTTGACTACGAGAGACTAAGGGACTACACAAGTGATTGACGACCACGGCCATCCGTTCGCTCGCTCCGGCGGGCCCTGGGACATTTCTTCCCTCGGTCTCTTTACTGAAGTTGGTGCCGATGCGGACCGACGCCGTCAGGAGATCGCCTCCAAACGGCTTTCGGCCCACCTCCTCGATCAACGTCTCGCGAAATATCTCAAGTGCGAGGTTGCTCAACTGCCCGAAGCCCGCAACGAAGCGAGCGCTGACTGGCCAACGTATGTTCGAGCACTACTCGACGACGCCGGCATTGTGGAGTCCATCTTTGACGTCGGTGACCAACGAAGTAGTGACGTCTCGGACTACTACGCCGATCTAACGGCCCGACCGGTGCACTGGCTTGGTCGCATCGATCCACTCATCGACCGCCTCATGGGGGACGGAGCTGATGCCGAAACGATCGTCTCTGAAGTTGAGCGATTCTGCCGAGAGGCGACGCGCGCCGGGTGTGTTGGCTTCAAGACCGCGATCGCATATCGAACGGGTCTGGCGGTACGCGCCGACGTGAGCATCGACGAGGCGCAAGAGTCACTCAATGAAGACGTGCCTGTCCGACGGCGAGCGAAGGCCTGCCGCGACTTGGCATTCCAGCGTGCCCTCGGGATTGCCGCAGAAGAGGGTCGACCGTTTCAAGTGCATACTGGCTTTGGCGACTCGTCATTGCGTCTCAGCCAGTCCAACCCATTGCTGCTCGAGGAGATACTGGGCACCGATGAGGGCATGGCGACGTCAATTGTGCTCATTCACGGTAGTTACCCGTGGACCGAAGAGCTTGGCTTCCTTGCGATGAGCAAGCCAAATGTCTATGCCGAGATATCGCTCTTCAATATCTTCTCGCCGCTCAAGGTGACCGAAAGAATCCTTCAACTGCTAGAACTCGCCCCCACCGACCGCATCATCTTCGGGACAGACGGGCACGAGCAGCCCGAGACATTTTGGTTCGCCGCCCATGTGCTGGACGAGTCTTGGGAACGAGCCGGTGAAGAGTTGGAGGATGCTGGCGCCTCGGCGAATTGGATCGAAGAAGCCCGTCTCAACCTCTTTGAAGGAAACGCCAGGAGGCTCTATCTTGACTGAAAGCAGTCCACGCATCGTCAAGGCGTCCGTCTACGAAGTGGCCATGCCGCTTCTGAAGACGTTCGTGACCGGGTTCGGTGACACATCATCGCGCCACACCGTCCTGATACACATCGTTGACGACGAAGGATATGAGGGTTGGGGCGAAGCCCCAGCGCTCGACCATCCCTTCTATCTCCCCGAGACGACATCGACGACTTTCTCGATAGTGATCGAATACGCGCTAGCGCTGTCGCTCCAGGCGGTCAGTAACGATCCGCGTGACGTTGCTCGGGCAATGTCGCCAATTCGTGGCAACACCTTTGCCAGAGCGGGAGTCGAAGCGGCGTACTGGGCACTCGTGTCGGCGCGATCGGGTCGGCCAATCAGCGTCCTGCTCGGTGGCACCGCAAATCGAGTTGCGGTGGGCGAAAGCCTCAGTATCGCCGACACCCTTGAAGAAACCCTCGAAGAAGTGGCGTTACGCCTCGCAGAGGGTTACCAGCGAATCAAGTTGAAGATTCGCCCCGGCTGGGATTTGAATGTCGTTCGCGCCGTACGCGAACGATTCGGTGACGAGATCCTGCTTCAAGTCGACGCGAACGCGGCCTACACCCTCGACGACGCCGACGTCTTTCGTGCGATGGACGAATTCGGACTGTTGTGCATCGAACAACCACTCGGCTATGACGACCTGGAAGGATCGCAAGCGCTCCAACGCCAGTTGAGGACACCCATCTGCCTGGACGAGGCCATACGTAGTCCGAGGGATGCCCAGCGAGCGCTCGATATGGATGCCTGTCGCAACATCAACGTGAAGCCGGCGCGTGTGGGGGGGCTCGTGGCCTCCTTGGACATTCACCGCCTGTGTGTCGAGCGAGGAGTGCCCATGTGGTGTGGGGGCATGCTTGAATCGGGCATTGGGCGCTCGACCAATCTCGCGTTGTGTTCGCTACCCGGCTTCACCCAACCCGCCGACATGTCGCCCGCAGCGGTCCTCTACGAGGAGGACCTTGTCGATCCCACCTACTTCGTCGACGACGAGGGCTACATTGAGGTGCCGCGCGCCAGCGGCCTTGGTTTCAATGTCGTGGCCAGCCGCGTCAAAGATCGAACTGTCCGCTTTGCCACGCTCGATTCACGAACCCAAACCATTCGTGAAGAATCGCTCGACCACCTCAGCATCTGAGCACCATGCCCTGGACGACCGCCACTTTCGCCCAGTGACACTGGACACGCCACGGTGCGAGCGGGCCTTCTCCTCACCGCGACCTCGTCGACGCCGAAACCCCTACCAACTGAATGAGTATAAGAAAAATCAACGCACTTCCTAGCAGGTGCAATGTTCAGGCGAATGTTACATTGCAAATGATGTCCCCGTGTGCTAGACAATCAAGCATGTCGACTTCTGAACAGGCCAAAGAGACCGCCCCCTGGGGCAGCCAGTTTACCGACCACATGGTCACGGCTCGCTATGAGCCCGAGCAGGGCTGGAGTGATCTCACCGTCACCAAGTACCAGCCACTTCAGTTGGACCCGTCGACATCCGTGTTGCACTACGGTCAGGCCATCTTCGAGGGCTTGAAGGCATATCACCAGCCCGACGGTTCCGTCAGCGTGTTTCGACCCGAACAGAATGCGGCGCGCTTCGCCCGCTCGGCGCACCGCCTGGCAATGGCGGAATTGCCTGAGGAGCTCTTCCTCGAATCGCTGCGGCTACTGGTCAACGAAGACCGCGATCGAGTTCCGACCCAATCCGGTGAGAGTCTCTATCTGCGTCCACTGGAGATTGCCTCTGACGCACGACTACTCACACAACCCTCATTGTCCTACCTCTACGTCCTCATGGCTTCACCAGTTGCTGACTACTTCCAACATGGGGTACACCCCGTTCGGGTATGGCTCAGCACCGAGTACTCCCGGGCGATGCCCGGCGGCACCGGCGCGGCCAAGTGTGCCGGAAACTACGCAGCTGCAATGCTGGCCCAGAAGCAGGGGGCCGAGCAGGGTTGCGACCAGGTGGTGTGGCTTGACTCGGTCGAGCACCGCTTCGTGGAGGAGATGGGCGGGATGAACCTCTTCTTCGTGTTCTCCGGCAACCGCTTGGTCACCCCGCAACTCACCGGCACCTTGTTGCCTGGCGTCACCCGCGATTCAATTCTCACGCTCGGTGAAGACCTTGGTCTGCAGGTCGAAGAGCGCCTGATCAGCACCGACGAGTGGGAGCAGAGCGTAGCGGACGGCTCGCTCCTGGAGGTATTTGCGTGCGGCACCGCCGCCATAATCACCCCGGTTGGTGAAGTTCGTCACCCCAATGGCTCTTTCGTCATTGGTGACGGAGGGTCTGGAGAACTCACGATGAGACTTCGCGAGACCCTTCTCGGCATCCAGCAGGGTACGGTTGCCGACGTCCACAATTGGATGCGTCACATCGCGTAGTACGCGGTACCACGACACACTGCGTCTACGACCGACGTCGCCGTGGTCCTCGAGTCCGTCGAACACGGTGCGAAACCGAATCGATCTTGAGTTGTGTCGTCCTCTCACGTCACGAGGGCGTGAACACCGCTACGGCCATGAGTCATCACTCGCAGGACCGAGCGATCACAATCCCGCACTCAGAGATCACCAAGGAACATCACGACCGGTTCCTCGAGGAACTCCTTGATTCGGCCAACGAAAGTAGCTGCGTCCCAGCCATCAATCACCCGATGGTCGAATCCAGATGAAAGATTCATCATCCTTCGCGGCACGAAGCTCTTACCATCCCAGACAGGACGTATCTGCATCTTGTTCACGCCGATGACCGCCACCTCCGGATAGTTGATGATCGGTGTGGTGACGATGCCTCCGAGCGCCCCCAAAGAAGTGATAGTGATCGTTGAGTTAATCATCTCACTCCTTTCGAGTGCTCCGTCATGCGCCCTGTCTGAGAGGCGCTGAATCTCCGCCGCGCAGTTCCAGGGATCCCGACCTTCCGCGTCGCGCAAGACGGGCACCACCAGGCCCTTGGGAGTTTGCGTGGCAATCCCAATATGGACATTGCGGAACTGACGCAGCACCCCTGCGTCGTCGTCGAATCGTGAATTGAACTGCGGTTGCTCTTGAATTGCCAGCGACAGCGCCCGTACCAGAAACGGAAGAAACGTCAACTTGGGACGATCGCTCGAGTATCGACTATTGAGCGACTCTCGCAGCTCGTGCATCGCCGTGACGTCCACTTCTTCCACGTACGTAATATGCGGTATCCGTGCCTTGGCCATCGTCATACGCTCGGCGATGGTGCGACGCAGTCCGATGATCGGTACCTCCGTGACCGATGAGTCGGAATTGCCGGCGACGTCGCTTCCCGCCTGGATGGCCCCAGCGAGCTGAAGAAACCGGTCAAGATCGCCGTGGATGATTCTTCCGCCAGGACCGCTCCCGGTAACGGCTCGAAGGTCAATTCCCCCGTCGAGCGCTCTTCGGCGTACGGCGGGAGACGCCAACGGACGAGGCTCGTACGTGGCGCTGGACGCGCCGACATTCTCGATTTGTACCTGCCCATCTCGCGCATCCGAGCGCTGGGTGGGCGCCTGTCGATCCGGCGTCGTTCGCACCGATTGAGTTTGATCGGAGTGCAACTCCGAGGGTCGCGCCGGCGTGGTCTGGGGCTCGCGGGTCACGCGCTCATCCACGGAGGATTCAACTCGAAAGGAAATCAACTTGGCACCCACCGCAACGCGGTCGCCCGGTGCGAACTCGAGGCTACTCACCTCGCCGGCAACGGGACTTGGGAGCTCGACCGTGGCCTTGTCGGTCATCACCTCGGCGATGGGATCATCAACCCGCACCGTATCGCCAACACCGACCAACCACGAAACCAGTTCCGCTTCAGCTACCCCCTCACCCACATCGGGCAGGTGGAAGTCAACGACATCCATGCTCACACCGCCATCGCGCGCTGCAAAGCGAGCCCGATGCGTTCGGGACTCGGAAAATAGGTCCACTCTTGCGCGTGCGGATACGGGGTGTCATAACCGGTGACGCGCTCAATCGGCGCTTCGAGTGCATAGAACGCGTGGCTCTGGACCAGCGCGCAGAGTTCAGCCCCGAACCCGGTGTTGAGAGTGGCCTCATGGACGACGACGCACCGACCCGTCTTCTCAATCGATTCAATGATGGTGTCAAGGTCGAGTGGCACCAGGGAACGAAGGTCGATCACCTCCGCATCGATCTGGTAGTCGGCAGCGGCGGCCAGTGCAACGTGCACCATGGTTCCATAGGTGAGCACGGTCACGGCCGAACCAAGACGACGAATGGCCGCAGAGCCAAATGGCACGTGGTAGCGCCCGATTGGAACCTCACTGAGTTCGCTGGCGGACCAGGGAACGACGGGACGCTCGTGGTGTCCGTCAAAGGGTCCGTTATACAACCGCTTGGGTTCGAGAAAGATCACCGGATCATCGTCTTCAATTGCGGTGAGGAGCAGTCCCTTCGCGTCGTAGGGATTCGAGGGTATGACCGTCTTGAGTCCAGCAACCTGCGTGAAGAGTGCTTCGGGACTCTGCGAATGTGTCTGGCCCCCGAAGATGCCCCCGCCCACGGGCATGCGAATCGTGAGCGGAGCCGAGAAATCCCCCGCCGAGCGGAAGCGCAACCGAGCGGCTTCTGACACGATCTGGTCGAATGCCGGATACATGTAATCGGAGAACTGTATCTCCACGCAGGGTCGCATACCATTGGCAGCCATTCCAATGGCCACTCCCACTATCGCGCCTTCGTTGACCGGTGTGTCGAAACACCGCGCTGGCCCGAACCTGCTCTGGAGCCCTTGCGTGCACCGAAATACTCCGCCGAAGTAGCCCACGTCCTCGCCAAACGCGATCACCGCGTCGTCCGACTCCATGGCCACGTTGTGTGCGTCTCGAATCGCTTCAATCATCGTCATGGTGGGCATACTCAGAGCCCCGCTTCTCGACGCTGGCGAACAAGGTGATCTGGCACCTCGGCGTAGACATCTTCAAAAAGGTCACGCGGCGAGGGTCCGGGTCCGCTCTTCAGTGTTCCCCATCCTTCGGCGGTCGCCTGGGCCAGTTGAACCTGTTCTGCCACCCTGGCCTCCAGATGCGTGTGCTCGTCATGCGTCCATGCTCCAATTGCGATGAGGTGGTTCTTAAGGCGCTCGATCGGATCTCCGAGTGGCCACGCACTTGGCTCACTCTTGGGTCGGTAGGCCGAGGGATCATCTGACGAAGAGTGAGCGCCAACCCGGTACGTGACCCACTCAACAAAAGTGGGGCCGAGGTTGCGCCGCGCGCGTTCTATCGCCCATGCAGCAACGGCATAGACAGCCAAGAAGTCGTTCCCGTCGACTCTCAGAGAGGGTAATCCGAAGCCGTGGCCACGGACCGCAAACGTGGCCGCCTGACCCTGAGTGACAGCCTGTGAGGTTGATATGGCCCACTGATTATTGATGAGATTAAGAATCACCGGTGCTCTATAGGTCGACGCCATGAGCATGGCGGAGAAAAAGTCTGACTCTGCGCTCGAGCCTTCACCGATCCACGCTGCAGTAATGGAATCGCCACCCTTCATCGCCGTGGCCATCGCCCAACCCACGGCCTGGACGAATTGCGTTGCGACGTTCCCCGACAAGGAGAAGAATCCGAACTCCCTCGCCGAGTACAACCCGGGTAATTGTCGTCCCCGCAAGGGGTCATGAGAGTTCGAGAAGATTTGGGACATCATCAACTCCAGCGGATAGCCACCGGCGATCAGGAGCGCCTGTTGACGGTAGGTCGGGAAGTTCATGTCATCGTCGCGCAGGGCGAATCGAAACGCAGTAGAGATGGCTTCTTCCCCCGTGCTCTGCATGAAGAACGAAGTCTTCGCCTGCCGCTGGGCAAGGAGCATTCGCCGGTCATATTCTCGGGTCAGCATCATGCTCGTCAGTCCCTTAATGAGCAGTGACTGGTCGATCGTGGTGACCCATGGGCCGACCGCACGCCCATCTTCATCGAGTACCCGTATCAGTCCGTACGCAAGATCGTGCATCTCCGACGCCGACTCAGTCACGTCGGGCCTTCGCGTCTCCCCCGCACTGCTGATAACCAGGTCACTGAAATCGGGTACATCACGTGATCCACACGTCGATCTCGGTAGTGCCAACGTGAGTGGCGTTTCCGGGCCGATATCGTGGTCGCTTTGTTCAGTCGTCACCTTCATGAGATCTCTTTTCACTGAGCTACCCGCCCTACACTAGATCGAACGTGCAATTCCGAATGTACCAAGTTGCTGAGCCAAAACTTGCATATTAGTGATCTTTCGAGCCTCTACAGTTATCGATTGATCATAATAGAACGATCAAACTTGATATTCGAGATAGTCCGGGTGTGGCCACGATCCGGGTTCGAATCCATGGCGTTGCGACCCACCCTGAGCCGGTGGGGTTTGCCCCTGCACCGGTTGACTGCGCTGGTTGCTTGATACTCCCAGACCCTGGCGCGCGTGCTCGTCGGCGAAGAGTCGGTCGCCGAACGCCGCGTCGTCGCAGTGCGCGTCGACTGCGGCGTTGGTCGAAACGACACTCGTGAGCTCGCGCCGACAGACTGGGTCGCGCAACCCCGACGTAGGCCGGTTCGCAGAAGCCCGTCAGCCGACAAGTCCTCGCCACGAGACACCCTCGACGGCCAGTTCGCAAGCCAGCGGGAACTTCATTCTGGGGGCACGTGTTGTCCTAGGTAGGGCCTGGCCCGGCGCAGGACGTAGTTCTCCCGTTCCGAGAGTCTGTTGCGCTTCTTCACCTCGCGAAATTCGGCTCGTTCGCAAGTGGTGAACTTCTCCCGCATGCCCTCGCCGATGACGGCGGACTTCACCGACCGGTGCAGACACGACTCGGAGATCTCGAAGTCTCCAGCGATCTGACTGAGCGATACTTGTGGCGGTCGGGCGATCCGACCGACGTGCGCTCGCGACTCCTCGAGCAATACCTTGGGCGACGCTTCCTCTCATTCCCGCGAGGTGATGGTTACGGGGCACGAATCAACCAGTGCTGACGCAAACCCTTTCGTTACCAGGCCGCTCGAGCGTCCACTGAGGCAAAGCCCGTGACGGGCACGACGCCCGACCACCAAGGTTTGGGGATACTCACCTGAGCGGAGTACTGGCGAGGATTTCCCGACCTTCGTCAATGAGCCGGGCATTGCGGCCCGCGCCCCGGCTGGCCCACACCGCCCGCGAGGGTGAGTCTGACTCGCCAGCGGGTCCGGCAGTTGAGGTTTCACTCTCCGTGAGGAGAATTGCGGCCGCTCTGTGCGGGCGAGTCAGCCGCCGAGGAGCCCCTTCTTCGATTCCTTCTTCGCGTGCTTCTCGTTACGCTTTTCCTTGAGTGACTTACCAACCTTTTTCACGTTGTGTTGGTTCGGTGATTTGTCAGCCATTGTGACTCCTCTTGCAGGCGACGTCATTGTTGACGGCGTCGAGATCACCCGGAGAGCGATCACCGATGAGGCCAGTCGACCTCGAGGGACGACGCTCCCACGTGTGATCCCGTACCCGACCCTACCCACTACGCACCTCCGTCGGGCACCATGATTCGAAACGGGCGATTCCTCGTGCACGCCGTGAGACACGCGGTCCGCGATCTTCTCCTACAGTGCTTGGCAGCAACTATCAGACGACGAAGGACCAAGGAGACGCGTGACTGGCCCAACTGGCGAGCGTGCAAAGCGGAACTCCCCCTCGGCCCTCGAGCGAGGAGCCGACGTGCTACTCCTGTTCTCGAGCTCGGCCGAGCCCAACCTCGGCGTGACCCAGATCGCCAACCGACTGGGCCTCTCCAAGGCCGTGGTGCACCGAATTCTCACCGCCCTGCGCAACAAGGGGTTCGTGGAGTTCGACCCGGCGTCGCGTCGCTATTCACTGGGTCCGATCATCATGAGTCTCGGACTGACCTACCTGCAGCAACTGGACGTGCGTAAGGTGGCCCTGCCAGAGTTATCCGATCTCTCGCGGAGCACCAACGAGACGACCACGCTCTCGGTGCGTAGCGGCTCTCGCCGTGTCTACGTCGATCAGGTCACCCCACTGCGTGAGGTGTTGATGTCGGTCAAGCTCGGGGTCGCGTACCCGCTGCACGCCGGCGCGTCGTCCAAGGCCTTCCTCGCCTTCCTACCCGACGAGGAGATCGAGCACTACCTGGCGAGCCCCCTGGACAAGTTGACCGCGAGCACCGTCACCGATCGCCGCAAGCTGCGGCGCGAGCTGGCCCAGATCGCGCAGCGCGGGTGGGCCACGTCGGTAGGCGAACGACAGGTCGGCGCGGCGTCGGTGGCCGCACCGATCCTCGACTACCGCGACTACCCGGTCGCGGTGGTCAGCGTGTGCGGTCCGGCCGATCGGATGACGGCGGCGATGGACTCGTGCGCCCAGGACCTGATCGCGTGCGCGTCGCGAATCTCACGCCAAATGGGTCACGACCTGACTCCGACCGAACAGGACTGATCGACCCGCGCCCGGCGATGGGCGCACGACGTGCCACAAAGCCAACATTGCCTGCGGCCCCGGGCCACTCCGGCCCGGGGCCGTTGCTTGGTATCATTCGCGGAACAGTAATTCCATCCAGCGGAACAAGTGAGCATGGTCGAGATTCGAAGGTCACCACTAGACGGACTACGGGTCATCGACGTCTCGACGATTCTGGCGGGCCCACTGTGCTGCCAACTCCTGGGCGACTTCGGCGCTGACGTCATCAAGATCGAACACCCGCTGGCTGGCGACGGCATGCGCGGTCACGGACACCAGAAGGACGGCGTGTCGCTCTGGTGGAAGGAGATCAGCCGCAACAAGCGCACGGTCGGTCTCGACCTCTCCAAGCCCGAGGGCGCCGATATCTTCACGTCGATGGTGAAGGACGCCGACGTCGTCGTCGAGAATTTCCGACCGGGCACGCTCGAACGCTGGGGCATCGGGCCCGACGTCCTGCTCGCGCAGAACCCCAACCTCGTGCTCCTTCGCCTGACCGGCTTCGGCCAGCACGGGCCTTACGCGAAGCGTCCGGGCTTCGGCACCCTGGCCGAGGCCATGAGCGGCTTCGCCTTCATGACCGGCAGCGCCGACGGGCCACCGACCCTGCCGTCGTTCGGCCTCGCCGACAGCATCTGCGGCATCGCCGCGTCCTCGGCCGTCCTCATGGCGCTGCGCCACCGCGACGTCGGCGGAGGGGGCGGTCAGGTAATCGACATGAGCATCTTGGAGCCGATCATGGCGGCGCTGGGGCCGGCCCCGACCGTCTACCACCAGACCGGCGTGATCCAGCGGCGCCAGGGCAATCGCTCGTCGAACAACGCGCCGCGCAATACCTACCAGACCAGCGACGGATCGTGGGTCGCCGTCTCGGCGAGCGCCCACCAGATCGCGAGTCGCGTGATGCGCCTGGTCGGTCACCCCGAAGTGGTCGACGAGCACTGGTTCGCCTCGGGCCACGGGCGCTTCGAGCACGTGGAGATGATCGACCGCTACGTGGGCGAGTGGATCAGCGCGCGCACGCGCGACGAGGTCATCGAGGCCTTCACCCGAGCCGAGGCGGCGATCGCACCGGTCTACGACGCCCGCGACATCACCGAGGACCCCCACGTGCGCGCGACCGAGATGCTCGTCGAGGTGGACGATGACGAACTCGGCCCGATGTTGATGCACAACGTCATGTGGCGCATGTCCGACACGCCAGGACGGATCCGCCACACCGGCCGCGCGCTGGGCGCGGACACCGAGAGCGTCCTGGGCGAGTTCGGCGTGTCGAGCGACGAGTTGGAACGCTTGCGCGCGATCGGGGTGGTGCGATGAGCGACGCGCTGCTCGATGCGGTGCGCCGGGGACTCACGATCTACGACCTCGGACGACCGATGTTCAAGGGCATGGCGCAGTCACCCAACCACCCGCAGTACTCGCACAGCCTCCCCCGGCGCCACGGGGACATGGTGCGCGCCGACGGCGGCTCGGCCGCGAACGACCTCATCGTCACCGGCACTCACGTCGGCACGCACATTGACGCGCTCGCCCACGTGTCACACGACAACAAACTGCACGGCGGCACCGACGCGCACCAGGCCGGCGTCGGCGGGCGCTTCATGGAGCTCGGCGCCCACACGATCGCGCCCATGATCCGACGCGGGCTGCTGCTCGACGTGGCGCGCACGCTCGGGCTCGACCACTGCCCCGCGGGCTACGAGATCACCCCACGCGACCTCGACGCCACCGAACGTCGTGAGGGCGTCAGTGTTGAACGCGGTGACGTGGTGCTCGTACGCAGCGGGTGGGGCCGCTTCTTCGACGAAGGGACCGACACCTACGTCGGACGCGACTCCGGGGTCCCGGGAGTCGGCGAGGAGGGTGCCCGATGGATGGCCGAGCGCGGGGTTCTCGCAGCCGGCGCCGACACTATCGCGTTCGAACGGCTCGCACCCGGGGGCGGCCACGCGCTCCTGCCCGCGCACCGGGTCCTGTTGGTTGAGAGCGGCGTCTACATCATCGAGGCGCTGGACCTCGAGGCGCTCGGCGAAGCGCGGGTCCACGAGTTCACCTTCGTGCTGGTCCCGCTCAACCTGGTGGGTGCGACCGGCTCACCCGTGCGCCCACTGGCGGTGATCGACGGTGGCTGAGCGCACCCTGGCCGAGCAACTCGCGCGCTTTGCCGTCGCCAACCAGTACGACACACTGCCCGCCGAGGTGACCCAAAGCGTGCGTATGCGGGTGCTCGACATCCTGGGGATCTGCGTCGCATCCTCGACACTTGACACCAGCTACAGCGCCCGCGAGTTCGTCGCGAGCCAGGGCGGGAATCCTCACGCACTCGGCATCGGCATGGGACGGCGCGTGCCCGCGACCCAAGCCGCCTTCATCAACGGCGTGCTCGCGCACTCGCTGGACTACGACGACACCCACCTGCCCTCGGTCCTACATCCGAGCGCGTCGGTCGTTCCCGCGGCTATCGCCGCGGCCGAGGAGGTCGACGCCGACGGCCGGGCGCTGATCGCCGCCATCACGTGCGGACTTGAAGTGTGCGTACGCCTCGGGATGGTCGGCTACGACGAGGAGACGCGCAACTCGGTCTTCTTCGAGCACGGTCAGCACGCGACCTCGATCTGCGGCGCCATGGGCGCCGCGGTCGCGGTGGGCCTCCTCTACGGCTTCGACGAGCCCGCCATTACCCACTCGTTGGGCGTGGCGGGATCGATGGCGTCGGGCATCATCGAGGCCAATCGCACTGGCGGTACCGTCAAGCGCATGCACTGCGGGTGGGCGGCGCACGCCGGCGTCTCGGCGGCCCAGCTGGTGCGCCACGGCGTCACCGGCCCGCCCACCGTGCTCGAGGGGCGCTTCGGCTTCTTCGAGGCGTGGCTCCACGGCCGGGGTAACGTGGCCGCGCTCACCGACGGGCTGGGCGAGGACTGGGAGGTACCGCGCATCTTCTTCAAGCCGTACCCGGCGAACCACTTCACCCACACCGCCATCGACGCCGCGGCCGCGCTGCGCCGCGATGGACTCGACCCGAACCAGATCGAGTCCATCGAGCTGGGCGTCGCCGGGCCCATCGTGCGCACCCTGGGCGAGCCCATCGAGGTGAAGCGCGCCCCCGAGACCGGCTACATGGCCCAGTTCAGCGGTCCCTACGCGGTGGTGGCGGGCCTGCTCGGCGGCGGGGGCCTCGAGGTGTCGCTCGAGGACTACAGTAACGAACTGGCCCAGGACCCGCGGCGGCGCCAACTGATGAGCCTGGTGAGCGTCGTCGAGGACCAGCGCTGCAGCGAGATCTTCCCCCACCAGTTCCCCTCGATCCTGCGGGTCCGACTGCGTGACGGCACCGAGCTCGTGCAAGAAGCTCTCGTCAATCGCGGCGGCCCCGAGCGTCCGCTCTCCTACGAGGAACTCGCGACCAAGTTCCGCGACAACGTAGGCCAACTGCTCACCGCCGCGGCCGCCGAGCAGCTGGCGTCACGAGTGGCCCGACTCAACGAGCTCGAGAACACCCGCGAGCTTCTCGCGCCCCTGGCGGACTTCATCGCGACCCCGCCACACCTAACGCCTCACCGAGCAAACTAAGGAGCATCATGCAACCACTGGACCTACTCGTGAAGAACGCGCTCGTCGTTCGCCCCGGCGGCGAACCGAGGCTGGAGAGCCTCGCGATCCGCGACGGCAAGTTCCACGCGATCAGCGACTCGATCCCCGAGAGCGACGCGAAGCTCGTCGTCGACGCCGAGGGGCGCTACGCCTTTCCCGGCGTCGTCGACGCGCACCAGCACTGGGGCATCTACAACCCGCTCGCCGAGGACGCGGTCTCTGAGAGCCGGGCCTGCGCCCAGGGCGGGGTCACCACCGGCATCACCTACCTGCGCACGGGCCGCTACTACCTGAACCGCACCGGCCCCTACGCCGAGGTCTTGCCCGCGGCGCTCGAGATGACGGAGGGCCGCGCGTATGTGGACTACGGGTTCCACGTCGCGCCGATCCTGCACGAGCACATCGCCGAGATCCCGAGCATCATCGAAAACTTTGGCGTCACCTCGTTCAAGATCTTCATGTTCTACGGCAAGCACGGCCTCCACGGGCGCTCGAACGACCAGCAGCAGTTCCTCATGATCCCCGAGGATCAGTCCTACGACTACGCCCACTTCGAGTTCATCATGCGCGAGATTGAGCGCGTACGCCAGGACCCGGCGTTCGCCGCGGTGGCCGAGGACCTGTCGCTCGGACTGCACTGCGAGACCGCCGAGATCATGTCGGCCTACACCAAGATGGTCGAGGACGAGGGGCGCCTCAGCGGCCTGGAGGCCTACCACGAGTCGCGCCCACCGCACTCGGAGGGACTCGCGATCACCATCGCGTCCTACCTCGCCTACGAGACCGGCCTGGCCAACATCAACTTGTTGCACCTCTCATCGCGCAAGGCCATCGAGGCCGCGATGCTCATGGCCCAGACTTTCCCGCACGTGAACTTCCGCCGCGAGGTGACCGTCGGGCACCTGCTGGCCGACATCACGACCGCCAACGGCGTCGGCGCGAAAGTGAATCCCCCGATCCGACCCCGCGAGGACGTCGAGGCCCTCTGGGAGCACCTGCTGGCGGGCCACTTCGACTGGGTAGTCAGCGACCACGCGTGCTGTCGTGACGAGACGAAGTTCGGCGACCCGCGCGAGGATATCTTCGTGGCCAAGTCCGGCTTCGGCGGTGCGGAGTACCTGCTCGCCGGGCTCATCACCGAGGGCTCCAAGCGGGGGCTCCCCTTCGCCACGATCGCCGAACTGACCGCGCAGAACCCGGCGAAGCGCTTCGGCCTGCACACCAAGGGGTCGATCGCCGAGGGATTCGACGCAGACTTCTCCCTGGTCGACACCGACCAGACCTGGACGGTGCGCGCCGCGGACTCCGAGTCCGCCCAGGAGTACACACCCTTCGAAGGCTTCACCATGACGGCCCGGGTCACCGACACGTTCCTGCGCGGCGAGCGCGTGTTCGCCAACGGCCGGGTCGTGGGCGAACCGCGCGGCGAGTTCGTCCGGCGTCCGAGCCGGCGCTCCTAGCGGACTGACCGGGCGCCGCGCGGCGTCCGGTCAGTCCTGCTCTTCGAGGAGTCGCCGGGCCCGGTTAACGATCGCGTAGTCAATCAACTCGCCGTCGAGACCGAGGGCGCCGCTGCCGGATCGCTCGGCCTCCTCGAAAGCCTCGATCAGACGTCGAGCCCGTTCAATCTGGCGCTCGCTCGGGCGAAAGACATCCTCGACCACGGCAACCTGGGAGGGGTGGATGACGTGTTTGCCACCGAAGCCGAGGCGCCGTGACTGGCGGGCCTCACGCGCGAGCCCCTCGAGGTCGCGGTAGTTGGTGAAGGCGCCGTCGTGGGGCGGCGCCAGGCCGGCGAGCCTCGACGCGATGGCCAACTGGCTCTTGGCCCACAGCATGATCTCGGGCGTGCCTTCCTCATCGGGCCAGTCCAGGCCGAGATCCAGGGCGAAGTCTCCGGCCCCGAAGCCCAGTCGGCGAAGGTGTCCACCAACGCCGGCGATCGCCTCGACGCGGTGCAGGCCCGCTGCGGTCTCGATGGTCGCGATGACCCCGACGCGGGTGGCGTCGAGTCCTCGCTCGTGCGCGAGAGCGTCGATCAGCTCGTTGACCCGAACGAGGTCGTCGGGGCTTTCCGCCTTGGGAACGACGACACCCGCCAGGTGCTCGTCGAGCACCGCCGCGAGATCATCGGTCGCGTAGGGCGAGGCGACGTCGTTGATGCGCACGTACAGTTCCTCGTCGCGCGAGTGGCGAACCAGGTCGGCGACCATCGCGCGGGCCCGCTCCTTCTCGTTCGGCGGCACCGAGTCCTCGAGGTCCACGATGAACGAGTGCGCGGCGAGCGTCGCCAGCTTGGCCAGCTTCGTCGCCGAGTTGCCGGGCACGAAGAGCATCGCGCGCAACGAGCGGTGCGCGTTCATCGCGCTCGTCGCGCGCTGGTACTGGCGCCACGGCGCGTTCTCTTCTGCACCGGGCCGAGCGTAGCGGCGGGCCCCCGGCTCGGCCGTCGCCGCGTCGGAGCCGGCGACACGCTCGCCTCAAGTGGTCCGCGCGGCGCGCGGAGCCGGTTCGCCCTCGTGCGAGGTGGTGCGTGCGCGACTCCAGTCGCGCGCTCGCGCGCTCTATTGAATACAATCACGCACCGGTGCAGGTTACTCGGCACCATAAGTACCGTAATTACACACTTATCACTCGGTTGGGCCACGTCGGAGCAACCGGATTGCATAGGATCTAGGGTAGGCTGCGGCTGGACACCAGAGGGGGACCCGTGAAGATCATTGAAGTGGGACCCCGCGACGGTCTCCAGAACGAGAGGCAGATCCTCTCGACCCAGGACAAGATCACCTACATCGAGCTGCTCGTCGACGCGGGCATCTCGCGCATGGAGGCGGTGAGTTTCGCGCGGCCCGACCGGGTCCCCCAGATGGCCGACGCCGAAGCGGTCATGGCCGGCGTGCCGCGGCGCGACTCGGTGCGCTACATCGGGCTGGTCATGAACGAGCGGGGCCTGGACCGGGCGATCGCGTCGGGCGTCGATGAGGCGAACATCGTGGTCGTGGCCACCGAGACCTTCTCCCAGCGAAACCAGGGGATGTCGGTGCAAGAGTCGCTGCGCGGCACCGAGCGAATGGTCACTCGAGCCCAAGACGGCGGCCTGTCGGTCTCGATCACGATCGGCGCATCCTTCGGCTGCCCCTTCGAGGGCGAGGTCTCGACGCGCCAGGTCATGGACATCGTCACGGCGGTGGACCGGTTGGGCGTCGACGAGATCGCCCTGGCCGACACCATCGGCGTTGGCACCCCGGTGGACGTGCGCCGTCTCGTCGGGGCCGCGCTGGAGATCACCGCCGCGCCCCTGCGCCTGCACCTGCACAACACCCGCAACACGGGCTACGCCAACGCCTTCGCCGCTCTCGAGGCGGGCGTTGACTCGCTCGACTCGAGTTCGGGTGGCATCGGGGGCTGCCCCTTCGCCCCCAACGCAACGGGCAATATCGCCACCGAGGACCTCGCCTACCTCATGGAGCGCAGCGGTTCGCCGGTGGACCTCGACATCGATCGGCTCGTCGCGGCGTCGGACTTCGTCACCTCCAAGCTCGCCATCGCGACCCCCGCGCTGCTCGGACGCGCGGGCTGGTTCCCCGCGCCCGAGTACCCCGACGCCCTCGCGCACGACTAGCTCGACTCCACCCGCGGCTTGATGCGGGGCCGGCGCGCCTCGAACGCCTCGATCGCCTCGAGTGACACCAGGGTCGTGGCGATCTCGTCCAGTCCGTGCAGCAACTGCCAGCGCACGTAGTCGTCCACGGCGAAGGGCTCGCGAAAATCGTCGCCCGCGAGCACGACGCAGCGGTCCAGGTCCACCGTGACGCTCGCGCCGGGGTTCGCGTCGAGGTAGTCCCACAGGCGCTCGACGTCACGTTCGGCCAGTTGCACCGCGAGCAGTCCCGACTTGGCCGCGTTGGTGCGAAAGATGTCCCCGAAGCGCGGCGCGATCACGCAGCGAAACCCGTTACCCTGCAGCGCCCACACCGCTGCCTCGCGCGAGGACCCGATGCCGAAGTCCGTGCCCGCCACCAGCACCGTAGCCTTCGCGTAGGGCGCGCGGTTCAAGACGAAGTCGGGTGACTCGCGCCAGGCGGCGAAGAGGCCCTCGGCGAAGCCCGAGCGTCCCACGTTCTTCAGGTAGCGCGACGGTACGATCTGGTCGGTGTCGACGCTGCTGACGCGTAGCGGCGCCGCGACGCCCTCGTGCACGATGAAGGGTTCCATCACGCCCCCCTGGACCGGTGCGCCGCTCCGTAGGGCTCGGCGGTCGCGACGCGCCTAGACACGGCGCGCGTTCTCGCGGTCGCCCACGACCAGGTACTCCTCGAGACCCACCAACTCGTTGAGCTCCTCGAGGCCGTACATGCGCTCGCGCCAGGCGAGCGAGTCGCCCTCGCGGCGCAGGTCACCGAGGAAGTCGTCGATGCTCTTGGCGGCCAAGCGCAGCGGTGTCGTCGGGTAGATCACCAGCTGGAAGCCCAGCTCGTGGAAGTCGCTGGCCGCGAGCGTCGGGGTGCGCCCGCCCTCGCTGACGTTGGCCATCAAGAGACCGGGCACGCTCTGGCCGATGCGGGCGAGGTCCTCGCGCGAGCCGGGCGCGTCGAGGAACACGATGTCGGCGCCCGCGTCGGCGAAGCGCAGCGCGCGCGCGATGGCCTCGTCGATCCCGCGCGGGCCGAGCGCGTCGGTGCGCGCGATGATCACCGTGCTCGGGTCGCGTCGCGCGTCCAGGGCCGTGGCGACCTTGCGCACCGCCTCGTCGGCGTCGATGACCTCCTTGCCGACCATGTGGCCGCACTTCTTGGGCCACACCTGGTCCTCGATCTGGATTGCGGCCGCGCCCGCCGCCTCGAGCAGGCGCACGTTGGCGTAGACCGAGGTGACGTCGCCGTAGCAAGTGTCGGCGTCGACGATCACCGGCAGGTTCGAGACGCGTCGCACCGCACCCAGCGCGTCCATCAGCTCGCCCGCGCCCAGGAGCCCGATGTCGGGCAGACCGTGGCGCCAGGCGGCGATCGCGTAGCCGCTGAGATAGACCGCCTCGAAGCCGACCCGCTCGATCGCGAGCGCCTCGATGGGCGTGCCGGCCCCGGGCACGATGAGCGACTGGTCCTCACGAGCCAGGAGTTGGCGGAGGGTGGTTGCGTGGTTCATATCAATTTCCTTTGTCTGGTGGGGCTGAGTTCTCTCGGGTGCGGCGCCATCGCTACTCGAAGGTGATGACCTGACGCAGCGCCTCCCCTCGCTCAAGGGCGTCAAAGGCGCCGTTCAGGTCGTCCAGGGTGATCACCGAGCTCACGAGGCGCTCGATCGGTAGGCGGCCCGCGCGCCACAGGTCCACGAAGATGGGTATGTCGCGCGCGGGAACGCAGTTGCCCAGGTAGCTGCCGATGATCGTGCGGCCTTCGGCCACGAGCAGGTGCGGCGAGACGCTCGCCAGGTCGTCGGGAGCGGGCAGGCCCACCGTCACGGTGCGCCCGCCCAGGGCGGTCAGAGTGATCGCGGACTCGAAGGCGACGGCGCGACCCACGGCGTCGACGACGAGGTCGCCCTTGACGCCGGCGGCCTGCGCGTCGGCGGGCGTGTAGGTCTCGTGCGCACCGAGGCTGGCGGCCAGGGCCAGCTTGTCGACGTTGGCGTCCACGCCGATCACGCGCACGTCGTGGTGCGCGAGGCCCACGAGCAGCGCGGCCATCCCGACCCCGCCGAGGCCCACCACCACCAGGGTCTCGCCCGCGCGAACTCGGCCCGCGTTGATCACGGCGCCGCCACCGGTGAGTACCGCACATCCCATCAGCGCCGCCACCTGCGCCGGGACGTCACTGGCGACCGCCACGACCGAGCGATGGTCCACCACCGCGTGGTCGGCGAAGCCCGACACGCCCAGGTGGTGATTGATGCGCCGCTCGCCGTCGTGGATCCGCCACGCGCCGTCGAATAGGCGTCCCTCGACGTTGGCGATCGAGCCCCGCTCGCACGGGGTCCGCCCGCCGGTGGCGCACGCCGAGCACTGCTCGCAACGCGGCAGGAAGGACATGACCACCCGTTGGCCCACCTCGAAGTCGTCAACGAGCGCGCCGACCCCCTCGACGATGCCGGCGGCCTCGTGGCCGAGCAGCATCGGCACTGGTCGCGGGCGTACGCCCGAGACGACCGAGAGATCAGAGTGGCACACGCCCGCCGCCTCGATCCGCACGAGAAGCTCGTGCTCACCGGGTTCGTCGAGCTCGAGTTCGCGAACAACCACGGGCCTCGAGTCGGTGTAGGGACGCGGCGCGCCCAGCACCTCCAGCACCGCCCCACTGATCTTCATCAGGTTCCCAATCTCACGAGCGCGCGATCCAGGTCCGCGGGTGCCGCCAGGCGCCCGACGACCGCCGAAGCAGCGGCGACCGCGGGTGAGACCAGATGCGTGCGCGACTGGGGGCCCTGACGCCCCTCAAAGTTGCGATTGGACGTGGAGGCCGTGCGCTGGCCGGGCGCAACAATGTCGGGGTTCATCCCGAGGCACATCGAGCAGCCCGCGGCTCGCCACTCGGCTCCCGCGGCGAGAAAGATCTCGTCGAGGCCCTCGGCCTCGGCCTGGCGCTTGACCGCCATGGACCCCGGCACGACCAGCAAGCGCACCTGCTCGCTCACCCGTCGCCCGCGGAGCACGTTGGCGGCCGCGCGCAGGTCCTCGATGCGGCTGTTAGTGCACGAACCGATGAAGGCGACGTCAATGGCGACATCGCGCATGGGCGTGCCCGGCACAAGGTCGATGTAGGCCAGCGCCCGGCGCGCGGCGGCGCGCTGGTCGGGGTCGGTGAACTCCTCGGGCGAGGGCACTACGCCGTCGAGCGCCACGCCCTGGCCCGGATTGGTCCCCCAGGTCACAAAGGGCACCACGCTCGCCGCGTCGAACTCGATCTCGGCGTCAAAGACGGCTCCCTCGTCGCTGCGCAGCGAGCGCCAGTACTCGAGCGCCTCGTCCCATAGCTCGCCCGTGGGCGCGTAGGGTCGACCGCGCAGGTAGGAGAAGGTCGTCTCGTCGGGCGCCACCAGCCCGGCGCGCGCGCCCCACTCGATCGACATGTTGCACAGCGTCATGCGCTCTTCGACCGAGAGCGCCTCGACCGCCGGGCCGCGGTACTCGACGACGTAGCCCTGACCGGCGCCGACACCCACCGTGGCGATGAGGGCCAGCGCGAGGTCCTTCGCCGACACGCCCGGCGCCAGACGGCCGTTGATCGTCACGGCCATCGTGCGCGGGTGCGTCTGGGCGAGCGTCTGGGTCGTGAGCACGTGCTCGACCTCGCTCGTGCCGATGCCGAAGGCCAGCGCGCCGAGCGCGCCGTGGGTGCTCGTGTGGCTGTCGCCGCACACGATGACCATCCCCGGCTGAGTAAGACCCACCTCGGGCCCGATGACGTGCACGATGCCCTGGCCGGGGTCGCCCATCGGGAGAAGGCGGATGGCGAACTCGGCGCAGTTGCGCCGCAGCGTCTCGACTTGCAGACGGCTCACCGGGTCGCGCAGTTCGAGGGTGTCGGTGGGCACGTTGTGATCCTCGGTCGCGATCGTGAGATCGGGCCGACGCACCGTGCGCGCGTTCACGCGCAGGCCGTCGAAGGCCTGCGGGCTGGAGACCTCGTGCACGAAGTGCAGGTCGATGTAGAGCAAGTCGGGCTGGTCCTCGCCGCGCGTGATGGCCTGGTTGCGCCAGATCTTCTCCAGCATGGTCAGCGCCGACGCGCCGTCAGATACGTCGGCTTCACTCATCGGGCGTAGACGGCCACGGCGAGGTCGTGTGCGTTCAGCTCGTCGCGCTCGATGGTGCGCACGATCCGGCCCTCGGCCATCACGTGCACCCGGGTGCACAGGTGCGCCAAGTCCTCGTACTCCACCGAGCTCACGAGCACCAGGGCGCCCTTCTTCGCAAGTGCGCTCAGGTGGTAAAAGACGTCGCGCTTGGCGCCCACGTCCACGCCCTGGGTCGGCTCGTGCAGCGCGAGCACCGACGGGTCGCCGATCACCCACTTACCGATCAGGACCTTCTGCTGGTTGCCGCCGCTCAGGGTCGACAGGAGTACGTCGCTTCGCTGAGGCTTCACGCCGAAGTGCTCGATCTGGGCGTCCACCGTCGCTCGCTCGTGCCGGTGGTGGATGAACTTGGACAGCCGGGTGAATGAAGAGATGGTGGGTATCGTCATGTTCTCGATCACCTTCAGACCGGTGGCGCCGCTGGTGCCCTTGCGGTCCGCGGGCAGTAGCGCGATGCCCTTGGCGATGGCGCGCCGGCTGTCGAGCGAGGTCGCGTCCAGCATCTCGCCCCGCACCTCGAGCGATCCCGAGGCCGCCCGCAGCGCTCCGGCGATCAGGTAGGGGACCTTGTCGTAGCCGCTGCCGGGCAGGCCGATGAAGCCGACGATCTCGCCGGCGTTGCCCACGAAGCTGGCCCCGACGACCTCCTCGCCCGACAGGTTCGACACCGCGAGCAGCGTGGAGCCCTCGGACTCGGTGTACTCGGGGTACATGTCCTCGGGGGGGCGGCCCAGCATCAGCTCGATCAGGTCGCGCTCGGTCCGGCCCTCGGTTGCGATGTCGGCGACCATCTCGCCCGACCGGAAGACGACCGCGCGCGTGCAGTACGCCAGCACCTCGTCGAGACGGTGGCTCACGAAGAGCACGCTGGTGCCCATCTCGCTGAGCCGGCGCAGCACGTCGAAGAGCCGCTCGACCCCGCTCTGAGGTAGGTAGGCCGTGGGCTCGTCCAGGACGAGCAGGCGCGAGTCGAGGCCCTCGCCCGATTCGATGTCGGCGAGCCCGCGCGCGATCACCACGAGCGCGCGCTCGGTGACGGTGAGGTCGGCGACCTTGGTGCGCGGTGAGACGTCGAGGCCGACGATCGAGAGGATACGTCGCACCTCCTTCTCCTCCTCGCGCCAGCGGATCCGCCGGCCCAGGCCGGTGGCGAACTGCTTGATGCGCAGATTCTCCAAGATCGTCAGCGACTCGATGAGCGCGAGGTCCTGGTGGACGAAGGCGAGCCCCGTGGAGGACGGACCCTCGTGCAGTGAATGGGTCACGTCGCGAGGCCCGACGTGGATCTGGGCGCCCTCGTCGGGTGCGTGAAAGCCCGAGAGCACCTTGATGAAGGTGGACTTTCCACTGCCGTTCTGGCCGATGAGGGCGACGATCTCGCCCTTGTGGATGTCGAAGGAGACTTCGCTCAGCACGGTGATGCCGTTGAAGGATTTGGAGACGTTGCGCGCGCGCACGTGCACGTCGGCGCTGGCCACACTCGTGTCATCGGACATGGATCGCTTCTCCCTTGGTCAACGCGGTGTCGAGCGGGCGGGTTGCGAGTGCTGGTGGCACCCGCAACCCGCCGCTGACGTACTTGCTTACGGCTTCCAGAGCGCCTTGAAGTGCTTGATGTAGCCCAGGTCCTGGAACCAGCGGTCCTGGTTGGTACCCACGATCAACTTGCCGGCGTTGGCCGAGGTGAACACCCGCAGACCCACGTAGTAGTTCTTCACGGGGGTCAGGCCGTCGAGGACGCGCATGATCTGGTCGGCCGCGGCGTAGGCGTACCACTTGTTGTCACCGCCGATGTCCAGCTTCAGACCGCTCTTGGGGTCCTTCAGCAACTCGACGATGCCCTCGGTCGCGTTGAACGAGCCGACGTTGACCTTGCTACCGGCATTCAAGGTGCGAATGGCGGTGAGCCCGGGCAGCGACTGGCCGTCGTAGAGGGGCAAGATGTACTTGCGCGACGGGTCGGTGTTGATCGTCGACTGGAACAGGGTGGGGATGCCCGACGCCCACTGCGCAATCTGCACGTCGGACACCTTCACGTTGCACTTGGGGCACAGCGACTTGACCTCGTGTAGCGTGCCCTGCGCCTGGGCGGGCGAGGCGGGCACGTCGTTGGACGTGACCAGCAATGCCTTGCCCTTGCCCTTGGACTGGGACACGAACCAGTCACCGATCAGCTGGCCGACCTTCACGTAGTCGAAGCTGACCGACGCGTCGGTGCCGCTGCCGAGTTGTCCGGGGACGCCCTGGTTGGCGACGATGACCTTGATGCCGGCCGCGTGCGCCGCCGTGATCTTCTGGGTGAACAGTGACGGGGGTAGTGCCTGGAGCACGATCACCTTGGCACCCATGGCGATGGCCTGGTCAAAACCGGCCGACGCGTTCGCGATGTTCGAGTTCGCGTCAACGATGGTCATGTCAATGCCGGCCACCTTCATGAGCAGGGACTTGATCGTGGTCGACCAGTAGTGCAGCACCGGGATCGAGTCGGCGGCGCTGATGTAGACAACCTTGTCGCCGGCGAGACCCTTGTAGTGCAACGGCTGGGTCGGCCCATGCCACTGCGCTGGCTTCAGGAAGGCGTCAAGCCGAGCGGTGGCCTTGGCCACTCCCGACATCTTCGCCGCGCCAGCCGAGCCCACTGCGGTGACGCTCAGGCCCAGGGCCATCGCGGCCGCCACGCCAGCCGTAGCTATGCGCGCCGTGATGCTCGAACCCATCGCCCGTGAATGGGCGGGGTTGTGCGTTGATAACTTCATTAAATCCCCTCCTATGTTGTTGGTTGAAGCACTGTGTACAACTGGTGTTGCGATTGAGCAGATTGTTCGCGCCAAACGCTCCTTCGCCGTTCCCTACTTCCGCGTAGCCCTCTTTCCCGCTAGGTGGCTGAGTGAAACGGCGACGACGAGCGATCCTCCGTAGAAGACCTGCCCCGGCCATCCGGCGTAACCCAGATAGTTGAGACCGGTGATGCCAGTGACCAGGAAGTAGACGGCGGCGAAGGTCCCGATCGCGTTGAAGCGCCCCGGCACGATCGCGGTCGATCCCAGAAAGACCGCGGCGAAGGCCGGCAGCAGGAACGACGCGCCGCTCTGGGGATCGGCGGCCTGGCTCATGCCGGCGAGCATCGTGCCCGCCAGTCCGGCGATGGTCGAGGTGGCAATCAGCCCCCCGGCGCGGATCCGGTTCACGCGCAGGCCGGCCAGTCGGGCCACCTCTCGGTTCTCCTGGACGAAGATCATGCGCCGTCCGAGTGGCATCTGCTGGAGGATGAACCACGCCACTGCCATCAAGATGAGCCCGAGATAGAAGGGCAGGGCCAGGCCGAATATCTGTCTGGTCAGAAAGTTCGTGAAGCCGATGGGGATCCCGGTCACCACGCCCGAGTTGCTGATGGCGAGCGTAAGCCCGGCGAGCAATGTCCCGGTGCCCAGGGTCACGATGATCGACTGCACCCCTAGGTAGACCGAGAGGATCGCGTTCACGCTCCCGATGAGAAAGCAGATGAACAGCGTGAAGACGAGCGCCAGCACCACGGGCCAGTGATGGCGCCCGCTCAACACCGCGAGCAGTGTGGCGCCGAAGCCCACCAGCGAGCCCACCGAGAGGTCGTACTCGCCCACCGCCATGGAGAACACCAGACCGAGCGCGGTGATCAGGATCACCGACTGGGTCCCGAAGATCAGTTGGACCGTGGCGAGCTTGGGAAAGGTTTCGGGCCGCATGGCCGAGAAGTACGCGAAAATCGCCGCCCAGGCGATGATCACGCCGTAGCGCTGCAAGAAGCCGCCGATTGAACCGCGCCGCCGACCGAGACTGGTCCCGTCCAACTCCACCAGCACGTCCTCGCGCTTTCGCGCCGCGAGTTTCATCCTGCCCCCCCTAGTCCAAGGACGCGAGATAGTCGAGGATCTCGCGCTCCGATACCACGTCGGCGTACTTCGCCTGCAAGTCATAGAGATTCGCCTCGTGCGGGCCCGGCCCCCGGTCACCTACCGCGTCGCGCACGACCTTGGGGATGAAGCCGTGCTGGACCGCGTCGACCCCGGTGGCGCGCACGCACCCGCTGGTAGAGACCCCGGTGATGATCAGCGTGTCCACTCCGCTCGCCTGCAGGGTCGCAGCCAGCGTGGTGCCGAGAAAGGCGCTCGCATACTGCTTGACGATCACGAGCTCGCTCGCGAGCGGTGCCACCTCGGCCATCAGCTCGTTGGTCCGGCTCTCGCCGATGTAGGCGCGCAGCGCGGGGATCTTTCGCACGAAAACGCCCGCGTCCACGGCCGCGGGTCCGAGCACCACCTTGGTGTGAATCACCATCGTGGCGCTCGCGCGCGCGGCGTCGAGCACCCGACTGGCCGAGGCGAGGCAGTCCGACGAGGGGAGCTGGAAGGGACTCCCCTCGTCGAAGTAGCCGTGCATCATGTCAATCAGAATCAGCGCGGCGCGCCGGCCGTAGCCGAGCGAGCCTCCGAAGCCGGCCGCGATCTCGTCCATCGTCGCCCCTACAGCCGCACCGGCGGCTTGGGCGCGGGCAGGCCGGTCTCCTCGAAGCAGCGCTCCAGGATCGTGGCCAGCGGCGGCCCCATGTTGAACGTGGGCAGCGGCGTGGGCCGCTTCGAGTCGAGCTCGGTGCGCAGTTCCTGGGTCTTGACGTGATCGACCTCGCCGGCCTCGTCGCACACCACGCCGTAGGCGCGCGCGCCCTCGGCGCTCACCAGGCCGCGACGGACCTCGAGACCGACCAGCTCGGGGTCGCGCGCCAGCGGGTCACCCCAGCCGCCGCCGCCCCAGGTCACGAAGTGCAGCACGTCACCCGGGTAGACCGGCACGTCGATCACCTTGGAGGGGATGACCTCGCGGGTCCCGTCGACGCGGTCGATCCACTTGCGCCCGCGCGCGCCCGGCTCGCCGCCGTTCACGCCCCAGGGGTAAGTGAGCCAGCGATCGTCGTGGATGGCGATGGTGCCGGGCTCCAGGAACCGGTAGGCCACGTCGACGCCGTTGCCACCGCGATGCAGGCCCGCGCCGCCGGTGTCGCTCAAGGTCTCCCAGCGCTCGATGCGCAGCGGGTAGTAGGACTCCAGGTACTCGCACGGGATGTTCACGAAAGACGGCCACAGCGAGTGCCCGTCGGGTCCGTCGCCGATCGGACGGCCGGGAATGCCGCCGAAGCCGATCGAGTAGAGCTGGAACCACTCGCCCTTCTGCTCGCCAGCGCTGTAGTTGCCCGAGTACATGAAGTGCGGCGACGACGAGAAGCCCGCCGCGTTCAACAGCGACGGGTTGGTCTGGCCGAGCAGCCCGCCGAACAGGTCGAAGACGCGCCCGATCCCGTGGTTACGCGCGTTCAGGGCGGCCGGGTACTTGGGCTTCCAGAACGAGTCGTCGGGAATGATCACGTCGACCAGCGGGTAGAAACCGTCGTTCCACAGGATCTGGGGGTCGGCCACCGTGATCATGTAGATGCCGAAAAACATCCGCACCAGGTTCTCGTTGATGAAGTAGTTGATCGGGCCCTGGGCCTGGGGGCTGGAACCGGTGAAGTCGAGCACCACCTTGTCACCGGTGCGCTTCAGGCTCAGTTTCAACTCGTAGGGACCGTAGCCCACGCCGTCGTCGCAGATGTAGTCGGTGAACGACAGCGTCTCGCCCTCCTTGAAGACCATGGCGAGCAGCGCCTTCATCGCCCGGTAGTTGCGGTCCATGAGGGCGTTGAGCGCCGACACGTACGTATCCACGCCGAAACGCTGGCAAAGCTCTTGGACCCGGCGTCCCGCGGTGCGGCACGCCGCCACCAGACCGTTGAGGTCGGCGCGGTTCCAGTCGGGCTTGCGGACCTGGTTCATGATGATCTTGAGCGAGTCCTCGGCCAGCACGCCCTTGTTGTAGAGCTTGAAGGGCGGGATGACGATGCCCTCTTCGAAGATGGTGCGCGCGTTGGTCGGCATGGATGCCGGCGTCTTGCCGCCGACGTCGCTCATGTGCCCGAACATCGAGGCCCAGCCCACGATGCGCCCCTCGAAGAAGATGGGCATCACAATCAGCCAGTCGTTGGCGTGGCTGATGGCCGCGCCGCACGAGTACGGGTCCGAAGTCAACAAGACGTCGCCCTCTTCGATCTCGCCGTCGAAGTTCTCGAGGAAGTCCGGGATCGAAAGACCGAACTGGCCCACGACCATCTTGCCCTCGGGGTCGCCGATGAGCGGGAACTCGTCGTGCTGCTCGCGGATACCCGGCGAGAGGGCGGTGCGAAACAGCACCTCGTCCATCTCGTAGCGGGCGTGACGCAACGCGTTCTCCACCAGGTCCAGCGTGACGACATCAACCTCCACCGCCTTCAGCGGTTGGGTTGCGGTTTCAATGAGACGTGCCATTTCTTTCTAGACCCCCTGTGACTAGTTACTGCTCGTAGGACGGATGAGGAGACTGCCACTGACGTGCACGGTGGCCGCGTGTTCGGGCAGGACCAGCGTGGTCGAGTCCATCTCGGTGACGATCGCCGGACCCTCGATGACGTTGCCCGCCAGCAGCAACTGGCGGTCGTAGACGTTGGCCACCACCCAGTGGCCGTCGACGAAGATCTCGGTCGTCGAGGTGAGCGCGGCCTTGGGATCGGCGTCGCCCTCGGCGATAGTGGCCGACGAGACGTTGGGACGCGGACCGCTCGCGGTCGCGCGCACGGTCACTAGCTCGTGCTCGTTCTTCTCCAGCAGGAACGAGAAGAGACGCTCGTGCTCCGCGTCAAAGGCCCGCCGCAGCGTGTCCAGCCCCGCGCCCGATCCGTCGAAGGCGTCGATGTCGATCTCCACTGGGATCTCGAAGCCCTGGCCGTGGTAGCGCACGTCGGCCGAGTAGGTAGTCGTGATGTCGGTGGGCGCGACGCCCTCGGCCAGTACCGAGGCCCTCGCGTTCGTGGCGCGCTCCTCGAGCACCTCGCGCAGGCTGTCGTCGGTGAACTCGCCGAACTTGCGAACCAGGGTCCGCACCGACTCGTCGCGCAGGCTCGTCGTCGCGTCACCGTAGGCGCAGAGCACGCCCGGCGACGGTGGGATGATGACCGGCCACGCACCGGTGAGCCGACCGAGCGCGTTGGCGTGCAGCGGGCCTGCGCCACCGAAGGCGACGAGCGCGAAGTCGCGCGGGTCGAAGCCCTGCTGAACCGAGACCAGGCGCAGCGCGCCGAACATGTTTTCGTTGACGATGTCGATGATGCCCGACGCCGCGTCCTCCACGGTGCCGAGGGTGGTGGCGTCGGTGATCGACTGCATCGCCGCTCGAGCCGCGTCGCGGTCCAGCGAGATCTCGCCGCCAGCGAGGTCGGTGGGCAGGTAGCCGAGCACGACATTGGCGTCGGTCACCGTGGGCTCGGTACCCCCGGCGCCGTAGGCGGCGGGTCCGGGCGCCGCGCCGGCGCTTTGGGGTCCCACGCGCAGCGCCTGGGTGAGCATCGGCACGTGGGCGATCGAACCGCCGCCCGCGCCGACGGTGCGTACGTCAACCGAGGTGGCGCGCACCTTCAAATCGCCAACCATGGTCTCGCGTCCGATGCGAGGCTCGAGACCCTGGACCAGCGCCACGTCGGTCGAGGTGCCACCCATGTCGAAGGTCAAGAAGTCCTTGAAGCCGGCCTGCTGGGCGACCCAGACCGCGCCGACCACGCCGCCGGCGGGGCCCGACATCATCACCGACACCGGGTTCTCCGCGGCGGTGCGGGCCGAGATGAGACCGCCGTCGCTCTTCAAGATGTATAACCTGCCATTGGCGGCGCCGTTCTCAGCGAGCTGGCGCTCGAGGTTCTCCATGTAGTGCGACACCTGGGGCTGCACGTAGGCATTGGCCACCGTGGTGATCGCGCGCTCGTACTCGCGCATCTCGGGCAGCACCTTGGACGACAGCGACACCTGCACGCCGGGTAGTTCCTCGGCGGCGATCTCGAGCACGCGCTCCTCGTGGGCCGCGTTGGCGTAGGAGTTGATCAGACTGACACTGAGCGCCTTGATCTCCTGGGCCTTCAGCTTGCGCAACTGGCGACGCACGTCATCCTCGTCGAGTGCGGTAACCACCTCGCCCTTGGAATCCATGCGTCCGCGCACCTCGACGGTGTTCTCGAGCGCAGCCAGGGGCTCAGGCTTGGGCCAGATGATCCATCCAGCCAGGCCGCCCGGAACGAACGAGCGCGCGATCTGCAGCACCTGGCGGAATCCCTCGGTCGTCACCAGGCCCACCCGCGCACCCTTGCCCTCCAGAATGGCGTTGGTCGCGACTGTGGTGCCGTGCAGCACGTTGGTCACCTGGTCGAGTCCGACGCCCGCGAGCGCACACGCCTGATTGATACCGCGCAGCACGCCGATGGACTGATCCGCGGGCGTCGAGGAGGTCTTGGCCCGAAACGTCTCGCCGGTCTCCTCGTTCACCAACAGAATGTCAGTGAACGTGCCGCCCACATCAACTCCAAGTCGATAGGTCATTACTCTTCCTCCCCTAGATGACGCCCGCTGAGTGCAACGACTCGAACTTCGCGTCGTCCATGCCCAGCAGACCCTTGTAGATTTCTTCGTTGTTCTCGCCCAGTGTCGGTCCCACGTGGCGCACCTTCCCAGGCGTCTTCGATAGACGGGGGAAGACGTTGTGCATCGCGAACTCACCGATCTGGGGGTGCGCCAGGCGCACGATCGCGTCGCGCGCGGCGAAGTGGGGATCAGTGAACATGTCCTTGGCGCGAAAGATCCGGCCTGCCGGCACGCCCTTGTCGTGCAGGCTCTCGAGCAGCGAGTCGGCGTCCTGGCTCGAGGTCCACTCCGCGATGATCACGTCGAGCTCTTCCATGTGGTGACCGCGCTCGGCGTGTCCCTTGAAGCGAGGGTCACTCACCAGATCGGGTCGGCCCATGACCTCGGTCAATCGTCCGTACACCGTGTCCTGGTTCGCGGCGATAAGAATCATCTCGCCGTCCGCGGTGGGATAGACGTTGCTCGGCGAGACGTTGGGCAACGTGGTGCCGCTGCGCTCGCGTTGGTAGCCAGCCACCTGCCACTCGGGCAGCATCGACTCCATCAGCGCCAGCACGGCCTCGTAGATCGCCGAGTCGACGACCTGGCCCTGGCCCGAGCGCTCCACCTGATGTAGGGCAACCAGGGTGCCGAGTGCCGCGAAGGTGGCCGCGAGCGAGTCGCCCAGTGAGACGCCCGCGCGCGTGGGCGGCGAGTCAGGGGCGCCGGTGACGTAGCGGATGCCGCCCATGGCCTCGCCGATCGAGCCGAAGCCCGCGCGCTCAGCGTAGGGTCCGCTCTGGCCGAAACCCGTCACCCGGGTGACCACGAGCTTGGGGTTGATCTTCCACATCTCCTCGGGCGCGAGACCCCAGCGCTCGAGTGTGCCCGGACGGAAGTTCTCGAGCAACACGTCCGCATTGGCGATGAGTTCACGAATGATCTCCTGGCCCTCGGAGGTGCGCAGGTTCGCGGTGACGGACTTCTTGTTGCGCGCCACGACGGGCCACCACAGCGAGAGTCCGTGCGACTTCTCGCGACCCCACTGGCGCATCGGGTCACCGGCACCGGGGTCCTCGACCTTGATGATCTCGGCGCCGAAGTCGCCGAGCAGCTGGCCGCAGAACGGCCCGGCCAGGAGCGAACCCAGTTCGATGACCCTCAGGTCATCGAGTGGCAGCGCTTGCACTTCTCCCACGTGGACTCGCTTTCGTATACAAATTCTGGTTGCACCCGAACCGGACTCAACCGGATTTCGGGCAACTTAGCAACTATTCGCGTGAGGGGCAAGTGCGTGAGTCAATAATTTTGACGAATTTACATACAATTCACACTTCGCCCTGATGCTAGGGTCACCACAAGATGCCAGGGACCACTTCGACGCCCGACGCCGGACCCGACAGCGGGTACGCCACGTCACTCGCCTACTCGACGATCCGCGAGCGGATTCTCTCGGGTGAGCTCGCCGGCGGCCAGCGTCTGCGCGAGGACGAGCTCGCCAACATGATCGGCGTGAGCCGCACGCCGGTGCGCGAAGCGCTGCGCAGCCTCGCCGCGGAGGGACTCTTGCACTACGAGCGCAACCGCGGCGTGCGCGTGGAGAGCTGGACGCTCAAGGACCTCGAAGAGGTGCACGGGCTGCGTTCGTTACTCGAACCCTACGCGGCCTCGCTCGCCGCGACGAGCGGGCTGCTCGACTTCGACGGGCTCGCGCGCCTCACCCACGAGATGGACGAGGCCGTCGCCAAGGATCGTCTCGACATCAACCTCATCACCGAGATCAACAACCAGTTCCACGACACGATCATGGAGGCGTCAGGCAACCACCGACTTCGGGCGGTGGTCAACTCCATCGTCCAGGTGCCCACCGTTCGCCGGACCTTCGCGCAGTACACCCCCGAGGACCTGCGCCGCAGCGCGGACCACCACCGCGAACTCGTCGAGGCGCTTCGCTCCGGCGACCCCGTGTGGTCTGAGTCGGTGATGCGCGCGCACATGCGCCTCGGCTGGATCTCGACCCAGCGCCGATTCCTCGAGACGTTCCCCGGCTCTGAACCACTCGCGACCTAACTGAACTCGACCCTCGAGCGGCGTGGCCGCCGATCTCACAGTCCTGGCGCGTTCCCCAACTCGTCGCGCAGTTGGGCCAACCTCGCGTAGGCGCCCGCACGGTAGGCCAGCAGAGCCTCGCGCTGCTCGCGGTCGATCTCGAGGAATCCCCGGTCAGCCTTGATCCCGAGATGACCCGCCGACACCATCGCCGCCAGACTGGCTGGTACTGCGAAGCGTTCGCCGAAGGCGTCGGCGAGCGTGCGATAAGACGACTCGTAGACGTCGAGACCCGCCATGTCGCCGATGGCGAAGGGGCCGAAGAGCGCGAGCCGGAAGCCGAACGTGTTGGCGACCACCGCGTCGACCTGGGCGGGGGTGGCAACGCCATCTTCGACGATTCGAGCTGCCTCCTTGTAGAGGGCGAACTGGAGGCGATTGGCCACGAAACCCGGCGTGTCGGCGACGCGTGCGGGGACCTTGCCGACCACGCGCAACAACTCCTCGGCGCGCTCGATGACCTCGGGTTCGGTAACCGGGCCTGCGATCAACTCGACTCCCGGGATGAACGGCGCCGGATTCATCCAGTGCACCCCGAGAAATCGCTCGGGCGACGTGACGGCCCGAGCGAGCTCGGCAATCGAGATGGCCGACGTGTTGGTCGCGATGATTGCGTCGCTCCGCGCGTGGGCGCCAATGTGGCCGAGCACCTCGAACTTGAGAGGAAGCTGTTCGGGAACGGCCTCGGTGATGTAGTCAGCCCCACGCACGGCGTGTGCGATGGAATCGGCGTACGAGAGCCGTTCGTCCAGCGTCCGAGTCGAACCCTCAACGAGCAGTCCAAGCGACTCGAAGCCCCGCGTTTCGTCGACCAGCCGCACTCGCGCGCGCCGCGCAGTGTCGGCGTCGGCATCGGCGAGGATCACGTTGAAGCCGCCCAACGCGAACACCACAGCGATGCCGCCGCCCATGTAACCCGAACCGACCACCGTGATGGTCGAGATAGCAGTCGCGTTGCTCATCGTCTCTCTCGCTTTCCGTGTCGTACTAACGAATCGTGTAGCCGCCGTCGACCACGACGGTGTGACCGGTGACCAGTGACGCGGCGTCGCCGAGGAGGAACGCGACTGCGCCCACGACGTCCTCGGGCTCGCCGAATCGGCCCACCGGGATTCGGCTCAACAACTCGGCCGCCCAGTCGGGACGGCTGAGCGTGGAGGCGGTGAGCTCGGTGCGCACGAAGGTCGGTGCCACCGCATTGACCCTGATGCCGTGGTGGGCCCACTCCAGCGCCAGGATCTTTGTGAGATGGATCATGCCCGCCTTACTGGTCCCGTACGAGGCGCGCTCTTCTATAGCCACGATGCCCGCCTGGGAGGCGATGTTCACGATCGCGCCCGGCACCGCGCGCGGGAGCCACGCTCGCGCGAACGCGCTCGAGAGGAAGAAGCTCCCTTTGAGGTTGGTGTCGAGCACGGTGTCCCAGTCCTGCTCGGTCACCTCGATCGCCGACTTCGTGATGTTGACCCCCGCGTTGTTGACGAGCAGATCGATCCCGCCGCTCTCCTCGTTGAGCCGCTCGACGAAGGCGTCGAGCGCGCCGACGTCGCCGACATCGATCACCTGGGCCGGGGTACCGAGCCGCTCAGCGATCGAGCGCGCCGACTCCGGGTCCCTGCTCGTTCCGTAGACGGTCGCGCCGAGGCCCACCAGACCATCGGCGATCGCCGCGCCGAGACCACGCCCCGCGCCGGTCACCAGCGCACGGTGCCCGTCGAGTCGAAAATCAATCACCGCTCGACGGCTACCGTGGCGTCGTGTCGAACCACGTCAGGTCCGAGCCCCGATACTTGGCCACGCGCACGTCGCCCGAGCGCGCGTGGCCTTCGAAGCGCTCGACGCGAGAGGCACGGCCGCACAACTCGCCTAGGAGCGCGCTGGACTCGGTGTCCTTCACCTCCTGGTACGTAACGGTGCGCAGGTACTTGCCTACCCACAGGCCACCGGTGTACCTCGCCGCGCCGCGCGTCGGCAGCACGTGGTTCGTGCCAATGACCTTGTCGCCGTAGGACACGCAGGTCCCCTCGCCGAGAAACAGCGCGCCATAGTCGTGCATCTTCTCGAGCGCATCACGCGGCGACTCGGTGAGGATCTGCACGTGCTCGTAGGCGTATTCGTCGGCCAGCGCGTAGGCGTCGTCCAGGGACGCCACGACGTGCACCGCCCCCCAGTCACGCCACGCGGGCGCAGCGAAGTCACGCGTCGGCATGTCCACCAAGATCTCGTCAACGTAGTCGATGACCTTGGTCGCCAACTCCTCGTTCGTCGTAATGAGCACGGCGGGCGAATCAGGGCCGTGCTCGGCCTGCGAGAGCAGGTCGACGGCCACGATGAACGGGTCCGCGTGGCCGTCGGCGACGATGAGGACCTCGGTGGGTCCCGCAAAGAGATCGATGCCCACCTCACCGAAGAGCTGTCGCTTCGCCTCGGCCACGTAGGCATTGCCGGGCCCGGCCAGCATGTTGACGGGCTTAATCGTCTCGGTGCCGATCGCCATGGCGGCGACCGCCTGAATTCCACCGAGCAGGTAGATCTCATCGGCGCCGGCCATGCGCATCGCGGCGACCGTGGCGTCGGGAACCTCGCCCTGGATGAGCGGCGTGCACGCGGCGACGCGTTGAACGCCGGCGACCTTGGCGGTCACGATGGTCATGTGGGCGCTGGCGAGCAGTGGGTACTTACCACCGGGGATGTAGACACCAGCCGCTTGGATGGGGACATTGCGCTGGCCGAGAAAGACGCCGGGCAGCGTCTCGATCTCGAAGTCGCCGAGCGACGCCAACTGGCGCTGGGCCATCGTGCGCACCTGGTCCTGCACGAACGCGATGTCGTCGAGCACCTGTTGGGGCACGCGAGCGATGATCTCGTCCAATTCCTCCTCGCTGAGGCGAAACGACTCGGGGGCGTAGTTGTCGAACTTCTTCGAGTAGTCGCGCACGGCCTCGTCGCCGCGCGCGCGAATGTCCTCAATGACCTGTTCGACCGTGGCGCGCACCTCGGGACTGCTGGCGCGCGACGCGTCGCGCTTCGCGGGGCTCTTGAGCATCGTCGAGGCAACGGTCGCGCCTGGTTGGGTGTCGAGACTCATGCCGGCCTACTTTCTCTCTTCACACCAGGGATCGCATACATCACCATGGATCGGAGCACCGATGGTATCCCGTGGTCGACTCCCCACCCCCATAATCAATGAGAAGTTGCGCTATTGTACCGCGCCCAAGCGTTCCTCGACTTCAAGATTGTATGCATCATGCCGCGAGGCGCCTCCTCACCGCGAGGTTGGCGCACCGTAGATGAGTCATCGGAGTCGCTTGGACCGCGTCGAATGCGAACCCGGGCAACGAGGTGAAGTCTGGCGCGATCGTCACGCCCCCGTAATTCCGGCGGCTCGACCGACCAGAATGAAACAATGGCGTCGACGAATCCGAACCAGCGCCGAATCTTGTTGTCCATGTGCGCCTCGGAGTTGGTCGGGACCGCGCTGCTGCTCGCCATCGGGCTGTCGATCGTGATCTTCGACCTGGGGCGCGCGAGTCCCCTGGCCACCCTCGTGCCGTCGCTGGCCGGCCGACGGGCGATCACCGGCCTGCTCTTTGGTGCGACCGGCATGTCCATCGCGCTCTCCCGCGTCGGCACCATCAGTGGTGCGCACCTGAACCCGGTCGTCAGCATCGCATTCTGGTTGGAGCGCAAGCTCTCGACCACGACCATGGTGGCGTTCGTGGCCAGCCAGTTGCTGGGCGCCGTCGTCGGATCCGTGCCACTGCTGGCGTGGAGGTCGATGGGGCGCAGCGTGGCCTACGGCGCCACCTCGCCCGGATCCAACGGTGTCGCGATTGCGTTCCTCGGCGAGACGATCACCACCTTCGTGCTCATCTTCCTCCTCTTCATCTTCGTCAGCCACGCCCGACTTCGCCGCTACACACCCGGACTCTTCCCCCCGCTCTATTGCGTGATGGTGTGGCTGGAAGCCCCGTGGTCGGGCACGAGCACGAACCCCGCCCGCAGCCTCGGCCCCGACGTGATCACGCTCGCCCCACACCACTACTGGCTCTACTGGGCGGCACCGATCCTCGGCACGCTCCTCGCCCTCGCGGCGCGACGCGTCGTGCCAGTGGTCCGCGACCTCGAGATCGACATCGCCAAGGTCGCGCACTTCGAGGTCGACCTCGCGGCCGAGTTGCGATCGCTTTGATCATCATCACTGCGCAGTGGATCCCTCGAACCGACAGCGGGGCCGGACCCCTTCACCCGTTCGACCGACGTCGATGCGGTACGGATCCAACCACGATGACGCCGCGACAGAGCGAGCTGTCCAATCTAGGTTGCACTCAACGAGAGCGCCCGCTGACAGCCACGTGCCCACCACGCGCCGAGCGCGGCGCCGAGCGTCGCAACTGCGCCGGGCCAGGCCCACCCACTGCCCGCCGCCAAGAGTGACCCGGAGATCACCAGGAGTTCCACCGTAATCACAGCCACCATCACCATCGCGTACGGTCCGTACTCACGCGCCGCTTGGACGATCCTGTCCGACTCGTCGGGTTGGCGCGACCAGAAGGTCCTGAGCACCGCGCGCTTCTCAGCGAAAGTACAACTGCGGTACGTGGCGAGTCCCACGTGATTCATCGTACCGAGGAATGTCCGCACCCGCGCCGGTACGCCGCGCCGGCGCGTCGGCGCGTCGCGAGAACCACCGCGCCCAAGGGACCAAGACACCATGATTACTATGACGTTCGTCAGCGCAATTCGCGCGGGTTCGAAGGGGAGGGAATTCATGTCCGCCAGCAACCGCGACGCGGTGCTCTACGAGACTCGCGATCGTAAGGCGTACCTCACGCTCAATCGACCCGATCGGCTGAATGCGATCACCCACGAGATGGCCCGGGCCATTCGTGCGAACGTAGAACGCGCGAACGAGGATCCCCACGTGCACGTGATCGTGCTCCAGGGCGCCGGCCGGGCCTTCTGCTCGGGCTACGACCTCACCGTGTACGCCGAGGGCGGCGAGGACGCGCAGCCACCCGTCTGGGATCCGATCAAGGACTTCCGCCTGATGAAGGCGAACACCGATGATTTCTTCTCCCTATGGCGTTCGCTGAAGCCCACCATCGCCAAAGTGCACGGCTACGCGGTGGCCGGCGGCAGCGACATCGCCCTCTCGTGTGACCTGGTCGTAATGGCTGAAGACGCCAAGATCGGCTACATGCCCTCGCGCGTATGGGGATGTCCCACCACGGCGATGTGGGTCTACCGGCTGGGTGCCGAGCGCGCCAAGCGCATGTTGCTGACCGGGGACACCATCGATGGCCGTACCGCGGCGGACTGGGGCCTGGTCCTGCAGGCGGTACCCGGCGATGATCTGGACGCCGAGGTGGAACGACTCGCCGATCGGATGGCGGGCGTGCCGATCAACCAGTTGGCCATGCAGAAGATGATGATCAACCAGGCTTACGACAACATGGGCCTGCACGGAACTCAGATCCTCGCCACCCTCTTCGACGGCATCGCCCGGCACTCACCCGAGGGACGGTGGTTCCAGGAGTTCGCGGAAGAACACGGCTTCCCGGCCGCCGTGAAGTGGCGCGATTCGGGCAAGTGGATTCCCGACGGCGGCGGCGCGCCGCCGACCGCCGAGCAGTTGGTGCAGGACTGAGGATGGACGCGGACCCGCCGCGCACGTCGTACCTTGGCGCCGACGACTCCGTGGAACTCTGGGACGTGACGGCGGGCGACCTTCTGCGGAGGGTCAGCACCGAGGAACCCACGCGCATCGCCCTCGTCGAGGTCACCCCAGCCGACGATGGCCCAACGCTCCACGGTGGTTCCAGCACCGCGAGGACCTGGACCTACGCGGAGTTGTTCGACGAGGCCGAACAGACCGCGCAGTGGCTCCTCACGAAGTTCGCGCCGGGCGAGCACCTGTGCGTGTGGGCTCCCAACATCGCCGAGTGGGTCATCGTGCAGTACGGCGCGGCCCTGGCGGGACTGGTACTCGTCACCGCCAACCCGGCCCTGCGCTCGTCGGAGTTGACGTACTTGCTCAACCAATCCAAGTCCGTGGGGATTGTCTACGTCGACGCGTACCGGGGCACCGACATGGCCTCGATCGTGGACGAGGTGCGTGCGCACACCCCACAGTTGCGCGAGACCATCAGTTTTGCGACCTGGGACGCCGATGTGCGCGCCTTCGCCGGACCGCCGCGGGCGCTGCCGACTGTGCGGCCGGGCGACGCCGCACAGCTGCAGTACACCTCGGGCACCACCGGGGTGCCCAAGGGCGTCGTGTTGCATCACCGCGGTCTCATCACCAACGCCGCCTACGTGCAGCGACGCGCCGAGTTCCCCCGCGGCGGCGTCTGGGCCACGGCCCTGCCCCTCTTTCACACGGCCGGTTCGGGCATGTCGGTCCTCGGCACGGCCGCCAGCCAAGGGACCCTGGTGCTGATCCACCTCTTCGAGCCACGCCTGGTGCTCGGGGCGCTGCAGGAGTGGAAGGCCGATCTCTTCGGCGGCGTGCCGGCCATGTACGCCGGGCTGCTCGCCCACCCTGATCTCGATTCGTACGACCTCTCCTCGGTGAAGGTCACGGCCTCGGGAGGTGACGCGGTGCCGCCCGACATGATCCGCGAGGTCGAGCGACGCTTCGCCTCGCGCTTCACGACCGTCTACGGCCAGACCGAGCTCAGCCCGATCCTCGCCCAGACGAGCCCCCACGACAGCGACGACGATCGATTGAGCACGACGGGCCGACCGCTCTGGCGGGCCGAGGTGAAGGTCGTCGATCCCACGAGCGGGCTGACGACGCCGATGGGCGTCGAAGGCGAGATCTGCGCGCGCGGCTACCAGTTGATGCTCGGCTACTTCGACATGCCCGGCGAAACCCACCGGACCATCGACGACGAGGGGTGGTTGCACACCGGCGATCTCGGCACGCTTGACGCCCGCGGTTACCTTCGCGTCACGGGTCGGCTCAAGGACATGATCATCCGCGGCGGCGAGAACATCTACCCCCGCGAGATCGAGGACGTGCTCCTCACCCACCCGGGCGTCGCGGGCGTCGCCGTGATCGGCGTCGCCGACCGGGCCCTGGGCGAATCGATTGCCGTCGTCGTGGTGCCCGCCGATCCCGAGAGCCCGCCCGCGCGCGACGACCTGTTTGCGTTGATGCGAGATCGTCTCGCGCCACACAAGACGCCACGCGACTGGTACGTCGCCGCGGCGCTCCCGGCCAACAGCATGGGCAAGGTCCAAAAACACCTTCTGCGAGACGAGATGGCGAGCGGAGCGCTGAGCGAACTTCGCTAGCTGCGGATACTGGTGGGCGCACCGTCACCGGTGATGGTCATTGCTCGCGCCGCACCGCGCCACTAACGTCGCCCCCATGTCCGGGCCCTCGCACCACGAGCGACGACTCTCCTTCGGCGCCGCCGCGAGCCAGTACGACCGGTTTCGACCCACCTACTCGCGCGAGGCCGTGCGCTGGCTGAGCGAGGGCGCCGCGCGCGAGGTCCGCGAAGTGGCCGATATCGGTGCCGGTACCGGGGCGCTGACCCGCGTGCTCATCGAACGTGGGCTTGCGGTGACCGCCATCGATCCCGACGAGAACATGCTGGACCAGTTGCTCGCGGGCACCCCTCGGGCCGTGGGGGTCGTGGGTCGGGCCGAGGCGCTGCCCCTCGCGGAGGGCTCGGTTGACGCGATCACCGTCGGCCAGGCGTGGCACTGGTTCGAGCCCGAGGCTGCGGCTCGCGAGTTCACTCGGGTGCTGCGTCCGGGCGGAGTGATCGGGCTCTTGTGGAACGACCGCGACGACCGCGAGCCGTGGCTTGCCCAGTTGCGCACGATCGTCGAGGGCGAGGACTGGGTCCGCCACACCAAGACCGACGCGCTCGCCCAGATCGGGGCCGTCTTGCCCGGCGTTGAGCTCAACCGGTTCGCCCACGTGGTGGCGATGTCGCCCGAGGCGGTCGTGGGCCTGGTGGGGACGTTTTCCTTCGTGCGACTGCGCGACGACGCCGACGAGATCTGCGCGGCCGTGGGCGAACTGCTGCGCGCGCACCCCGACACTCGCGGCAAGGCCACAATCGAGGTTCCCTATCTCACCACGGTCTACCGGGCGCCGCGTCCCTGACGATGGGCGTCGCCAGCCCCTGACGGGACCGCCCGAGCGACCCACCGACGCCGGGGTGACAAGATACGCCGGGAGCGAGTTTTGCTCCCAGGCACGAGAGGAGTTCAATCGATGTCGTACATGCCGACGTTCGCATCCCAATGGCCCGCCCACGAGGCCGGTCGGATCACCCACGATTCCGGCGCGCGCGCCAGGATCCTCATCACCGGTGCGTCCGGGGTCATCGGGACGATCGCGGCCCAGACACTTGGGCGCGACTTCGAGCTCGTGGGGCTCGACCTCGTGGAAGCCGCCGACCCGAGTCTCTTCGCCGCGTTCCACATCGGAAGCGTTGCCAACCTCGCCGACGTAGAGTGCGCACTGGATCAGGCCGACTACGTGCTGCACCTGGCCACGGGCGGCCCCTTGGGCTGGCCCGGACTGGTCCAGACCGAGATCGAGGGAACCCGCAACGTCCTGGAGGGGGCCATCGCCGCGGGCGTGACGCGCGTCGTGCTCGCGTCGTCGAACCACACCCACGGGTGCGCCGAGCTCGATCTGTTCGCTCACCGCGACGTCGAGCTGCCCGTGCGACCCGGCGATGCGCCCCGGCCCGACGGCCTCTACGGGGCCGCCAAGGTGGCGCTCGAAGCCCTGGGCCGCGTGGCGGCCGAATCGACGGGGCTGGCCGTCTCGGTCCTACGCATCGGCACGATGCGACTCGATGATCATCCCTCGCACTTCTTTGATGATCACGCCTTCGGATACATAGGAAGCGCCAGTGAGGTCGAACAGCGCCTGGAGCGAAGCTGGCTCTTCCACGAGGACTTCAACGCCGTCGTGCGCGAAGAACTCCAGGCTACAGAGACTTTCCGTCTACGATTTGCAGCATCGAACGACGACGAGAGCGTCTGGAGCAAGGAGATCTTCACGTGGATCCGGGGGCATTGACGTCGTCCAAGGTCGTCCGCCACTGCCACATTGCCGTCATCGAGTCGGCGACCGACGCCGCCCACTACCCGCACCTGAACCGGCGACTGTTCAAGGACCTGGATGATCCATGGCTGCGCCTGAGCTATTTCGATGAGTCGTCCCTTGACGACCTGCTCGGCACCCGGTTACACGAACGCTTCGCGGCGGTGTATTTCACCGCAGGCGCGATGCAATTGCCCTCGATACGCGAGCAGATCACCCAATACGGGCCGAGCCTCAACACCTCTATTCACGCGGGACTTGGCGTCATCATCAGTGCACACACGCTCGGCGCCGCCGAACGGTTCGATCTCGACTTCTTGCCCGAGGGCCGCCAGGTCTCGTTCGTATCTACCAAAATGCGTGCGATCTCAGGTCAGATTCTCTTCGCTGGCGTCGCGTCACAGGAGCTCGTCACGAGGAACAACCAAGTGGGCATGACGGCGCTGGCACTGGCCACCTCACAGGCCGCGGAGTGGAAGGAATCAGTCACCCTCATTCGAGACGACGGTGCCCGTGAAGCACTCGCGTGGCGAACCCAGCTCGGTGGCGGCTTCCTCATTGCCACGGTGCTGCCGCTAGAACGCCTGGACACCTGCGAGACCCTCGAATCCGGTCTGATCCGGGCCACGAGGGGCCGCGGTCATCTCATCATCGGACCCGGATCCCGCCCCGCCTGGTACGCGAGTCCTCCCCCCGGTGACTTCGTGTTCGAGCTTGAGTTCGACCACCTCCCACAAGAGAAGATGGAGGAGATCGAGCGTAAGTTCTCCCACGTGCACTTCTGCGAAGGCGTCGAATGGCGCAGCCTCGCGCTCACGAAGGCCGATCTTCTCCAACGACTCGAGAACGGCGGCTCCATTGAGTTCCCGGCCTCGGGACCGCAGGGGACCATCTTCGCCCGGCTCGCGGGGACGCCGAGGTACCTGAAGATCCTCAACGTCGCGCAGAGGGACCTCGCCGCGCGCATTCCGACGCTCTCGCAGAGTCCGACCTTCCAGTTGCTCGCCTTCGCACTTCTGGTCAAAGCGGCCAACGAGGTGGTCAGGAGTCCCCAGCACGTCCCGGAAGTACTTCGACTGGAATCGCTGCGGGCACTCCTGGACGCCACGACCTCCAAGCGCGTGAGTGGCGGAAGCGTGGATGAGCTCTTGCTGCCGACGACGAACATCCTCTGCGCACTGAGGGTTCTTGAGCGCTCGCGCCCCTCCGAAGTCGCCCAGAGTCTGGAGCGCTGGATTCGCGACCACGCCGCCGAGTCCGATCCCGACCAACGATCCCAGGCCCGACTGGCGGCGATGATCTCGGGCTCGTCGAATCTGCTCACGCTCATCCCGGGCGCCGAGACCAGGCCGCCCTCGATCATCGGCCAGATCGGCTACGACATCGATCACCAAGTGGCCACGTTGGAGTTCGACGAACTCTCCATGGTGGATGAGGCGATCCTCGCCTACACGAAGGTGGCGCTGGACCTCGAAGGAGCGGAGCGGTCCCTGCAACGACTGGGGGCCTTCGACGACGGAGCCAACATCGAGGAATACTGCTACGGCCGCGCTGCCGCAGTGCTCTTGGCCGCTGGTGAACCGCTCGCGGCTCATCCTGACGTTCGTGTGATCGAACCCGCGGTGACGACGCCCACACTGGAGTTGCTCCGCGAGCAGGCCGAGTTCGAGCTCAACCGCCTTCGCGCCGATGACGCCGAGACCACGCTGCAACACGTTCGCCGGACCACCAAGACTATGGCCGGCGTGTTGGGTGTGGGCTATCTCGCCGTGACGATCTCCGCGGTGACATTGCCGTTCTGGCTGCCCAGTCTGCGTCAGCTGGGAGTGCTTGCGGACTGGTCCATCACCATCAGTCTCGTTGCGCTCCTCACCGGCATCGCGGGCAAGCTCCTTTCGGGTCCGCTAGTTGAAGAGACCACACCAAAGTGGATGCGCATTCTCGTCAACGCGGTGCGCGAGATCAGGAGAGCGTGACGAGCGATCGCTTTGGCGTGAATGCACGCCAGCGCTGCATTACAAGGGGAGCCCGCCGCGACAATCGAGAGAAGCTGATGGAGCGACGGTGCTCGAGTTTGCAAACATCAGACTTCGGGGCCGCGGACGAGTCAGGAGTTCTCAACTCGTGGCGACTTCACGCTCGCGCCGCCAATCGCTCAGTGCCCCACGAGGGGCCCCGAGCGGTCCTGGATCGTCGGCGCGCCCGATCGCAGGAGCACGCCCGTCACCACGGCGCCGCCGAGGAAGATCCAGGCGGAGTACGAGAAGGCCGACGTGTAGCTGTGCACATTGGCCAGCTCCACGTTCAGCTTCGTGGGGGTCTTGCCCACCAGGTAGCTGGTCGCCGCGGCACCGGCCAGCGTGTTGAGCAGCGCCGTGCCGATCGAGCCGCCGATCTGCTGGGAGGTGTTCACGAGTGCCGACGCGACGCCCGCGTCGTGGTTGGCGACCCCGAGGGTAGCGGTGTTGAACCCCGGCGCGAAGATGAGCCCCACCCCAAAGCCCAGGGTCACCAACGGAGGGAGGATGTCGGTCACGTACGAACTGTGGATGCCCAGTCCCGTGAGCCAGAAGAGCCCACTGGCGGCCATCACCATGCCCAGGGGGATCAGGGGACGCGGTCCGAACTTGGGCAACAGGACGATGTTGGAGAGTTGGGCGGTGACTGACAATCCCGCGACCATGGGCAAGAAGGCCGCCCCGGTCATCACGGCGCTGTAGCCGAGGGTCACCTGCAGGTAGTAGGTAAGGAACAAGAAGACCCCGAACATCCCCGAGCCCGCGACCAGCATCGCCGCGAGTGCTCCCCCGCGGTTGCGGTCCACCAGCACCCGCAGCGGCAGCAGCGGGAAGCGCGTGTGTCGCTGGATCGCCATGAACGACGTCAACAGGACCACCCCCAGGGCGAGGCTGCCCAGCGTGTAGATGTCCGTCCACGACGTGGAGTCGGCGTGGGAGAACCCGTAGACGAGCGCGAAGAGGCCGCCGGTGCCCGTGAGCACGCCCGGCCAGTCGAGGGGGTCGTGGTCGACGCCCCGGTCGCTCACCATGAACGCCAGTGCGCCCGCGACGCCGACTGCGGCGAAGAACAGGTTGACGAGCAACGTCCATCGCCACGACGCGTACGAGGTGAGCACGCCCCCGAGTAAGAGCCCGATGGCCCCGCCAGCACCCGCGACGGCACCGTAGATGGCAAAGGCACGCCCGCGCTCGGCCGGGTCGTTGAAAGTCGTGGTCAACAGGGCGAGGACGGCCGGCGCCAACAGCGCGCCGAAGGCGCCCTGGATCGTGCGCGCGGTGACGAGCATCGTGAAGTTCATCGACGCCGCGCCGAGGGCCGACGCACCCGCGAAGCCCACCAGGCCAACGACCAGCGCGTTGCGGCGCCCGATGTAGTCCGAGATCCTCCCCCCGAGCAGCAGGAGACTTCCAAAGGCGAGGGAGTAGGCGGTCACGATCCACTGGCGGTCAGAGTTGGAGAACGCGAGGGCGTGCTGGGCGGTAGGCAGTGCGATGTTCACGATGGTGCCGTCGAGGATCACCATGAGTTGGGAGATCGCGAGCACGGCCAGGATCCACCAGCGGCGCTGGTGGACGGCGTGCGCGGCGGCGCTGCGCCGGGGTTCTTCGAGAACTGCTGAGACGTCAACTTCGGTCACGAATGGACTCCTTCGGGGCTAAGTGGAGATTTAAACTCCACTTAGAGCACTGTACACGTAAGTGGAGAGAATCATTCCACTTTTTCTCGAACTCTGCTAAAATTCGTGCAAGGACAACTTGTGACGACCAGCACCGGGGCCACCGATCGGCCACTTCGAGCCGACGCCGCGCGAAATCGCGAGAAGATTCTGCTCGCCGCGGCCAAGGTCTTCGCCGAACGCGGACTGGACGCCACCCTCGACGAGATCGCCGCGGCCGCCGACGTCGGCGTGGGAACCGTCTATCGACGCTTCCCCGACAAGAACTCCTTGGTGGCGGCGCTGTTCGAAAAGAAGATCGACGACCTAGCCACCCTGGCCCAACGGGCCGGCTTCATCGCCAACTCCTGGGACGGCTTCGTGTGGTTCTTGGAACAGGTGCTCGCGCGCCAGTGCGAGAACAAGGGGCTACGCGACGTGCTTACCGGCTCGCCCTACGCGCACGAGGCCATGGAGGCCGCCACCAGTCGGATCGTGCCGTTGGTCATGGCACTCATGCAGCGCGCCCAGCGCGACGGATACCTTCGCCCTGATCTGGTCGAGGCCGACGTGACCGTGCTGGAGAAGATGATCAGTTCGCTGGCAAGCACGGCACACGACACCCCGGATCTCTGGCGGCGCTACCTCGCGATCATCCTGGACGGGCTCGTCGTGCGTCGTGAAGAGCCCAGCGCGCTGCCCAACACCTGACGCGGACGGCGCCGGCGAGGCGGTGGCGCCTCACCGGTTGATGACCGGGGGCGCGAGATCCGTCCGCCCCCGGTGCCCTCGAACCAGAGGGTTAGGCTTCGGCCATGCGCTTGACGACAGAGCACGAAGCCTTCCGCTCGACGGTGCGCTCACTGGTCGACAAGGAGATCAACCCCCACGTCGACCAGTGGGAACGCGACGGTGCGTTCCCCGCGCACGAACTCTTCGCGCGACTCGCCGAGTTCGGCCTCTTGGGCCTCGAGTACGACCCCGCCTACGGCGGCGAGGGCGCCGACCACCTCTTCACCCTCGTCGCGTGCGAGGAGTTCGGCCGCATCGGCGCGGCGGGGATCGCCATGGCGATCGGCGTGCAGACGAACATGGCCACGCCCTCACTGCACCGCTTCGGCTCCGAGGAGTTGAAGCAGCGCTTCCTCGTCCCGGCCATCGCCGGCACCGCGGTCACCGCAATCGCGGTCACCGAGCCCGACGCCGGCTCGGACGTCTCGGCACTGCGCACCAGGGCGGTGCGCGACGGCGACGACTGGGTGATCAACGGTCGCAAGCTCTACATCACCAACGGCGCCCAGGCCGACTGGCTGTGCCTGCTCGCGCGCACCTCCGACGAGGGCGGCTACCGCGGGATGTCCCAGATCATCGTGCCAACCACGACCCCCGGCTTCAGTGTCGCGCGCACCCTCGACAAGCTCGGTAATCGTTCCTCGGACACGACCGAACTCGTCTTTGACGACGTGCGCGTACCGGTCGAGAACACCATCGGCACGATCGGCAACGGCTTCGCCCAGCAGATGAGCCAGTTCGTCATCGAGCGCATGAGCGCCTCCTACACGATCGCCGCCCAGTGCCGCCACGCACTCGAGCGCACCGCGCAGTACCTGGGTCAACGCCAGGTGTTCGGCGAGCCCCTGGCGGCCAAGCAGTACGTGGCGTTTCGCCTGGCCGAGCTGTCAGCCCAGGTCGACCTGCTGGCTAGCCACAACCTGCAGTGCGCCGAGGCGCTCATGGCCGGCGAGGACGTCACCCGCATGGCCACCGTGGCCAAGTTGACCGCGGGACGCCTCGCGCGCGAGGTCGCCGACGCCTGCCTGCAGTTCCATGGCGGCATTGGCTACATGGAGGAAAACTGGACGGCCCGGTTCTTTCGCGACATGCGCTTGTCGTCGATCGGCGCGGGCGCGGACGAGGTGATGCTCAAGGTGCTCGCGCGCCTCGACGGTTACCCCGTCTGACACCACGTCGCAGGGCGCGACTCAACACCAAGGGGGAGATGCAATGAAGCCAGACCTCACGGGACTCGACCCACTGAGCGTGAATCTCGCCACGCGCGTCTCGGTGGGTGACGCCCTCGGGCGCAGCGCCGCGATGTTCCCCGCGCGCCCCGCGATCATCGACCGCGGGCTCGAGGTCTCCTACGAGCGCCTGGATCAGAGCGCCGAAGCACTCGCCACGTCGCTGGTCGAACTCGGTTGCGCGCGCCAGACGCCGGTGACCATGCTCATGGGCAACTCGTGGCGCTTTCTCGCGACCTTCTTCGCGTGCGCGAAGTCGGGTCTCGTGGCCATGCCGGTGAACGTGGTCCTCGCCCCCTCGGACATCGAGTGGATCATCAACGACGCGGGCTCGCACACACTGGTCGTCGACGAGGCCCTGGTGGACCTCGTCGAGCGTATGCTCCCCTCGCTGCCCGCCATCGACACGGTGCTGATCGCGGGCGACGGTCCGGCGCGCGCGTTGCCCGTCGCGCGCGTGCTCGACTGGGACCAACTCGCCGGCGCGCGCCGCAACGGCCCGCTCGAAGTGTTGGTCGAGGACCGCGACACCCTCCAGTGCCTCTACACCTCGGGCACCACGTCACGACCCAAGGGAGTGCTGGTCAGCCACCTCAGCGTGCTGATCGCGGCAATGACCGACGCCTTGATGATGGAGCACCGCTGGGGCGCCCAGCCTTCGGTCCTGATCAACGTCCTGCCCCTCTTTCACACCACCGCGCTCAACACGCTGTGCCTGCCCGTGCTCGTGACCGGCGGCACCGTGGTCCTTCCCGGCGCGTTCGATCCCGCGATCGTGCTCGACGCGATCCAAGAGCACCGCGCGACCCACCTCATGATGCTGCCGATGATGTGGGGCGCGGTGGTCGACGAGTTGGCAGCGCGAGCGCGCGACGTGAGCTCGCTCACCCGCGCCGTCTACGCCATGGCCCCGATGGGGCGCGACCTGCTCGACCGGGTTGACGAGGCCTTCGCCAATGCCGTGGTGATCCTCGGCTCGGGTCAAACCGAAGTGGTGCCGGCCACGGTGATCCAATGGCCCGAGCACCGCTTCAGCGCGCCCGCGTCGTGGGGACCGTCGGTCCCCACGGTGACGACGCGCTGCATGGACCTCGAGGGCCGCGTACTCGGACCCGACGAGGTCGGCGAGATCGTGTATCGCGGCCCGCACGTCTCGAGCGGCTACTGGAACAACCCCGAGGCCAACCGCATCGCCTTCGCCCACGGGTGGTTCCACAGCGGCGACATCGGGCACCTCGACGAGCACCAGGTGGTCTGGTTCAGCGACCGGCTTAAGGACATCATCAAGAGCGGCGGCGAGAACGTCTCGTCGGTGGACGTGGAGCGCGTGGTCAACGCGGCGCCCGGGGTGCGCGAGAGCGCGATCGTCGGCGTCGCGGACCCGCGCTGGGGCGAGGCCGTGTGCGCCGTCGTGGTACCCGACGGCTCGCTCGCCGACGCCGCGCTCGCTGACGCGGTGATCGCGTACGCCAAGGAGCACCTCGCCGGCTTCCAGGTACCCAAGCGGGTGGTCATCGTCGCCGAGCTGGCCAAGACCGCGACCGGCAAGGCCCGCAAGAACGAACTGCGCGCCCAGCTGCGCGATGCCGCCGCTGCGCAGGGCTAGTTGGTCGGCGCGCTAGCGCTGCACGTAGCGCACGCGACAGGACTTGTGGTTGGCGAGGACGATGGTCATGGCGTAGGCGCCGGGCGGCGAGCCCGCGCGCACGTGGATCCGAATGGTAAGCCGGGTGCCGGTGTCCTTCATGACCCGCGCGGTCGTGCCCGCGCGCGTCACGACGCGCGGACGACCGAAGAAGCCGAGTCCGGAGACCGCGACGGTGACCGTCCGGCCGGCCACCGCGCGCCCGATGACCCTTGAGGCCACCGGCAGGGTGAGTCCCGGCGGCGTCGCAACCGACGGAATCACCGTGAGCACGATGCTGAAGGTGCCCTGGTCGCCGCTGGCGTCGGTGGTGGTGCCGCTCGCGCTGTAGTTCCCCTTAGCGAGGTTCCCGCTGGTGGTGACCAGTCCGGTGGGTGAGACGACGAGCGAGGGTGCGCCGGTGCTCTGGACGAAGGTGACCGGGCCGGAGGCGCCGGTCGTGGTCAGCTGGGCGTTGAAGCTGGCCGAGGTCCCCACGGTGGCCGACCCCGAGGTCGGGGCCGCCTGGGTGATCGCCTTGGGGGTGAGCACGCGCAGGTTGAAGAAGAACGTGCCGCGGTCGCCGACGGGGTCGCTCGCGGTGCCGCGCACCACGTAGGAACCCGGCGCAAGACTCCCGCTCGTGGTGACCAGTCCGGTCGGTGACACCAGGAGCGACGGCGCGCCGCGGGTCTGGACGAAGGTGACCGGGCCGGAGGCGCCGGTCATGACCAGTTGGTTGGAGAAGGTGGCCGAGCTCAGCGGCGTGGCGCTCGCGAAGACCGGAGGGCTCTGGGTCATTGAACCCACGTGGAGCACGAAGCTGAAGGTGCCCTGGTCGCCGCTGGCGTCGGTGGTGGTGCCGCTCGCGCTGTAGTTCCCCTTAGCGAGGTTCCCGCTGGTGGTGACCAGTCCGGTAGGTGAGACGACGAGCGAGGGTGCGCCGGTGCTCTGGACGAAGGTGACCGGGCCGGAGGCGCCGGTCGTGGTCAGCTGGGCGTTGAAGCTGGCCGAGGTCCCCACGGTGGCCGACCCCGAGGTCGGGGCCGCCTGGGTGATGGTGCCAACCGAGAGCGCGAAGATGAAGGTGCCGCGGTCGTTGCCCGCGCTGGTGGTGCCGGTAGCGCTGTAGACGCCCGGGGCGAGTGCGCCCGTGGTCGTCACCAGTCCGGTCGGTGACACGACGAGCGACGGCGCGCCCCCGGTCTGGACGAAGGTCACCGACGCGCTCTCGCCCGTGACACCGAGCTGGTCCGAGAACGACGCCGAGGCGGCGACCGACACCGAAGAGGCCGTGGGCGTGCTCAGCAGCGGACAGCGAAAGTCCCCGTCGAGGCCCTGGGAGGGGTACTGGATCATGGCGACCCGACCACCGGTGAACGACGCAGCGGCGCAGCCCCCCTGGGCGATAGCGAGCGACCCGTACGGGGTGAGCCAGGACCGCTCGGCGGCGAAGGTCGTGCCGGTCACGCCCATGAGCCCCTTCCACTGGGTCATCGTCGAGTAGATGCCGAGCGAGGTGACCCCGCGGCTCGAGAGATAGGCGAGCTCGCCTTCGAGGGTCGCCTGATCGTTGGCGAACTCGGCCGCGGTGGGAGCGTGCAAGATGCGAATGGTCTGCCAGGCGTTGCCCGACTCCACGTCGAGCCACCACGGCGCCGCGGCGGCGGCCGACGCGGACGACGCCCCCGTCGCGAGCTCGGCGGCCACGACGCGAGCGAAGGAGCCCTTGCCCGCGTTCCAGCCGTAGTCGAACGAGCACGCCACCGAGTTGGCACCGAGGCAGACCTGGGGGCTCTGCTGACCGGTGGGCCACTGCGCCGAACTCGGTCCGGGATTGGACGCGTTGACGTAGAACTCCGGCGACGCGCTGAGCGACGTCTTCGACCACTGGAGCTCTCGGGCGAGGCATGGATTGACCGAGAAGGGGTGACCATTGTTCACGCCAATGATCGCGAAGCCCTTGGGTGACGGCAGCGTGCTTGAGCACTGCGGGAAGCTGATGTCGAAGCCGACCGAGGTGGGAGGCACCGTCGTGCTCGCCTCCACGCGGGCGATGGTCGCCACAGCGCCCGCAAACGCCAGCACCAACGCCAGGAGGACCTTCATTGAACGACTGAGCACGTTGTACAACCTTAGGTCGCTCGCGAGACCCGCGGGGCTGCGCGACGGCGAGGTCTCACCACTTTCTAAAGGTCGACGGCGTTCACCAGGCCGCAATACGGACCATCGAGCGGTCGCGCGCAGAGGAAGCTGGCTTCACCGTCACCTCACCGCGGCGCGGACCCGCGGTGCACCGGGTCGGCTGATTCGAGCAAGAGGCGCCACTCGGCGCGAGCGATCGAACGACGCGCGCGATCAATCGCGTCGGCGTTCACCGACACTGAGGTGATCCCGAGACGCACTAGTCGCTCGGCGAACTCGGGGTGATTGGAGGGCGCCTGACCGCAGAGCGAGGACGTGATACCCGCCGTGTGCGACTGGGTGATGATGCGTTCGATCACGTCGAGCACAGCCGCGTCGGACTCGTCGAACAGTTCGCCGCAGATCTGCGAATCGCGATCCACCCCCAACACCAGTTGGGTGAGGTCGTTGCTGCCAATCGAGACGCCGCTCACGCCCATGGCGGCGTACTCGGGGATCCGGTAGGCCACCGAGGGCACCTCGGCCATGACCCACACGGGCACGTCGTCGCCCAGCGGGCTCGAGCGCACCAGTTCGAGACACGCCTCGAGCTCCCAGGCGGTGCGCACGAAGGGGATCATCAGGGTGAGATTGGGGGTGGTCTCGTAGACCTTGGCGAGCACTTCGAGCTCGAGTTGGAAGACTTCGGGATCACGCACGTAGCGGTAGCAGCCCCGATAGCCGATCATCGGATTCTGCTCGACGGGCTCGAATCGGTCCCCGCCCTCGAGGTTCGAGAATTCGTTGGAGCGGAAGTCGATGCTGCGATAGACCACCGGGCGATCCCCGAAGGCCCGCGTGATGCGCGTGAGCGACGTCGTCATCGCCTCGACGAAGGCCCTGGTCTCGCCGCGCTCGATGAGCAGCTTCGGGTGCACGCCGGCCAACGCATCGGTGACCATGAACTCAGCGCGCAACAGACCGACCCCGTCAACGTCGAGCGCGGCCACCTCCTCGGCGTGCTCGGCGAAGGCGAGGTTGACGTAGAGGCGCGTCGCGAGCGGCATCGGCGAGCTCGGCACACCCGCGCTGACCGCGGCCCGCTCGGCGCCCACGACGACCCGAGGCGCAGTGCCGTGCACCAGATCGCCCTCGAGCACCACACCCTGGGCGCCGTCGACCGTGACCATCTCGCCATTGCGCAAGACCGTCGTCGCGTTGCGAGCTCCGACCACGCAGGGCACCCCCAGCTCACGCGACACAATGGCCGCGTGACAGGTGATGCCGCCGCCATCGGTCACCAGGGCACCCGCACGGCGCATCACCGGTAACCAGTCGGGACTGGTCATGTGGGCAACCAGGATTTCGCCGGTGACCAGCTGGTCACCCTCTTCGGCCGAAGCCAACAGGCGCACCGCGCCGGCGGCGCGCCCCGAGGACGCGGCGAGCCCGCGCACCAGCGTGCGCGCAGTCTCGGGGGACGGCGTGGACGTGCTCGGCGCGTTCATCGTCGTGATCGGGCGCGACTGCACGAGGTAGATCGCTCCACCGGCGATCGCCCACTCGATGTCCTGGGGGGCGCCGTAGTGGGCCTCAGTGTCCAGCGCGAGCCGGGCGAGCCCGATCGTGTCCTCGTCACTGAGCACCCGTCGCGCGGCCTCGCCGGGTTCCAGATCCACGTGCAGGTCGCTTCCGTCATCACCGCGCACGATCTTGAACTCCTTGGTGCCAACGCGCACGTGGCTAAGCGTGGGTCCAGACTTGTCGAGCACGTAGGTGTCGGGCTCGACTTGTCCACTCACCACCACCTCGCCTTGACCGAATGCGGCTTCGATCACGATCTTCGAGGTGTCCCCATTCGAGGGATCCGCCGTGAACATCACGCCCGATCGCTCCGAGGGGATCATCTGCTGGACGACCACGCCCATGGCGGGCACATCGCCCAGCGCGCGCGTGATCCGATAGGAGATGACGCGCGCCCCGTAGAGCGACGCCCAGCACTCACGCAGCCGGGCGAGGATGGCGTCGTCACCCGCAACGTTGGTGAAGGTCGCGTTCATACCCGCGAAGGAGGTGTCGCCGGCGTCCTCGCCGGTGCCCGAGGAGCGCACGGCCACGCGCACGGACGCGCCGAGGCGGTGGTAGGCGGCGAGCACCGCCTCGCTCAGGTCCGAGGGCAGGGCGAGGCCGCGCAGAATGTCCTGGGCCGTGTGCGCCGCGCGCGCGAGCTCACTCGTGCTCTGGGCGTGCACGCCCGTCACGGCGACGCCCAGCGCGTCGGCGACCCCAGCGCTGGCCACGGCGTAGCGGTACGCCTCGGCGGTGACGACGAAGCCCGGGGGCACCGGGAGTCCCGCCTTGGTCAATTCACCCAGGTTCGCGCCCTTGCCGCCGACCACTGGAGCATCGGTAACGCGAATCTCGTCAAACCACCGCACGAATTCCATGAACCGTCCTCCGATCAGCGAATGGGACTATGACCGCATCCTGCTCTCGTCGCGCCCGGCGCGCCAGGGTAGAACGTCACCAACTCGGACGTTGGACACCGAAGGTAAGGTTCACACCCTTCATCAGGGAGTTAGAGCCCGAAGTCCTCAGGCATCTGTAGGGCAACAACCTCGCCCAGCACGCACTCGACGCCCTCTGCCGAAAGGGTCGAGGCGACGGTCACCTTGCGTCCCTTGATCTCGCGCACCAGTCCGCGCACCTCGAGGGTCACACCCAGCGGGGTCGGCTTCAGGTAGCGCACGTGCAGCGAGCCCGTCACGAATCGAAATGCCGGCAGCGTGTCCATGTCACGGCCCTCGGCCCGGTACATCGCGGCCGCCGCGGTCGCGGTGCTGTGACAGTCGATCAGCGACGCCACCAGCCCGCCGTAGACGAAACCCGGCACCGCGGTGTGGAAGGGCTGGGGCACGAAGCGCGTGACGCTCTCCTCACCCTCCCAGACGGTCTTGATCTGGTGGCCGTGCTCGTTGAGTCGTCCGCAGCCGTAGCAGTGCGCGAGGTGCTCGGGGTAGTAGTCCTGGAAGGCCTTCAAGGCTCGACGCCCGTCATCGTCTGCCCATAGTACCGTTCTCGCCTACGCCCAGCCCAACTCGTCGAGCCGCGAGTCGCTGATGCCGAAGTGATGGGCGACTTCGTGCACCACGGTGGTTCGAATCTGGGTGCGCACCTCGTCCTCATTGGCGCAGCGCTCGCAGATGGTCGTCTGGTAGAGGGTAATGCGGTCGGGCATCACACCGCTGTAGCTGATCGGGCTGCGCTTGGTGAGCGGGATCCCCTCGTAGAGTCCGAACAGGTTGCGACCGGGCGCGACGTCCTCGACGATGACCGCCAGGTTCTCGATACGCGACGAGAGCTCGTCGGGTAGCAGGGCCAGCGCCTCGCGGGCCAACTCCTCGAAGCGCTCGTTCGAAACCCGGAACATCAGCGCAGCGTATCGGTGGGCCGGGCGCCGGCGTCCATCACTCGACCGCGATCGCCTGGAGGATGTTGAGCTGTGACGCCCGTCGCGCCGGCCAGGCGGCCGCGGTGAGTCCGATGAGCGCCGCCAACACGAGGAAGATGCCCAGGTTGGCGTAGGGGACGACGACGTCGGTGATGCCCTGATCGGCCAGCGAGCTCGCCAGCGCGACGCCGAGGCCCGTGCCCAAGAGGATCCCGATCACCCCACCGAACACCGACAGGATGAGCGCCTCGGCGCGGATCATCGCACGGACTTCGCGCCGTCGCATGCCCACCGCGCGCAACAGACCGATCTCGTGGGTGCGCTCGAACACCGAGAGCAGCAGCGTGTTCACGATGCCGATGAGCGCGATGAGGATCGCCAGGGCGAGCAGCGCGTACACCAGGCCGAGGACCTGGTTGACCTGGTCCTGCTGGGTCTGGACGAACCCGGCGCGCGTCTGGACCTTCAGATTCGCGAAGTCCGCGAGGCCCGCCCGCAGCGCGGCGGTCATGGCCGTGCTCGAACCGTGGGCGCTGCGCACCAGCATCGCCACGGGCGCGGTACCCGCGGCGAAGTGCGAACGAAAGAAGCGCTCGCTCACGATGTAGGAGCCAAGCACCGCATTGGGCTTGAAGATCCCACCGATGCGCAGGGTACCCGTGCCGGTCTCGGCGAAGGTCGCGCGCACCCGGTCGCCCACCGCCAGGTGTGCGGTGTTGGCGACGGTCGTGCTGATCAGCAGTTCCCCAGCGGCGAGCGCGAGCGCGGCCGAACCCGAGGCGAGGCGCAGCGTCACGGTGCGCGAGAGGCTCTCGGGCGCCACGGCGGCCAGATTCACCACCGAGTGCCGGAACTCGAATGGACCGCCGTCGACGCGGGTCACCATGGTCACCCCGCGCACTCGGGCCGCCGCGGCGGGAGCGGCGCTGCTGATTCCGGCCGAAGGCGCGCCCGTCGGCCCGGTGACGATGTAGTCGGCGAGGATCGCATCGTTGATGCTCGAAGTAGCCGACGTCGCGATAGACGCGCCGAAGACGGCGAAGGTCGACACCAGCGCCAGACCCACCATCAGCGCCGAGGCCGTCTGGGCGGTGCGGCGCGGGCTACGCATGGAATTCTCACGGCCCAGCTTGCCCGAAACGCCCAGGGCAGCCAGCGGGCGGCCGAGCACGCTCGACATAGGTCGAGCGACGAGCGGAGCGAGCATCGCCACACCCATGAAGATCATCACCGCGCCGAGCCCCACCAGTTGGATCACGCCGCGCGCGAGACCGAGGGCGAGCGCGAGCGCGCCGAGCACCCCCACGGCCGAGCCCAACCCGAAGCGTCGTCGTGACGAACGGGTCGAGGTGGGCGTCCAGCCCGCCAGCGCGGCGATCGGGGGAATTCGCACTGCGTGGCGAGCAGGGCTCACCGCCGCCGCGACCGTGACCCCGACGCCCACGGCGAACGCGGCCACGACGGTGCGCATCGAGAAGACGGTTGAACCCTGGGGCAGCGCGATGCCGAAGACCCGCAGCAACGCGTTGAGACCTATCGCGGTCACCACGCCCAGACCGAGACCCAGCCCCGAGGCCACGAGCCCGACCAGGAGCGCCTCGTACAGCACGGAGCGAAAGATCTGGCGTCGGCTGGCCCCGACGATGCGCAACAGGGCCAACTCGCGCGTGCGCTGGCCCACGATGATCGAGAAGGTGTTGAAGATGGTGAACGCGCCCACGAAGAGCGCGATGAAGGCGAACACCAACAACGCCGTTGAGAGGAATCCGAGAACTTGATTCATCAGGTCGGTGTTCTCGTTGGCCACGGTCTGGCCCGTGACCACCTCCACCCCGGAGGGCAGCACCGCGTCCAGCGCGCGCTGGACCGCCGACTGGCTGGCGTGGGGGGCGAGCATGACGTCGATCGTGTCCAGTTGGCCGACCTTGTCGAAGAGCCGCTGGGCGGTAGAGAGATCGAACGCGGCGATGGTCGCGCCAGCGAGGTTGTTCGCCGTACCGAAACGCACGATGCCCGAGATCGTGAAGGTCTCGGGAGCCCCGGGCACCAGAATCTTGACCGAGTCGCCGACGTGGAACCCGTACTTATGTGCGGTGCCCTGGTCCATGACGACCTGGGTGGGGTTGCGCGGTCCGGTGCCCGCGACGAGCTTGAGCGACGACAGTTGCTGATCGTTCTGGAACGTCGTGCCGATCGTCGGCGCTCCACCGGTCGTGATGGGCGTCCCGTTCTTGGCCACGTACTGGGCCCAGCCGGCCACTCCGCCGTCGGCGAGCCCGACGCCCGGTACCGAGCGCACCCGAGCCAGCACGGTGTCACTGAATGGCTTTCGAATGGCCATCGCGCCGGTCTGGTTGGCGAAGGCCGCCGTGCCGCGCACCTGGAGGTCGACGTTCTGGTACACCTTGTCGAACAGACCGGCAAAGGTCGAGTGCAAGGTATCGGTGAGGACCAACGTCCCGGACACGAAGGTGACGCCCAAGATGATGGCCAGGCTCGTCAGGAACAGGCGCAGCTTGTGCGCCAGCATGCCCTTGACGGTGATGCGCCACATCTCAGCTGTCCAACTGCTTCATCCGCTCGAGCACGCGATCGGCGGTGGGCGCGAGGATCTCGCCCACCAGCGCGCCGTCGGCGAGGAACACCACCCGGTCGGAGTAGGCGGCACCGCGCGGATCGTGGGTCACCATGACGATCGACTGGTGGAACTCACGGACTGACCGGGCCAGGAACTCGAGCATCTCCGCCGAGGAGTTGGAGTCCAGATTGCCCGTGGGCTCGTCAGCGAAGACGAGTTCGGGCCGTCGCACGAGGGCGCGCGCGCACGCGGTGCGCTGCTGTTGGCCCCCCGACATCTGCGGGGGGTGGTGCGACAGGCGATCGGCGATACCGAGCTGGTCAACTAGGAAGTCCAACCACTCCTGGTCCACCTTCGCTCCGGCGAGGTCAATGGGCAGGAGAATGTTCTCCAACGCCGTGAGGGTCGGAATGAGGTTGTAGGACTGGAAGATGAAGCCAATCCGGTCACGACGCAGTTGGGTGAGGCCGGCGTCATCGAGCGTGCCCACCTCGACGTCACCGATGTAGCTGTGGCCCGAGGTTGCCACCTCGAGCCCCGCCATGCAGTGCATCAGGGTCGACTTGCCCGAACCCGAGGGACCCATGACCGCGGTGAACTTGCCCCGCTCGAAATCGAGGGTGACCCCGTTGAGCGCGCGTACCTGGGCGTCGCCGGTGCCGTACACCTTCACCAGCTCCACGGCGTGCGCCGCGCTGGCGAACGGTGCGCCGGACTGGTGCTGCGCGAGTTGATCCACGCTGGTCATGAACGGCCTCCCCTCTCAGGAGAGCGCGGGCCCGCGCCCCCGATCTTCACGTCGGAGGCGACGCGTGTCGCCACTCGAGGAGGCCGAGCCAGAAGATCACGACACCGATTACGGCGAAGGTGATCTGCAGCAGTGGTGCCACCACGATCCACAGGGCCTCGAGCACGATCCAGGCCACGAGGCCCAGCCCGACGCCGAGGTGACCGCCGTTCGCGACCTGGCGCCCCTGCAGCGTCACGAGCACCACGAGCGACGGCACGACGCCAACGAAGAAGAACAGTGCGAGCCCCGGCCAGCGCCACGTGTGAAACCAGGTGCCTTCGAGATAGCGCAGCGGCATCGTGGTCAGTGGATGGGTGGCCATGTAGAAGCCGCCGGCCGCCCCGCTGAGCGACACGACGCCCTCGAGCGCGACGAGGGCGCGTTGACGCGAACTGAGCGGTCGGCGTCGTACCGCGACCTCACGTGACTCCTCGTCCCGCACGGCTAGTGGTCCACGGAGAGCCGGTGCATCGCTTCGACGGCGAGCGTGGATGCCCAGGCCCGAGCCCGGTTGACCTCGCCGTCGACGAGTCGATTGCGTCGGTCCACGAGAAAGCTCTCGGCGGGGACCACCAGTTCGAGCCCGTGACGCCCCAACGAGGTCGCGATCACCTTCGAGGCCCGCCCCGTCAGCGCCGCCGGCGCACTGAGACGCGTATCGAACGCCGCGCCGAGCGCATGCATCGATGCCAACGAGTCGAGCCACTCGCGCACGCCCGGCAGCGAGTCGGCGTTCTCCTCGAGCACCAGTTCGCCGCCCGACTTTCGCACGTTCTCCAGCGCACCCCGGCGAGTGTTCGCGCGCGGCAGACTCCACGCGTGCGTCGGCGCTCCGACGACGAGCAGGTCCACGCCGTCCAGTGGCACCTCGGTGTGTACACCCGCGCGCACCAGTTTCGCCTCGGCGGTGGCACCGAGCACCTCGGTGATCGACTCCGCGATCCGCCGGGTGTTCCCAAACATTGATTCGTACACGACAATGCAGCGCATCATCGCCTCTTTCCCATCACGCGTCGCGCCACGACTCGCACGTTCACCGTTGCCGATGTGCCCCCAAGAACGCCTCGCTGGAAGCAACCACGGCGGGTTCGAGAATCGAAGAGTTCTCGACCTCGGGGACTGAGGATTTCAATCCTCGACGACGCGCAAAGACCCGACTTGGCAACGCGATCACCCACGACGCCACCAGATGTGGCTCCCGTCTTGCACCGCACACCGACCACGAATCCGCCTCCCTTTGACAATCCGGACTGCACCTCGATCATGGGGGGCCGAAACGAGTCGCGCCAGGGTAGAACGTCACACCCACGGCAAAGTTGGTTGGTGAGGGAGCATGGCAAATGCGTCACCCCCCGAGGCGATACTGATCACACTCCCGAGGCCACGCTCACCAAGGTGCATCAGGGCTTCTCATACCTACTCGCCCCCACACGCGAGCAGCGTCCACTGCCCTCCAGCCACACGGGAGCCGCTCGGTTCTGTCACAACTTCCTGCTCGGCCTCGTCTCGGAGAACTGGAAGTTGAATCGGGAGAGGAAGGACACGACGAAGAATTCACCAGCGCGGACAACCTGAGTACTCGCCAGTTGGACCTCCAGAGGCTCTGGTATGAACGGCGAGCAGAGTTCGCCCCGTCGTTCACCGAGCACGCATCGTCGACCTACAACTACGCGCAACTACACCTGGCCCAGGCCTTCGCTAACTTCCCCGCCGGACGCCAAGGTACCGACGTTCAAGAAGAATGGGCGAAGTGAGTCCTACACCCTGGCCGGGTGGATCAGTCGAGTCACCCCCGCGGGACACGCTCCGTGGCTGGACGTCGAGGGGAGCTAAGAGCAAGACGGACTCGTTCCGTCGAGGCTCACCCCGATGAAGCGTCAACCGTGACCCCAGCTATTGTCGGGGTGTAGGAGAAGCCACGGAGTAGAGGCCGGGTGACGGAATGGCTATTTACCGTACTCCTTCACCAACCAACTTTGCGGTGGTGGGAACGTCATCAGTTCGCGTCGACGCGCAAGAAGCCATGCGAAGACTATAGAGAATCTCTCTTCACACTGGTGAATCCACTGTGTCTGACTCGGATAGTTGATGAATTGTATGGATATGCCGTGTTTCTGAATGGGTACTTATATTGGGGGTATGCCGTCCTCCGATTGGCACGAATTTGGTTGTTCATTGCTTCTCGCGCTGCTAGCGCCCCGTAGGATTCCGATCAACGATTGTCGGACCGTTTCTCGGGGTGGAGAGCATGAATCCTGCTAATGCGCAGTCGGGCGCTCACGTGACCCTCCATCGGCACGTCTTTTCCAGCGATTTTGCCAACGAGTTGCGGACCGGTCTCCTAATTTTTGACGCCAATGGCATAGCAGTGGATTGCAACAAGGCCGCCCTTGAACTCCTGGCCGCATCGCGCACCGAGCTCGTCGGGCACAACTCGACCGCTATGCCGCTCAAGTCCATCCGCGAAGACGGTTCAGTCCTTCCCCTGAACGAGCACGCATCGGCGCGAGCACTTTCGACCGGACAACCCTGCTACGGCATCATCATGGGTATCGACAACTCGGGTCGGTCAAGGAGATGGCTATCGGTCGATGGCTACCCCGTGATCGAAGACGGCCGGATCCAAGGTGCCATCGTCATCTTCGACGATGTCTCCGCCATGTGGAAACAGCGACACGCGCTCCGACTGCTCAACGAAGTCAATCAGATCGTCATGCTGGCTACTGACGAGATTGACCCGCTGCAGCATCTTTGTGAGGCCCTCGTCAAGTACGGCCCCTACGCCTTGGCCTGGGTGGGCTTTGCCTCCTCTCAAGCACGAGGACGCATCGATATTGCCTTCTCGTCAGGCACCACCGACTACCTCCGCGAGGGAATGGCGTCGTGGTCGAAGACCGACAACACCGGACATGGTCCGGTGGGAACGGCACTGCGTACGGGCACGATTCAGGTTGTCAACGACCTTGACACGGACCAGATCTCCGAGTCCTGGCGCGCACGAGCCCGCCAATTCGATCTGGGCTCGTGCACCGCCATTCCCTTCACCGTGGCTGGGCAGGTCGCCGTGCTCGGCGTGTACGATCAGCACGCCTACACCTTCGACGAGACCACCGTCCAGGGTCTTGAGTCGATCATGCGAGAGACCGAATTCGGCCTGGCGCACCGACAATCGACGAATCGTCTTGCGAAGGCACTCGACGGGACTCTGGCCGCACTTGGCCAAATGATAGAAACTCGCGACCCCTACACCGCTGGTCATCAGTTTCACGTGGGCACCCTTGGTGCGGCGCTTGCCGCGGCGCTTGCCATCGAATACGGACTCGATCCTGCCATGGTCGAGTTGATTCGACAGAGTGGTGAAGTGCACGACATTGGCAAGATCGCCGTCCCTTCCGAGATCCTCACCAAGCCCGGCCGACTAAGTCGTCTCGAGTATGAAATGGTCAAACGCCATCCCCAGATTGGCTACGACATCCTCTCCAAGGCCTCACTGCCATGGCCTATTGCCGAAGTGGCACTGCAGCATCACGAGCGAATGGATGGCTCTGGCTACCCAAACGGCCTCAAGGGTAACGACATCGTCTTACCTGCGCGAATCGTCGCGGTGGCCGATGTCGTCGAGGCGATGACTCAGCATCGCCCCTACAGGGAGGGGTTGGGCCTCGATCGAGCACTGGCCGAAGTAGCGGCGGGCGCGGGCACCCTCTTCGACCCGGACATCGTCGCGTGCTGCCAATCCGTATTCGACCGAGGCTTTGCATTCGCCCCCGAACCCACTGTCGAGTTGACGCGCGTCACGACTGAATGATGACTGTCGACGTGCGATTCATGTCTGGTGACGCGGTTACTGATTCGCGACCCCCGTGATGTCCGAACCCGTCGACCCGGGTCCTCTTGTTGCCGGTGCTGGGGGTGACGCACTGCCCGGGTCAACACCGCCGGCGTCAAAGCGGAAGGGTGGATACTCGTCGCGCAGCAACAGCACGTACGCGAAAACCCGGTAGCACCATCGGTTCATACCCATCACGAACTCGAAGAGCGCCGGTGGGTAACGGCCCGTGATGAGCAGGAGTACCCCCGCGACGCACACCACCAGACCGATTGCGCCACCGCCCGCTGCGAATCGCCAATCGTTGTGGAGCCCACTGGCGAAACCCACGCCACCGCCGGCGAAGAGGCCAACGATGATGTAGTGCGGAATCGCGAGCAGCCACCACTTGACGAGCACCAGTCCGCGCGAGAGATGCTCAGGGTAGTCCACTTCAAATGACGCGGGGTAGGTGTCGTCGGACTCCAGCGAGAACGGAGGATAGTAATCGGTGCCCAGTGCGCTGAACGAGTAGAACGAAACCCGCCACGTCCAGCGCATCACGCCCACCGTGAAGTCGAAGATCGAACGGGGGTAGCGCCCGGTGAACAGAATCATGAAACCCGCAACCACGCTGAGCGAAAAGACCGCCAGCCACAAGAAGGCGAGCACGAACACGTGGGGAAGCACGAGCAGCCACTTGAACAGCCATCGCCACCGGCTCACGAACGGGTCGAGGCGGCCATCCAGACGTGCCGGATAGGCACCCGAGACCGGTGGTGCGTACTCGCGCTGCGCCGTCGGCGGCACCTCGCCTCGGCGTCGGCGCTCCAGCCCGATCATCCCGATACCCAGCATCGATCCCCCGAGGAGCACCATGATGAACGCGCCCACCAGGAGCATGATCCCCACGGGCAGCACCAAGCCGGTGTTGGTCGCAACGCTCACCCGAGCCACAACGCCCGAACCGGCATCGCTGCGCATCACCACCAATGACCAACGTCCCCGCTCGGAATGCCACTTGAGTTGCTGTGTGCCGGTTCCCGAGGCCGAAGCCGCCCAGAAGTCCTGACCCGTCGGCGGCGCCGGCGTGGCGCTGCCCGACGTCCAGCGGTAGTTCGCGCGCAAGGGCAGGATACTGACCGACTTCACCTCGTCGTAGGCGACACCCGCCAGGTAGCGATCCACCGCAGCCGTGCGGGCCACGCCCACGAAGGTCGATGCGCCGGCAATGGAGACCCGCACGCGAACGGTACCCAGCGGATTCAACGATATCCACGATGAAGGTCCGGGCTGCATGGAGAAGTCCACCGACGACACCAGCGCCCGGCCCGCAGAGTGAAACTGCTCAGTGGGCGTCGAGAAGTAGCCTGCGCTGTCACGTTGGTTGGCGTTCGCCCACACGAGGGCACCGCCGCCGACGCCGACCGCAATCCCCGAAATGAGTACCACCGCTCCGACGCTTGCGAGCACTACCCTGCCGACGCGCATGTCGCCTCCGATCGGCGCGCCCTTCAGCGCGCCCAGGCTCTGCCGCCATGCTCGTCGGGGGTGGTTGGAACGACCAGAGCACATAGTCCCTACTTCGACCAACCGGGACGTGAGTCCCGTCCTTCGAGATAGCGTCGCAGCCTCCGCGTTTGCGACCTCACTTGTCGCGGATGTGCCCGCGCGTCGCCACCCACCGACACGGCACGGACGGCGTCCACAACCTCCGAGCGAGAGGGGACATCGTCACCACGAGGGCAACCTACGCTGGAGACGTGACCGCAACATTCTCCAGGCGCGCGCGACGACGCACCCGCCGATCAGATCAACGAGGGTTCTCGAAGCGGACCCCCGCGGTCCACGATGACGCCCGAGGGCTGCGAATGGAAGCCGCCCCCTGTGAGCCTCACGCCACGAATCCGTCCGCCAAGGGCGTCGGCGACACCGAAGGGACTCCCACGTGCTCGAGCGGTCCGCTCGGGCGACTCTCGTGGACGATCAGCGAGCTGATCGGCATCGTGCGCGCCCGGCACTGAACCTTGCGAGTTACGAGCCCGTCGAGCGTACGGCGCCAGTGAGGAGAAGTTGCCAGCACTGTGCCGTTGCAGGCTCGAGGGCCCACGCCCGCATTCCACACGCCCGCCGAAACCCGGTGTGCTACGTAGATGCCTTCGGCGCGATCATCAACTGGTCAGCACCGCGAGACCCGCGAACCCACTAGTTCGAAACTAGAGTCGGGCGTGCGGAGCACCACAACCAAGGTGAGACATGATGGCGATAGCCGGACCCGATCCACACAACCCGCCTGACAGGGCCCCCACACTCGCCGTCGCCGTGCGAGGACTGACCAAGACCTACGCCGGCGTGGCCGTTGTCGACGACGTGGATCTCGAGATCCGTAGCGGGGAGATCTTCGCCCTCCTCGGGCCCAACGGAGCCGGCAAGACCACCGCGGTCGAGATCCTCGAGGGATTTCGCACCCGCGACGCGGGCACGCTCAGCGTGCTCGGCCATGACCCCGGCACCCAGCCCGAGGACCTGAAGAGCCGCCTCGGTATCGTGCTGCAGAGCAATGGCGTCGACCCCTATCTCACGGTCACCGAGACGATCACGATGTACGCGAGCTACTACCCCCACCCGCGGCCCGTCGATGAGGTCATCGAACTGGTCGGACTGGACGAGAAGCGCCACGAGCGCGCCGTGCGACTCTCGGGCGGCCAGCAGCGACGCCTCGACGTGGCCATCGCACTGGTGGGCGACCCGGACCTCCTGTTCCTCGATGAACCGACCACGGGCTTTGACCCCTCGGCGCGGCGCGACGCGTGGGAGGTCATCAAGAACCTCGCGAGCCTCGGCAAGACGGTGCTGCTGACGACGCACTACATGGACGAAGCGCAGTACTTGGCTGACAACGTCGCGGTCATCGCGCGTGGACGCATCGTGGCGACCGGCGCCCCAGCCACTCTCGCACATCGCGATCTGGCGAGCGCGCGGATCCGCTTTCGCGTCGGACAGCACGCACCACCCGCACAGCTCACCGGACCCGTCGACGCCGACGGATTCACGGAATTCTCCTTCGACGACACGCGGCGCGCCCTCTTCGAGCTCACCAGTTGGGCCCTGGAGTGCGGTGATCCACTCGACGGGCTGGAGGTCACTCGACCGTCGCTCGAGGATGTCTACCTGCGACTGACCGAGGCCGCGTCGATCGAGACGCCCGCCGCGCGAGTGACCCGAGAAAACCCCGCGACGTTCCCGCTCGTCGGCCCTACCACCGGCGCCGCACGCGCGCCGCTGGCGCGGCGCGCCTCGCGCGCGACCGCCCTCCTCGCATCCCAGATCCGCTACGTCAACAAAGCCTTCTGGCGCAATCCCGCCTCGGCATTCTTCACCTTCGCCTTCCCCCTTATGTTTCTGGTCATCTTCACCTCACTCGCCGGGAACTTCTCAATCAACCTCGGCACCCGCGTCGTGAGTTCGTCCACGTACTACGTCGCCTCGATGAGCGCGTTCGCAGTCATCACTGCCTGCTTCAACAACCTCGCAGTCGCGGTCAGTTTCCAACGCGAGGCCGGGATCTTGAAACGGATCAAGGGGACGCCCCTGCCCAAGGTTTCGTTTCTCGGCGCGCGCATCACCCACGCGATGATGATCAGCGTGGTCCTGGTGGCACTGACCGCCACGTTCGGTCGGGCCTTCTACCAAGTGGACATCCCCACCGGCACGACCCTGGTTCGCTTCGCCATCATCCTCATCGTCGGCGCGGCGTCATTCTGCGCCCTCGGCCTCGCGCTCACCGGCGCGATTCCCAACGCGGACAGCTCGGCGGTGATCGTGAACGCGGTGATCCTTCCGCTGCTGTTCCTCTCGGGGATCTTCATCCCCTTCAGCGACACAACGCCCTCATGGATCCTCTGGGTGGCGCGAATCTTTCCCGTCAAGCACTTCGTCGGCGGCATGCAGGCCGGGTTTCTCGCCACGCAGTTCACTTGGAATGACGTGCTCATCGTCGCGGCCTGGGGACTGGCGGGGTTGCTGCTCGCGAACCGGTACTTCAGTTGGGAGCCGTCGCGGGCCACGCACCGTTCGCTGCGCGGTCGCCGCGGCCCGCGAACGAGGGCCACGCCGAACGAGGCTTGATCAGCCCGCGCCGGCGCGCACGAAGTCGGCGAGGATGCGGCGCAGTTCGACCGTCGTCTTGTCGGCGCGGGTGTGGACCTCGGCCGTAATGTCGAGCGGCATCGACAGCACCTCCATCTGAGTCTGCAGGCGCAGGTCCTCGTCGATGACGGCCATCTCGAAGTCGATGGCTTCGCGCATCCGTTCGAGCGAGCCGCCCAGGTCGTCGCGCCACAGGCTCGAGTAGATCCGCACGGTCTCATCGTCCACCGGCGTCAGGAAGAAGCCGATCACGTTGGTGCCCCCGGCGTCGAGGAACTCGATAGCGAGCTCGAGGTGAAAGGGTGCGGTGTAGCGATAGGTCAGACGGCGCCGCTGGACCAGGGGGCGCAGGCCCGCCGCCACGCCGGGATCCTCGCGGTGGGCGAACTCGTGCTCGTACGCCGCCTCGAAGGTGTAGCCGTCACGCGTCACGTTGTAAGCCGGCACCTCGCGAGCCTCGTCGGCACCGAAGGTGCCCACGTGGATAAAGGGAAAGTGCGCCACGTCGAGGAAGTTGTCGGCCAACAAGGCGGCGCTCGCTCGCGCCTCGATCATCGGCAGGTCACCGCGCTGAAAGTTCGAGTCCGCGGCGGCCGCTACGCTCGGCGCGGGCGTCAACGGCTCCTCGGGGGCGACGAAGAGCATCGAGTGCGATTCGTGCACGCCCGCCGGAGCGCTCAAGTGAGCGCGCGGCGGCAGTGCAGCGGCGGGGCCGAGCGCTGGTATCTCCACGCACACGCCGTCTTCATCGAAGACCCAGCCGTGATACACACAGCGCAGTCGCTCGCCCTCACAACTGCCCCGTGACAGCGGCGCGAAACGGTGCGGGCAGCGATCGTAGAAGACGCGTGGCGTGGCGTCGGGGCCGCGGTAGGCGACGTAGCGCTCACCGAGCAGGGTGAAGGACCTCGGCGTGTCAGTGACGTCCTCGGAGCGGCACAGCGGGTGCCAGGCGCGGCGAAGCGCACGATCAGTGTTGTACAGCCCCTCGCCCACGCCGACCAATGTAGTGGAATCGCGCCGGGTCGACGAGTGCGCTGCGCTAGTAGCGCAGCAGCGCCGCCGCAGCTGAACCGGTCGCGAGTTCGCTCGGCTCGAGGCTGACCACGCTGCCGCCATGGCTGAGCGTCTCCAAGAGTGCGCGGTCGATCACGTCCTCGTCATCAGCCGAGCGCGTCTCGTCGACCATGACGCGTCGAGCCTCCTCGTCGACGCGCCCCCACACCGGAGCGCCCGTCGTCACCAACAGCGTGTCAACGCGGCCCTCGCGCGCGCCCAGCACGATCTCATCGAGGTCGGTCGTCGTCGCGCCGGTGCCGGCGCCCTGGCGGTATCGCGCGAGCGCTGCCGTGCCCTCGCCGGCGAAGTGTGGCGCCATGATCGTCCACGCCATCTCGTGCAGCTCCTCGGGACGCCAGCGCTCCGGAGCGCCCGTGATGGCCTGGTCCCACACGTTGGGGTAGCGGGTCATGGAGCGAAAGATCGGTTGGTAGTAGTCGACGCTCGCGAGCACCAGCGGCTCGGTGGATCCATCGAGGGCCTCACGAAGCCCGCGGTCCACCACGCGCAGGTAACGCTCGACCGCACCCTTGTCGATCTCCTCGCCGGCACCGTGGCCGTGGAAGTGCACCGTGCCCGAGCCACTGGAGTGGTACTGCAACTGGCGCTCGCTCTCCTCCATGGCCAACGCGTCCGCCATGGACTTCACGATCGCGCTCGTGTCCAGTTCGCCGATGGTGAGTCGCGTCGCCTCGTAGACGCGCACCTCGTTCTGGCTCAGCGCCATGATGAAGAAGCGGCCGTCACCCGAGAGCAGCGGAGCGAGCGGTCGAACTCGAAAGCCGCGCGCCACCGTCGCCTCCTCGACCAGGTGCAGCGGGACACGGTAGTGCAGGTGCAATCCGGGCGCGGCGAACAACGCGAGACCGTCGCTCTGGTGCTGCCAGAAGTCGTCGTCGAGGGCCAGCGCGTGCTCGGGCGCGAGCAGGTCATCGATCGCGCGCGTCGACATGCCCGCGTCGCGCAGCTGACGCTGCGCGTCGGCCAGCAGGTTGCGCAGGCGAATCGCCGCCTGGCGCGTCTTGTCGCCCCGTCGCTCCGTCGGCAGGAAGATCGAGACCCGCGGCCCCTCGTTCTCGGCCGCGAGCCGAGCGGCGTCCGCGCTCGAGAACACGTCGACCTCGCCGACTGGCATGTGCTGGATTTCCTTCATGATTCCGATCCTACCGACGCCCCCGATGTTGTCCAAAGTGTCGCCATACCAGGGACTACGCGTGCTTCGACTGCGACCGCGCGTCACGTCCGCTGCCCGGCTCGCCTGTAGCGTGGTGCGAAGGCGCGAGTTCCCCAAGGCCGAGCACGCGCCGGACGGGGGTGCCATGGCGCAACGAGAGCGAACCTTCCTCTTCATGCCCGAGAGCGCCTTCGGACCAACCAACAACTGCATCGGCATCGGCCACCGCCTGCTCCAGCGCGGCCACCGCGTGGTCTTCGCCGCGGATCGCAGCTGGCAGGGCCGACTCGCCCCCCTGGGCTTCGAGGAGCAGTTGGTGGACCTGGCCCCACCGCCGGCCGAGGAGACGCCCCAGAGCGCCGGACAGTTCTGGAAGGACTACATCAACGCCATCGCCCCGCAGTTCGCCACGCCCACCGTGGAACAACTCACCAGCGTCATCCGCCCGATCTGGGAGGAGTTGATCGCGGGCGCGAAGTACGTCGAACCCCAGCTGCGCACCATCATCGGCCGGGTCTCCCCCGACGTCATCGTCGAGGACAACGTGGTGGGCTTTCCCGCCCTCGTGACCGCGGGCGTGCCCTACGTGCGCATCGTCTCGTGTAATCCGCTGGAGATTCCCGGTGAGCGCGTGGCGCCCGCGTTCTCGGGACTGGCCCAGGACGACTTCGCGGGCTTCGCCTCGTTTCGCAACGCCTACCGCGACAGCCACCTCGAGCTGTGGAGCGAGTTCGACGCCTGGTTCCGCGCTCAGGGAGCGCCAGGGCTGCCAACGTTGGAGTTCGTCGGGTCCGGTGACATGAACCTGTACGTCTATCCCGAAGAGCTCGACTACCTCGACCGGCGTCCCCTGGGGCCGTCGTGGCACCGCGTGGAGTCCTCGGTGCGCGAGACCGAGACAGCCGTCGAGTTGCCGGTGGGCTTCGCCGATGGTGAGCGACCCGTGCTCTACTTCAGTCTCGGCTCACTCGGCAGTGCCGACGTCACGCTCATGCGACGAGTGATCGACGCGCTGGCCGACGAACCCTACGACGTTATCGTCTCCAAGGGGCCGCGCCACGACGAGATCGAACTGGCCCACAACATGTGGGGCGGGGAGTTCGTACCCCAGACCACGTTGTTGGCCCGGGCCGACCTGGTCATCACCCACGGCGGCAACAACACCGTCACCGAGACCATGCACTTCGGCAAACCCATGGTGGTCCTCCCGCTCTTCTGGGACCAGTACGACAACGCCCAGCGCGTGCACGAGCGCGGCTTCGGTGTGCGCCTGGCGAGTTACGACTTCACCGCGGAGCAACTGCGCGGGCACGTGCGCGCCCTGCTCGGCGACGAATCCCTTCGACGTCGCCTCGCCGCGGCGTCGCAACGAATCCGCTCGGCCGATGGGGTGGGCCGAGCGGCCGCGCTCATCGAGGGCGCGGCCCGCGCGACGCAGCAGCGGTAGCGAAACCACCGGCCCCAGCGTGCACGCGACACGGAACTCGGCCGCCCGAGTCGCCGTCCCCGCGTGTCGGGCCTCGCTACACGGTGGGGGGAACCACCCCACGAGTCGTTCCTGAACCCGCAGTTCGCGCGGCGCGAATCCGTGGGGCCGCGGCGAGCAGTTCCTTGGTGTAGTCCTCTCGGGGTGACTCGAAGAGATCCTCGGTCCTTCCGGACTCGACTAGGTCGCCGCGGTACAGGACGACGACGGTGCTGCACAGATGGCGCACCACGGCCATATCGTGCGAGATGAACACCAGGGTCAGATTGAAGCCACTGACCAATCCGGTAAGCAGGTTGAGTATCTGAGCTCGAACTGAAACGTCGAGGGCGCTGACCGGCTCGTCGGCGATCAAGACCTCCGGAGAAGGACCCAGGGCCCGTGCGATAGCGATGCGCTGACGTTGTCCGCCCGAGAACTGATAGGCGTAGCGATCCGCTGCCGAAGCCGGCATCTCCACCGAAGTCAACAGCTCTCGTACCCGCTCGCCTTCGTCGACGTCCAACTTCAACGCCCGAAGCGGTTCAGCGAGCAGGTCATGGACCTTCATGCGGGGATCGAGCGAGGACATCGGATCCTGGAAGACGATCTGCACGCGTCGGCGAAAGTCGCGTAGGTTGCGCTCATCGCGCCCGCTGATCACCTCACCGCGATAGCTCACGGTGCCTGCCGTGGGTGCCTCCAGCGCCAACAGCAATCGTGACAGCGTCGACTTGCCCGAACCGGACTCGCCAACGATCGCCAGCGAGTCACCTTCACTAACGCTGAAACTGACGTCCTTGAGCGCCTCAACGGACGGACCACGCCGCCCCCGGGGTTGGTAGGTCTTCGACACCCCCCGTACCTCGAAAGTAGGCACGATGTCGCTCACGTTGCCCCCTGGACCGAGGACGCGGAGCCCCCTACCGGATTCCAGCACGCGAGCGCCCGCTCGCCCTGGGTCACCATCGGTGGTATCTCAAGACACGCGTCGACGCTGCGCTCGCAACGATCGCGAAAGGGACATCCCTGGGGGAAGTGGCCAGCGCTCGGCACCGATCCGGGAATTGACGGCAGATTCGCGCCGGACGCGGCCTCGGCCACCGAAAGTGCCTTGGATGTGGCCAAGAGGGCATTGGTATAAGGGTGGCGCGGCTCATCGATGATCTGTGCCACGGAACCGGATTCGACGACCCGACCGCCGTACATGGTGACCACCCGATCACACACCTCACTCACCACCGCCAGGTCGTGCGCGATGAGCAGCAGGGCGCACCCCTCCTCGTCGACGAGGCGGTCGAGCAGGTCGAGCACGCGGCGCTGGACCGTGACGTCAAGGGCCGTGGTTGGTTCGTCGGCCAGAATGACGTCAGGATCACACGAGATGGCGCTCGCGATCATGACGCGCTGGCGCTGGCCGCCGGATAGTTCGTGCGGGTACATGCGCGCGTAGCGCTCGGGCTCCGCGAACTCGACGCGGGCCAGCAATCCGACAGCGGCCCTCTCCGCCTCGCGGCGCGAAACGTGACGGTGAATTCGCAGCGTCTCGGCAACCTGATCACCGATCCTCCGGGTCGGATTCAGCGCACTCATTGGTTCCTGGAAGATCATCGCGATGCTGTTACCGCGCAACTCGCAGCGCTGTCGTTCCGACATCGCCAGCAGGTCCTTGTCGGCGAAGCGTACCTGTCCGCGGGCACTGAGTCCCTCACCCAGCAGGCCCATGATGGCGAGTGCGGTGAGCGACTTGCCCGAGCCGGACTCGCCAATCAACCCAACGCGCTCACCGGCATCAACCTCGAAGTCCACGCCGCTCACGAGCGTCAGGGGACCGCTCGTGACCTCAAGGTCGCGCACGTGAAGCAGGGACATCAGCGGCGGCTCCGCGCATCACGCAATTCGCCGATGCCGTCGCCGAGGAGGCTGAAGCCCAGAACGCAGACGACGATGGCGAGGCTGGGCCAGACCGTGAGCAGCGGATCGTTACCCAGGTAGTCCTGGCTCGACTGCAACATGGTGCCCCATGACGCGGCCGGGGCGGCGGTGCCCAGCCCCAGAAAGTCGAGGGCGGCTTCAGCCAGCACGGCGAGCGAGAACAACAGGCTCATCTGGGCGATGATGGTGGTTGCGATGTTGGGCACCACATGTCGACGCAAGATGGCGAGGGGCCGACGACCGTAGGCGCGCGCGGCGAGAACATACTCTGAGTTGAGCACCACCAAGGCGTTACTTCGAGTCACCCGTATGAACACCGGAATGTACGAGATTCCAATGGCGAGCACCACCGTGGACTTTGACGCGCCGAAGGCCGCCGCAAGCACGATGGCCGCCAACAGGGCGGGGAACCCGTAGAGGATATCGGCTAGTCGCAGCACCACCTGTCCAGTCGCGCCCCCTCGCTGGGCTGCGAGCAGACCGGCGGGAATGCCTATCACCGTGGCGATGAGCACCGAGAGCGCGCCAACGAAGAGGGCGATCTGCGAACTCGCCATCAAGCGACTGAAGACGTCACGGCCATATTCATCGGTGCCCAGCAGATGCCGCAGACTCGGTCCGCCGAGGGCGTGTGCGGGATCGACGGCGAGCGGGCTGTACGGCGTCCACACGAGCGAGACCAGGGCCGAGGCGACGACCAATACCACGATGACACCGCCGATCAACGAGTTGGGATTGCGTAGCCAGCGACGCCAAGTCTGCTTTGGATCGCTCCGCGCCCCATTCAGGTCGGACTCGTCGACGAGTACTCCCGGACCCCGCTGGTGCGCGGTGGCGTCGCTCACGCCGTCCCCTTCAGTCGCGGGTCAAGCAGGCGGTATGACAGATCGACCAGCAGGTTGAGTACGAGGACGGTGCTAGCCACGAGCATCGCGGTGTCCTGGACGGTGATCAAATCGCGATTGTTCACCGAGTCCAAGAGCAAGAGGCCCAGTCCGGGAAGCGCAAAGACGTTCTCGACCACGATGGCGCCCACGACGAGACTCGCCAGCTCCAACCCGAGGACCGTCACCAGCGGAATAGCCGCGTTTCGCAATCCGTGACGGCGAAGAGCCTGGCCCACACGCAATCCCTTGGAGCGCGCGGTGCGCAGATAGTCCGAGCGCAACTGCTCGAGGATCGAGGCACGTACGTAGCGACTGAGTATCGCGCCTTCGACCAAACCCAGTGAGAACGCGGGCAACACGAGGGCGCGCAGCGCCTGCAGGGGATCGGACCAACCGGGAAATCCGCTCGTGGGAAACACGTGCAACTTGACCGTCAGCACGATGATCAACAAGAGGCCGGCGACGACCGAGGGTACCGCCATACCGATCTGGCTAAGCCCGCCGATGAGCGATCCGGAGAAGCGTCCGTTGCGCAGCGCGCCAGCGAAACCCAGCGGCAGTCCAATGGCCAACCCGATCACCAGGGCGAGCAGTACGAGGGGTCCGGTGACCGATAGCGCCTGGGCGATCTGGCTACCGATACCAAGATGCGAGATATACGAAACGCCCAGGTTGCCGCGCAGCAGCCCGCCAATCCAGTCGACGTACTGCTGAAGAAGCGGCTTGTTCAGTCCCAGTTGGGCGGTGAGCTGGCGCACCGACTGCGGGGTCGCTTGGGTACCGAGGATGACCTGTGCCGGCGAACCCGGCAAGACGTTGAGGACCACGAAGACCAGCACCGATGCGCCCCACAGGGCGACCACCATCGTCATCAGACGACGTAGGAGCGGCAGGACCGCACCCACGGCCCGACGCAGCGTCGAGTTCATGGATGCATTCGTGCGCTCGCGAGTGCGCCAGCACCCCTCGGGGTGCTGGCGCACTCGCACTGCGGAACTTCTTCAAGGTGCATCAGGAAGCAAAACCCTCCGCAGCCACTTGCTTGGACAACGAGCCTCCGACCGAGACGTAGCTCAGGTTGAACGACTCGGTGAGTCCGCTGCCGGGGAGTCCCACGATGTCCTTCTTCGCGACGGTCAACTGGTCGGGGTTGTACAGCCAGTTGTTCGCGGCGTCCGCGCTGATCTTTCGAACGATCGCCCGAAACTCTCCCACTTCCTTCTTGGTCGTGGTAGCGGCGGTCGCGATGTTCATCATCTTGCTCACCTGCTTGCAGCCCGCGTAGTTGAAGTAGTACGCGCAATTACCGTACTCACCGATGTCACGGGCCTCGACCTGGTCGATGATGGTCAGCTGGTAGTTGTGATCGGTGAACACCTTGGAGATCCACAGCGCCCAGGCAATGTTCTTGATCGTCACCTTGATACCGACCGCCGCGAGTTCCGCCTGAATCAGCGGGCCCGCGGTGGTTGCGTAACCATAGGGCGGCAGCGTGAGTGTCATCGAGAATCCGTGCTTGTAGCCGGCCTGGGCGAGCAACTCCTTGGCCTTCTTCGGGTTGTACGAGTACGCCTTGTTGACCCTCGGCGTGTACCAAGGGTCCCCGGGAACCTGGTCACTGCCAATCACAGTGCCGTAGCCGGCGCCCACGGTCTTGAGGATCGCCTTCTTGTCGGTGGCGTAGGTGATGGCCTGACGCACCTTCAACTTCTTCAGCGGTCCGGCCGTGTTGTTCAGGGTGAGGTCGATCTTTCCCTCAGTTGGTCCGTGAATGACCTTGAAGGCACTGCTGTTCTTGAACTGGCTCACGTTCTGAGAGTTGTCGAGATTGTCGATCACCTGAATCTGCCCGCTCTGCAGGGCGCTGTCCATCGTGCTCGCGCTCGAGAAGTACCGGAACGTCACCGTGGACATGCCGGGCTTGGGACCCCAGTAGTTCGGGTTCGCCGCCAACACCACGTCGTAGTTCGAGATCTGCGACTTGTACATGTAGGGGCCTGTTCCCACCGGGGCGGTCGCGATGTTCGCGACGGCGGCGGGGTCGAGGACCATGCCGTTACTGTACGCCGCGAGGTTGTACAGGAACTGGTTGTCGGGGTGGCTCAGGTTCACCACCACCGTCGACGCATCGGGCGAGGTCACCGAGCTCACGTTGGCGACCAGTGCCTGGTACGGGTAGCCAGACTTGGGATTCACCGCACGGTTCAAGCTGTAGACCACGTCCGCGGCCGTCATCGGATCCCCGTTGGAGAAGCTGACGCCGGAGCGAATCGTGAACGTGTACTTCAACCCGTCGCTCGATACCTTGTAGTTCGTCGCCAGCACGGGAATGACTGCACCCTTCGGGTCCAGTTCCACCAGGTGCTGGTACACGTTGTAGTCAAAGACCTCATCGATCGCAGCCGAGGCGTTCGACGTCGGGTCCAGGGAGGGCGGTGCCACCGCCGAACCGATCACCAGCGTGGCGTTCGACGATGTTGCGCCCGAAGGCTGCGAGCCACCGATCACCGAGCCCAGCACCACCAGCGTGAACGCCATCGGTACTGACACCACTGCGAGTCGGCCTCGTATTCCAAGACGATTTTTCACTGTCCCCCTTTGCTCACGAAGCGCCACTGCTAGGTGCATCCGAGGTGGGCCCCTGGGTGCATTCGTGTATCCAATATTTCGAATCCGGTATACCACGCTAGTTCGGGCTTGTCAACCAAGCCATGGACCGACGTCCGCGATGACCGCAACACCCGCAACGACCGTGCCGCCCCACAGTGTGGCCCACCGCGCCCGACAATTGTCATCGCCCTGTGGCACGACGGCTCACGGATCACCGAAGTGTCTGCCCTGATACCCAGCGGTTCCGGGGAGCGTCTATACGTCCAGCACGCGCAACAGCGCCTCGCCGATGCGCTCGGGGCCGGGGAAGTACGCCCACTCCTGGCTGTGTGGGTAGGGCGTGTCGTACCCGGTCACGCGCTCAACCGGCGCGGCAAGGTGAAAGAAGGCGTGCTGTTGGACTAGGGCGGCCAATTCCGCGCCAAAGCCCGAGGTCAAGGTGGCCTCGTGCACCACCACGCACCGACCCGTCTTGGCCACCGATTCGACGATCGTCGTCACATCGAGCGGGATCAAGGTGCGCAGGTCGATAACCTCAGCGTCGACGTCGTAGGACTCGACCGCGGCGAGGGCGACGTGCACCATGGTGCCGTAGGCCAGCACCGTCACCTCGGTACCCGGCCGGCGAATTGCCGCCTTACCGAGGGGCACGGTGTAGTGGCCATCAGGAACCTCGGAGAGCTCGTGGCGTGACCATGGCGTGAGGCCGCGGTCGTGATAGCCGTCGAAGGGCCCGTTGTAGAGGCGCTTGGGTTCGAGGAAGATCACCGGATCGTCATCCTCGATAGCAGCGATGAGCAGTCCTTTGGCGTCGTAGGGATTCGAGGGCATCACCGTCTTCAGGCCCGCGACGTGGGTGAACAGTGCCTCGGGACTCTGCGAGTGCGTCTGGCCGCCGAAGATCCCCCCTCCCACCGGCATGCGCACCGTCAGTGGCGCGCTGAAGTCGCCGGCGGACCGGTAGCGCAGCCGCGCGGCCTCTGAGACGATCTGGTCGTAGGCCGGGTACATGTAGTCGGCGAACTGGATCTCGACGCAGGGTCGAAGTCCGTGCGCGGCCATGCCCACGGCCGCCCCGACGATTCCAGACTCGGTGATGGGTGCGTCAAAGCACCTGGTCTCGCCGAAGCGCTGCTGGAGTCCCTGGGTGCAGCGAAAGACCCCGCCGAAATAGCCAACATCCTCACCAAAAACCACCACCGACTCGTCACGTTCCATCGCCACCGCGTGCGCGTCGCGGATGGCCTCGACCATCGTCATCCTCGCCACGATCAGTACCCAGCCTCTCGCTCTTGGCTCGCCAACGACTCGGGCATGGTCTTGAAGACGTCCTCGAAGATCTCGCGCGGTGATGGCTTGGGACCCTGCTTCAGCGTTCCGAAGGACTCCGCCTTCGACTGGGCGGCCCGCACCTCGTTCTCCACCCGCTCGTGCATCGCCGCGGCGCCCCCCTCGTCCAACTCACCGATCACCATCAGGTGCTTCTTCAGTCGCTCGATGGGATCGCCCAGGGGCCACGCGCTCGGCTCGTCATTGGGCCGGTAGCTGGACGGGTTGTCAGATGACGAGTGCGCCGCCGCGCGGTAGGTGACCCATTCGACGAGCGTGGGTCCCAGGTTTGCCCGGGCGCGCTCGGCCGCCCACGAGGCGACAGCGTGCACCGCGAGGTAGTCGTTGCCGTCGACACGCAGCGACGCGATGCCAAATCCTCGGCCACGGATGGCGAAGCTGGGAGCCTGTCCGCGTGCCACCGATTCGCTGGTCGAGATCGCCCACTGGTTGTTCACGATATTGAGGATCACGGGCGCGCGATAGGTCGAGGCCATTACGAGCGCGGAGAAGAAGTCCGTCTCGGCGCTCGCGCCGTCGCCGATCCACGATGCCGCGATGTCCGAACCGCCCTTGATAGCCGAGGCCATGGCCCACCCCACTCCCTGGACGAACTGGGTGGCGAGGTTCCCCGAGATGGAGAAGAACCCGTACTCTCGGGCCGAGTAGAACACCGGCATCTGGCGCCCGCGAAGGGGATCCATCGAGTTCGAGTACACCTGGGACATCATCAGCTCGAGCGGATAGCCCGCGGCGACGAGCAGGCCCTGTTGGCGATAGGTGGGAAAGTTCATGTCGCCCTTGCGAAGCGCCGACTGAAAGGCGCACGCAATCGCCTCCTCCCCGGTGCACTGCATGTAGAAGGAGGTCTTGGACTGGCGCTGGTCGATCATCATTCGCCGATCGAGTTCTCGGGTGAGCATCATGGCGCGAAGACCCTCGCGCAGCGCCTCGGCGCCGAGGTGGGGGTCCCACGGACCCAGCGCGTGCCCCTCATCGTCGAGCACGCGGATGAGCCCGGTCGCGAGCTCCGTCATCGACTCGGCCGATTCGTGCACCTCAGGGCGGCGAAACACGCCCGGTGTGAACGTCGGGAACCCGCTGAAGTCGGATTGATCACCGGGGCGAAATGCCGGACCGGGCATCACCAGTCGCAGCGACTCGGGGTCGTGCGCGGCGACCTCAGTACCTGTTTGCTCAACCTTTGACATCACTGCTCCCGTGGTAGTGCGAGACCGTCTGGCAACACGTTCACATATCGCACGTCACAGCGCAATACAGATGTTCTTCACGCGGCTGTAGGCCAGCAGTGCATCCTCTGACTTACCCCTCGCGTGCCCGCTGCGTTTGAGCCCGCCAAAGGGGATGGCCACGCCGCCGCCGACGCCGTAGCTGTTCACGAACACCTGACCCACCTCGAGACGGTTGGCCACCGCGTGGGCGCGGCGAAGGTCTCGGGTCCACACACCGGCCACGAGTCCGTACCTCGAGTCGTTCGCCAATGTCACCGCCTCGTCATCGTTGGCGAAGCGCGACGCCACGAGCACCGGTCCGAAGACCTCCTCCTGGAAGATCTCCGCGTCCGCGGCGACATTATCGATCAGGGTGGGTTCGAGGTACCAGCCGCTCGAGAGCGCCGAGGGACGCTTGCCGCCGCACACGACGCGCGCGCCGTGCTCTCGGGCTCGCGCCACCATGTCCTGGGCGTGTTCCAGCTGGCGCGGCGAGATGAGGGGTCCAAGATCGAAGTCCGCCTCGCCCGGGCCGACGCTGAGCTGGGCGAGGGCTTCGACGAGCCGCGCGATCACCTGGTCGTAGATCGATGAGGCGATGATCACCCTCGAGCCCGCCGAGCAACTCTGGCCCGCGTTCTGGATCAGCGCGCGCACGATGACCGGAACGGCGCGGTCCAGGTCGGCGTCCTCGAATACGATCGACGGTGACTTACCACCCATCTCCAGCTCGACCGGAATGTAGCGTTCCAGGCACTGCTGGGCGACGCGCTGGCCGACCGCGGCCGAGCCGACGAACGTCACGTGATCAACGCCCGGGTCACCCACGAGCGCCGAGCCGACGTCGCCGGCACCGAGCACCACGTTGAACATGTGCTCGGCCAGACCGGCCTCCTGGTAGAGGGTCATCAGCCGGTAGGGAGTCACCGACGCCTGTTCCGAAGGCTTCAGCACCACCGCGTTGCCGACCGCCATCGCGGGCGCCGCACAGCGCGCGGTCACCTGCAGGGGGTAGTTCCAGGGGATGATCTGCCCGCACACCCCCCACGGCTCACGCACGGTGTAGTCGACGAACTCACTGCCCAGGGGAATGGAGCGGCCCCCGAACTTGTCGACCCACCCCGCGTAGTAGGTGAAGTACGCCGCGGACATCATCACGTCGTCACGACCCTGGGCGAGGGGTTTGCCCGTGTCACGACACTCCGCCAGTGCCAACTCGTCCGCATTCTCGCGCAAGAGGCGGGCCATCTCGTACAACGTGTGCGCGCGCAGCGCGGGAGTCCTCCACTGCGAGTTGGTCTCCAGGGCGTGGCGTGCACGCTGCACCACGGTGGCCACGTCCGCGGGGCTCGACGCAGGAAGCGTCGCGAACACCTTCTCGGTGGCGGGGTCAATGGCGTCCAGGATCCCAGCACGGGGTTTGTTCATGATGGCTGCCTCTCTAGAGTCGTGGGGTATAGCGGCCGTCGGCTGCGAGCCAGCCACCGTCGACGGTCAGGTACGCGCCAGTCACGTACGAACTCGCGTCCGAGGCCAGAAAGACCGTGGCGCCCACCAGTTCCTCGGGCCGCGCCCACCGGCCCAGCACCGACTTGCTGGCGTAAGCGGCGTACCACTGCTCGTCCGCCTTGATTGAGGCGGTGAGCGGCGTGTCCACCACGCCCGGTGCGATCGTGTTCACCCGCACCCCGGACGGACCGAACTCCGCGGCCGCGGTGCGCACCAACTGCAGCACGCCCGCCTTGGTCGCCGCGTAGACCCCCTGACCGGGTTCGACCACCTGGGCGCGGATACTCGAGTAGACAACGATACTGCCGCGGCCGCGCTCGGCCATCCGGGCACCGAACTCGCGGATCACGAGGAACGACCCTTCGAGATTGAGCCGCTGCACCCGGCGGAACTCATCGAGCGAGAGATCCACAAGACGCTTGCGCACGTTCATGGCCGCGGTGAGCACTACCACGTCCACGTCGCGGAACGTCGTCGCGACCGCCGCGACATCGTCGGGATCGGTCACGTCGATGCGCAGCGACTGCGACGCGCCACCGGCGCCCGCAATCAACTCCGACGTGGCCGCACTCGCCGCTTCGTCAATGTCCGCGCAGAGCACGTTTGCCCCGAAGTCACTCAAGCCCTTGGCGACGACCGCTCCGATGCCACCACCGGCTCCGATGACCAGTGCACGTCTTCCGTCGAGATCGAATATCGACCTCATCGAGTCCGTTGCCTCACTCATGGATGTCAACCCCTTCCCACACTCAGATCCGTCCGGCTGCGAAAGGTCCCGGGTGCGGCCTCGTGCACCGCGGCGACACCGTCGCGTGCCTGCTTGGCAATCTCACCACGTATGCGCTCACCGACCGCGTTGGTGGTGCAACCCATCTTCGGGCCGCGCATCGCGGGAAGTCCTTGGAGGACACGAATGGTCGCCATCTCCAGTGCCCGGGCGGCCTCGCGCTCACCGAGATGACTGAGGCACATCGCCGCGGCGAAGATCGCACCGGCGGGGTTGGCGCCACCCGTCCCGGCAATGTCGGGAGCCGATCCGTGGATTGGCTCGAACATGCTGGGACCGCTTCCCGTGAGGTTCAAGTTGGCGCTCGGAGCCAGGCCCATGCCTCCCTGGATGACGGCGGCCAGATCGCTGAGCAGGTCACCGAACAGATTGTCGGTCACGATGACGTCGAAGATCTCGGGGCGTTCGAGCAGGTGGACGGAACACGCGTCGGCGTGGACGTAGTCGTGGCGCACGTCAGGGTAGCGCTCGCCGATCTCGTTCACGGTCTCGCTCCATAGGCGACCAGCCTCGATGAGGATGTTCGTCTTGTGACACAGGGTCAGGTGCTTACGACGCTGCTGGGCGAGTTGGAAGGCGAACTCCACGGTTGCCGAGATCGCCGGCTTGGTGTTGAGCGAGAGTTGCATCGCGGTGGCCCACGGCGTTCCCTCGTGGGAGAAGAAGCCCCCGCTCGCGTAGAGACCCTCGGTGTTCTCTCGCACGATGACGAGGTCACATCGCTCGGGCGACATGTCCTTCACCACCGAGTCAATCCCGTGAAAGAGTTGAGCGGGCCTGACGTTGACGGACTGGGTGAACTCGGTGCGAATTCGAAGGATCAGTCCCCGCTCCAGCACACCCGGCTCGACGCGAGGGTCACCCACGGCGCCGATGAGGATCGCGTCGTGACGAGCCAGCTCCGCGAGGACCTCGTCGGTCACCAACTCGCCCGTGCGAAGGTAGTGCTCAGCGCCGAGTTCGAACACCGACGTGTTCACCTCGAAGCCGAACAGCGCGGCGAGGTCATCGATGCAGAGAAGGGCTTGGGCGAGCACTTCGGGGCCGATGCCGTCCCCGCCGATGGCCGCCAGTCGGTACGAGCGGCGCTGCGACGGCGACGCCGGGATCACGTCACCGCTCCGCTTGAGGCGGTTCGCGGGCGCCTTGAGTTTCGCCATCACCACTGCCTGGGCGAGAGAACGTCAAGTCCGCGCTGTGTGGTCGTACGTTGCATCCTCCCCCTTCCTCGGCTCGCACGAAGCACTCACCATCGCGAAGTTCGGCCGTACTGTATCCAATATTTCGAATCCAGAGTACCACGACCCGTTGAGAGCTTCAAAGGGGCTGCGAGGTCGCACGCGGCACGATGAATTAGAGGTCCCTCGAGAGGAAGTTGCGCGCCGCCAGCGCGTAGGCGAGTGCGTAGCGACCGATGGCCTCGACTTCTACGAACTCGTCAACCTGGTGCGCAATCCACTTGCCACCGGGTCCGTAGACCACCGTGGGCACCTTGGCGTCACGAGTGAAGATCGTTCCGTCGGTCGTACCGGGTACTCCTCCGAAGAGGGGTGCGCTGCCCGTCAATCGCGTGTGGGCTTCAACCAGACACGTGACCACCGGGTCCTCGACCGAGGTGTCCACCGGCGGTCGATTGTCGATGACGGTGACCTCTGCGTCGATGCCATCGCTCGCACCAAGCTTCGCGGCCTCGGTGCGAATCCGCTCGATGAGGTGATCATGGTCAACGCCGGGAATCGAGCGAATGTCCACCCACAGTGAGCTTCGTGCGGGGATCGTGTTCATCTGGGGCGGAGTGCCCGCCTCGACCACCGTGGGCGTCACGTAGGTCTCGCCCAAGTGAGGGTGTGCCCCGTGACGAGTCTGAAGATCCCGCTGGATATCCTCGAGGGCGCCGAGGACCCGTCCGAGCGTGGGTAGGGGATTGCGTCCCTCGTCGGGCATCGCACCGTGGGTCATCTGACCGTTGAGATCGATCCGCAACCGAACGGCACCCTTGGACACGGGGCATACCTCATCGCCCTCGGGTTCACAGACGATGACGCCCGCTACCCCGTCGAGGGCGCCCGAGTTCACCGCGTGCTTAGCACCCAGCATCATTCCCTCCTCGTCCACCAGAGCGAGGATTCGAATCGTGCCGGGAAAGGGACCGGCCAACTGCAGAGCGCGGACCCCAAAGAGCATCGAGACCACGCCGGCCTTCATGTCCGCCGCACCGCGACCGAAGAGACGACCATCGACGACCTCGCCACCGAAGGGGTCGACGCTCCACTGGCTCGCGTCGCCCTCGCTCACCACGTCGAGGTGACCCTCGAAGGCGAGAATCGGTCCCGCGAGACCTCCCCCGGACACGTCGACGATGATGTTCGAGCGCCCCGGAGCCACTTCGGCGAGTTCGGGACTCCAGCCCCACTCGCGCATCTTGGCAATCACCAACTGGGTGGCCTCGCTCTCGTTGCTCACTCCTGGCTCGTCCACGCTACGGATCTGAACGAGTCGCACTGCGAAGTCGAGTGCTTCGCGATCGTCCACGTGAATCTCGCCGCCCCGGGTCACCTCGCCATTCACGTCCGGTGTCATATGTCCTTCCCTTTCATTCCCCCGGCAACTGTTTCCTGTTCGAGACGACCTCCCCACCACTCGTTCACGTCGCGCAACGCTGCGAGTGACTCGGCGCGACTATGAGTCACGCGGGCGACGTCATCGCTGAGGTCGTTCACCCCGTGGTTCGCCGTCGCCGAACCCGGGGACTACCCATGCTCACCCTGCTCACGCAGTCTGGCAATAGTGGTTTCGATATGACCGCGCGCGAGCAATTCGGCGCGAACCGGATCACGATCCTTGATGGCATCAAGGATCTGGCGATGCTGGTGCACTGCATTGTCGGCGACGGACTTTGACACGCCCACTGAAGGGTTGAAGATCTGCGCAGTCATGCGAAGCAGGACCAGCTCGGCGATGAGGAACTGGTTGCCCGTGGACTGAATGATGAGTTCGTGGAACCTGATGTTGAGTCGCGTGTACTCCGCGGGCACCCACGGTTCCAGTGACGCCACCTGCTGGCTCATGACCGTCTCCAGCTCATCGATCTGGGACTGGGTCATCTCCTTTGTCGCCAGGCGCGCCGCCAGGCCGTCAATCACCGAGCGCAGTTCGTACGCGTCCAACAACGTCTTGCGGCTGCCCGACACCACGCGGGCCGCGCGGCCCGGCTCGGCGACGAGCAGTCCCTCCTGTTCGAGCATGCGGATCGCCTCGCGCAGTGGGGTGCGACTGATACCCAACTCCAGTGAGAGATTCTCTTGGTGAATGACTGTTCCCGCGCTGTACTGGCCGTCGTAGATGCGCGCGCGCAGTTCGTCTGCCACTTCATCGACCAGTCGAGAGCGTCGCTCCCAGCGCGGCGCCGGCGCCTTACCACTTTCAACGTCCGTCAATTGTTCCCCCTCAATTCGCCGACGGTCGCCACCAGTTCTTACTGGCGCGGCCGTCCAAACCCAACGATGCACGGGTGGCGCCGTCTGGTTTTCTTATCCAAAATACAGGGTACAGCAGAACCACCTAGAACGAGGTGCGCTGTCAGAGCCCACCCACTCTCGTTGGCGGCGTCGCCAGGTCACGCCCGCGTCCGAACTACCCGACGTCGAAGGAGTGTGCCCCCTGTGCCGCGCGCAGCGACGCAAAGTCCCTGACGGTGGGCGCTCTCGTTGGCGGCCTCGCGACCATTCGGTTAGTTTCGCGGTGACCCCCGATCGACGGCTCGTGCCGAGCGTCGAGTGAAGGAGCAACAATGCCCGTCATTGAAATTGGCGACGTCGCAGTCCGCGGCCCCAAGAACGACCTAAGCGACGTCGAGGGAATCCGCGTCGGCCACCACCAGAGGATTGACGAGCAGTGGCTGAGCGGTACTACCGTCATCCTCCCCCCCTCGGGCACGGTGGGCAGCGTCGACGTTCGCGGTGGTGGCCCCTCCACGCGCGAGACGGACGCACTGTCACCCACGACGCTCGTCACGTCGGTGGATGCCGTCTGTCTTTCCGGAGGCAGCAGCTACGGCCTCGCCGCTGCCGACGGCGTCATGCGACTCCTGGAGGAGCGGCGCACCGGTCTGCGAGTTGGACCCGATGCGAGCCACGTGGTGCCCATCGTGCCGGCGGCGTGCCTGTTCGACATCGTCGGCGGCGGCGCGTTCACCAGTCGACCCGACGCCTCCTTCGGCCGGGCAGCCCTCGAAGCGGCCGATATGAACTTCGCGCAGGGCACCGTGGGCGCGGGTACGGGCGCGCGCGCGGGAGGACTCAAGGGCGGCATCGGCTCGGCCAGTGTCGTGCTCGAGAACGGGGTGACCGTCGCGGCGATGGTGGCGCTCAACTCCGGTGGCAACATCGTCGACCCGAGAACCGGTGAGCTCTACGGACGACGCTACGGGCTCAGCGGGGAGTTCGACCATCTCTCCTCGCCGAGCGCGCAGGACGTGGAACTCGCACGCCAGTGGCTGAACGGTCCCCGTGCGCGCAACACGGTGCTGATGGTGGTGGCGACCGACGCTGCTCTCACCAAGTCCGAGTGCTGTCGCATCGCGATGGCGGCCCACGACGGCCTCGCCCGAGCCGTCACTCCCGTGCACTGCATGACTGACGGCGACGTGGTGTTCAGTCTGGCCACCGGAGCGGTCGAACTACCCCAAGGCACCGGCAACGGTGTGATCACCACTGACTCCTCGCGACCCGAGCATCTCGACGTGCTCATGGCGGCGGGGGCCAACGCGGTGACCCGCGCCGTCGTGCACGCGGCGCTCAACGCCGCCGGCGTCACGAACATACCCTCGTATCTCGACGTGTATCCGAGCGCTCGCCGATAGCGCCGACTCACGCGGATCGCGTGGTTGGTCCTCGGCGATCGCCCTCATCGCGGCCCCGCCTGCGACTGGGTCATCGCCGCACCCGCCAGATCGTGCGCCACCTTCGCGAAATCGCGCTCGACCTGGCCCGCGGTGATACGAAGGTGCGGCGTACTCTCTCCCCTGGTGAGAAAGGGCGAACCAGCCGCCGCGCCAATGCCACGACTCGCGAGCGAAATCAACGCCGCGGTCTCATCGTGCACTGGCAACCAGAGATTGAGACCGTCGTTCCCCATCGTCGACACACCCTCGCGTCCCAGTGCGTCGCAGAGCTTGCGGCGGCGCGAAATGTAGGTCACACGAGCGTGCTCAACCTGGCGCCTAGTCGCAGGGCGGGTCAGAAGGTCGAGCAGTACGGCCTGCAGCAGGCGACTGGTCCATCCCTGGCCTAGGAGCCGACGCTCGCGCAGCGCGTCCAGCACGTCGGCCGGCCCGCTCATCGCGGCGAGGCGCAGGTCCGGACCATGCGACTTGGAAAAGCTACGCACGTGAACCGTCTGTGAGGGAATCCATCGTCCGAGGCTGATCGGATCGGCCGCAGCCACACTGCCCGCCGAGTCATCCTCGATCACCATCACCGCGTGCGTCCGCACGAGTTGGGCCAACTCATTGGCGCGGGCCGCGCTCATCGACACTCCCGTGGGATTGTGCGCACGAGGCTGGAGGAAGAGCGCCCGCGGACGCTGGGCCAGCGCGTCGGCGAACTGCGCGGGCACCAAACCCTCTTCGTCCACGTCCACTCCCACGTAACGAACACCGAGTGCCTCGAGTAGATCCAGTAATGGGGGGAAGCTCGGATTCTCGACAATCACCTTGTCGCCAAAGCGAAGCAGGTGCGAAGAGACCTGATCAAGCGCATCCATCGCGCCGTCGACGATCATGAACTCGTCACTCTCGTAGGGCCAGTCGTGCGCGAGCGCCTCGACGAGTCCCGGAACGATCGCGTCGTCCAAGTAGCTTCCCGACGTCCAGCCTCGGTGAAGATTGTTGAGCGCGGCGCTCAGATCCGGCAGCAGCGCCGCGTCGGGCACCCCGGTCGACAGATCCAGGTTGAAGTGCGAACTGTGTTGGAGCGCGCGACGATAGCGGGTCGGACCGGGCCCGCGGCGCGACATGACGATCGTGCCCCGTCGGCCGTCGGTGCGCACCGCGCCGGCCTGGGCCAGCAGGCGCCACGCGGCGCTCACCGTGCTGGGCGAGAGACCGAGGTCCACGGCCACGTCTCGAATTGGTGGCAGTCGTGAACCCTCCACCAGGGAACCATCACCGATGGCCTCGCTCAGAGCGCGCGCCACCCCCCGACTCGTGCGCTCGAGCATCGCGATGTCGATGACCGCAGATATCTTTGTAACCATACAAACATGGTATTGTACGTCACGCGAACCATATGTACTATCGAGCACATGGTAAAGAACATTGGACACTGGGTCGGCGGTCAACTTGTCGGCGGCTCGCCCCTTCGAACATCGCCGGTCTTCAACCCGGCCACCGGCGAGCACACCGGCAACGTGCACCTCGCCTCCGAGCAGGAGGTCACTGACGTCGTCGCCTCCGCCGTCGAGGCGGCGAAGGCCTGGAGCCACGTTCCCCTCTCGCGGCGCTCCGCCGTGCTCTTCGCGTTTCGCGAACTGCTCCACGCCCGCAGCGCCGAGTTGGCCGCGATCGTCACCGCCGAACACGGCAAGGTGCTCGCCGACGCCGCCGGCGAGGTGGCGCGCGGACTCGAGAACGTCGAGTACGCCACCAGCGTCCCCCAGTTGATGAAGGGCGGCTACTCCGAGCAGGTGTCCTCGGGCGTCGACGTTTACTCGATCCGCCAGCCCCTCGGCGTCGTCGCGGGTATCACCCCATTCAACTTCCCGGTCATGGTGCCACTGTGGATGTGCGCGAACGCCATCGCCACCGGCAACGCCTTCGTCCTGAAGCCCAGCGAGAAGGACCCGAGCGCGTCGCTCTTTCTCGCCGAGCTCTGGCGCGAGGCGGGTCTGCCCGACGGGGTCTTCTCGGTCGTCCAGGGCGACAAGGTCGCGGTCGACGCGCTCATTGACCACCCCGACGTGGCGGCGCTCAGCTTCGTCGGCTCCACGCCGATCGCACGCTACATCTACGAGCGCGGCACGGCCCGTGGCAAGCGGGTCCAGGCGCTCGGCGGAGCGAAGAACCACATGGTGGTGCTCGCTGACGCGGACATTGACATGGCCGCCGACGCTGCGGTCTCAGCCGGATACGGCGCCGCTGGCGAGCGTTGCATGGCGATCTCGGTGGTCGTCGCGGTCGGCGACGTCGGTGACACGCTGGTCGAGGCCATCGCCCAGCGCATCCCGCGACTGCGCGTGGGCAACGGCGCCGAATCCGGGACTGACATGGGCCCGCTCATCACCGCCGAGCACCGCGAGCGCGTCGCCGGCTACATCGACGAGGGAATGAAGGCCGGCGCCAACGTGATCGTGGACGGGCGCGACGCCGCGCTGCCCGCCGAGGGGTTCTTCCTCGGTGCGACACTGCTCGACGAGGTCACCTCGACGATGAAGGTGTACCAGGACGAGATCTTCGGTCCGGTCCTCTCGGTGGTGCGCTGTGGCACCTTCAACGAGGCGATCGAGCTGATCAACGCGAATCCCTACGCGAACGGCACCGCGATCTTCACCCGCGACGGCGGCGCGGCGCGCCAGTTCCAGAGCGAGGTGGAGGTCGGCATGATCGGGATCAACGTACCGATCCCGGTCCCGGTCGCGTACTACTCCTTCGGGGGCTGGAAGGCCTCGCTCTTCGGCGACAGCCACATGTACGGGCCCGAGGGGATCAACTTCTACACCAGGGGCAAGGTCGTCACCTCGCGTTGGCCCGATCCGGCGACGTCCACGGTCGACCTCGGCTTCCCCCAGACCCGATAGGACGATCATGACCGACACCACTGTCTCCACCTATTCCGCGAACCACCTCGGCGGCGACGTAGTGAAGCGTCTCGACCACGACCACGTCTTTCACTCCTGGTCCGCTCAGGAATTGATCAGTCCGCTGCCGATCGCCTCGGCGAGCGGTTCGCGCTTCACCGACTACGAGGGCAAGTCCTACCTGGACTTCGCCTCCCAGCTCGTGAACGTCAACATCGGTCACCAGCACCCCAAACTGGTCGCCGCGATCGCCGAGCAGGCGACCCGACTGTGCACCATCCAACCGGCCTTCGCCAACGACGCGCGCAGCGAGGCGGCTCGTCTCATCGCCGAGGTCGCCCCCGGTGACCTCAACAAGGTGTTCTTCACCAACGGCGGCGCCGAAGCCATCGAGAACGCCATCCGCATGGCGCGACTGCACACCGGGCGCCACAAGGTCCTCTCTACCTATCGCAGCTACCACGGCGCCACCGCCGGCGCCATCACGGTGACCGGTGATCCGCGCCGCTGGCCCTCCGAACCGAGCCTGCCCGGCGTGGTGCACTTCTGGGGCCCCTACCTGTACCGTTCGCCGTTCCACGCCGAGAGCGAGGCGCAAGAGACCGAACGCGCGCTAGCCCACCTGCGCGACACCATCGTCTTTGAGGGGTCCCACACCGTCGCCGCCGTCCTGCTCGAAACCGTGGTCGGCACCAACGGCATCCTGGTGCCGCCGGAGGGCTACCTCGCCGGCGTGCGCGCGCTGTGCGACGAGTTCGGCATCGTGATGATCGCCGACGAGGTCATGGCCGGCTTCGGGCGGTGCGGCGAGTGGTTCGCCGTCGACCACTGGGGTGTGACGCCCGACCTCATCACCTTCGCCAAGGGCGTCAACTCCGGCTACGTCCCCCTGGGCGGCGTCGTCATCTCCGAGGCGATCGCGGCGAGTTTCGCCACCCGCGCGTACCCGGGCGGGCTCACCTACTCGGGCCACCCATTGGCGTGCGCGTCGGCCGTGGCGTCGATCAACATCTTTCGTGAGGAGGGCATCATCGAGCACGCGCGCGCCCTAGGGACCGACGTCATCGAACCGGGGCTGCACGAGCTCATGGAGCGCCACCCCTCGGTCGGCGAGGTTCGCGGGCTGGGCGTGTTCTGGGCGATGGAGCTCGTGCGCGACCGCGCGACACGCGAGCCCCTCGTGCCCTACAACGCCGCCGGCGCCGACGCCGCACCGATGAACGAGTTCGCCGCCGCGTGCAAGGAGCGGGGCCTGTGGCCCTTCGTCCACTTCAACCGCACCCACGTGACACCGCCGTGCACCACGAACGCCGAGGAGCTCCGTGAGGGACTCGCCATCTTGGACGAGGCGCTGACGGTGGCCGACCGCTACTACACGGGCGCCTGAACCCGACCCCGCCAGGGCGCCGATCCGAGCGCATCGAGCACGATGAGCGACGCCGAACTGAATGACGAGCACATTTACCACCTGACGACACGCTCGCAGTGAGAGCGAACCAGCGTCGAAGGAACCTCTCGCGGCTCGACGCGGGGGTTGTCGTTGGACGACGTCGGCTTCATCCACGCATCCCGGCGTGACCAGTTAGGCGATGTCGCGCGCGCTCTACGAGAACTGTGACGAAGCGTTGGTCGTGCTGACGCTGCGCGTCGGCGCGCTACGTGCCGAGGGCATCACGGTGCGCCTCGAGGACGGCGGCAACGCCACCAGGTACCCGCACATCTACGCCCCCCTACCCTGGCGCCTGGTCGAGGCCGTGCCCGAAGCCTCCTTCGACGGGCCAGGACGTTTCGTCGTCGCGATCTGATCGCGGCCGGAGTGGCTAGTTCACGTGGCCCACGTGCCACTTGGAACACGTGGGGCACCGGTACACGTCCATCGAGGCGCCGTCGCGCGCCGCGAGGAACCTCGCCTGGACCTCGGCGTCGGCGCGCTTCGCGTAGGCCACCTTGGGCCGACCCCTCGAGGTGACGTGCGACGCTCGCGTGCGACGTAGCGAGATGGTCCGCTCGCGCCCGCGCCCCCCGTAGCGGCCGGACCAGTAGAAGACGGCGACGAGCAGCGCCACGGCCACGAGCAGCACGCCCAGCGTCGTCACGATCGTGCCACCCCGGCGCGCGGCGGCAGGGTGCGGCGCGACTCCGACTGCGTCTGGGACTCATCCATACTCACCTCAACACTGACCACCGTACCGGGCGTCGGCTACCGCGGCCCCGAGGTGACGAACCGGGGGACGATACGCTGAGGCGGTGGAGCCACGTCTCGGATTCGATGCCATCGACGAGGCGTACCAGCACTGGACGCGCCAGTGGCCCGAAGCCGCGGCCTCGATGGCCGCGGCCACCTCGATCATGCGCGCCCAGCAGATCGTGCTCGGCGCGGTCGACGCGGCGCTCAAATCCCACGGACTGACCTTCGCGCGCTACGAGGCCCTCGTGCTGCTCTCATTCACCCGCTCGGGCAGCCTGCCACTGGGCAAGATGGGCCAGCGCTTGATGATCCATCCCACGAGCGTGACCAACATCGTTGACCGGCTCGTGCACGACGGATTGGTCGAACGGGTGGCCCACCCCTCGGACCGACGCACCACCCTCGCGCGGATCACTTCGGCCGGACGCGAACTCGTCGAGCGAGCCACCCTCGCGGTGAACGCGGTGCACTTCGGCGTGGGATCGCTCGACGAGACGGACCAGCGTAACCTCGTGCGCGTAATCCGTGAGCTGCGGCGCACCGCGGGCGACTTCGCCGACGACACCGTAACCGCCTTAGACCAGGACAGACAGCCCTGACGCCGTCGTCAAGACGTAGCCCCGGAAAATACAAGGAACTCCGACTATCGTGGTTCCTATGACCTCTCCCGCGACCGAGACGGACGCTCTCTACCGCCCGTCACGCCCCGTGCGGTTCATCACCGCCGCCAGCCTCTTCGACGGCCACGACGCCGCGATCAACATCATGCGCCGCCTGCTCCAGGCCCAGGGCGCCGAGGTCATCCACCTCGGCCACAACCGCTCGGTGAGCGAGATCGTGGCCGCCGCCATTCAAGAAGACGTCCAGGGCGTGGCGGTCAGTTCGTACCAGGGCGGACACCTCGAGTACTTCAAGTACCTGGTTGACAGTCTGCGCGCCGCGGGTCGACCCGACATCAAGGTGTACGGCGGTGGTGGTGGCGTGATCATTGATGAAGAGATCGCCGAACTCGAGGCCTACGGCGTTCGCCACATCTTCTCGCCGGCCGACGGGCAGCGTCTCGGACTCGAGCGAATGATCAACCTGCTCATCAAGGAGTGCGACGTCGACCTGGACGTCGAGGTGCGCACCGACGAGTTGATCCTGGGCAACGTCGCTGCGCTGGCGCGCGCAATCAGCGCGCTCGAGACCGGCGCGCTGGACCCGACGAGCGAGCAGGTCATCAACGCCGCCGCCGCCCAGCACCGCGCGCCGGTCATCGGCATCACGGGTACCGGCGGCTCGGGCAAGTCGTCGCTCACCGACGAGCTCATCCGGCGCTTTCGCCTCGATCAGGGTGACAAGCTGCGCATCGCGATCATCGCGGTGGACCCGACCAAGCGCCACAGCGGCGGCGCCCTGTTGGGCGACCGCATCCGCATGAACGCGATCGACTCGCCCACCATCTTCTTCCGCTCCCTGGCGACGCGGGGCTCGAGTTCGGAGGTGCCGGTGCCGGTGCCCAAGGTGATCGACGCCTGTCGCGCCGCGGGCTACGACCTGATCATCGTCGAGACGCCGGGCATCGGCCAGGGTGACGCGGCCATCGTCGACGTCGCCGATCTCGCGCTCTACGTCATGACCCCCGAGTTCGGCGCGGCCTCGCAACTCGAGAAGATCGACATGCTGGACCTGGCCGACGTCGTCGCCATCAACAAGTTCGATCGCCACGGCGCGGCCGACGCCCTGCGCTCGACCACGCGCCAGTGGTACCGCAGCCACCCGCGCGGCGCCGAGCCCGAAGAGGCACCGATCTTCGGGACCATCGCGTCGCACTTCAACGACGAGGGCACGACGGCTCTGTACCAGTACCTACGCCGCACCCTCGAGTCGCACGGGCTCGCCCTGGGCGCCGCGGTACTGGCGCCGGTGCACGCGCGCACCTCGACCGCCACCGCCTCGGTGATCCCCTCGAGCCGCGTACGCTACCTCGCCGAGATCGCCGAAGCGGTGCGCCGCTACCACGCCACGACCGACCAGCAGGTCGCTGCGGTGCGCCGACTCGCCCAGGTGCGCGCGACGCTCGCGCTGGTCGACGGGGAGACCGCCGGCACCCTCGAACGTCTGGCGCACGTGCTCGAGGCCAGCGTCGAGGCGTCGAGCCTCGCCCTGCTGAACGCGTTCGACGAGCGCCGCGAGGAGCTGTCGGGCGACGAGCTCGTACGTGGCGAAACGCGAACGAGCCTGTGGCGCCGCTCGCTCTCGGGCAACAAGATCGCGCGAGTGTCGCTGCCGCGCTTCGATGAGGAGGGTGACCTCCTGCGCTGGCTGCGCGCGGAGAACCTGCCGGGCTCGTTTCCCTTCACCGCGGGGGTCTTCGCCTTCAAGCGCGAGAACGAGGACCCCGCACGCATGTTCGCGGGCGAGGGCGACCCCTTTCGCACGAACCGGCGCTTTCACCTGCTCGCCCAAGGTCAGCCCGCCACACGGCTCTCGACGGCCTTCGACTCGGTGACCCTCTACGGGCGCGACCCCGACACGCCCCCCGATGTCTACGGCAAGATCGGCACCTCAGGCGTATCGGTGGCGACCCTCGACGACATGAAGGCGCTCTACGCGGGCTTCGACCTGTGCGACCCGTCCACGTCGGTGTCGATGACCATCAACGGACCCGCGCCCACGATCCTGGCGATGTTCTTGAACACCGCGATCGACCAGCAGCTCGAGCGTTTCGCCCTCGAGCACGGGCGCGAACCCAACGCCCTCGAGGCCGAGCAGGTCACCGCGCGCACCCTGGCGAGCGTGCGCGGTACGGTCCAGGCCGACATCTTGAAGGAGGACCAGGGCCAGAACACGTGCATCTTCTCCACCGAGTTTTCCCTTGGCGTGATGGCCGACATCCAGGAGTACTTCGTCGAACACCGCATGAGGAACTTCTACTCAGTGTCGATCTCGGGCTACCACATCGCCGAGGCCGGGGCGAACCCCATCACCCAGCTGGCCTTCACCCTGGCCAACGGCTTCACCTACGTCGAGTCCTACCTCGCGCGGGGCATGTCGGTCGACGACTTCGCCCAGAACCTCTCGTTCTTCTTCTCCAACGGCATGGACCCCGAGTACACGGTCATCGGCCGGGTGGCCCGACGCATCTGGGCGATCGCGATGCGCGACCGCTACGGCGCGAGTGAGCGGTCCCAGAAGCTCAAGTACCACGTGCAGACCTCGGGACGCTCCCTGCACGCCCAGGAGATGGCCTTCAACGACATCCGCACGACGCTCCAGGCGCTGTGCGCGATCTACGACAACGCGAACAGCCTGCACACCAACGCCTACGACGAGGCCGTGACGACTCCAACCGAAGACTCGGTGCGCCGAGCGCTCGCGATCCAGATGATCATCAACAAAGAGTGGGGTCTCGCCATGAACGAGAATCCCCTCCAGGGCAGCTTCATCGTCGAGGAGTTGACCGAGCTCGTCGAGGCCGCGGTACTCGCCGAGCTCGAGCGGATCTCCGAACGAGGTGGCGTGCTCGGTGCAATGGAGACCGGCTACCAGCGCGGCCGGATCCAGGACGACTCGATGACCTACGAGCACGCCAAGCACAGCGGTGAACTGCCGATCGTGGGCGTAAACACCTTCACCCGCGGCGCCACCAACGAACGCCCCGGGCCCCTCGAGTTGGCGCGCGCCACCGAGGAGGAGAAGCGTGGGCAGATCAGTCGGCTCGAGAGCTTTCGCGTCACCCACGCGGGCGAACTCACGCCCGCGCTCGAACGCCTGCGCGCCAGCGCACTCGAGGGCGGCAACGTCTTCGCCGCCCTCATGGACACCGTGCGCCACGCCTCGCTGGGCGAGATCACCCGGGCGCTGTTCGAAGTCGGCGGCATGTACCGCAGGAACATGTAGTTCAGCGAGCGTTCGCCTGACGAACCAGTTCGTCGCCCAGATCCAGCACCGCGTCGCAGAACCCGTCGACGTGCTCGACGGTGGTGCGCGCGTTGATGAAACACGGACGCAGCGCGTAGCACCCGTCCACCACGGTCGAACTGGGTAGAAACGGCGTCTCGAGCAAGAGGTGCCGCAGCAGCGCCTCGTTGAGCTCGTCGAGGTCCTTCACCTCGTCGCTGTAGTAGCGCACGCAGCAGATCGACAACGTCGGCTCGGCCAGCACCTCGAGGCGCGGGTCGAGGCTCGCGCGGTACGCGACGTGGCGCGCGAGGTCGTTGTCGTGCACGATACGAGCGCGCACCCCCTCGCGGCCGAGCTCTTTCAACAGGCTCCAGACCACCACGCCGCGCGCCGGCGCGGAGAGTTCAACGCCGAAGTCGTCGTACGCGATACCCATCGAGTCCATGGAAACGCGGATCTCGCTCGGATCGCTGAACGAGCCCTCGAGGTAGTCGGCTGGCTCCTGGGTGAAGGCCCGATAGAGAATCGAGCGGTCACGCACGAAAGTCGCCGCGATGCCCACCGGCGCCCCGAGCCACTTGTGCGGATCAACGATGACCGAGTCGGCGAGCTCGAGCCCGTCGTAGCGGTCGCGAACCCGCTCGTCGAGGATCCCGGGCAGCCCGTAGGCGCCGTCGACGTGAAACCACGCCCCGTAGCGATGCGCCAGCTCGCCCACCTCGCGCAACGGATCGATGGCGCCGGTGTTAGTCGTGCCCGCGGTCGCCACGACCGCGATCGCGACGACGCCGCGCTCGGCGTCGGCAGCCATGGCGCGTTCCAGGCCAGCCACATCGAGGCGCTGGTGCGAGTCCACCGGGATCTGTCGAACGTTGCGTCGCCCGAGACCAAGGACCCCCGCCGCGCGAAGGATCGTGTGATGCGCCTCGACCGAGCAGTAGAGAGCTCCGGCCTCGGCGGGCACGCCGTCGGCCGCGGGGTCGCAGCCGGCCTGTTCGAACGCCCACTGACGCGCCGCGCCCAGGGCCACCAGGTTCGCCACCGACCCGCCGCTCGAGTACACACCCTTCATGTGCGCACCCAGTCCGCACAGCTGAGCGAGCCAGTCGAGCGAGAGTTCCTCGAGACGGTTGAAGGCGGTGAGCGTGTAGCGCTGCGGTGAGGCGACCATGGCCGCCAGTGAGGCCACGGTGGGCACGGTGCCCGGAGGGGCGGTGATCCAACCCCAAAAGCCCGGCTCGGCGATGCGGGCGCCGTTGGGGATGACGGTGCGCTCGAGCTGTTCGACCACGACCTCCGCACCCACGCCCTCGAGGGGCAGTGCTCCCGAGAGGGCGCCCGACCACTGCTCGTAGCGCGTCATCGGGTCACCCGGCGGCTCGCGCACGAAGCCCTCCAGGGACGCCGTGATTCGGCGGGCGTACTCGCCCAGGTGATTCATCTCAGCACGTTCGGGCATGGCTGGATGCTACCCAAGAGGTGTTCTCGTCACGTTTGGGCCAACTATTACCCGCCCTTTAACTGATCCACACACGACTCACATGTTGGGCCCCCATCATGAGAGGACTCTTCATCCCCCAGAAGAAAGCAGGCACCATGTATCGAACCTCTGCACAGCGCATCAAGAGAAGTGCAACCTGGGCCCTTAGCGCCGCCACCGCCGTCGCATTCGGCGTCGCCGCGGCCAACTTCGTTCCCCACTCGACCCACGCCGCGGCGAGCGCACCGACCAGCGCCGTAGCCCCCTCGAGCGCGACCAGCGCCTCACTCTCCAACGTGAGCGGCACGGCCAGCGTGCAGACCGTCGCCTCGACTAGCCACATCGCCGTGAGTGCCGACACGGTCCTCGCCTTCACCGGCTCCAGCATCACCGTGCGAAGCGCCACCGGAGCGACGCTGCACTACGGATTGAACGCGTCCACGATCGTGCTCCAGGGTCACGCCAAGGTCACCGCTGCCGCGTTGCGCGTCGGTGAGCGCGTCTTCATCGTGCCCTCTTCGACCAACGCCGCCATTGCGGGCACGATCGGTATCCTCCCCGCCGGCGGCGAGTCCGAGGGCTCGGGCTCCGAGACCGCGGACTAGCCCCGACGGCGCCGGGTCGACACCCCGGTAGCGCCACGAGCCAAGCAGACAGCCGGTCGTGTGCGCGCGCACAAGGTCCTCGTCGTCCTAGTTGACGGTGCTGACTCGGTGTGACATTGTCATAGCCACTCATCACACGAGGGCAGGGGGACCAATGAACACGCCACGCGAGAGTGCGCCCGACGCGGGTACGCGCCGATGATCAAGCTCGAACGTTCCCTGCTCGAGGGACTCGACGCCGAGCACCCGACACTCGAGGCCGTGCAGGCAGCGCTGCAGAGCGCGATCGAGCTGGAGCACTCGACGATCCCCGTCTACCTCTACGCCCTGTTCTCGCTGCGCGCGGGCACGAACCGCCAGATCGCGGCGATTCTGAAGTCGGTCGTCGTCGAAGAGATGCTGCACATGGTGCTCGCGGCCAACGTGCTCAACGCCCTGGGCGCCAGCCCCGCCATCTCCACCAAGGACTTCATCCCGAGCTTTCCCGGGCGACTGCCCGGCGGCGTCGAGGAGCAGTTGACCCTGCACCTGCGGGCATTCTCGCTCGACCAACTCCAGACCTTCATTGATCTAGAAGAGCCTCGCGATCCCCTCAACGTCCACGCCGGCTCAGTCGACGACGTCCCCACGACGACCATCGGCGAGTTCTACACCGCCATCGCCACCGCCGTGGCCGCGTTGGGCAATGACGCCTTCGTAGGTCCGAGCGAGCGCCAGGTGGGTCCCGATCTGATGTTCGGCTCGATCAGCGTGAGCGACGTGGCCTCAGCGCTGAACGCGCTCGACACCATCATTGAACAGGGCGAGGGTACGGGCACCTCACCCGAGGAGGTCGACGGCCCCGACGGCGTCGACGACTACGCGCACTACTACCGCCTGACCCAGATCCGCGAGGGCCGCGCCCTGGTGCGCACGTCGGGTGACGACGAAGCGCCCCAGTACGCCTTCGCGGGTGACGAGATCGCCTTTGATGCCGACGGCATCGTCGAGTTGCCCGAGGATCCGTGCGCCCAGAACTACCCCACCGGTTCGCCCGAGCGACTGGCCATGGACACGTTCAACTTCACCTACACGACGCTGCTCACCCAGTTGCACGACCTGGTCAACGGCCACGCGGACATGACCTGTTTCGGTACCGCGCTCTCACTCATGGAATCGCTCGCGCACCAGGCGCGCGCGATGGCGAGCGGGGTGGCAGTGCCCGGCCGCGTGCTCGGACCGAGTTTCGAGTACCAGCCGGTCGACCCGCACGACGACGTCGACGCCCAGCTCAACGAATCACGCGCCTGACCCGTCGGCGATCGGCGCACCCAGCGGGCCGTAGCGACGCCGGAAGAACACGTAGAGGGTGCCGCCCGCGATGATCGGCAGCCAATAGGTGGCGAGGCGGAACGCGAACGTGGCCTCCAGCGCGTCGGTGCTGGGCACCCCCGCGAGCACCAACAGTCCGCTGAGGCTCGCTTCCACCACGCCGATCCCGCCCGGCGTGATGGGAAAGTACGCGATCACCGTCGTCGCAGCGAAGGCCAGCAGGACCAGCGACGCGTTCGACCGGGTCCCGGTCGCGCGCAGCGCCGCCAGCAGGCTGACGTAGTCGAGTCCGACATTGCCCGCGACCAGCAGTGTCGCGCGCATCCAGTTGCGGCCCAACTCCGCGCGAACTAGATCGCGCTGCTCGACGAAGCGCTGCGGCCACGAGGTGAAGCGGCGACGCCGGCGAACGAGGTTCACCAACCACTGCAGCCCACGGGCCACCCCCCGAAGCGCGCGGTCACTGGTCAAGATGACCACGCTGAAGCCCACCACGAGCACGAAGCCCGCGATGCCGAGCTCGCCGGCGCGCACCAGATCGGCGTTGACGCTGAGCCCGCCCCACAGCGCCGGCAGGGCGAACGCGGGCAGCACGAGGACGCTGGCCACTCCGAGGATCGAGGCGGCCGCCAACCCGCCCGCCACCTGATCGGTGGCGATTCCCGCGACGGCGAGCATCCGGTACTGCACACCCGCACCCACCGCGTCGCCGGCCGGCACGACGTTGGTGACGGCGTTGCCGGTCATCAGGGCGCACGTCACGGCGAACCACTTGCGCGTGCGCACCACCATGGCGAGCAGCGAGATCGTGGAGGCGAAGCTGCAGCACTGAGCGAGCACCAACACCACCAGCCACCACGGTGACATCGAGCGCAGCCTCGGCCACGAACCGATGACGTGCAGGAACGTGGGCAGCACGACGTACAGGGCGATGCCCGCGACGATGACCGCGATGCCACGGCGCACCGTCGCCCCAAGGCGACGAGGTTGTCCGTTCCTAGGTATGGAGTCAATATAAGCCGCCCGTGCGAGCCGTGTCGGTCCGAGCAGCGCTGCGGCGACAGTGAATGCGAGACTGGACGAGGAAAGGTGCCCACCGAGTGACGTCCACACCCCAAGGACCCCGCGGCGAACGCGTGCCCGACGAGTTGCGCGAGTCGATGACCAGCGGTCTGGCGCTCGCCGCCGCGGGCGCCAACGTGATCATGCAGCTCTCGATGGCGCCGATCGGCCACGGCGTCGCCGAGAGCGTCGTGCACTCCGGTTCGCTCGTGCGCCACCCCTTCAAGCGCACGCGCACCACGCTCGGCTACATCATGATCGCCCTCTTCGGCACCGAGCACGAGCGCGACGTCCTGGGACGCGAGGTGAACCGCCAGCACCGCCTGGTGCGCTCGGGACCCGAGAGCCCCGTCGCGTACAACGCCTTCGACCCCGAACTGCAGCACTGGGTGGCAGCCTGCATGTACCGCGGGGCGTGCGACGCGCTCAGCGCCCTTCACGGCGAGGTGGCGCCCGCAACGCTCGACGCCCTGTACGCGAACTGCGCCCGCTTCGCGACCACCTTGCAGGTGCCACCGGCGATGTGGCCGCGCGACCGTGACGCATTCGAGACCTACTGGAACGAACAGCTGCGTGAGGTCGCCATGGACGAGATCACGCGCGCGTACCTGCGCTCCATCGCGCGACTCGACTTCCTGGCGCGCCCGCTTCGAGCGATGTTCGGTCCCCTGCACGAGGTGCTCACCGTCGGCTTCCTGCCCGAACCGTTTCGCGCCGAACTGGGTCTCGCGTGGAATCCCCGGCGCGAGGCGGTCTTTCGCTCCTTCATGGCGCTGGCGCGACGCGCGCACCGACTCGCCCCGCGCCCGCTACGCGAGTTCCCCCTCAACCTGGCGCTGTGGGACGCGCGCCGCCGCATTCGACGCGGTCGGGCGCTGGTCTGACACATCGACGTCGGGCCCACCCGGGCGCCGCGCGCCGCTCACTACACTGCCGGATGAGACGAGGTTGCGCATTGCTTCGCGTCGCTTCGATCGAAACGAAGGAAGGCGGTCAACGATGACCAATGCTTCTGGCGGATTCGTGGCGGTGGCGATCACGCGCGAGGAGGCGCGCGTGTGGACCTCGGGCGTCGAATCCGGGTCCAAACCCGAGACCATCCACGCACCCAATGAGATGATGCGACACCACCACGTGCGCGAGGCCCAGCACCATCACGGCCACGACACCGACCGGACCAACCCCGTCTTCTACGAATCGATCGCCCAGGCCATCGCCAACGCCTCGCACATCGTGCTGATCGGCCACGGCAAGGGCAAGGCCAACGAAGTGCTACGGCTCACTCAGCACCTCGAGCGAAAGCACCCCGAGATCGCGCACAAGGTCGTGGGCGCCATCGACAGCGACCTCGAGTCGCTGAGTCAGGACCAGGTACTGGCCCTGGTGCGCGACTGGTTCGATCAGTACCAGACGTTCATCTAGCGTCCGGCCCTAGGCCTTCTTGGCCCAGTACCCGTCGTCCGACTTGGCCGCGCGCAACGCCTCGGGATCCTCGAATCCCGGCGCCAGCGAGGCCGAACTGCCCGCCAAGACCTGGTGGTGGTCGATGTTGAGCAGCCGAATCCAGCTCTGTTGGCCCATGGTGAGCGAGATGAAGCACGCCAGTTCCACCAACTCCTCTTCGCTGAAGTGGCCGTGGAGCCGCTCCCAGAAGGCATCGTCGGGGCTCAAGCGCCAGGTGATCGCCTCGGCGTAGGCGAGGGCCGCCTTCTGGCGGTCGTCGTAGAGGGGGGACGACTCGAAGTTCAACAGATCGTTGAGCTTGCCCTCCTCGAGGCCCGACTGTTGAGCCTCAGCGCTGCGCTGGTTGCCGCAGTACTCGCACTTGACCGAGCGCGACACGTAGACCCGGCACAACTCTTTGAGCGAGTGCTCGACCACGCCGGCGCGAAAGAGCTTGGCCCACGAGTCGGCGAATGCCCAGAACGCCGCCTTCGAGTGTGCGCGCACCGCGGTGCTCTCGGGTCGCGGCGTGCCCTCGCGGGCGCATCGCTCCATCTCGGCGAGCATCGGCTCGTCCATCTGGGCGAGCGGAAAGTAAGAGATTCGCTGCGGTACGTCGGACATGGGCCACCCCCTCGGCGTGTTCGCACTCACGTTAACCCCGCGCACCACGCGCGACGTGCCGTGACAACTTTCTACTCGTGGCGCGCGCCTACGGGCGCGGTGGCCACACGGGAATCACACCACGTCCCGACGGGAAGCGGACGTTCTTCGCCCGCACGAACTCGTGCACCGTCTCCTGGGCGTACTCGCGGCCGTAGCCACTGGCCTTCACGCCGCCAAAGGGCGAGCCGATGAAGGTGCGCCGCGTGTAGTTGTTCACGAAGACCATTCCTACCTCGAGACGCTTGGCGAGGGCGCTGGCGCGCACCTCGTCGCGCGTGCAGATGGCCGCGGTGAGCCCGTAGTCGGTTCCATTGGCGATCTCGACCGCCTCGTCGTCGGTGTCAAAGCGCATGAGACAGGCCACGGGCCCGAAAATCTCCTCTTGGGCCACGGTCATCGACGCCGTGACGTCGCCAAGGACGCGTGGCGCCACGAAGAAGCCGGCGGCGAGTTCGGAGTCCTCGGGCAGCGCCGCCTCGTACAGCAGCGTCGCGCCCTCGCGCACCCCCAGTTCGGCGTAGTGACGCACGCGCTCCTGCTGGCGCGCGTCGACCATCGGGCCGATGTCGGTATCGGCGTGCAGCGGATCACCGATCACCAGCGTCGACGCCGCCTCCACGAAGCGCCGCGCGAACTCGTCGTAGAGCGACGAGTGCACCAGGATGCGCGCGGTCGAGGTGCAGGCCTCACCCTGGTTGTAGAACATGCCCTCGATCGCGATCGCCACCGACTCGTCCAGGTCCGCGTCCTCGAGCACCATCAGCGCGTTCTTGCCGCCGAGCTCCAAGGTCGCGAAGGTGAGGTTCTTCGCGGCGCCCTCCATGACCTTGCGGCCCGTGGCGGTCGAGCCGGTGAACGAGATCCGCTCGATGCGCGGGTGGGCGACCAGGGCCGCACCCGCCGAGATGCCCGCCACGGCGTTGAGGACCCCGGGGGGCAGCACTTCATTGGCGATCTCCACCAGGCGCATCACCGTCAGCGGTGCCTGCTCGCCCGGCTTGATCACCACCGTGTTGCCGGCCGCCAGGGCGGGCGCGCACTTCTTGGCGAAGTGGATGGGCGGCCAGTTGAACGGCAGGATGGCGGCCACCACGCCGTAGGGCTCGTAGGTGACCCGGGCCTCGACGATGCCCTGGTCCAGTATCTCGCCGTGGACGGTCTCGGCCACGCCCGCGTAGTAGTCGAAGCCCGTGTGGCACGACACGACGTCCACGCGCAACGCGTCGCGCTTGGGCTTGCCCATCTCGCGCGCGACCAGCTCGCCCAGTTCTTCGGCGTGCTCGCGCACCCGCGCCGCCACCTGGCGCATCAAGCTGGAACGCTCCTTGGGCGAGACGTAACGCCAGACGTCTTCGTAGGCGCGTCGCGCGTTGGTGACTGCCTGGTCCACCACGTCGTCACTCGCCGCGACCATCCTCGCCATGACGCGGCCGGTGGCCGCCTCGAGAACCTCGAATGTCTCGGCGCCGGCGACCTCGAGGTACCGCCCGCCAACGAACGGACCCCACAGCGGCCGCGCGTCCAGCAATGCGTCACTCACACTCGAGTCGATGCCTGCCCTCTTGTTCGACAACATCACGGTTCCCTCCTCCACCTCGGCGCCTCGTCGCACCTCGCGCCCGCAGCGATCAGGCGCGAGACGACGTGCCCAGTTACCCACGTTGCCACACCCCGCGCGAACGGGGTACGGGGTTGAGAAGATTTAACCCGATGGCCCTCGTCACCGCGATCCGCGCCACCCGAGCGCGGCGCGAGTGCTAAGAAATGGTCGTTGGCGTTAACGCGCCACCGAGAATGAGGTGAATGATGTCCGACTTCACAGATCGTGGGGCCGGCACTGAGCGTGGGGGGGCAGCGTCCCAGGGTCGGTCGTCACCGCGAGCGTACCCCGACGAACTGGCCTTCGACGTGACCACCAGCGAGGGGCTGCACCTGCACATGCGGCCCATCCATCCCGGCGACGCGGCGCTGCTGGTCAACTTCCACTCACGACTGTCCATCGACTCGGTGTACCGGCGCTACTTCTCCATGCACCCCGAGCTCTCGGATGTCGAAGTGGTGCACCTCACCACGGTCGACTACCTCGACCGGCTCGCCTTCATCGTCCAAGACGGCGACGCGCTCGTCGCGGTCGGCCGCTACGACCGCATCCCGGGCACCACGAGCGCCGAGGTGGCCTTCGTGGTCGCCGACAAGTACCAGCGCAAGGGGATCGGGCTCTGGCTGCTCGAGCACCTGGCCGAGGAAGCCTGGTCCCTAGGCATCACGACGTTCGTCGCCGAGACGCAGGCTGACAATATGGACATGATGAGTGTGTTCGAAAGCGCGGGCTACCCCGTCAAGTCGCGGATCGAGGATGAGATCATCAACGTGCGCTTTCCGATCGAGCCGACGCCGCGCAGTGAGGAACTTCGCGCCCAGCGTCTCGAGCACGAGCGACCGAGCAACCAGCGAGAGCACTCGTAGTGCTGGTCGTCAGTGCGCCGGTCGACGACTCGGGACACGAGGATCCCGGCCACCCCGAGCGCCACGACCGCGTCGGCGCGGTGATGGCGGGCATCGATGAACTCGGCCTGGGCGAAGACGTGAAGGTCGCCCCCCTGCACCGCGCCACTCGCGCCGAGCTGACCCGGGTGCACCAGGCCGGCTACCTCGACGACCTCGGTGCCTTCTGCTACGGGGGCGGCGGCGACATCGACGAGGACACCTACGCCACCTACGACTCGTGGTCCATCGCCACCCTCGCCGCCGGCGCGGGCCTCGCCGTGGTCGAAGAGTTGCGCCGCCACGACGACGGTGTCGGCTTCGTGGTGACGCGCCCCCCGGGCCACCACGCCCTGCGCGACCGGGCCATGGGGTTCTGTCTGCTCAACAACATCGCGGTGACCGCGGCGTCGCTCGTGGCCGAAGGTGAACGCGTCCTGATCGTCGACTGGGACGTGCACCACGGCAACGGCACCCAGTCCATCTTCTGGGACGACCCCAACGTGCTCTACGTGTCCACCCACCAGTGGCCGCTCTTTCCCGGTAGCGGCGTCCCCCAGGAGATTGGGGGGCCCAACGCCCTGGGCACGACGGTGAACCTGCCGGTGCCCCCCGGCGCGACCGGCGACGTGCTGCGCGGCGCGATCGACCTCGTGGCGGCACCGGTGATTGACCAGTTCGCCCCCACCTGGGTCTTGGTCTCGGCGGGCTTCGATGCGCACCGCGACGACCCGATGGCCGACCTCGCCCTCACCAGCGGCGACTTCGCTCAGTTGGCCGGACTGGTGGGCACGTTCGTACCGCGCAAGGGACGTCTGGCCATGTTCCTCGAGGGCGGCTATGACCTCGACGCGCTGCGCACCTCGGTGGCCGCCACGCTCGCCCAGGTGCTCGACGCCCCCTACCAGAGCGAGAGCGCCACCCACGGCGGACCCGGCGAGGACGCGGTCGCGCGCGCCCAACGCGAGCGTCTCGTCGCGCTGCGCCAGCAGGAGGCGTCGGGCCCGAATGCAAAGGACTCCCCATGACCGCACTGCAGACCATCGCCGTGGGTTTCGACGGCTCAGCCGACTCGACGGTGGCGGCGCGCTGGGCCTTCGACCTGGCCAGACGCGTCGGCGCTGACGTCGTGCTGGTGCACGCGGTGGGGTTGCTCGGGCACCTGGATCGCGGCACGGGCGCGCTCGATCTCGCCACACTGGGCCAACGCCTGATCGAGGAGTCGTCGTTCAACCCCGAGCGGGTGCGCTGGCACGTGGCCGACGGCGACGCGTGCTCGGTGCTAACACGGGTAATGGGCGACCCGGTAGGCGCCGACCTGCTGGTGGTCGGCACCCGGGGTCGAGGAGCGCACGCCGGCATCCTGATCGGCAGTACCAGCCTGGAGTTGGCCCAGCACGCCACCTTCCCACTGGTCATCATCCCCCGAGAGGATCCCCCACCGGCCTGAGCCCGCCGACGCCGCTCGAGTCGCCTGGCAGACTTTCGTGGTGGTGCGCATGCACGACGATCAGTTCGAAGTGAGCGTGACCGCGGTGCGCGCGCTCGTCGCGGCACAGTTCCCCCATTGGCGCGACCTCGCAGTGACCCCAGTCGCTTCGCACGGCACGGTCAACGCCCTCTGCCGCGTGGGCGAACACCTCGTCGCTCGCTTCGCCTTCGCGCCGAGCGGTGCGCATGGGCGCCTCGAGCAACTGACCCGCACCCACGAGGTACTTGCGGCGCTGAACCCACGAAGACTCCAGGTGCCCACCCCAGTCGCCATCGGCGAGCCGGGCGACATCTACCCGGGTTACTGGTCGATTCCGAGTGGATTCCCGGACGCAGCGCCGATGCGGTGCGCGTGCTCGCGATCGACCGGTTCGCGGCCGACCTCGCCGAATTCATTGCGACGCTCGCCACAGTGCCGACTGAGGGGCGGACCTGGAACGGGTCCTCGCGCGGCGGACCACCGATCCGGCGCGACGATCAGGTACGCCGCTGCATCGCCGACAGCGCGGCACTCGTCGACGCGCGGCGTCTCGAAGCGGCGTGGGACGACTGCATCACGACCGGACCGGGCGACGCTGATGTCTGGATCCACGCGGATCTCATGCCCGGCAACCTGCTGGTACGCGAGGACCACCTGAGTGCCGTGATCGACTGGGAGATGGCGTGCGTGGGGACCGAGCTGTGGACCTGATGCCCGCCTGGAACTTCCTGCCCGCCGGACCCCGTGGGGTCCTTCGGCGAACACTCGGGGTCGACGACAATACGTGATCACGCGCACGGGGCTGGGCCCTGTGCCAGGCGGTCGTGGCGCCGCCCTACCACCTGACGACCAACCCCGTCATGGCCGACACCGCGCGTCGCACCCTTGAAGCACTTCTCGAGTGACACGGTCGCCTCAGCGTGCGAGCGCCGCAAAAGCGGTCAGGTGCTGGTTCTCCTTCAGCACCTCGAGATGGGTCCAACTCTGCAACGCCTCGACTCCAGGGATCGAGCGAATGCGGTCGAACTGGCTCACCACCTCGGCCTGGGTTGGTGCGAGCACCGTGCCGATGGCGTCCCAGCGGCTCATGGTGAGGCTCAGGTAACTCACCAACGCCAGGGCCTCAATGGCCGCGATGGCCTCGACACCGCGCAGGCGCACGCCGAAGCCACACATGTGCTGGAGCCCCACCATTCCCGGTGCCATCACCGTGCTGATACGCACGACGCCGTGGTCGATCAGCCGGGTCACCCGGGCGCGAATGGCCGAGGCGGAGTACTGGGTGTGACGAGCGATGTCGGCGTAACTGGCCCTCCCGTCTTCACTCAGGGTGTCGAGGATCTGACGGTCGACGCCGTCGATCTTGGTGGTGGGCATGATGCCCGGCGGAGCGTAGAGGTCCTTGATGCGCTCGGTATAGACGGCCGTCTCGACGTGCGCGACGTGCTCGATCACTCGCACGCGACGCACTAACTCTCGCAGCGACGAGTCGTCTCTCGCGTGCACCTCGGCGATGAGTGAGGCGCGTCCCGCGACGATCGACACCAAGGGGAACTCGTCGATGGCCGCGATCTGCTGACCCACCGCGCGCGCCGAGCCACGTACGTTGATTGAGAGGTGCGCAAAAGCGCGCACGCCCTGCGCGCTGGGGTGCACAATACCGATCACGCGCAGCGATCCGCTGTCGACGAGTCGCGCGACGCGCGAGCGCACCGCCACCCTGGAGAGGCCAACGACGCTCGCCAGTTCCTCCATCGAAGCGCGTCCGTTGCGCTTGAGCTCCTCGTAGAGGAGGGTGTCGATGTGGTCCAGGCTCACCGTCGGACGAAATAGACGGAATCGTCGGTACCGCCGGCTCGTTTGAATTCAGTAGCCAATTGCGGGCACGGATATTCAGTTGATTCGTTCATATCATCGACCCTAACAGCACAAAACGTGAGAGCCAAGGGTGTTCAAACGACGAAATGGTAGTTGCTGAATTCGACACCGCCCTGTATGTTTCGCGCAAGTCGTACTCGCCGACCCGCCTGATCTGACCACGAAGCAGGCGTCGGGGTGGTACCAAACGAGGGGGAGTTGGCATGGCTAGCACTGAATCATCGACCAGGGTGATCGAGAGTCACCACTTGGACTACGTGCCCGAGCACGAACGTCACGGCAAGGTGTGGCGCCAGGGCCCATTCTGGTTCCTCGGCAACTTCCAGCCCTTCACCGTATCGATCGCGTTTCTCGGACCGGTCGTTGGATTGAACGGGCTGTGGACCTCGGTGGCCGGCATCACGGGCATCTTGTTCGGAACCCTCTTCATGGCCGCTCACGCCGCCCAGGGGCCAAAACTGGGCTTGCCCCAGATGATCCAGTCGCGCGCGCAGTTCGGTTACCGGGGCGTCATCCTGCCCGTGCTGGCCACCACGTTCACCTTCGTGGCCTTCAACGTGGTCGACGTTGTCATCATCAAGCAGGGTCTCAACAACATCTTCGGCTGGAACGCCACGTCGGTGGCCGTGCTGATCTCACTGGTGGCTGCGGTGCTGGCCATCTACGGCCACGACTGGATCCACAAGGTGTTCATCACCCTCTTCTGGGTATCGCTACCCTTTTGGATCATCATGACCCTGGGCATCTTCACGGGTCACGCGGGTGGCCACGGCCACCTCTCGGGCGGTTTCAACGCGGCGGGCTTCTTCGCCACCTTCGCCGTGGCGGCCTCCTACAACATCACCTACGCCCCCTACGTGTCGGACTACTCGCGCTACCTGCCCAAGAGCACCTCACGTGGGGGCATCATCTCTGCGGTCTTTCTCGGTGCGGCTGGCTCGCCCATGTGGCTAATCCCGGTCGGTGCATGGATGGCAACGCGTCTCGGCGTGGGTGACGCACTCACCGGCATGTACCAGGCGGGCAACTCGACCATCGCCCACACCGGCACCATCCTCGCGATCGTCGCCGTACTGGCGCTGGTCGCCACGATGGGCATCAACGCCTACAGCGGGATGCTCTCGGTGGTCACCATCATCGACTCGGTGCACCCCGTGAAGTCGGGTTCCCAGGTGCGCGTCACCACGATCCTCTCGCTCACGGTCATCTGGTTCGCGCTCGGGATACTTCTGACCAACGCCACGTCGGCGCTGAACAACTCGTTGATCATCATGCTGTACCTGCTGGCGCCGTGGACCAGCGTGAACCTCATCGACTTCTACGCCGTGCGTCACGGGAAGTTCGCCATCACCGACTTCTTCAACCCGTCGGGCATCTACGGTCGCTGGGGAGCGCGCGGGCTGATCAGCTACGTGGTCGCCATCCTGGTGGAGATTCCGTTCATGTTCATCCCGGGCGTCTACCAGAGCCCCGGCGCCACCTGGCTCCAACTAGTGGACATCTCCTGGATCCTCGGACTGTTCGTCGCGGGCGGTCTCTACTTCGTGCTCACGCGCGGCATCGATCGGACGGCCGAGGTCGCGGCGATCGCCGCCAGCGAGCAGGCCCTGGCGGCCGACCCGGCACTGCGATGAGCGCCGAGGAGGTACGACGAGCCGCCGAGCATCTGGTGAGGGCCTTTTCGCAACACGACACCGTCGCGTACTTCGACGCCTTCGCGCCCGAAGCCACGTTCATCTTCCACAACACACCCAACGTGTTGATGAGCCGCGACGCCTACGCGACGCTGTGGGCGAGTTGGGAGTCCGAGGGCTTTCGCGTCCTCTCGTGCACGTCCCAGGGGGGCGTGGTCCAGATGCTCGGTGAGGATGTCGGCGTCTTCTTTCACACCGTGCGCACCACTCTCGCCCCCGAGAACGCACCGCTGAGCACGGGCGAGCGCGAGACCATCGTGTTTCAGCGCCGCGAGGGCGCGTGGAAGGCCGTGCACGAGCACCTGAGTCTGGACCCGAGCTTCTAAGAAGCAAGGCCCGCTGTAATTTTCACCTAGACGCATCGACGACACGAAGGACCGGCCATGGGACACGACAACACGCCACGCATCACCACCAACGGCAAGCTCGGCCAGGTCGACAACACCGTGGTACCCCGTTTCGCCGGACCGGCGACGTTCGCCCAACTGCCCGCGATCGACGACGTCAGCGACGTCGACATCGCCGTGGTCGGCGTGCCCTTCGACGCGGGCGTGAGTTACCGGCCCGGCGCCCGCTTCGGTCCCGCGCACGTACGCCAGTCATCACGTCTGCTTCGCCCCTACAACCCTGCGGTCGACGTCGCGCCGTTCGCGGCCCACCAAGTGGTCGATGCCGGTGACATCGCGGTGAACCCCTTCAACCTCGACGAAGCCATTCACGACATCGAGCGCGGCAGTCGCGCACTACACGAGCGGGCACCACGACTGATCACCATCGGCGGCGACCACACCATCGCCCTACCGCTGCTGCGCGACCTCGCCACTCGACACGGACCCCTCAGTGTGGTGCACTTTGACGCCCACCTCGACACGTGGGACACGTACTTCGGAGCCGACTACACCCACGGCACGCCCTTTCGTCGAGCGTCCGAGGAGGGGCTCATCGACCGCGAGGGCTCGCTGCACGTTGGCATCCGTGGACCGCTCTACTCGACGCGCGACCTGGACCAGGACGCCGACCTCGGATTCTCGATCTTCTCGACCATCGAGTTCGACGACCTCGGCGTGCGCGGCGCCATCGAGAAGATCGCCGATCGCGTTGGCGATCGACCGGTCTACGTCTCGGTTGACATCGACGTGCTGGACCCGGCGCACGCTCCCGGCACGGGCACCCCAGAGGCCGGCGGACTCACCAGTCGCGAACTACTGGCCGTGTTGCGTTCACTCGCCAGCGCCAACATTGTGGGGGCTGACGTAGTCGAGGTGGCTCCCGCCTACGACCACGCCGAGATCACCGGAGTGGCCGCTTCGCACGTCATCTACGAGTTGCTCAGCGCGATGTAGCCACTCACGGCATCGGTTCGCGCGGACCCTCCTCGTCGAGTGGGCCCCTCGCGTCGCGCGCTCCTTCGGGCGTTTCGGGACGCGTGGAGCGCCACATCTCCTTCACGAGCACCTGAATCGCCGCGGCCGCGGGCACCGCGAGCAGCACGCCGATGAAACCGCCGAACAGTCCTCCGATCCAGGCACCCACCTCGGCGCCAACGAGCACGGCGACGAAGACCGTCAGGGGGTTGAGGCGAACGCTGCGACTCATGACGAAGGGGTTCAGCACGTGGTTCTCCACCTGGGTGTACACGAGGAACACGATGAGTGTGATGATGCCCGCGCTGAGCGAATGGCCGAATGCGAACAAGACGGTGGGGATGCCCGCGAGGGCACCGCCGATGGTGGGCAGGAAGTCGACCAGTGCGACCCACAGCCCAAAGAGCAGGGCGAAGGGAACGCCCAGCAGGGCCAGCGTGACGAAGACGACGACGCCCGCGATCAGTGACGTGAGCAGGTTGCCCAGCACGTAGCCGAGCGCGGACTGGCTGACCTGCGCGCTGATCGAGATGAGCTGGTCGGCGCGCCTCGGCGCCATGGAATCCAAGATGAACGAGCGGATCCTCGGTCCCTCCAACAAGAGCAGCACCATGAAGGTAAAGACCGTCAGGAGCGCGAAGATCACCGACATCGCCCCACGACCCAGCGCCAGCGCGGGCTTGCTGAGGCCTTGGGCGAGCGACACGAGCTTGGTCGAGTTCTGGCTTATCCAGGCACTCACGTGGTACCGGCGCAGCAGTTCGCCGATCCACCCGGTACCCTTCTGCGCGCGGTGCACGTAGGCGGGCAGCGTGTCGGCGAGGTGCGTGAGGCTGCGCACGAGCGGATAGCCGAAGGCGAAGGCCAGCCCGACGAAGGCCACGAAGGAGAACAGCGCGACCGCGCTCACCGCGAGTCCGCGTCGGCGCAGCCCCCAGCGCTGCAGGGTGACTACGAGCGGGTTCAAGATGAGGGCCAGGAACGCAGCGACGAGGGTCAGCATCAACAGATCGCGCAGGTGATACAAGAACAGGGCCCCCAAGTAGGTCCCGGCCACAATGGCGACCGTGACCACGATGGTGCGCACCGGCACGTCCGAGGCGTCGGCGCGGCGAAGCACTCGAGCGCGCCGCGAAACCGGTGCGTCCCCCTCACTCGGCTGATCGGACATCGTCGCCACGCTCCCTCTGTCTCGTCGCCACTAGCAGTCACGCTACCTTCGCCCCGGCGTCCAACTCCGCTGGGCCGCGCCGCGACCACCGTGACGCTCGCTAGGTCGTGGGTTATCCTGAGCACGGCTCGATTCGAACGCACCCCGGGGGACCACCATGATCATCGACGTGCACGCGCACTACTACCCCCAGCCCTACATGGAGGCCATCGGTCGCGCCGACGTGCCGTCACCGGCGGCGGCGCCGCTGGGCGGCCAAAGCATCGAGGAACGCCTCGCGCTGATGGACGCGGTGGGCGTCGACCGCCAGATCCTCTCGGTCTCCCAGGCCCAGCCCTACTTGGCGGACGCTCGCGACGCCGCCGCAGCCGCGCGACTGGGCAACGACCTCTACGACGAGCTGTGCCAGCGCTACCCCGACCGCTTCTCGTACTTCGCGGCGCTGCCGCTAGCCCACATGGACGAGTCCCTCGCCGAGATCGAACGCGTCAGCGCGTCGCGCCACGTGGTGGGCTACACGATCGGTTGCTCAATCGGTGATCTCCAACTCGACGACCCGATCTTCACGCCGCTCTACGAGGAACTCGACCGGCGTTCGAGCACCCTGTTCCTGCACCCGGTGGGCCAGGGGCGGGCGTCGTTTCTCGCGGGCCAGAACCTCGCGTGGTCGGTGGGAGCCACTTTCGAGGACACCGCGGCCGCGCTTCGCCTCGTGTACGCCGACGTGCCCTCGCGCTTCGCGCGCATGTCGATCATCGTGCCGCACCTGGGCGGGACCCTGCCCTTCTTGTTGTCGCGGCTCGTGCGCAAGGGCGGCGAAAGCGTGGTGGCGGCGCTGCAATCCTTCTACTACGACACGGTGTCGGGATCGCCCGACGCGCTACGGTGCACCTGCGCGAGCTTCGGTGCCGACCGGCTGCTCTTCGGCACCGACTACCCCTTCTGCGACGCCGAGGAGTTCGCCGAGCACCTGCGCTATCTCAACGACGTCGCTCTAAGCCCGTCCGAACTCGACGCAATCCACGCCACGATCGCTGAGGAACTGCTGCACCTCACGTCCTGACGTAGTCGCGGCGTCTTGGTGCAAACTCGCTCCAGTGTGCGACGGCGACGCCCCGGTCCCGAGTCGGCGCGTGCGATCGGGTGCTCGAGCACGGCACCGTGCGACGCGAAATACGGACATCGCATTTCGAAATCTGAGTAGGAACGACACAATTGATTCGACGGCGTCGCCCGCTCGTGCGACGTCACCATAGGACCTTCGCCCCTATCGCCCGCACGCGCACTCACCGATGATGAGGGCAGTTCGCGAAGTGAGTGTGCTGTGCGGAGGCGCAACGACGTGCCGAACGAACCTCTACGGGAGGTGATGGACGATGCGTATGGTCTTCGTCAACCCAGAACGATGCATCGGATGTCGTCAGTGCGAGTTCGCCTGCGCGGTGGAGCATTCGATCAGCAAGGAACTCACGACTGCGTTTCTCGAGACGCCGACGCCGCGTGCTCGCGTCCACGTGCACCGTGGGCCCACGGCCACGTCGGCCTTCCCCAATGAGTGCCGGCACTGCGACCCCGCACCGTGCGAGCAGGTGTGCCCGACGGGCGCCATCGCGCGCGACGCCGACGGTGCGCTCGTGCTGGTGGACCCGGCGCGCTGCATCGGCTGCGCGATGTGCGCGGTGGTGTGCCCCTTCGACGTCATCACGTTTTACCCGTTGGCGGGGGCGCTCAACGCGACGACGTCGGTCGCGGTCAAGTGCGATGGCTGCGCCGAACGGGTCGCGCGCGGTGACGTGCCGGCCTGCGTGGAGGTGTGCAAGGTGGACGCGCTCGTCTACGGCGAACTGAACGAACTCATCGAACAGGGTCGGGTGCGCACCGCGGGTGCCGTGCTGGCCGCGGCCGGGCTGTCGACGCCCGAGTGGCCCGAGGGCGACCCCTTGGCCGACTGGCGCTCCTTCGGCGCAGCCCGCGAGGACGCGCGCTTACGCGCCCGTCGCCTCGCAAGCGCGCACGGACCGCTCGCGCCCCTCGCCCCGCCCACACCCGCCCAGGAGAAGGAAGCAACCTCATGACCACGACCTACCACCGGGCCCAGGATCTGAGCCAGCTCAGCGTCCAGTCCGACGCCCAGGCCATGATCGCCAAAGCGAGGGCCGAGGGGATCGAGACGGTATGGGACCGCCTCGCCGCCCAGGAACCCCAGTGCGGCTACTGCCAGCTCGGTCTCAGCTGCCGCAACTGCTCGATGGGGCCGTGCCGCATCGATCCGTTCGGCGAAGGTCCCCAGCGCGGCGTGTGCGGCGCCGATGCCGACACCATCGTCGCACGCAACCTTGGTCGCACGATCACCGCTGGCTCGTCCGCGCACTCCGATCACGGTCGCGACATCCTCGAAGTGTTCGCCCAGCTGGCCGACGGCGAGGTCGGCGGCTATCGGATAACCGACGAGGAGAAGTTGCGCCGGGTCGCCAGCGAGCTCGGTCTCGCCACGGAGGGCGAGAGCACCGCCGAGGTGACCCGGGCCCTGGCGAGCGAGTTGATGGACAACTACGGGAGCGCCAAGGGCTCGCTCTCCTTCGTCACCCGCGTCCCTCAGGTGCGCCGCGACCGTTGGCGCCAGCTCGGCATCACTCCGCGCGGCGTGGACCGCGAGAACGTCGAGATGATGCACCGCACGCACATGGGGGTGGACAATGACTACGTCAACATCCTCTTGCACGGCCTGCGCACGGCGCTCTCGGACGGCTGGGGCGGATCGATGATCGCGACCGAGCTCTCCGACATCATGTTCGGTACCCCCCAGCCGCTGACCTCGCAGGTCAACCTTGGCGTGTTGAAGGCGGACCACGTGAACATCGCCATGCACGGACACAACCCGCTGCTCTCGGACGTCATGGTCGGCGCGGCGTCAGACCCCGAACTGGTCGAGCTCGCGCGCTCGCACGGCGCCGCAGGCATCAACATCGTGGGTCTGTGCTGCACCGGAAACGAAATGCTCATGCGCAAGGGCATACCCGTGGCCGGCAACCACCTCATGCAGGAACTCGCGATCGTCACCGGCGCGCTCGAAGCAATGGTGGTCGACTACCAGTGCATCATGCCCAGCGTCGTCGACGTGGCCAAGTGCTACCACACGAGGGTGATCTCCACGTCGGACAAGGCCAAGTTCCCCGGTGCCACCCACGTCTCGTTCGACCCCCTGCGCGGCGACGAGATCGCGCGCGACATCGTGCGCACGGCCATCCAAGCCTTTGACCAGCGAAACCCCGATCGCGTCCGTATTCCCGACGCGCCCGTGCGCATGACCGGAGGCTTCTCGGTCGAGGCCATCCTCGGCGCGCTGGGGGGCACCCCCCAGCCGCTGATCGACGCCATCGCCGCCGGCACCATCCGTGGCGCCGTGGCCGTCGTGGGCTGCAACAACCCCAAGCTTCCCCAGGACCGCGAGCACGTCGAGTTGACGCGCACGCTGATCGAGCACGACATCTTGGTGCTCGTCACCGGATGCGCCGCGATCGCCAATGCGAAGGCCGGCCAGATGATGCCCGAATCCGCCGCCGCGGCCGGGCCCGGACTGCGTGCGCTATGCGAATCACTCAACATACCGCCGGTGCTGCATATGGGCTCGTGCGTCGATAACAGCCGCGTCGTGCAACTCGCCGGCGCGCTCGCGAACGCCCTCAACGTGGACATCGACCAGCTTCCGCTGGCCGGCGCCGCGCCCGAGTGGTACTCGGAGAAGGCCGTGGCCATCGGCGCCTACGTCGTGGGCTCGGGGATCACCACCGTGCTCGGCGTGCAACCGCCCATCTTCGGGAGCCCCCACGTGGTGAACCTACTCGCGGGCGGTCTGGACGAGGTGGTGGGCGCGAAGTTTGCCGTCGAACCCGACCCCTACCGTGCGGCGCTGCTCATTCGACGCCACCTCGAGGCCAAGCGCGCGGCGCTCGGTCTCCCCTCGCTGCGCGATGATCAGTTGCTCGATGACACTGCGGCGCCCGAGGCGGCCACGACCCAGGTCCGCTCATGAGCGGACCGCGACCCCGCGACCTCGACCGGGGCGTTCGCATCGCCATCACGGGCAAGGGCGGCGTCGGCAAGTCCACCCTGAGTGCGCTGATCGCGCGAAACATGGCCCGCATGGGCATGCGAGTGGTGGCGGTGGACGCCGACGAGCAGTGCAACCTGGGCGCCACGCTCGGTGTCGATCCCGAGCGCCTCAATGCCGTGGTGCCCCTCGCCCACGACGCCGACTACGTCGAGGAGAAGACCGGGTCGCGCCCGGGCGAGGGCTCCGGCGCCATGCTGCAGTTGAATCCCGACACCTCTGACGTGGTCGAGCGCTTCTCCATCGCGGCGCCCGACGACGTGCGGTTGTTGGTGATGGGCGGGGTGCGAAGCGCCGGCGGTGGGTGCCTGTGTCCCGAGACCACCCTGCTCGCCGCGGCAATTGCCAACATGAAGTTGCGCCGCGGGGAGTTCATCATCATGGACACCCACGCCGGGCTCGAGCACTTTGGACGGGCCCTGGCGCGCGGGTTCGACCAGACGTTGGTGGTCGCCGAGCCCACCGCCAACGCCGTCGACGTGGCGCTGTCGACTGCACGCCTGGCCAGCGAACTAGGCATCACGTCGATCGGGCTGGTGATCAACCAGTGCCGCAGCGTCGACGACGTCGTGGGAGTGCTGCGCTACGCCGAACAGCGCGGCGGCTTCGACTTCTCGTTCATCCACCAACTCCCCTTCGATGACCGGCTCGTGTCGCTCGACGCGTCGGTCGGCGTCGCGCTCGACGACTCCGCACTGGGGTCCGCGATCGAGGCCCTGTGCCGCGAGATGATCTCGCCCTACGTCGCGTCGCCATTTCCCGACGAGTACCGGCTCCTGGTGCACTGATGAAGGCGGTCGTCATCGGGACGGGACCCGCGGGCATCACCGCGGCCCTGACGCTTCGCGCGAATGATCCCACGGGCACCGTGAGCGCACTGTGCACCGAGCCCTACCCCCCGTACTCCCCGGCCGCCATGGCCGACCACTTCCTCACCGGGCGCACCAACACCCTCTACTGGAAGGGCGTCGACGTCGCGGCGCGTTGGGGCATCACCGAGCGCCGCGAGGCGCCGGTCGTGGCGATCGACGTCGACAACCACGAGGTGGTGCTGCACGACGAGAGTCGCATCGGCTACGAGGGGCTCGTCATCGCGTCGGGCAGTCGTCTGCACGCACCGCTCGAGGGCGTCGAGTTGCCCGGCGTCTTGGACTTCAAGTCACTGCGCATGGCCGAGCACCTGGTGGCCCAGGTGCACCACCACGAGGCACGCAGCGCGGTGATCGTGGGCAACGGCCTCATCGGCGTCGAGTTGTCCCTGCTCCTCGCGGGTCTCGGCGTGCAGGTCACCGTGATCGGCCGGCGCACCTGGGTGATGCCGCGAATCCTCGACCCCGAGACGGCGGCCATCGCCGAGGCGGGACTTCGCGCCCGGGGCGTGCAACTCGAGCTCGGCGTCGAGGCGCAGGCCTTCATCGGCGGGGCGACGGCTCGCGGCGTGCGCCTCGCCGACGGGCGCGAGTTGGACGCGGACCTCGTGATCGCGGCGACCGGCGTGAAGCCCCACGTCGAGTTCCTCGGCTCCAGCGGAATCGTGACCGGCTGGGGTGTGCACGTCGACGACCGGCTGCGCACCTCCGCGCCCGACGTGGTCGCGGCGGGCGACGTCGCCGAGGCGGCCGACTGGCTCACCGGCAAGCGGTTCGTGCACGCCAACTTCCCCAACGCGGTGGGCCAGGCGAAGATCGCCGCGCGCAACCTGCTCGGCGCGGGCTTCGCCTACGACGGTGCCGAGGCGATGAACAGCCTGAAGCACCTCGGCATCCCGATCGTGGCGATGGGCACGCTCGAGGAGCCCGACGAGATCGTGCGCTGGCGCGCCAACGGGGTGCTGCGCTCGGTGTACCTGCGAGGCGCGACCATCACCGGGGTTCAACTCGCCGGCGACATCACCTCGGCGGGACTGTATCGATCGCTCATGCTGCGTCGCGCCGACGTCAGCGCCTACCGCGACCTTCTCGCCACGCCGACGCTGTCGGTCGCCGACGTCGTCGGCCACTCGCTCGTCGGCGCCTAACGGGGCCGGGGCGTCGCGTAAAGTCACCGGCATGGATGTGCGCCTGCGACCGTATCGAGAACACGACCGCGACAGTGCGATCGCAGCCCACGAGGTCTTGGCTCTCGACGACTTCCCCTTCCTGTTGGGCTGGAGTCCCTCGACGCCGTGGTCCAACTTTCTCGCCGAGCTGGATGAGCACCGCCGAGGCGTCGGCGTGCCCGAGCACTGGGTTCGCGGCACCCAACTCTGCGCCGACGTGGACGGCGAGATCATCGGGCGGGCGTCGATCCGCTTCGAGTTGAACGACTACCTGCTCGAACGCGGCGGCCACATCGGGTACTGCGTGCTGCCGGCCTGGCGGCGCCGGGGCTACGCCACCGAGATACTGCGCCAGGCACTCGTCGTCGCGCGCAGCGAGGGGGTCACGCGAGTGCTGGTGACCTGCGACGACGACAACGAGGGATCCGCGCGCGCCATCGAGCGCTGCGGCGGAGTACTCGAGTCGATCGTGCCCGGTGAGTCGACCTCGAACACCCGCGCCACCCAGCCGGGCGTGCGGCGCTACTGGATCGACTGAACTCGGCCACTGCGAGAACGCGACACCCGCCCGGCGCTCGAGAGCCTCTACGCCGCCCGAGACCTACGCTTGGCTCGATACATTGCCTCGTCCGCCCGACGAAAGAACTCCGCCGCGCTCTCCACACCATCCCACGTCGCAGTCCCGATGGAACTCGTGACCCCGTTCGGCGTCACCTCACTCAGGCGCACCACCGCCCTCTGGACTCTCATCTCGTCGGACCCGGGAGCGAGGTAGCCAAACTCGTCGCCGCCGATCCGGGCCAGAAAGTCACCACCGGTGCGGGTCGTCTCACTCCACCCCGTCGCGAATTCGCGCAGCAGTCGATCGCCGACGTGATGCCCGTCACGATCGTTCACCGCTTTGAAATGGTCGATATCGATCACGGCGAGTGACAAGGGCGTTCCGTCGCGACGCGCCCGCTCGATCTCTTCTTCCACGCGATCCTCCCACGAACGCCGGTTGGGCAATCCGGTCAACACGTCCTGACGCCCCATCTGGTGCAGTGTCTGAACCAGACCGAGGACCACAACCGCCAGTACCATCCCAGTGCCGAAGATCGAAAACCACGCAATCACCGGCTTGGTGACGCTCGGTCCCACACCGAGGACCACCACGTACGAGAGGCCCGCGAGGGCAATGTAGCTCAGCGCGATGCGCGGGCGAAAGTACAGAGCCACGAACAAGATGAGCCAGAAGTACATCACCGCGAAGTTCACGTGACCGCGCGGACCCACCGCTGCCAGCAGGCTGATGAAGATGATCGACATCACCATCTCGAGGTAGACGTTCCAGTCTGGCGCGTGACGGCCTAGAGAGAGTCGCAATGCCACCGCGAAGACGGCCCCACCAGCCGCGAAGTACAACACCACCAGCGACGAACGGGACCAGTGCGCGCCGGGCATGACCGACACCACTGCAATGAACGCGGCTACGGGAAAGAAGAGAGCCGCCGTGCTCGGCGAATAGACCAATTCTTGGAACCTGGACAGAATTGCGATCATCCGGGAATTCATGCGTCAAAACTAGCCCTCAAGTTCCACAAGTACGGCGCACCCCTGGCACCAGTACGTCCCCAGAGGACAACACTGGGGCGCAATCGTACGGCGTCGCCAGGGTCGAGTTCGTTCCGAGCACACTACGACCTCGCACGACAACCATTACGTGATTGTCGCGAAGTCGCCAATGATTACAAGGTTCGGCGACTCTCTAAGAAATTCCTCAGAAAGCTCAATAATCATTAAGGTTATTGACTGAATATACATTAGGAAATTCCTCCACCAAGTCTCCCTGCTGCATCGCGCTTCCGTCACCACATCTTGCGGGTGAAACAATTCAATTGGGCGCGGCAAATCAAAACTATGTGACCCTTAGACTTGGCTGAGCCAGGGCGGCGATGCGATCGAGCCAACGCGAGGTGGACATGAACGCAGTGCGGAGGCGGCGGTCCCTGCGTTCACGGGGTCTGCTCGTCGTGGGGTTGCCCCTCGTGGCGCTCTTGCTGACGGCCTCGCTGTTTCTTCTCGTGGTCAGCGAGGGGCAGTCCGCCCAACGCTGGGTGGAGCACACACGCCAGGTTCAAAGTCAACTCCAACAGATTTCGACGTTGCGAAATGACGTCCAGTCAGCCAACAGCGGCTACCTCCTCACCGGCAATAGTGGGTACCTCACACAATCCACGAGCGCGGCGACATCGCTCTCTGCGGCAACGGTATCGCTCGAGAACCTTGTGCGTGACAACCCGGTCGAACTGGCTCGCGCCACGGCGCTGCGCGGACTCGTTGACAACTATTCGGCGCTTCCGAGCCAGCTCAACGAGAGGTCACCACGACTGCAGACGTGGCTCGCTCATGAACTCGCCGCGTCAGATGCGGTCCATTCCTCGGTTGCTCAGATGATCCGCACCGAGGACTCACTGTTGAAGCAGCGTTTGGGTCGATTCCAATTCTGGCAGGACTTCGGTCTCGCTGCCGCGATCACACTGGTGATCGTCGGGGGGCTTCTCGGGATCATGGGCTCATCGATCTTCTCGCGATCGATCCTTCGTCGAGTGCGACGACTTGGAGAGCTCAGCGAACTCATGGACTCGGGAGACGAGATTCCAGAACCCGATGATCAGCCCGACGAACTGGGAGAACTCTCACGGCGCATCACCGAGGTGGGACTCAACATCCGTCGTCGCGAGAGTGAGATCGACCAGGCGCGAGCATTCCTCAACCAGCTTGTGACGTCGGGTTCGGCGGTGTTCACTCGAGCGACCCTCGACGGCACGATCACCTTCGTCAGCGACAACAGTCTTCGAATAATGGGAATCGCACCCGCGACACTGCAAGCGCGCGGCGGAATTCGCGAATGGCTCTCGCAGGACGATGCCCGACGAATCGAGACCACCATGCGCGAGCTCGGCGACCCACACAATGAGTCGCCGGCCAACGCTCACCTGACCGTGGAGGTTCACACCGACCGACACCGTCTTCTCGAACTGCACGTGACGCGAGTTCACATCGATGGCGAAGCGCAATTGCAGGGGATGTGGCTCGACGTCACCGTCGAACGTGAAGCCCAACGCGGGATCGCAGAGCGTGAAGCCCGCCTCGCCGCCCTCATCGAGGCAAATCCCGACACGCTGTACATCATCGACGATGAATTGAGGATTCAATGGATCAGCAGGCCCAGTCGTGTGGGTATCGACGCGCACGCCGCGGCGAACGTCGGAGCTGAACTTACCGAGATCATCCTCACAGAGCAGCGCTCCGAATTCCGCCGCCAACTCGAAGACGTACGCGATGGGCGACTGCGGGAGAGTACCGCGCGCTATCGAAGTGGGCGAGGTAGCAAGGCCGAAAGAGTTCTCGAGATGCGCACGCGAAGGGTGAACGGATGGGCGAACACGGGGCGCATCCTGGTCGTATGTCGTGACGTGAGCGAACAGGACGCCCTGCTCACGGAGATTCAAGAGGCGCGTGCACTCGCGGACTCAGCCAATCTAGCCAAGAGCCGCTTCTTGTCGAGGATGAGCCACGAACTGCGCACGCCGCTCAATGCGGTGCTGGGCTTCGCCCAGTTACTGGAGATGGACGCCCTCGCCGCGAACCAGGCTGATGCGGTGCACCAGATCCGACGAGCGGGCGTCCACCTCTTGGATCTGATCAACGAAGTGCTCGATATCGCTCGCATCGAATCGGGGGAGCTGACCCTTTCCACCGAGTTCGTGCTGGTCTCGGACGCGGTGAGCGAGGTCACCGATCTGGTCCAACCCCTCGCCGTTGAGCGAGGAGTATCGATCACCTTCGCACACGAGGACGAATGCCGCTATCACGTACGCGCCGATCGCCAGAGGATCAAACAAATTCTGCTCAACCTGCTGTCCAACGCCATCAAGTACAACCGTCACGGGGGCAGCATCCTCTTGTCGTGCGAGGTGACCGACGAGGGCTCCCTCGCACTCACCGTGGCCGACACGGGAATCGGCATGATCGATTCCGATGTCGGACGTCTGTTCACCCCATTTGAACGCCTCGGCGCGGAAGCCAGCGACGTTGAGGGAACCGGTGTCGGCCTGGCGCTGTCGCAGGGTCTCGCCCGAGCGATGGGCGGACGCATCGAAGCTACCTCCACGGTCGGCGTAGGCAGCGCCTTCACCCTGACACTTCCCCTGGCAGTGTCGGACCACCCATCCCCAGCCCGCGACGATCGACAACCCTCACTCGGGCCATCCGAAGGGGCCGACGATGGGGCGGAGATCGCGACCCCCTCCACGACACGCGCGATCACCATCCTCTACATAGAGGACAACCTCGCCAACTGGCGACTCGTAGACCAGGTGGTGACCCGGCGCGGCGGCGGGCGTCTGCTTCACGCGCTCCAGGGGCGGCGCGGACTCGAATTGGCGACGGCCAACCTGCCTGATCTGATCCTGCTCGACCTTCACCTGCCCGACATGTCGGGTGAAGAAGTTCTACGCCGCCTTCGAGCCGAGCAATCGACCCACGCAATCCCCGTGGTCATCGTCAGCGCCGACGCATCGTCCGGACAATCGCGACGCCTCATGAACCTGGGGGCTGACGGCTATCTCACCAAGCCCCTTGATCTCGTCGAACTGTTGTCGTGGATCAACAACCCCCAGCGTCACATTGAACGCTCGAGTGAACCGGGAGGAGTTGACGCCGGATGAATATTGATGGAGCTCTGAGAGAGGTTGACGATTCCCGGATCCTGGTCGTCGACGACCATGAGGCGAACACGTCCCTGCTCACCCATATCTTGAGCCGGGCTGGACTCACCAAGGTGATAGCGACCAACGAGTCGCGCGAGGTACCCAGTCTTGTTCTGGAACACTCTCCCGATCTGGTGATGCTGGATCTGCACATGCCCCACCTCGACGGCTTCCAACTGCTCGATATCATCACCCGCTACGCCGCCGGGCAGTTCCTGCCCATCATCGTCCTCACGGCCGATACCACCGAGGAAGCACTGGTTCGCTCACTCGACTTGGGTGCGCACGACTTCCTTATCAAGCCCCTCGACGCCACGCAGGTTGTGCTGCGAACCCGAAATCTCCTACGCACGCGACAGGCCTACGTGAAATTGCGTTCCCGGAATGAGAGCATGCGAGCCGAACTCGACCTCGCCGGACACGTCAACGCCGTCACCCGCGAACCACTGAACCTTCGACGTGCCCGGATTGAGGGTGTTCTCGCCGGCAAGGGACCCGCCATGGTCTTTCAACCAATCTTCGACCTCACGAGCAACACGGTGGTGGGCTACGAAGCGCTCGCCCGCTTCAGTGACGAACCCAGACGGGGACCCGACGTCTGGTTCAGCGAGGCCGCGAGCGTGGGTTTAGGCGTTGACCTTGAGGTCCGGGCGGCGCGGAATGCCTCCGAGTTGTTCCACCTGGTTCCAGACGATACGTTCGTGGCGATCAACGTGTCGCCCGCCGCCATCCTGAGCGACCTGCGCACGCACTGTAATCCCGCGACGCCCTGGGAACGCTTGGTCTTCGAAATGACCGAGCACGTCTTCGTCGATGATTACCAAGCGATCAAGCGCGCATTTGATCCCATTCGTGCACTCGGGGCTAAGTTGGCCGTCGACGATGCCGGCGCCGGCTACGCCAGCCTGCGCCACATAGTGCAACTCAGCCCCGACATCATCAAGCTCGATATCAGCCTCGTCAGCCTCATCGACCGCGACGTGACTCGCCAGGCGTTGGCCATCGCACTCGTCGCGTTCAGCGAAAGCACCGAGACGATGCTCTTGGCCGAAGGAATCGAGACCGACGCCGAACTTAACGTGCTTCTAAGGCTCGGCGTCAAGTGGGGACAGGGCTACCTGCTGGGTCGACCCTCGCCGCTGCCATCGAACCAACGCGCCGAGACACCTTCGAAGGACCCTCGAGCGATCTCCTAGGATCGCGCCGCGCAGGCACAACGTGCCCGTTCGTTCGCTGAGAGAAGAGCCCAGCTCTGCGCCCTTCGCTTGCGCGCTCGCTGTAACTCCCAGCCAGCCTCCGGATCTCCACTCGCTCCGTGGCGCCAGGTCGGATGGCCCCGCGGCACGGTCCAATCCGAGAAGACAGCACCAAGCCCGGTAGGATTAGACGGTGAGCAACGCTGTTCTCGTCGTGAGCGTCCCCAACGAGGAACTCCGAGACACGCTCGATGACCACTCAACTGATGTTCGGGTCATTGTGTGGGACATGGCGGGTCCGTCGCCCGAACCCCAGATCGACATGGTCATCCCGCCCTATATGAGCACCCTCGCCCTGCTGGACCGGCTCCGAGGCGTGCGCACGCGGCTGGTGCAGAGCCAGTCCGACGGCTACGACGGGGTTGGCGACGCCCTGCCACCCGGGCACGTCTTCGCCAACGCGGCCTCGGTACACGAGACCGCCACCTCGGAACTCGCGCTGACGCTGATATTGGCCTCCCAGCGTGGCGTCGCCGACTTCGTGCGCGCCGCTGCCCAGGGGCGCTGGGCGCCCGGACGCTACCGCGGCCTCGCGGACTGCCGAGTCCTGCTCGTCGGCTACGGCGGCATCGGCAAGGCGATCGAGGACCGGCTCATCCCCTTCGAGGTCGACATCGTTCGAGTGGCGCGCACCGCGCGCGACACCGCGCGCGGATCGGTGCACGCCATCGACGAGTTAGGCGTACTGCTGCCCGACGCCGACGTGGTGGTGGTCGCGGTGCCGCTCACCGAAGCGACCAGGCACCTCATCGATGACGCGTTCCTCGCCCGCGTGAGAGACGGTGCGCTGGTGGTCAACGTCTCGCGCGGACCCGTCGGCGACACCGACGCGTTGGTCGCGCACGCGAGTTCGGGGCGCATCCGACTGGCGCTGGACGTGACCGATCCCGAACCGCTCCCCGACGGCCATCGGCTGTTCTCATTGGCCAACGTGCTCATCTCGCCTCACGTCGGCGGCGCCACCTCGGCGATGACCCCGCGCCTGGTACGACTCGTGCGTGAGCAGATCGACCGGATGATACGTGGCGACGAGCCACTAAACGTTGTCATTCGCTCCTGACAGCGTGTGTCCTAATTGGACCCACCGGTTTGCCTTGACCAACTGAACCAATTGGCCCAGCGGTGCTTGCTCACCGTCCGACTTCCCAGGTCAAATTCTGTCTGAGTACTCGGTTCCGACCCAGGGCCCTCATCACG